>NZ_AP025628.1:719938-1439877 GCF_025999835.1 Caldinitratiruptor microaerophilus | reverse complement strand
GTTCCGGTCTCTGCCGCCGGAGGACCTGGCGGCGCCGGCGATCCGGGCGGCGATCGATCAGGCCGGGATCGGCCCGGAGGCGGTCGACGAGGTGATCTTCGGGAATGCGGTCGGGCCGGGCGGCAACATCGCCCGGCTCGCGCTGCTGGAGGCCGGGCTGCCGGTCTGGGTGCCCGGCTTCACGGTCGACCGGCAGTGCGCCGGCGGACTGGAGGCGGTCCGGCTGGCCGCGGCCCTCATCCGGAGCGGGGCCGGCCGGTGCTACGTGGCCGGCGGCGTGGAGAGCACCAGCCAGGAGCCGGTGCGCCTTGCGCCGGACGGCTCCCGCCTGGCGCGTCCCCGCTTTACGCCCCCGTCGCTGGGCGATCCCGACATGGGTGAGGCGGCGGAGGCGGTGGCCCGAGCGTACGGGATCCCGCGGGAGGCGCAGGACGCCTGGGCCCGGCGAAGCCAGCAGCGCTTCCTGGCGGCGGCCGCCGCCGGGCTGTTCGATGAGGAAATCGTCCCGGTCCCGGTGCCGGGCCCGGACGAGCCCCCTCGGGTGGTCGCCCGGGATGAGACCCTGCGCCGCCCGCTGCCGCCGGCTGCGCTCCGGCGGCTCCCACCCGCCTTCCGGCCCGACGGCACCGTCACGGCCGGCAACGCCTGCCGCCACAGCGACGGGGCGGCCGCGCTGGTCCTGGCCGGTCCGGAGGTCCTGGAGCGACCGGAACCGGCTTGGCGCGGCGTTCCCCGTGCCCTCGGCCGGCTGGTCGAGGTCGTCGCCGTCGGGGTGCCTCCCGACCTTCCGGGCACGGGGCCGATGGCTGCGCTGCGGGAGCTGGTCGCCTGCACCGGGGTGGACCTCGGCGAGATCGACCTCTACGAGATCAACGAGCCCTTCGCCGCTGTTGCTGCCCGCGCTATTTGTCGCTCCGGTGACCAGCGACGATGTCATGGCCGTTCATGAGATGTGACCGGTCCGCTGGCGCTGAAGGGGCGCAGCCCGTGGTAAGGATGCGCCCCAGAGTCCGAAATGCAGGGCCGGCAGCCACTAGAATCCACCAGGGCCGTACGGGTGGTTGACCCCGGGGCTGTGAACGAACTCCCGGTAGAGGCGCCACCACCAATGCTCGTAGTCCTCGATATACCGGAAGACGGGAAGGTCGAGCCGGCACGTGGGCCGGCTCTTCAGGTCCCGTAACCGGTGGAGCAGACGGTAGCCCAGGATGAACGCCGTGACCGCCTGGCCGCGCCGGACCCCATCTCCGGTCGTGGCCTGCCGGATGGCGGCCTCCAGCAGGTCGAGCAGGTCGGTGATCTCGTACCCGTAAAGCCGGAGTGAAACCCCGGCGTGTTGCAGGCGAAAGTCTGTCACCACGGGCTACCTCCTCTGGGGGCCTGGGTATCCTGCAGCTCCAGCAGCACCCGCTCGACGTGGGCCTCCTCCACTAGGCGCTGGTCATGGGCGCAAGCGTCCAGGAGGCAGCTCGTGCAGATCGTGTTGATGACCCGCGGGATGCCCCGGGACTCCGTGACGATCTTGCGCAGGGCCTGCTCGGAGAAGAGGGGCCGGTCGGCGCCGGCCAGGTGGAGATGGTGCTGGATGTAGGCCAGAGTCTCGGCCTCCCCGAGGCCGGTGAGGTGGAAGCGCACCTGAACCCGCTGGGCGATGGCCTCGAAGGTGCGAAGCCGGAGCAGCCCCCGGAGTTCGCTCTGGCCGGCGAGGATGAACGTCAGCGGCGAGATGGAGTCCATGTGGAAGTTCAGGAGGAAGCGGACCTCCTGGAGCATGGCGCCGCTGAGGAGGTGGGCCTCGTCGATGACGATCACTGGCTGACGGCCGTTGGTGGTGTAACCGTCCAGGATGGTGCGCTCGAAAAGCCGTTTCACCTCCCGCCCGTGGAACAGAGAAGGCGGGGCCACCCCAAGCTGGGTGAGCACGTCTCGGTAGAACGCGCTGGGGGTGAGACGGGAGTCGGCGATGTACACGAACAGGTGGCGGGTCCGGTCGAGCTGATCGTACAGGGCCCGGATGGCGGTGGACTTCCCGGCGCCGACCTCACCCGTGACGACCGCGAACGCGCGGTGGCGGATGGCGTACTGGAGGCGAGCAAGCAGTTCCTGGTGCTGGGGAGCGGGGAACAGCCGGTCGGTGGGAATCTCCCTGGCGAAGGGCACCGCTTTGAGGCCGAAGTACTCGGTCAGCGTGACGGCTCACCGTCCTTGTGGCCGACCAGGCGAGCGTAAGAGGTCTGACCCAGGCGGCGCTGCTTCTCGGCCTCGTGGTGCTTGCGGGCCAGGGTGAGGAAGTTCATCCCGTCGCTGGACGGGGGTTGGGCCGGGGCAGGGACGGCGTGGTGGTGAGTGCGGCGGAGCTGGAGGGGGGCAGCGTCCGGGAAACGCTTTCCCTCGTGCCAGACCTGGATCTGGCTGAGGTCGTAGGGGTCGTAGCGCAGGAGCACCCGGTGGCCGCTGAGGGCGGCGTCGACCTCGTAGCGGTTCCCATGCAGGGAGAAGCATCCGGTCTTGTCGACGACCCGCTGCTCCTCCCAGAGGAACACCTCCCGCAGGGCCGTAGGGTCGATGCGGCGCAAGGGCTCGGTGTCCGCCTCGAACCGCTGGCGGGGGGTCTGGTGGGTGCTGCCGTGGGGGCGACTGAGGTAGGCCACCTCGAGCCAGGCCCAGAAGAACTCGTTGAGTTCGTCCAGGGTGCGGAGCTGGCCGGCTTCGACCAGCGCGTGCGCTTCGGGTACAAAGCTGCGGCGGACGTACTGGAAAAACTTTTCAACCTTTCCCCGCCCCTGGTGTTTTCGCCCACGCTATTTGTCGCCGCGTTGACCGGAGTGGTTGGCGCTGGAAGGGGACGAGGAGATGGGTGTGGAAGAGCCTGGGGAGGTCGAGCCTCCCCCTTTTCGCGCGGGGGGTGGAAATAAAGACACCTGCCCCGGGTCGAGTTTCGCAGCCAAGCCCCGGGGCAGGCTTCAGAGGAGTTACCTCTGCGTGTCCATCATACTGCCCCTTGCGGTCTCAGTCAAAGCGTACTTACGCCGGTACGGCCGTGACGGACCCGCACTGGCGCTTCGTTGTGCAGGCTGCGGCCGGCAGATGCGGGAGCATGGCGCCCACCATCGGTCAGTGGTTACCCGCCGGCGCATCTACCGCATCCCCATCTACCGCTGGTTCTGTCCCCGGTGCAAGCACACGTGCTCAGTCCTGCCGGACTTTCTGTGTCCGTACGCCCGCTTTGTCACGCTGCTGCGGGAAGTGGTCGTGCGCCGGCGCCTTCAGCAAGGGAGGTCGTGGAGGGATCTCGCCTGGGAAATCAGTTCACCGGCGGTCAGTGTGGTGTCGGAGCGAACGTTGCGCCGGTGGGTGCGTACGGTTCGCGGTATCGCGGGGACTTGGGGACAGTTCCTGACCGCCTGGCTGCTGGAACAGCGACCCGCCGTCGACGTCTTCACGCTGGTCCCCCGCCACGAGGGTCCCGACGCCGCCCTCCACTTTTTGCTCGCGCTGGGTGACTGGCTCCGGCGGCAGATGCCTGTGGACCCTGTCCGCCACCGTGGGCTGTTTGCGTTCCTGAACAGTTTTTGCGAGGCGCCGGCACCCCTGTGAGGTACGGCTATACCCCCCACCACAAACTTTGTCCCTCCCGGCTGGCTCGGCGTGCCGGCCATAATGGCGGCAACGACGCCAGCAGGGGAGGGATTCCATGGACGAGCAGCAGCGGGAAGAGATCGCCACCTTCCGCTGGAGCCTCATCGCCCCCGTACTGACCCAGAACCTGAGCCCGTCCGAGCGCCAGCGCCTGTTGCGGGAGATCGCCGGGCACCCGCACGAGATCCCTTCCAGTGACAAGACCCGAGTCGGGCTCAGGACGCTGCAGCGCTGGGTCCAGGCCTACCGGCAGCACGGGTTCGAGGGGCTCAAACCGCACACCCGGGCGGATGCGGACCAGGGACGGGCCGTTCCCCCGGAGGTCCTGGAAGCGGCGATCGCCTTGCGGCGGGCGGTGCCCGACCGCAGTGTGCAACAGATCATCGCCTTGCTCGAGCTGGACGGAAAGGTCGCACCCGGGCGTCTCAAACGCACCACCCTGGGCCGCTACCTGGCCCGGGCAGGCTGCACCCGCCAGGAGTTGCGCAGCAAAGCCGCCCGGAGTTTGCTCCGCCGGTTTGAGGCCCAACACCGCAACGACCTGTGGCAAGGAGACGTCCTGCACGCCCTGTCGCTGCCGGTGCCGGGACAACCCGGGAAGCGGCGCCAAGTCTACCTCATGGCTTTCCTCGACGACCATAGCCGAGTCGTTTACGGCCAGATGTATTTCGAGGAGAAGCTCCCCCGCCTGGAGGACTGCCTCAAACGCACCATCCTCCGCTACGGCCTGCCCCGCCAGATCTACGTGGACAACGGGGCGATCTACTCCACCCGCCACCTGGCCCGGATCTGCGCCAAGCTCGGGATCCGCCTCAGCCACTCCCGCCCCTACCGACCCCAGGGGCGGGGAAAGGTTGAAAAGTTTTTCCAGTACGTCCGCCCGAAGCGCACGCGCTGGTCGAAGCCGGCCAGCTCCGCACCCTGGACGAACTCAACGAGTTCTTCTGGGCCTGGCTCGAGGTGGCCTACCTCAGTCGCCCCCACGGCAGCACCCACCAGACCCCCCGCCAGCGGTTCGAGGCGGACACCGAGCCCTTGCGCCGCATCGACCCTACGGCCCTGCGGGAGGTGTTCCTCTGGGAGGAGCAGCGGGTCGTCGACAAGACCGGATGCTTCTCCCTGCATGGGAACCGCTACGAGGTCGACGCCGCCCTCAGCGGCCACCGGGTGCTCCTGCGCTACGACCCCTACGACCTCAGCCAGATCCAGGTCTGGCACGAGGGAAAGCGTTTCCCGGACGCTGCCCCCCTCCAGCTCCGCCGCACTCACCACCACGCCGTCCCTGCCCCGGCCCAACCCCCGTCCAGCGACGGGATGAACTTCCTCACCCTGGCCCGCAAGCACCACGAGGCCGAGAAGCAGCGCCGCCTGGGTCAGACCTCTTACGCTCGCCTGGTCGGCCACAAGGACGGTGAGCCGTCACGCTGACCGAGTACTTCGGCCTCAAAGCGGTGCCCTTCGCCAGGGAGATTCCCACCGACCGGCTGTTCCCCGCTCCCCAGCACCAGGAACTGCTTGCTCGCCTCCAGTACGCCATCCGCCACCGCGCGTTCGCGGTCGTCACGGGTGAGGTCGGCGCCGGGAAGTCCACCGCCATCCGGGCCCTGTACGATCAGCTCGACCGGACCCGCCACCTGTTCGTGTACATCGCCGACTCCCGTCTCACCCCCAGCGCGTTCTACCGAGACGTGCTCACCCAGCTTGGGGTGGCCCCGCCTTCTCTGTTCCACGGGCGGGAGGTGAAACGGCTTTTCGAGCGCACCATCCTGGACGGTTACACCACCAACGGCCGTCAGCCAGTGATCGTCATCGACGAGGCCCACCTCCTCAGCGGCGCCATGCTCCAGGAGGTCCGCTTCCTCCTGAACTTCCACATGGACTCCATCTCGCCGCTGACGTTCATCCTCGCCGGCCAGAGCGAACTCCGGGGGCTGCTCCGGCTTCGCACCTTCGAGGCCATCGCCCAGCGGGTTCAGGTGCGCTTCCACCTCACCGGCCTCGGGGAGGCCGAGACTCTGGCCTACATCCAGCACCATCTCCACCTGGCCGGCGCCGACCGGCCCCTCTTCTCCGAGCAGGCCCTGCGCAAGATCGTCACGGAGTCCCGGGGCATCCCGCGGGTCATCAACACGATCTGCACGAGCTGCCTCCTGGACGCTTGCGCCCATGACCAGCGCCTAGTGGAGGAGGCCCACGTCGAGCGGGTGCTGCTGGAGCTGCAGGATACCCAGGCCCCCAGAGGAGGTAGCCCGTGGTGACAGACTTTCGCCTGCAACACGCCGGGGTTTCACTCCGGCTTTACGGGTACGAGATCACCGACCTGCTCGACCTGCTGGAGGCCGCCATCCGGCAGGCCACGACCGGAGATGGGGTCCGGCGCGGCCAGGCGGTCACGGCGTTCATCCTGGGCTACCGTCTGCTCCACCGGTTACGGGACCTGAAGAGCCGGCCCACGTGCCGGCTCGACCTTCCCGTCTTCCGGTATATCGAGGACTACGAGCATTGGTGGTGGCGCCTCTACCGGGAGTTCGTTCACAGCCCCGGGGTCAACCACCCGTACGGCCCTGGTGGATTCTAGTGGCTGCCGGCCCTGCATTTCGGACTCTGGGGCGCATCCTTACCACGGGCTGCGCCCCTTCAGCGCCAGCGGACCGGTCACATCTCATGAACGGCCATGACATCGTCGCTGGTCACCGGAGCGACAAATAGCGCGGGCAGCAACACCTGGGGTCGGTAGGGGCGGGAGTGGCTGAGGCGGATCCCGAGCTTGGCGCAGATCCGGGCCAGGTGGCGGGTGGAGTAGATCGCCCCGTTGTCCACGTAGATCTGGCGGGGCAGGCCGTAGCGGAGGATGGTGCGTTTGAGGCAGTCCTCCAGGCGGGGGAGCTTCTCCTCGAAATACATCTGGCCGTAAACGACTCGGCTATGGTCGTCGAGGAAAGCCATGAGGTAGACTTGGCGCCGCTTCCCGGGTTGTCCCGGCACCGGCAGCGACAGGGCGTGCAGGACGTCTCCTTGCCACAGGTCGTTGCGGTGTTGGGCCTCAAACCGGCGGAGCAAACTCCGGGCGGCTTTGCTGCGCAACTCCTGGCGGGTGCAGCCTGCCCGGGCCAGGTAGCGGCCCAGGGTGGTGCGTTTGAGACGCCCGGGTGCGACCTTTCCGTCCAGCTCGAGCAAGGCGATGATCTGTTGCACACTGCGGTCGGGCACCGCCCGCCGCAAGGCGATCGCCGCTTCCAGGACCTCCGGGGGAACGGCCCGTCCCTGGTCCGCATCCGCCCGGGTGTGCGGTTTGAGCCCCTCGAACCCGTGCTGCCGGTAGGCCTGGACCCAGCGCTGCAGCGTCCTGAGCCCGACTCGGGTCTTGTCACTGGAAGGGATCTCGTGCGGGTGCCCGGCGATCTCCCGCAACAGGCGCTGGCGCTCGGACGGGCTCAGGTTCTGGGTCAGTACGGGGGCGATGAGGCTCCAGCGGAAGGTGGCGATCTCTTCCCGCTGCTGCTCGTCCATGGAATCCCTCCCCTGCTGGCGTCGTTGCCGCCATTATGGCCGGCACGCCGAGCCAGCCGGGAGGGACAAAGTTTGTGGTGGGGGGTATAGCCGTACCTCACAGGGGTGCCGGCGCCTCGCAAAAACTGTTCAGGAACGCAAACAGCCCACGGTGGCGGACAGGGTCCACAGGCATCTGCCGCCGGAGCCAGTCACCCAGCGCGAGCAAAAAGTGGAGGGCGGCGTCGGGACCCTCGTGGCGGGGGACCAGCGTGAAGACGTCGACGGCGGGTCGCTGTTCCAGCAGCCAGGCGGTCAGGAACTGTCCCCAAGTCCCCGCGATACCGCGAACCGTACGCACCCACCGGCGCAACGTTCGCTCCGACACCACACTGACCGCCGGTGAACTGATTTCCCAGGCGAGATCCCTCCACGACCTCCCTTGCTGAAGGCGCCGGCGCACGACCACTTCCCGCAGCAGCGTGACAAAGCGGGCGTACGGACACAGAAAGTCCGGCAGGACTGAGCACGTGTGCTTGCACCGGGGACAGAACCAGCGGTAGATGGGGATGCGGTAGATGCGCCGGCGGGTAACCACTGACCGATGGTGGGCGCCATGCTCCCGCATCTGCCGGCCGCAGCCTGCACAACGAAGCGCCAGTGCGGGTCCGTCACGGCCGTACCGGCGTAAGTACGCTTTGACTGAGACCGCAAGGGGCAGTATGATGGACACGCAGAGGTAACTCCTCTGAAGCCTGCCCCGGGGCTTGGCTGCGAAACTCGACCCGGGGCAGGTGTCTTTATTTCCACCCCCCGCGCGAAAAGGGGGAGGCTCGACCTCCCCAGGCTCTTCCACACCCATCTCCTCGTCCCCTTCCAGCGCCAACCACTCCGGTCAACGCGGCGACAAATAGCGTGGGCGAAAACAGCTTGGGCGAACTGGTCAAGCACGTCGGCTGCTCCGGACCGGGCCAGCTCGTGCTGGATCGCTCGACGGACGAATTCGGCAACCGGGAGGTGCCGGCGAGCCGCAGCCTCACGCAGAACGGAGTGCATCTCGCGAGGCATCCTGATGCGGAGTCTGTGCATGGGCTCACGCGGTGGTGGCATTTGATAGCACACCCTCCAAGCTATGGGATGAGCAAAGCGCGGCCCCTCCGTCGGCCCCTCGACTGGCGGTGGAGACCCCTGCGCAAATGACGATGCCGCCCAGCTTTGCCGGGCGTGCGGGCCCTCTTCCCTTTATCCTGCCGTTATGGGCCCTCGCAGTCGCCTCCGGCTCCTGCGGGGACTTCCGCGGGCGCCGCCCCCGGGTCCCCCGGCCCCCGCCCGGCGGGGTAGATGGTACAGCCTGCGCCGGCTCCGGCAAGGGCCTCCGCTACGCTTCGGCCGCCTGCGGCGGCGCCTTCGGCGCTCTTGCCTCCGCCGGCGCGGGCTGGTCAGTAGCTATCAAGCCGGGCGGGGCCCTGAACTCTATCGCTACGGCCCTGGAGCGCAAGAGTACGGGCCACAGCGAGGTCCGACGCGGTTGCCAGGTCGAGGGCGGCCAGTTGGCGGGCGAATCTGCGGAGGTCTTCTACGGCTGCACTCGCGCTGGTTGAGGAGACGAGACGCTCTGTCGCCAGTGCCTCGACGGCCTGCTCCACTTCGGCCCAGGCGCCTCCCTCGCGAAGGATGCGGAGAATCTCGTTTCGAATGGTATGGCGGTCGAGGGTTCGCTCGGCCGCTCGGCGCGCGATGATCCGGCGGATCTCCTTGAGGGCTTCCGGGGTCGCCGGTCTGGGTAGTATCACGGCGTGGAGTTCTCCGGGCGGAGGGTGACCGACAACGCGCAGTGCTTCCCGGCGAACGTAGTGAAGGGCCACCTCGCGGCTTACCCATCCGAGGAGCTGGCCGTCCGCGTTGAAGAGCTGCACGAGGGGGCGAGGTGCTGGCGGGCGATCCACAGGGTGGGTTAGGACGATTGTTCCGTGGTGCGGGTCGGGATCCACTCCGTCCACGTGCAGCCATACGGCGTCTCCAAGATCGACCTTACCAACAGCTTTCTTCGGTGGTACCGGGGTCAGCGGGCGTCCGTGCGGATCGAGGACGCGAATGGACACAAGTGTCCCTCCTGTTACGTAGCCCCTGCGCTGAGGCTGGGGGCGGCGCTAGGCCTGACAGGGTATTAGTGATCGGGGCTGGAGAGGATCCCGATTCGGTTGGGGTGCATTTACGCCGAGCACCTCTCCCGGGTGGCGGGACTTCAGGGGCTCGCAGCAGGAGCCGGTGCACACGGCGGGGCTGTTGCGCCAGACAGGTCGGGGGCGGGAAGGCTCGCGGTGAAACCGGAAACAATATCGTCAAGCGACATGTCCCAGAAGCGTGCGATCTGAATCAGGAGCCGTAGGGAGGGTAGCCTCGTACCGTTCTCGATTTCGGTGTAATACTTCGGATGAATCCGGAGATAGTTAGCGACTTCATCGACCGAAAGCTGTCGGGGATCGGTCAGACGGCGGTACTTGAGCGGGGTGGCGGGCTTCACACGGGGTCACCTCAGCGAAAAGATCCATCGGATCGTTTCGACATCCTTTTAGGAGAGTAACTCAAAGTCTCGGCGAAGTCAAGTGAGTCTCTTCGAAGATGCTGTCAACGAGTCGATGGATAGTTGATAATGGGGCTGGGGTGGTGGGATGGGGTCGCTGGGAGAACGTCTTCGGTCTTTAAGAGAGCAACGCAAATTGACCCAGGAGGCAGTCGCGCGGGCTTTGGGGGTAAAGCCAGCGACTGTCAGTTCGTACGAGCGAAACAGCAGCCGCCCAGATCCGGAAATGCTGAAACGAATCGCAGAGTTCTTTGACTGCAGCGCGGATTACCTGATCGGGGCAGTTGATGAGCCAAAGCCGCTGCGTGAGGAAGCAAGGGCTGACCGGCGGGAGCGGGACTTACGCGGCCTCTTGGCTGTGGGCATCAGGATGCTGCCCGTCGTGGGGGCGGTTCGGGCGGGACAACCCATTTACGCTGAGCAAAACATCGAAGAGTGGCTCCCTGTGCCCAAAGAAATGGCCGACCAGGCGGATTTCGTCCTCCGGGTCACGGGTGACAGCATGGTCGGAGCCGGTATCTATCCCGGGGATTTGGTGCTCATGCGGAGGGCGGATCGGGCGCAGGTTCGGCCCGGGGACATCGTGGTGGCCCTGATTGGCGACGAGGCGACGCTGAAGATCCTGCAGGTCAGGAGTGGCCGCTATTACTTAGAGCCCGCCAACCCTCAATACTCGGTAATCGAGGTGGAACCGGACGAGTGTCGGATCCAAGGCGTATTTGTGGGCTTGTTCACTCGTCGGGGGTTGGCGGGGGCCGGTGCAGCGGGAGCGGCGGTGAGGCGCGGTGCACTGTTGGAGCAACTGGCAGCAGAGGAAGGAGTGGATGCGAAGGCGTTGCGGGCACTTCTGGACGCGCTGAAGGCGCAGCGCGGAGGCGGGACGCCGACTGCTGCGCGGACGGACAGGCCATAGAAAGGAGACCCTCGGAAGGGTTGTTGGCCGCCGAGGAGCCTTCGGAGCATCGGATTGACGAAGAGTAAGTTACAAGCACGCGCTGAGGAGGCTGACCTACTATCCTCCGGTTCCGAGCACCAGGTTGTCGATGAGCGGGACGTGTAAGGATGTTCCGGCGTCCCGGAGTTTCGCGCCAGTTTAATTCGATCTCCGTGGTGGACGGAGTAGTAACTAGGAACCGCTGGGCTTTACGTTCTACCGGGATACGTATTGGTTTACCATCGCCCCCGGGTCCAGGGCTTGCCCTTTGGGCTTGGGGGCTTGTCACGCGGGTAGCGTTAATACCTTCGTGACATCTAATCAAGCGCCCGCGGACAATAGAGACAGCCAATGGCTAACCGGCCATGCCATTGATTTTACCTATTGATAATATCAATGGATTGACCGGTATAGCATTGGTGTTGTCTATTAGAACCAGGGGGAGCGCCTTGATCGGAACGTGCGGCTGTCCCGTTTTCTGACCGTTCTGCGATGTACTTGGTCCATCTGCCGTTTCACCGGCGGTCTCAGGTTCCGACCAGCATTTAGGCGCTGGCGGCTCGCTCCCGATCCGTCGCTACGGTTTTATAGATAGAAAGCACGCTCTACTTTTGAGGGAACGTGAATGGGGGCGACATCCTCTCATCCTGCCCGGCTACTCGTTGCCGGGGGCAGGTCAACGGGAGCGTCGCCGATGTCCGGCGTGATCCATGGCGCGGTGCACCGCACGGACCGCTCGGAAGTGACCCTCTACATTTCGTGCAGACACGTGTGGGCAGGGTTGCCGCTCTTCGTGAACACTTGCTCCACATCGTCCGCCCTTGATTTCGAGGCCTTGGTGACCTCGAGGTCATGGAGCAAGCCTGCCGGAAACCAGTTGAAGATACTTAATTCATCTCGGTCCGTTCGCAGTGCCGATGGGAAGGTGCGAGCCCGGCGTCGTACGGCTCGGGCCTTCGTACCCGCGTGCCTTACCCGCCTCATGGGATTCCGGATTCGAGATCACCCGGGGGATGCCGGAAGTCGTGTCAGGACTCGGCCGCTACCCCCATGAATCCGCATGTACATGTGTTCACGTGTACATGTGTCGGCAGTTGAGCGTGTTGAAATGGCGGATCGTTCATCAATCGACCGTGTACCAGGGAGGTATGGTGCATGGCAGTCCAAGTGCGCACCGTAAACGGCGTAGGAACCAAGCAGGGGGTGGGCCAGGACCAGCGCAGGGAGCGCGACCAGCGCCGTCGCGCGGCGGCCGCCCAGCGGTTGGCGGCGGCCACCGCCGAGCTGGCCAGCGGTGTCCAGCAGGCGAAGGCGGCTACGGAATCCCTGGATGCTCTCATGCAGGGCATCGCTTCCGCCGCACAGGAAGCGGCGAGCGCGGCCCACCAAAGCCTGAAGAACGCCCAGGTGGTGGAGACGAACGCCGTCGAGGCCGGCAGGGCCGCCGAAGCTTCCTTGCGCCGGATGGAAGCGCTACGTGACGTGGTGGCAGACACGACTCGCGACATCCAGAAGCTCATCGAGGGCGTCAACGCTGCGGCGGAGACCAACCTGAAGTCGGCAGAGAACATCACGGAGCTGGAACGGCAGTCCGCGGAGATCGGCCAGATCGTGCAGACGGTGGAAGCCATCGCAGACCAGACGAACCTCCTCGCCTTCAACGCGGCCATCGAGGCCGCACGGGCGGGCAAGCACGGTCTGGGGTTCGCCGTGGTGGCTGACGAGGTCCGCACCCTGGCTGAGACGTCGGCCTCGGCGGCCAAGGAGATCAAGGAGCTGATCGCCACCATCCAGGAAGACGTGCGCCGGGTGACCGAGGACGTCACCCAGATCGGCCGCGCGGCGGTCGCCGAGGTGGAAAAGGGAAAGGCCATCGCGGAAAGCCTCGACGTGATCGCCAACAGCATGGCCCATGTCATGGACGGTTTCCAGCAGGTCAACGACCAGTCGGCGCAGGCGGCCAAGGCGGCGGCCGAGATGCGGCAGGGAGCGCAGCAGATCAGCAACGCCGCCGAACAGGCCAGCACCGCCACCCGGCAGGCAGCGCAGGCGGTGGCGGAACAGAACAAGGCGCTGGGTGAGATCAGTTCGGCAGCCGATGATCTGGCCCAGATGGCGGACGAGCTCAAGCATACGAGCGAGGGCGGGAAGGCCGGCCAGGAGGTGGCCAGTGCCGCTGCCGAGCTGAGCGCCACCATCCAGCAGTCCAACAGCGCCGCACAGCAGATCATGGCGTCCCTTCAGCAGATCAACTCTGCGGCGCAGCAGCAGTCCTCAGCGGCACAGCAGGCCTTGGCCGGGGCTCGCCAGATCGAAGCGAACGCCCGGGTCATCCTCGACAACGCCCGGGCTTCCGAAGAAGACGTGCGCAAGCTGTCGGACCTCCTGGCGAAGAACAAGGTGGACGTGGACAACTTCATCGCCGCGATCAATCGAGCCGCTGAAGAAAACCTCAAGGCGGCCGGCAATATCAAGACGCTCCAGGACCGGGCGCGCAAGATCGACAAGATCGTGGACACCATCGTCAACGTGACGATCCAGACGAACCTGCTGGCGCTCAACGGCGCCATCGAGGCGGCGCGTGCCGGCAAGCACGGCAAGGGGTTCGCCGTCGTCGCGGGGGACGTGCGTTCCCTGGCCCGGGAATCGGCCGAGGCGGCGGACAAGATCAAGACAGTGGTGCGGGACATTCAAGACCAGATCCTGGTAGTGGCGCGCGACATCGAGGAAGCGGGTGTTGCCGCCCGGCGCCAGGTGGAGGACGCCAAGCGGACCACCACGAGCCTCCAGACGATCGAACGGGACATGAAGGTCGTGTACGAGGGCGTACAGGCTATCACCGCTCAGGCGGAAACGTCGCTGACCAACGTGCAGGAGGCGTTGGCAGCCGTGGGTCAGATCGCCAAGGCGGCGGAGAACATCGCCCAGAACACGTCCGAGGCTTCGAAGGCGGCGGAGGAAAACGCCCGCGGAATGGCCGAGCTGGCTCGGGCTGTGGAAGAGATCAGTAACACCGCTGAGCAACTTTACCAGGGATGAGAAAGGGGTTGGCGGACCATGACGGATCTCCGGAACCGGGCTCAGGCGGCCGTTGTGGACCAGGAAGACGGCGAGTTGCTTGCCGACGAGGTACAGTTGGTGACCTTCAAGGTGGACAACGAGGAGTATGGCGTGGACATCATGCAGGTCCAGGAGATCATCCGCGTGGGCAACATCGTCCGCGTGCCGGGTGCTCCCCCCTTCGTCGAGGGCATCATGGATCTGCGGGGCAAGGTGCTGCCGGTCGTGGACCTACGCCGCCGGTTCCACCTGGAGTCTCGGGAGCACGACGCCACGAGCCGTATCGTGGTGATCAACCTCGCCGACATGACCCTGGGGCTGATCGTGGACTCCATCACCGAGGTGCTGCGGCTGCCCAACAGCGCGATCGAACCGCCGCCCCGGATCGTGGCGGGCATCGATGCCCGATTTCTCAAGGGGATCGGCCGTGTGGACAAGCGACTGCTCATTCTGTTGGACCTGGACCGCATCTTCTCTGAAGAAGAGATCGCGGGCATCGGTCGGATGGCTGAGGCCGCCGTTCAGGAGGCGTGACGGTGGCGAGCGGGTTACGCACCGTCGAGGTGCGCATGGGTCAATTCCGCGCCAGCCGGGATGCGGAAGTGGCGTTGGAAACCAGCAGTCTGGGCTCGTGCGTCGCCGTGGCCCTCTACGATCCAGAAGCGCGCGTAGCGGGGCTGTGCCACATCCTCCTGGATCGCGAGAGCCGGTTTCCTGGCGGGGTGCCGGAACGGTGCGCCGATTTCGCGATCCCAGCCGCCTTGGCCGAGATGGTAACGCTGGGAGCCTCGCCCGAGCGCGTCGTGGCTCATCTGGCCGGTGGAGGGAACATGTTCCGGGGTGTCACCGACCCGGTCTATGATGTCGGATCGTGGAATGTCGCTGCTGCTAAGGAGGTTCTTGAAGCACTCGGCATCCCGGTGGTGACCGAGGACGTGGGGGGGTCCAACCCCAGGCGCTTGCGCATCGAGGTGGCCACTGGCCATACATCGGTCCACTTCCCTGCGGGCCGTGGTGGGGCATGACGGTGACCGGCCCGGGCCGGGTTCGGGTCCTGATCGTGGATGACTCGGCTTTCTCCCGGCGCATCTTGCGGGACATACTGGCCCGCCACGGCTGCGAAGTGGTGGGAATGGCCCGCGACGGGGCAGAGGCCGTGGAGATGGTTCTGGGCCTGCGCCCTGACGTGGTCACCCTGGATGTGGACATGCCCCGTCAGGACGGGCTGACCACGCTCAAGACCATCATGGCTCGCTGCCCGACGCCGGTCGTGATGGTGAGTGCCCGTACCCAGGAGGCCGCCCCCATCACCCTGGCCTGCCTGGAGGCCGGTGCGGTGGACTGCATTCCCAAGTTAAGCGGGAGCCAAGGGTTGGACCTGCGGGATCAGGAGCGAGACCTGGCCGCCCGGGTCATCGCGGCGGCCCGCGCCCGCCTGCGGCGAGGAGGGACTTCCACGCCGGGGTCGGCGGCGCGCCCCCCGCGTCGCCCTGCCGACCCGGCCGCCCTGCCGGGGGTACGGCGGTGTGTGGCGCTGGGAGCCTCGACCGGTGGCCCGCGCAACGTGGTGGAGATGCTGGCCCGGCTTCCGGCCGACTTGCCAGCCCCGGTGGTGTATGTGCAGCACATGCCCGCACAGTTCATTCGGAGCTATGCGGCCCGCATCGATCAGGTTTGTCCCCTGCGCTGCAAGGTGGCGGAAGACGGGGAAGAACTGCTGCCCGGTACCATTTACCTGGCCCCCGGTGACGTGCACCTCGTGGTCATTCCACCGCTGCGGGCCGGGGGGTGGCCGCGGGTCAAACTCACCGCGGAGCCGGCCAACGCGCTGTTCCGCCCCTCCGTGGATGTGATGATGACGTCCGTAGCCCGCGTGTACGGCACCGGCGCGGTGGGGGTGCTGATGACGGGCATGGGGCGTGACGGAGCGGCTGGCATGAAGGCCATTCGTCTGGCAGGCGGGCACACCATCGCCGAGTCAGAGGAGACAGCCGTCATCTTCGGTATGCCGGCGGCGGCCATCGAAGAAGCGGCTGCTGAGGTCGTCCTGCCCGATTACCGGATCGCGGAGGCCATTGTGGAAGGAGTCGCCAGTCTCCGATGAAGTGGCTGCGAGCGGTCCTTTATCATGCCTTGCTGTCCGTGACAACCGTGTGGTCGGGAGGCCTGCCGCCGGGGTTCCTGCCCCATACAGGGGGAGGCGGAACTTCCGGCGAACCGGAGCCGACTCCGGCGGAACCCCTGCCGGAGGCCGGCGAGGATCTCTCGGTGCGGGACGTGGGCATCGAGGTGATCTTTGCGGAGGGCGTCTCCTTC
Organism: Caldinitratiruptor microaerophilus; assembly: GCF_025999835.1. Classification (NCBI taxonomy): domain Bacteria; kingdom Bacillati; phylum Bacillota; class Clostridia; order Eubacteriales; family Symbiobacteriaceae; genus Caldinitratiruptor; species Caldinitratiruptor microaerophilus. The sequence goes on along the minus strand of NZ_AP025628.1, from coordinate 1,423,855 downwards.
CGCGGTATCCGCGCCAACCAGATCTATTCGGCCCTGCTCGAACTAGGCGAGGTCACCGCGTTCCGGCCCAATTTCGTGATCGCGAACGACGACGAGTTGGGCCGTTTCTGGCTGGCGCTCCGTACGACCGCGCCCTGGGAACGGATCGAGGCGGCGGTGCGGCAGGCGGTGGAGCCGGGGGAACTGGACGCTGTACGGGAGGTAGCCCCGGAAGGAGTGCTTCGCCCGCCGGAGGCCGCAGCGGCGGGCGCGCCGCCCCCACAGGCCGGGGGCAGGGGCCGAGACGCGACGGAAGAGCCGACCGACCTGGCGGCTGAGCAGCGCACCATCCGGGTGGACCTGGAGCGACTGGAGACGCTGAGCAACCTCGTGGGCGAACTGGCGGTGGAAAAGGCACACCTGGCCAACCTGGCGACCCGCCTGGAGGCGATCTGCACGGAAGGGGAGAGCCGGCGCCTGGCACAAGACCTGCGCCGTTCGGTGGGCAAGCTGTCCGCCGTCTCTGGCCAGCTCCAAGAGTTGTCCACGGAGCTGCGTATGGTGCCCGTGGGCATGATGTTCCGACGGTTCACCCGGTTGGTGCGCGAGCTGGCGGCTGCCACCGGTAAGCCTCTCACCCTCCGCCGTGAGGGCGAGGATACCATGCTGGACAAGGCGATCGTCGAGGAGATGGTCGCGCCGCTTCTCCATCTCATCCGCAACGCCGCCGATCACGGCATCGAGCCTCCGGACGAACGCCGCCGGGCTGGAAAGCCGGAAACGGGCACCATCACGCTCCGGGCATTCGACCAGGGGGACGAGGTGCTCATCGAGGTGGAGGATGACGGCCGGGGGATGGACGTGGCGCGCATCCGTGCCAAGGCAGTGGAGAAGGGGCTCATCACGGCGGAAACGGCAGTCGCCCTGTCCGACCAGGAAGTCCTCCAGCTCGTGTTCCAGCCCGGGTTCTCCACGACCTCCGAGGTGACCGACATCTCCGGCCGCGGCGTCGGCATGGACGTCGTGAAGGCCAGCGTGGAGCAGCTGCGCGGGAGCGTGCACCTGCAGAGTGATGCCGGTCGGGGGACCCGCGTCACCATCCGGCTACCGCTGACCGTATCCATCCTCCAGGTCATGCTGGCCCAGGTGGGCGACCAGACCGTGGCGGTGCCGATGTCCTGTCTGACCGGCTTGGTGCGCATCGGTGCAGAAAACCGCGTGCTGTGGGGGGCCGCCCTGCGCCACCAAGACCGCCTGGTGCCGCTGGTCGAACTGGGGCGCCTGTGGTGGCAGGAAGAAGGCACCGGCGCCAGCGCTCTGTTGGTGCGGGCCGACGGGCAAGAGTTCGCCCTCCTGGTCGACCGACCGCTGGGCCTTGGCGACGTGGTGGTGAAACCCCTGGGAGACTACGTGGGGCGGCTGCCAGGGGTTGCCGGTGCAGCCATCCTGGCCGACGGCAGGGTGGCGTTGGTGCTCGATCCATCCACCCTGCTGTCGCAGCGCATGCCAACGAGGGGAGCCGTTGAAGTTGGAACTCCAGTATCTGCTTGAACAGGCTCGCAGCGGCGATGTGGGAATCCGGCGGACCGCGATGCGGCAACTGGCCCGGTACCCGGTCCCCGAGGCCCTGACGGCACTGGTCGCCGGTCTCTGCGATGAGCCCGCCGTGGCCGACGCCGCTGCGCACAGCCTCCTCCGCATCGGCGGCGAGGCAGCGGCCCGAGCCGTGGTGCCACTGCTCGCTCACGAAGAAGTCCGGCCCCGCAGCGTCGCTCTGGATGTCCTGATCGGTCTCGGTCGTACGGCCGGCCCCGTACTGGTGGAACTGCTGGGGCATCCCGACCGGGAGCTGAGGAAAATGGCAGCCGAGGTACTCGCTCAGGGGACCTACGTGGAAGCTTGCCCTGCGCTGGAGGCCGTTCTTGACGATCCCGATCCGGTGGTGCGTGCAGCGGCCGCTGCCGCCGTGGCGGCCCTCGGATGCAGGGGCGCGGCGCAGCACCTCGTCCAACGCCTGGCCGAAGAGCGGGAGGACTGGGTGCGCTTCGCCCTGGCCGGCGCCGTGGCCCGGCTTGCATCGCCGAATGAGGTGCAGGCCCTCCTGGAGGAGATGCCCGACGGCGCTCTGGCGGACCTGGTGCGGACCGAACTTCGGCATCGCCTGGAAGGGGCGGCGGTGGAAGAGGAGGCATGGGGATGAGCGGCCCGGGGCAGTCTACCGTGGGCCCGGTGCTGAGCGATGCCGAGTACCGCAGCCTGTGCGAGTGGGTATACCTGCAAACCGGGATGGTATTCGATGACAGGCGGCGTGACGTTGTCGAGAACCGTCTCGGAGCGAGGATGCAACAGCACTCTGGCCTGTCCGTGCAGCAGTACTTGCGGCGCCTGGCGGTAGACGAACGCGAGGCCCGAGAGTTCCTCGACCTGCTCACGGTCAACGAGACCTACTTCTTCCGGGACCTGCCCCAGATGACCGTGTTTCGACAGGTGCTGGAGGAGATGGTCGCGGAGAGGCGGCAAGTGCCGTTCGGGCGGCTCCGGGTATGGAGTGCCGGATGCTCCATCGGGTGCGAGCCATACACCCTGGCGATGTGCATCCAAGAAGAGCTGGATCGACAGCGAGTGCCCCTGGAGTGGCACGTACTCGGCACGGACATCAGCCCCTCGAGCCTCGAGGTCGCAGAGTCTGCCCTCTACAGCGACCGAGAGGTCCGGGACGTTCCGCCGGACCTTCTGAAGAAGTACTTCCGGCGCCGCGACACCTGGTGGGAGTTCTCCCATCCCTGCAAGAACCGGGTGCAATTCCGGTATTCCAACCTTCTCCGTCCTGGCCGAGAGGTCCAGGGAGCCTTCGACATCGTGTTCTGTCGGAATGTCCTGATCTACTTTGATGATGCCTCCCGGCGGCAGGTAGCGGAGACCCTGTTCGATCTCATGGTACCTGGCGGTTACCTCTTCTTGGGAGCCTCCGAGTCGATGAGCCGGATTTCCCGGGCGTTCCAGCTCCGGCGGGTAGGGTCGGGGTTCGTGTACATCCGGCCGTAGGAGGGCGCGCGGATGAAGCGCATTTTGGTTGTGGATGACTCGAACATGACGCGAAAAATGGTGATCTCCATCCTGAGCCGGGAGGGCTACCAGGTGGACAGCGCCGGCAACGGACTGGAGGCACTGGAGCGTCTCTACCAGACGGCATACGACCTCGTGATCACCGACATCAACATGCCGCAGATGGACGGCCTGGAGTTCCTGCGGCAGGTGAGGCAGGAGAGCCAGTACGGCCGCTTGCCGGTCCTGGTGCTCTCCTCCAACAGCAGTCCGGAGGAGGTCCAGCGCACCCTGCGCGCAGGAGCCAGCTTGTACCTGATCAAGCCGGCCCCGCCCGAAAAGCTCCTGGAAAGCGTGCGCGCTCTACTCAAGGCGGGATGAACGATGTCCATGCTTCCGGACGACCAGTCCAGCCTGCTGGCGGATTTCGTGGTCGAATCCCTGGAGCAGCTGTCGGCGGCCGAAGACAGCCTGCTTCAACTCGAAGAGCAGCCCGAGCGGGTGGACCTGATCCGAGGGCTGATGCGCTCGTTTCACACCATCAAGGGGAACAGTGCGTACCTGGGCTTGCGGGAGATCTCCGACCTGGCCCACCGCCTCGAGACGTTGCTGGAACCCGTGCAGCAGAGAACCGGGTCCCTCGACGAAGGCGTGATCAACGAACTCCTGTCCGGGGTGGACCGCCTGCGAGCCCTGGTGCAGCGCGCCGCAGCCGCAGGGCAGGCGACCGACGGAGAGGCCGAGATAGCGGCTCGTGAACTGGTTGAAGGAGCCGAGAACCGCTACCTCATTTTCCGGGTCGGTTCTCTGGAGATGGCCCTGCCACTGAAGCAGGTCGTGGAGGTGACCCGCCCGGTACCCGTGACCCGCCTGCCGTACGTGCCGCCACACGTCGCGGGTGTGGTGAACCTGCGGGGTCTCGTGGTGCCGCTGGTGGACCTGGAGCGGCGTCTGTGGGGTACTTCGGGTAGTGACGGCATGCAACACCTCGTGGTGGTGTCCTGGGGACGGGGGCGGCTCGCACTCGGGGTGCAGCAGGTGGTAGCGGTGACGGAACTGGACGAACAGCAGGCGTACGAGAGCAGCGGACGCGATTGGTACGGCACGCGGGTGATCTTGCACCGCGGCACACCGGTTGCGCTCTTGGAGCTGGAGCGCGTGCTCGGCGATACGGCCGGAGAAGGGGGGTGTCTTCGATCTGTTTGAGTTCTGGCGTTTAATGCGCCGGCCGGACGATCCGGTCCCGCCCGGCTTTCCCGCAGTGGCTCCAGAGGAGGCTCACGGGCAGTCTCAGCCGGCAGACGCGTCTTCACCGTACCCATCCCGACCCACTCACGCTATGTCCCTGGAGCAAGAGACCACACACATGCTCGCAGATGCAGCAGCAGCACTGAAAGAGACCCTGCAAAGGGTGCTCTACCCCACTCTTCGTCAGATGGAGGAGCACCAGTCGGCTCAACAGCAACAGATCGAACTCCTGGCATCTGTCGTCGGGGAACTGGAGAACCGCTCCGGGGTGCTGCGTTCCGGCACGCAGGAACAGGCGCGCTTGACCCAGGCTGCCCTGGCGGAGTTCGAGCGTATCGCCGGGGCCGCCGGCGCCGCGGCAAGCGTTGCTCAGGAAAGTGCGGCGTCTTCGTCTGGTGCCGCTGAGGCCTTGCGCGCCGCCATGGAGCGGTTCGGCCAGGTATCGGCGCAACTGGAACGGCTCCAGGACGTGGTGATGGCGTGGGCCCGGCACATGGAACACCTGGGAGCACAGACAGAACGGATCGCTAAGTTTATCGACACGGTCGGCCGTATCGCGCGCCAGACCAACTTACTGGCATTCAACGCGGCCATCCAGGCGGCCCAGGCCGGAGAGCACGGGCGCGGCTTCGCCGTGGTGGCAGAAGAAGTGAGGCGCCTGTCGGACCAGACATCCGCGGCAGCCAAGGACGTCGCCGCGCTGGTGCGCGAAATCGTGACCGGCACCGGACGCAGCATGTCGGACATGCGCGAGGCAACCCACGTACTGGGGGAGCTGGTACAAAGTGCGCGCGCCGCATCCGCTACGTTGTCGGAAGCCGGCGAGGCGGCCGGGACGAGTGCCGGGCGCATGCGTACCATCGTTGAAGCCACCCAGAGCCTGTCGGATTCCGTATCTCGATTGCGGCAGGAACTCGAGTCTTTGGCGAACGTCGCGGCGCGCCAGGCGGAGAGCGCGGCCATGGCAGCAGAAGAGGGCATGCGCCTTCGGGCACTTGCTGAAGAGGTGGCGCGTACCGCCGCGGTAGGGCGGGAGGTTTCTGCAGCCGTCACCCGCTCCGTGCAGGGCCTGGCGGGTGACCTCGCCCAGTCGGTGGAGCTCCTTGAGCACCTCGCAGCCGGGTCTGTACCTGGGGAAGATGGGAACGAGAAGGGCGTACGGGGATGATCCCGCACCCAAGGCCAGCGAGTGAGGGGTGGTCGTCGGCAGCTGTGCCTGGGGAAGCCGGGCCGGTCGCGTGCCACAAGTGAATTGGGCACGGAGGCTCAGACTGCGCCCGCCGTACTGTCGTTTCCCGTTTCCTTCCAGTGGAGGGTTGTGATCCGGTTCCTTGTTGGCCTCGCCTGATGATACTGTGACCATCTCTCCCGGATTCCGACTTTGCGATGGGCGTCGCCAAGTCCGGGCACTCGCCGGGCTCAGCAGCCGCGTCGAAGGGTGGCCCTCGGCATGGCAACGATTCTGGTGGCCGATGACTCGATCTTCATGAGGAAGAAGATCTCCTCCCTGCTCGCAAGAAACGGATACCAACCGGAGGAAGCGAGCGACGGCGAAGAGGCTTGTGCCAAGTATAACAGGCTCCGGCCTGCGCTGGTGATCATGAACGTCGTGATGCCAGGGATGGACGGGCTCACAGCGACCCGGGTGATTCGCAGCAGCGACCCCAACGCCAGGATCATCGTCATGAGTGCGCTCAAGGGGGAGCACGTTCTGCGGGATGCGATTCGCGCCGGCGCGATGGCTTTCCTGAGCAAACCCGTCGAGCCGTCGCTGCTGCTGCAGCTGGTCCGGTATCTCTCTATAACGGGTCCGGGATGTGAGCCTGCGGACAACGGGCAACAAGCGGTGGAGAGAAGAGATACGTCGACTGGCAGTCCGACCCGGTGCTGAGGGACATCACGGCGCCACTACAAGGCCGGGACGCGGGATGTCGTGGTGAGGTTGTTTTCGCCGGAGAAGATCCAACGAGAGACTGAACAGGCACTTACGGGATGACCCGGCGCAGCGCGCGAAGGGCAACGGGGCGAAACAGGGAAACGGTATCGGATCGCTGACGAGTGGAGGACGGCGGATGAAGGCGGAATTCATCAATCCCTTCCTCGTGGCGGCACAGGAGGTCTTGCAGGCGGAAGCATCAGCAACGGTGCGCAAGGGCACGGCGACGATTCGGAGCTCACCGCTCATGTCCGACGACGTGACGGTTCTCATCGGAGTGGTTGGCCGGGTCAAGGGTGTCGTACTTTACAGCATGTCGGAGAAAACGGCAAAGGAGATCGTCGGGGCGATCATCCGCGAGCCGGTACGGGTACTGGACAGCATGGTGGAGAGCGCGGTCGGCGAGATGGCGAACGTGATCACGGGCCGGGCGAGCATGGAGCTGGAGAAGCTGGGGTACTCGGTGACCATTGCCCCGCCGTCGGTGGTGGTGGGGAAGAACACGGTGATCTCGACACTGCAGATCCGGCGGCTGGTGATTCCGCTCGTGACCCAGTACGGGGACATCGTGGTGCACGTGGCGCTCAGCAAAAGGCAAAGTGGATAGGACGTGTGGGGGTGGCGGCCGGACATGGAACTTCGGGCAGTAGTCACCAACGAACTGGGGCCATGGGTACCGGCCGAGGCGCTGGAAAACGAAACCGAGCGGGTCGTGCACCTGCTGGAGTCGGGGGAACGGCGTGCGGTGGTGCGCACGCCGGAAGGGGAGCTGCGGCTGGTGCTGACGGAAACTGCCTTGTTGGTCGAGCTGCCCAACGGGGCGCGCAAGGTCCGGAGCTTGGCCGGAGCTGAGGGCAGCTGGTAAGCGGCGGGTGCGCCAGGGCAAAAGCGCTTCCCCCACCGGCCTGGAGAAGGCAGCCGTGTTCTTGATCGCCATCGGGCCCGAGCTGGCCGCGCGGGTGTTCCGGCCCATGAATCAGGACGAGGTGGAACTGCTGAGCCTGGAGATCGCCCGGCAGCGTCAGGTGTTGCCGGAGCGGCGGGATAGGGTGCTGCACGAGTTCTACCAGCTGGCCGTGGCGCAGGAGTACATCAGCACGGGCGGGCTGGAGTACGCCAGGGGGTTGCTGGAGAAGGCCCTCGGGCCGGCGAAGGCCGCTGAGATCATGGAGCACCTGGTGGCTTCTCTGCAGGTGCGGCCCTTCGAGTTCGCCCGCAAGGCCGATCCTTCTCAGCTTCTCTCCTTATCTCCACGGGGAACATCCGCAGACGATCGCCCTTGTCCTGGCCTACCTTAAACCCGAGCAGGCCGCGGCCATTCTGTCGGCGCTGCCGCCAGAACTGAAGGTGGACGTGGTCCGGCGGATTGCGATCATGGACCGGACGAGCCCCGACGTAGTCCAGGAAGTGGAGCGGGTTTTGGAGCGCCGGGTGGTGTCGACGGCTGGGGCAGACCTGGCAGCAGCGGGCGGGGTGGACGCGCTGGTCGAGGTGCTGAACCGGGTGGACCGGACCACGGAGCGGACGATCATGGAGTCGCTCTCGGTGCAGAGGCCAGAGCTGGCGGAGGAGGTCAAGAAGCGGCTGTTCCTGTTCGAGGACATCGTCCACCTGGACGACCGGTCCTTGCAACGGGTGCTGCGGGAAGTGGACATGAACCGGGACCTGCCGCTGGCGCTGAAGACCGCGAGCGATGAGGTGAAGCAAAAGATCTTCAGGAACATCTCGAAGCGGGCCGGCGAGAACCTGCGGGAGAACATCGAACTGCTGGGGCCGGTGCGGTTGCGGGACGTGGAAGAGGCCCAGGCGAAGATCGTGGGCATCATCCGGCGGCTGGAGGAACAGGACGAGATCGTTATTCGCCGCGGGAGCAAGGACGAGATCCTCGTGTGAGCGGGCAAGTCGTCTCCCGGGCGCACGGTTTGCAACGCCAGGTCGTTGCATTCACGTAACGCACCCACGCCAGCCGGAGACCGAATGCGGGTAGGTGTTCCCGGAGGAGAGGTCGCGGCGTGACGACTAGCGGGTGGGCAAGTCGGCTTGGGAAGCTGGATCCGGCGCGGTTCACGGTGGTGGCCGCGGCGGTCGAGATGGCCCAGGGGCTGAGCGTGTACCTTCCTGGCTCCGGCCTACGGGCCGCTACGGCCCTTCTTGGCGCATTTCTCGGCCGTCCTCATGGCCGGCGGCGTGGTGCTGCTGGCCTCGCGCCGGTACCGCTGGGCCCCCTGGGTGCGTCGGGTGCTCTTCCTGGTGCCGGCGGTGCCGCGCTGTGCTGACATGGCTTTTTGCCCTGGCCGGGGTATGGACGGGGACCGTGTACTACGCGTTGTTTGCTGTTGCCGTCTTGGTGACAGGATGTGCGGACGAGGCGCGGGGCCGCGTGGACCTTGCGGCGGTGACGCTCGCGGGCATCGAGGCGGTGGTGGGTGCGCTCCTGCTAGCTGTGCCCGGCGCGTTCACGGCACCGTACTACGACCCGATCCGGCCAGCGCTCCGGCTCGTCGGGCTCATGGGCCTCGTGGGGGCAGCCGGCCTGCTGGTGTCGGAGTGGTCTGCGGGCCGGTTGGCCGTCTGGGGATGCCGGATAGTTGGCGCGGTCTTCCCGCTCGTGATCGCGGGCACCCTCTTGCAGACCAGGATCTGGACCGGTGTGACGGCGTGGGGGGCGTGGGTGCCGACCCTGCTGCTGGGCCGGTGGGAAGCCCGGCAAGAGGAGGCGGAAACCCCCACGGAGGGAGAAGCCACCGATGCGGCCGCGGTGGACCGCTTGCTCGAGACGTGGACCTGGTTCCTGGCCGTGGGCGTGGTCGCGACCACGGCGCTGGGCGGCGAGCTGGCGGTGACCGTGCCGTCCGTGGCGCACGCGTCCGTGGCGGCCACAAGCGTCTGGAATTTCGCCGTCCACACGGTCCTCTCGGGTCTTCTCACCCCGGGGCAGCGGGTGCCCTGGCGCATGGGGTTTCTGACCCTGGCAATCGGGGTTCTCCTGGGCAGTGCTGGGTACGCGGGGCACGGGTTCATGATGCTGCTTGTCGTGTTGCCGCCACTGGCCACCCGGATGGCCGGGCTTCGGGGAGGGCTGCGGACGCTCGCTATGGGCCTGGCGGCGGTCACCCTTGAGGAAATCGGGGAAGCGCACGGCGGCGGGCACGGGTACCTGGAGGCTGCGGCTGCCGGAGTGGCCAACGCCGTGATCTTGGCAGTGGCGGCAGGGGTCGGGATTCGCAGCGCAAACGAAATGCGGACGCTGGTGCAGAACCTGCGGGAGGCCCATGAGAGCCTCAACGGGGCCTACGCCGACCTGCCGGTGGCGAACGAAGAGCTCCTCGCCCAACAGGAAGAGCTGGCCGCCCAGCAGCAGCAGATCGAGGCGCAGAACCGGGAGCTCCACCAGCGGCACGAAGAACTCGAGGTCGAGCGGGACCGACTCGCCTCCGCGCTCCGGTCGCTGCAAGAGGAGACCGAGACGCGGAGGCGGCTGGCAGCAATCGTCGAGGAAACGACGGATCTTGTGATCGTCGCGGACACTGCCGGAAGACCCGTCTACTGGAACCGCGCGGCGGCAAGTATACGGGGGCTCGGGACCCGCGCAGGGGGTGCCGCCATCAGTTTCCTTAGACGAACAGCCTGTCCCGGCCCGCGCCTGTCTTCTCGGGGAAGCCATCCCGGCGGCGGTGCAGGCCGGAGTCTGGAAAGGTGAGATGATCCTGGGGACCCATAGCGGCGAGGAAGTGCCGGTCTCCGTAGTGGTCCTGGCCCACAGGGCTGAGGGGCGGGGCGAACCGTTCGTGACGATCCTGGCGCGGGACATCCGGGAGCACAAACAGGTGGAGGTGGTGCTGCGCCGCAACCTGGCCCTGCAACAAGCGCTGCGATCCATCGACCAGGCCCTGGCGCAGGGACGAGGAGCGGAGGACATCCTGGCGATCTTGTGTGCGAAAGCAGCGGCCCTGGGATATGAGGTGTGTGGTGCCCGCCTGGCTGCATCGACGCATGGGTTCCGGCGGGTGGTGTGCGCGGCGCGCTGCGGGCGGCACGGACGTAGCGCCGGCGGGCCAGGCGGAACACAGCGCGGGCACCCCCGACCGGCCGGGGACGTCGACAGGCAGTCCGGTGAAGGAGATCCGCCTGGAGTCGGCGGGGGAGGCACTGGGGGTTCTGGAGGTCCGGCCGCGTGGGGCCGCCCCCGCCCCGGAGGCGCAGCAGGCTCTGGAGATCCTGGTCCAGCATCTGGTCAGCGTCCGCCGGCGGCGGGAAGCCACGGAGGCCGCGATGCGGTTCCGCGCACTGGCAGAGACGACCGCCGAGGGAATCCTGTTGGCCGACCCCGTGGGGCGGATCGTGTACTGCAACCCCGCGGCCGCGCGCATGTTCGGCTACGACCCGAACGGCCTGGTAGGGCGCGTGGTCTCGGTGATTCTGCCGGGCCCGCACGACGAGACGGGGCGGTGGGAACGGGCCGCCGGGTGCCGGTGGAGGGGACGACGAGCCAGATCGACAGCGCTGCCGGTCGCTTCTTTGCCCACATCCTGCGGGACCTTACGGAGCGAAGGCAACTGGAGGCGCAGATGCTGTACCTGGCGGACCACGATTTGGTCACCCGCGTGCTAAACCATCGGCGGTTCGAGGACGAGCTGGCGCGTCAACTGGCCGAGACGCAACGGTACGGCACGCGGGGTGCCGTCCTTTTCATCGATGCCGACGGCTTCAAGGAAGTGAACGACCGCTGGGGGCACCGTGTGGGGGATGCCGTCCTCGCGGACCTGGCGCGGGTTCTGGAAGGGGTGATCGCAACCCGGGCGACCGTGGGGCGGCTTGGCGGGGATGAGTTCGGCGCGATACTGCCAAACAAGGGGCCTGAGGAGGCACAGGGCACCGCGGAGAGCGTCGTGGCGGCTGTTCGGACCCACGAGTTTCCCGGGCCGTCCGAGCCGGTTCGGATCACCGTGAGCGTCGGCGTGGCCTTCTTTCCGGACGACGGGACGACGACGGACGAGATCCTAGTGCGCGCCGACGAAGCGATGTACGATGCGAAGGCCAGTGGCGGAGATGGCTGGCACCGCCACGAGGGTGAGGATCGCCGATCGGTGCCTGGCAAGGCGTCCCGTTCGTGGGAGGACACGATTCAGCAGGCGCTGGCGGCAGACCGGCTGCTCCTCTTCTGCCAGCCCATCGTCGAGCTTGTGACCGGCCGGGTCGCGATGTACGAGCTGCTCGTACGCGTGCAGATCGAGGAGGACGAGGTGCTGCCTCCTGCGGCCTTCCTGGAAGCGGCTGAGCGGACCGGGGCGATCCACCGGATCGATCGATGGGTTCTGCGGCAGGCGATTCACTTGCTGGCATCCCAGCAGAGAGCGGGCCGTCAAGTGCGTTTGGCGGTGAACGTTTCGGGTCGCGCGTTTGAAGATCGGGGTCTTTTGCGGTCATCGCACACGAGCTGACGGTGCAGGGGGCGAGGGCGGCAGACCTGATAGTGGAGATCACGGAGAGCGCGGCGATCACCGACATCCAGGCGGCGAGGCGGTTCGTCAGGTCTCTCAAGCTTCTGGGGCTGCAAGTGGCATCGGACGACTTCGGGGTCGGGTTCTCATCCATCCAGCACCTCAAGCACCTGCCGGCCGATCTGCTCAAGATCGATGGCAGCTTCCGGTACCTGACGCGGGATGCCGTGGACCGGCACCTGGTGCGGACGCTGGCGGAGGCGGCCAAGCGGCTGGGGCTGGAAACCATGGCGGAGTTCGTGGAGGACGGGGAGACCGTCCGGCTGCTCAAGGAGTACGGCGTTCGGTATGGGCAGGGGTATTACTTCGGACGGCCCCGTCCGGTCAGCGAAGTGCTCGGAGACGCTGTGCCCCGGAACTGATCCCTACAGTGTGACTTCTGCCGGCACTTTTGCCGGCCGTATTGAGAGGGGTCGCGGGTCGGACGCCAGAGGTAGCAGGCAGACCCGCCACGCACGGAGAGGTGTCGATTTCAGGATGCGAATTGGGGTGAACGGGTGAGTGATGACGGAATTGACTCGGGAGAACATGGAGGTGCACCAGGTCATCCGGCTGGTTGCTTCGATTCAACGCGTCCAGGACAACTTGTTAGACCAGTACGCACGGGTGAACTGGGGGCTCACGTCGGGGCAGCTGCGGCTTCTTTTGGCCCTTGTACCGGGACGGCCCGTCAGTGGTCGGGAGCTGGCCCGGCGCCTCTTCACTGACCCAGCCAACGTGTCTGGACTGCTAAGGCGGCTCGCGGGCAAAGGGCTGATCTCCATGCACGAGTCCCCTACCGACCGTCGGGTCCAGCTGGTCTCGCTCACTCCCAGCGGAGAAGAAATACAGGCAGAGCACTGGAAGCGCCGCCAGGGCGAGTTGGCGAGCTACGAATACCTCAGGTCCCTGCCGGCCGAAGAGAGGAGCGAGCTTCTACAATCGCTCCTGCGTTACGCGACCCATCTCATAGGTCGCGAGCGAGTCGAAGAGTTGCTCGACGCAGTCGAAGAGGAAGTGCGGCATCATGGCCCAGACACCCATGAATCTGCTAGGAGAGTACGGGTAGGCCCTGAATCGTAGGTGCAGGGGAGGTCCGCGTGGTATCCGCGACACGTTGGACGGTAGCGCTTCGATCTTGGGGAGCAGTGCCCTCAAAGCGGGCGTGCGCGGCGCATTCACGACGCGCTGTCGCCGTGTTCGTTGCTGGGCAAATCAAGTGTCCGAAAGGAGGCGAACGCCTGGTCTGGAGGCCGGCCTGGCTGCTGAGCAGCAGTCAGGTCTCTTGAACCAGGCGATTCCAGGCGAAAGGTGCGGAGATCTGCTTGCTCGCGAGTAAACGGAAGGGCCTACTTGCTTCAGGGATGAAGCGAGTATCCACAACGATGGTGCGGGTTAGCGAAGCCGCATGGCGAATCATAAAGTATCTCTGAGAGCCGGGGAACGACCATGCAAGAAACTGTTGACCGGGCGGCGGAGGAATACCGGCGGAAGGTTTTTTGGAGAAGGAAAACCGAGCCTTCGGGGCGCTGCGGAACGATCCGATGTTGTGGCAGAAAGAACTTGAGGAACGAAGAGCCTGGGATACCGCCACAGTGGATGGGGCTAAGGGCGAGGGGCAGGAATGAAGCAGCCCCATCGCGGTGAAGTGTGGCTGGTGGACCTTGACGCGGCCCGCGGGCATGAACAGGCGGGCAAGCGGCGACGTCTTGTCGTGTCCATCGACCTTTTCAATCGCGGGCCGGCCGAACTGGTTGTTATGGTCTCGATGACCAGCCGGGCGAAGGGAATCCCTTGGCATGTGCCGGTCCATCCGCCTCAAGGCGGTGTGCAGCAGATCAGCTTCATCAAGTGCGAGGACGTGCGGTCGGTGGCAAAGGAGCGGCTTTCGGTCCGACTGGGCGCGGTATCTGTCGAGGCGATGGCCGCCGTGGGGAACCGGCTGCGGATACTATTGGGCCTTTGGCGATACAAGCGGTATTTCGGACGCCGTAGGATTTCTCTGCCGCTTACACGTGTCCAGCGCCTGTAATGCGGGCCGCGTTAACCTCGGTGTCCGGTCGTGCGTGGGCGAACCGGCGCAGGCTGATCCCCTCTTAGACAGGTCCTCGCGCACACGTCCAAGCCGACCTCTGAGCGCGTTGATCCCTGTCAACCGCTACCCTGAAAACTACCCTGAAAACTACCACTAACTTCCAAGTATCGGTCACGCCGCGTTGGGTTCCACGGTAACCTTGTACCCCAAGCTCTGGATGCGCCGAACGGCTTTCCGGATCACCGCAGCCTTGTCCCGCTCGTCGAAGTAGTTGGCGCCAAGGTCCTGGTAGGTGGTACCGTTCCGGAGAATGTGGTACACGATGACGAGAATGGTATGCCCTATGGCCACCGCGGCCCGGTTCGCGCCCCGGCGGGCGGCAAGGCGGTGATACTGAGCCGAAAGGTAGGTGTTGCGGGTAGGAGCTGCAGCCCGGGCGGCTTCGACCAGAGCTTCCCGCAACCAGGGGCTTCCCTTGCGAGTCCGACCGGTCCGGCGTTTGCCAGCACTCTCGTTGTTCCCCGGGCACATCCCCGCCCAGGAGGCCAGGTGGGCTGCGGAAGGGAAACGGCTCACATTAGGGCCGATCTCGGCCAAGAGCATCTCCGCCGTACGCCGGCCGACCCCGGGGATCGTCTCGATCCGGCGCAGGCTCTCCTCGAAAGGGAGCATCCGCTCGTCGATCTCCCGGCTGAGTTCCTCGATCTGCCGGTCCAGAAAGTCGACGTGCTGCAACTGCAGCCGTAGAAGCATCCGCTGGTGCGACCCGATCGCTCCCTGCAGTGCCTGCTCGAGTTGGTCCCGCTTCTCCTGAAGGCGTCCTTTGGCCAACGCGGCGAGGGCAACAGGGTCGGTTTGCCCGGCGATCAGTGCCTCCAGCATGGCCCGGCCGGATTTCCCGAGCACATCCGTGGCTACCGACGCCAGCTTGATGTTGGCGCCCTCCAGGACCTTCTGGATACGGTTGACCACGGTGGTACGTTCCCGGATCAGGGACTTGCGGTAACGCACCAGTTCACGCAGCTCTCGCTCCGGCCGGCTGGGGATGTAGCTTCCCCGTAAAAGGCCGTGCCGGAGGAGTTCGGCGATCCATTCCGCATCTTTCACGTCCGTCTTGCGACCCGGAACCGCCTTGATGTGTTGCGCGTTGACCACCAGCAGTTCGAACTCGTAGCCCTCCAGCACGTTGTAGACGGGCTTCCAGTAGACTCCCGTGCTCTCCATGGCCACGTGCGTCACGCCGCGGCTCTCCAGCCAATCGCCCAGCATGAGCAGGTCCCCGGTCATCGTGCCAAAGGTGCGGGTCTCTTTTCCTTCCGGCGTGATCACACAGGCGGTAACTGTCTTCTTGTGGATGTCCAAACCGGAGCAGCGTTCGTAGACGACCTGCATGGCCCATGCCTCCAGCTCCCAAGCGGATTCCGGCTGGCGCGGCGGCCTCTTTTGCAAGAAAACTACCCTGCGTGCTTACCCCCTATCCGGGGGTAGCGACAGTCCGTGGTGCTCCAAGCCGCCGGGGTCCGTCTATTTGTCGGGCTCGTGGCACCAGCGGAAGCCGACCTCACTTTACCAGCCGGTAAGGCATGGTTCGCTGCCCAGGCCCGTTTTCATCCTGCCGTGGTGCCGCCAAGGCGGCATGAATGTCTATTTGATACATCAATGGGCACATTCACATCGCGCTGGCGCAGGTGCTCGCCCATGCTGTTCGGCTCTTTCAGGCACTGGTGAATCAGTTCGAGGCACTCTTGGATCAAGGATTCCGCCATGTCCCACGACCGCGGCCATGAGCTGGAGCGGCAGACCGTACAGGTGCTGGATCAGCAGCGAATCGAAGGCCTTCAGGTAGGCATCCACACGCCGCGGGTTGTGGTACGTGCGCCGGGAGACCTCGAGCACGGAGAGCCCTTCAGTGCCCGGCGGCCGATCATATCTCATTAACGGCCATGACATCGTCACTGGTCATCTGAGCGTCAGATGGCGCGGGCAGCCGCATTCGGGACCTGTAGCAGCGCCTGGCCACCCACGACCGGTGCCGGGGCCGCCGATTTACCTCCAAGGGCGTGATGCTGCGGGTGGCGGAGATCCTCGGCCACAGGGGTGTGGCGAAGTTCTTCCGGGTGGCGTACGACGGGCGTGAGCTGAGGCTCGAGCGAGACGAAGCGCCCACGGCTGAGGAAGCCCTGCGGGACGGCGAGTTCTTGGTGCAGACCTGTCGGCATGGGACGTGATCCGGGCTTACAAGAACCTGCAGCGGGTGGAGACGGCTTTTCGTGAACTGAAGGACTTCCTCCGCATCCGCCCTGTCTACCACTGGAACGAGCAGTGGGTTCGGGGGTACGTCTTCCTCTGCGTACAGGCGTACCTGTTTGAGCAGTGGATGGAGGTGCTCTCCGCCCGGCACGTGGAGGTCCGACTGGCCGAGGCCGCCCGGATGGCCGATCCCGCCGCCCGGGAGGAGGAGGTTCGCCGGTTGCAGAGCTCCCGGCTGACGGAGCGGCGCATCCTGGACCTTCTCGGTCAGGTGCATGCCACGGCGCAGACCTTCGTGGGGAAGGCGTTCTGCGCCGTGACGACCCCGAACCCCCAGGTGGGGCACGTGCTCAAGGCTGTCGATGTTCCACCCCGCCCCGACTCCTGCCACGTTGACACCAGTCGCTTCCCACGGGCTTGGCCCCCCCCGGGTTCCCGGGCGCTTCCCCGGGGCCTGGGGGCTTGTGATGCACGTCACTACGGAACGGCTTGTTCATGCGGTCGCTGTCAAAGTTGGTAAACAACGTAGTTATTCGCCGATCAAGATGTCGCCGCCACACGATGATATAGAGGCAATCGATAGAGACAATCAATGGATAAGAGGGCAGTCATTGATTGTATCTATAGATAAAATCAATGGCTTGACCTTGTGCCATTGAATAAACCTATACTATCGCTAAGGCGGGTGTCAGGATCTGGAGCGTAGTGCCCATGGCCAACTGGTCAAAGCTGCGGTGTTTCGTGTGGGCTAGCGCATGGATGGTCCTCGTGCTTGCGAAAACCGTATGGGGTGCTCCCCTGGAGCGTTCGTTTCAGTCCGCAGTGCTCCCCGGTCAAACTGCCGGGTGGCAGGGGAAGCCGGGTTTAGGTCCGGACGGGCCGGTGGATTCCCCCAGTGTCAGCGGAAAGAAAAAAAGCGGTGACGCCTCCGGAGAGGAAGAGCATGAGGCCTCCGGGTCCCAGTCCGCGCCGCCGGAGGAGGCACCGGATTCAGCTTCGGATGAGACGACCGAACGGGAACTTAAAGAGGAGGAGAACGGGGAGCCGGTGGAGTTCCGCGGCAGTCCCGGGGAAGAAGGTCGTAACAAATCCGGGAAAGAGGCTCATCAAACTCCAACACCCGGGCCCCCCGGACAAGGAGGCGGGAATGGTGACCGGACTGCACCCACTGTGCACCCCGGCGTTTCGGGTGGCGTGCAGCGTGGAATTCCCCGTTCGCACGCTGCAAAACCGAAACGGAGGATTGTACTGCTACTTGATGACGGGGCAGGGGCCAGGACGATCAACCTGGGGGACGCGGAGCCGGGAGCTGTCGTGGAATTCAAGGTGAGCGGGCGCGTGATTAGTAACGTGTATTGGCGACTTGCTTATACTGCCTCGGACTTTTCCTCGACCACGGGGAAGTCGTTCCCGATCTCTCACTTGGCCTACGGCGGGACGGATCTGGACGGACTTACTCCGCTCACACCGGCAGGAGACATTTATCCGCTCCGTCCTCCCACCGGAGAAGCTGGTTATGCGTTCGAGCACGTCTTTGTTCTCACTTTCCCGGAAGACGCGGAGCCAGGACCGTACAGTACGGAAATTCGCTACGCCGCTCTTCCGGTTGATCAACCTCCGCTGGGGAAGGACGGTGGGAAAGCGAACAAGGGTGAAAAGAATGACAAAGAGACCGGAGAATCCAAGGGGAAAGGGGGGAATAGCGGATGAAGACCAGGGTTGGTATGGATCTCATTCTGGGTTCGATCCTGCTGGCTGTCGCCCTGGTCCTAGGGCTGTCGGTCGATCGCCCAGCGCGCGCGGCGACCATCAACGTTTCGGCAACACTCAAGCCGAAGATCGTCCTGACCATGCCCGATTCCGCGGCGAACTTTGGCGCCCTCGATCCCGGGGTGGCGGGGTCGGACAGCGTGGCCGGGAACGTGAAGGCCAACGTGACCTGGACCCTCACCTATAGTGCCACGGATCTGTCGGACGGGACCAACATAGTCAGCATCAGCAACATGACATACCAGGGCACCAACATCGCCACTCCGCAAACGTTCTCAACTTTAGGAGGAACGATCTACTCTGCGCAGCCCCCCACGCCTAACAACGGCTTCGACTTCACCCACACCTACACGCTGACTTTCCCGTGGGCCGCGGTACCGAGCACGTATACGGGCACCGTGACCTACACGGCGACCCAGTGAGGTGGGCCGCCATGACGTACCTGCTTGGACGTTGGACGCAGTTCTCACTGGTTGTTGCCGCCGTCGCCGTCTTCTGGCTCTTTCCGATCCCTGCAGGAGCAGTGGTCGGAATCGGTGTTACGCCTACTCAGGTAAGCGTTGAAATCGACCCAGGCGGCTCTGCCTCAGGCGTGATCACGGTCTCTAACGAGGGAGACGTGCCGCTGTCCGTCAGGGCCTACGCAATGGAGCGGAGGAAGGACGAGAGCGGACTTCGGTTTCTGGATCCGGGAGACCCTCGGATTTCGGCAGCCCGGTGGCTCGTGATGAAGCCGGAGACCTTCTGGCTCTCCCCGCGAACCGCCCAAGAGGTGCGCTGGGAGGTGCGGGCGCCTCCCAGCGCACCACCAGGAGACCACGTAGCTATGGCTTTCTTCGAATACGCTCCCCCTTCCCCGAGTGACGGTGGATCGAAGATGGTAATCGGTGGTCGCGTGGGGACGATCTTGGCCGTCCGGGTACCTGGGCAGGTCGTTGAGGCGGCTCGAATCGTCTCATTCGGGCTTGAGCGGCGTACTGTTGTCTGGCGGTTCCCACAAATCCTCGGTTGGAAGATGAAGCCCGTGGTCTGGCAGCTTCCCTGGGTGCCGGTGGCGAATAATCCGCCCGTTCCTGTTTTCGCCCACGTTATTTGTCGCCGCGTTGACCGGAGTGGTTGGCGCTGGAAGGGGACCAGGAGATAGGTGTGGAAGAGCCTGGGGAGGTCGAGCCTCCCCGTTTTCGCGTGGGAGGTGGAAATAAAGACACCTGCCCCGGGCCGAATTTCCCAGCCGAGCCCCGGGGCAGGCTTCAGAGGAGTTACCTCTGCGTGTCCATCATACTGCCCCTTGCGGTCTCAGTCAAAGCGTACTTACGCCGGTACGGCCGTGACGGGCCCGCACTGGCGCTTCGTTGTGCAGGCTGCGGCCGGCAGATGCGGAAACATGGCGCCCACCATCGGTCGGCGGTCACTCGCCGGCGCATCTACCGCATTCCCATCTACCGCTGGTTCTGTCCCCGGTGCAAGCACACGTGCTCGGTCTTGCCGGACTTTCTACGTCCGTACGCCCGCTTTGTCACGCTGCTGCGGGAAGTGGTCGTGCGCCGGCGCCTTCAGCGAGGAAGGTCGTGGAGGGATCTCACCTGGGAAATCAGTTCACCGGCGGTCAGTGTGGTGTCGGAGCGCACGCTGCGCCGGTGGGTGCGCACGGTTCGCAGTATCGCGGGGAATTGGGGACAGTTCCTGACCGCCTGGCTGCTGGAACAGCGACCCGCCGTCGACGTTTTCACGCTGGTCCCCCGCCACGAGGGTCCCGACGCCACCTTTCATTTTTTGCTCGCGCTGGGTGACTGGCTCCGGCGGCAGATGTCCGTGGACCCTGCCCGCCACCGTGGGCTGTTTGCGTTCCTGAACGGCTTTTGCGAGGCCCCGGCGCCTCTGTGAGGTACGGCTCCCCCCCACCACAAACTTTGTCCCTCCCGGCTGGCTCGGCGTGCCGGCCATAATGGCGGCAACGACGCCAGCAGGGGAGGGATTCCATGGACGAGCAGCAGCGGGAAGAGATCGCCACGTTCCGCTGGAGCCTCATCGCCCCCGTACTGACCCAGAACCTGAGCCCGTCCGAGCGCCAGCGCCTGTTGCGGGAGATCGCCGGGCACCCGCACGAGATCCCTTCCAGTGACAAGACCCGAGTCGGGCTCAGGACGCTGCAGCGCTGGGTCCAGGCCTACCGGCAGCACGGGTTCGAGGGGCTCAAACCGCACACCCGGGCGGATGCGGACCAGGGCCGGGCCGTTCCCCCGGAGGTCCTGGAAGCGGCGATCGCCTTGCGGCGGGCGGTGCCCGACCGTAGTGTGCAACAGATCATCGCCTTGCTCGAGCTGGACGGAAAGGTCGCACCCGGGCGTCTCAAACGCACCACCCTGGGCCGCTACCTGGCCCGGGCAGGCTGCACCCGCCAGGAGTTGCGCAGCAAAGCCGCCCGGAGTTTGCTCCGCCGGTTTGAGGCCCAACACCGCAACGACCTGTGGCAAGGAGACGTCCTGCACGCCCTGTCGCTGCCGGTGCCGGGACAACCCGGGAAGCGGCGCCAAGTCTACCTCATGGCTTTCCTCGACGACCATAGCCGAGTCGTTTACGGCCAGATGTATTTCGAGGAGAAGCTCCCCCGCCTGGAGGACTGCCTCAAACGCACCATCCTCCGCTACGGCCTGCCCCGCCAGATCTACGTGGACAACGGGGCGATCTACTCCACCCGCCACCTGGCCCGGATCTGCGCCAAGCTCGGGATCCGCCTCAGCCACTCCCGCCCCTACCGACCCCAGGGGCGGGGAAAGGTTGAAAAGTTTTTCCAGTACGTCCGCCGCAGCTTTGTACCCGAAGCGCACGCGCTGGTCGAAGCCGGCCAGCTCCGCACCCTGGACGAACTCAACGAGTTCTTCTGGGCCTGGCTCGAGGTGGCCTACCTCAGTCGCCCCCACGGCAGCACCCACCAGACCCCCCGCCAGCGGTTCGAGGCGGACACCGAGCCCTTGCGCCGCATCGACCCTACGGCCCTGCGGGAGGTGTTCCTCTGGGAGGAGCAGCGGGTCGTCGACAAGACCGGATGCTTCTCCCTGCATGGGAACCGCTACGAGGTCGACGCCGCCCTCAGCGGCCACCGGGTGCTCCTGCGCTACGACCCCTACGACCTCAGCCAGATCCAGGTCTGGCACGAGGGAAAGCGTTTCCCGGACGCTGCCCCCCTCCAGCTCCGCCGCACTCACCACCACGCCGTCCCTGCCCCGGCCCAACCCCCGTCCAGCGACGGGATGAACTTCCTCACCCTGGCCCGCAAGCACCACGAGGCCGAGAAGCAGCGCCGCCTGGGTCAGACCTCTTACGCTCGCCTGGTCGGCCACAAGGACGGTGAGCCGTCACGCTGACCGAGTACTTCGGCCTCAAAGCGGTGCCCTTCGCCAGGGAGATTCCCACCGACCGGCTGTTCCCCGCTCCCCAGCACCAGGAACTGCTTGCTCGCCTCCAGTACGCCATCCGCCACCGCGCGTTCGCGGTCGTCACGGGTGAGGTCGGCGCCGGGAAGTCCACCGCCATCCGGGCCCTGTACGATCAGCTCGACCGGACCCGCCACCTGTTCGTGTACATCGCCGACTCCCGTCTCACCCCCAGCGCGTTCTACCGAGACGTGCTCACCCAGCTTGGGGTGGCCCCGCCTTCTCTGTTCCACGGGCGGGAGGTGAAACGGCTTTTCGAGCGCACCATCCTGGACGGTTACACCACCAACGGCCGTCAGCCAGTGATCGTCATCGACGAGGCCCACCTCCTCAGCGGCGCCATGCTCCAGGAGGTCCGCTTCCTCCTGAACTTCCACATGGACTCCATCTCGCCGCTGACGTTCATCCTCGCCGGCCAGAGCGAACTCCGGGGGCTGCTCCGGCTTCGCACCTTCGAGGCCATCGCCCAGCGGGTTCAGGTGCGCTTCCACCTCACCGGCCTCGGGGAGGCCGAGACTCTGGCCTACATCCAGCACCATCTCCACCTGGCCGGCGCCGACCGGCCCCTCTTCTCCGAGCAGGCCCTGCGCAAGATCGTCACGGAGTCCCGGGGCATCCCGCGGGTCATCAACACGATCTGCACGAGCTGCCTCCTGGACGCTTGCGCCCATGACCAGCGCCTAGTGGAGGAGGCCCACGTCGAGCGGGTGCTGCTCGAGCTGCAGGATACCCAGGCCCCCAGAGGAGGTAGCCCGTGGTGACAGATTCTGGCCTGCAACACGCCGGGGTTTCGCTGCGGCTTTACGGGTACGAGATCACCGACCTGCTCGACCTGCTGGAGGCCGCCATCCGGCAGGCCACGACCGGAGATGGGGTCCGGCGCGGCCAGGCGGTCACGGCGTTCATCCTGAGTTACCGTCTGCTCCACCGGTTACGGAACCTGAAGAGCCGGCCCACGTGCCGGCTCGACCTTCCCGTCTTCCGGTACATCGAGGACTACGAGGCTTGGTGGTGGCGCCTCTACCGGGAGTTCGTTCACAGCCCCGGGGTCAACCACCCGTACGGCCCCGGCGGATTCTAGTGGCTGCCGGCCCTGCATTTCGGACTCTGGGGCGCATCCTTACCACGGGCTGCGCCCCTTCAGCGCCAGTGGGCCGGTCACATCTCATGAACGGCCATGACATCGTCGCTGGTCACCGGAGCGACAAATAACGCGGTCAGCAACACGTTCCCCTGCAACTGGTCCTGGAGAACCGCGGCAACGTGCAGATTGAACCGGAGGGAGAGGTGGCCCTTTACGACATTTTCGGGCGCCAGGCCGGAAGGGTGAGGGTCCAGTCCCGGCAACCCATCTACCCGAACGACACAAGCCGGCTGGAGATCGTATGGGAAGACGCACCCTTGGCGGGGCTTTTCCGGGCTCACCTTATCCTACGCTTCGGTTCGACCGGCAAGCTGGAGGGTGAGGCGTGGCTAGGCGTGCTTCCGTGGAGGCAGGGGTTGGGATTGCTGGCGGCCCTGGTCGGAACCACCATGCTGCGCCGCAGCTGGAGGACGCAGAGAAGTCGGAATGGACCTGGTCTTCCGGAAGGCTCGCAGCCCTCGATTCCGACCGCGTCCGTTCCCCCCTCGCCGGGTGGACTTGCCAGCGGCGCCGACCCTGCGATGGCGCCCGGCGTGTCTTCGTTTCCACCCCGCCGGCTGCGGAAAGATCCCCGAGGATACGCCCCCCGAAGGGTTCCTCCGTCCGGTTGGGTTGTTCGCGGACGGCATCCGGCTGCCTCCTGGGCAGGGCAAGCCGGGGCGGGAATGTTTACTCCGTCCCCTTTGAACTCAGATCTAGCCGCGGTTTCCACCGAACTCGGCCATGTGGACGGACCCGCTCAATGGGGTTTGGAGGGAGACACGGTCCGGGTGAAGTTGCTCAAGCAAGCCCTGATGGAGTTTCGGGGAAAGATTCGGCAATTATCACAAGAAGCTGATAGCCTATTCGAGATGATTCTGGCATGGGAGACGTACGCTTCCTCGTCCCATCACGCACCGGGCGAAACACCCGCGTCGAAGGGTGGCCTTCGCAATGGCAACGATTCTGGTGACCGATGACTCGATTTTCATGAGGAGGAAGATATCGTACCAGCTTGTAAGAAACGGGTATCAGCCCGAGGAAGCGAGCAGTGGCGAAGAGGCTTGTGCCAAGTATAGCAAGCTCCGGCCTGCGCTGGTGATCATGAACGTCGTGATGCCAGGGATGGACGGGCTCACGGCGACCCGGGCGATCCGCAGCAGTGATCCGAACGCCCGGATTATCGTCATGAGTGCACTCAAGGGGGACCGCGTTCTGCGAGATGCAATTCGCGCTGGCGCGATGGCTTTCCTGAGCAAACCCGTCGAGCCATCGCTGTTGCTGCAGCTAGTCCGGTCTCTCCTTCCCCAGAACGGGGCATTTGTCAAGGATCCGTAACTGGGGGCGTGGGGTGAATCATGGACTCTGATCTTGTCCATTCGTTCTTGGTCGCTGCTCACGACATCTTGACTGCAGAGGATCTCTCACCAGTTCGCGTTGGTGCGGTGACCACCGTGGACTCCCCGCTGGTATCGCATGAGGTCTCCGTGCTCATCGGGATGACAGGCCGTCAAGGTGGAGTCGTGGTCCTATACGGGATGTCTGGCACGACGGCCAAGGGGCTTGTGAGTGTCATGATGGGAGGACCGGTGCAGGCGCGGGATGCCCTGGTGCAGAGTGCTGTCGGCGAGATAGGGAACATGATCGCAGGCCGCGCGGCCATGGAACTGGCAAAAAGAGGGCGAGACGTGAATATCACACCACCACTGATCGTAGTGGGAGAGAAGCGGATTTCCAGGTCGAACGTCAGGCGTCTGGTGATCCCGTTTACTACCAGCAGCGGGGACATCCTGATTCACCTAGCACTGGCTGAGGCCTTTCGAGCAGGACGGGTGTCGAAAGGCGTTGATCATGGGTTGGTAAGATTTGCTGCGGAAGGGTAGAGCAGGGGTTGGAACCCACCGCGGCAGGTGAAAGGCGGGCGTGCGTTCACGCAGCGTTGGTATGCTCGACGGGGTGGAGAAAGCCGCCCTGTTTCTGATCGCAATCGGCCCGCAGTTGGCAGCGCGGGTGTTTCAGCACCTGAGGCAGGACGAGGTGGAGCTCCTCAGCCTCGTGATCGCCAGACGGCAACAGGTGTCCCGGGCTGTACAGGATGCCGTGATGCATGAGTTTTACCAGTTGGCCGCGGCCCAGACGCACGTTGTCAGGGGCGGGATTGAATATGCCCGGTCGTTGTTGGAAAGGGTGCTGCCGGCAGCCAAGGCCAAGGAGGTCGTGGACCGGCTGACGGCATCCCTGCAGACCAGGCCGTTTAACGTTGCCCGGAAGGCCGATCCCGGCCAGCTTCTGTCTTTCATTCAAGGGGAACACTCGCAGACAATTGCCCTGGTGCTGGCCCACTTGCAGCCTGATCAGGCCGCAGTGGTCCTGTCTGCCCTGCCGCCGGAGCGCCAAGTAGAGGTGGTCCAGCGGATCGCGCACATGGACTGGACCAGCCCGGACATTCTGCGGGAAGTGGAGCAGGTGCTGGAGCGGAAGCTGGCGTCGCTGGTTAGCGAAGACCTTGCGGCGGCGGGGGGCGTGGAAAGCCTAGTGGAAATCCTGAACCACGTGGACCGGACAACCGAGCGGACGATCATGGAGTGGCTCTCGGTGCAGAGCCCGGAGCTGGCGGAGGAGGTCAAGAAGCGGCTGTTCCTGTTCGAGGACATCGTGCGTCTGGACGACCGGTCGCTGCAACGGGTGCTGCGGGAAGTGGACATGAACAGGGACCTGCCGCTGGCGTTGAAAACCGCGAGCGACGAGGTGAAGCAAAAGATCTTCAGGAACATCTCGAAGCGGGCCGGCGAGAACCTGCGGGAGAACATCGAACTGCTTGGGCCGGTGCGGCTGCGGGACGTGGAAGAAGCGCAGGCGAAGATCGTGAACATCATCCGGCGGCTGGAGGAGCAGGAGGAGATTGTCATCAGCCGTGGGGGCAAGGACGAGGTCCTCGTGTGAACGTATGGGCGTCGTTCAGGGAACGGACAGGGTCGGTGCTCTTTTCTGGTTAGTTCTGTGAGAAAAGCGTAGAGGACGAACCGAAAGCTGAGCTGCGGGAATGGTGACGACCGGATGCGGGTGAAGCGCTTTGTGGGCCGGACGTTCCCGGAGGTGGTCTCCCAGGTTCACGCTGAGCTCGGTCCCCAGGCCGTGATCCTGTACACGAGGCCGGTCCGGATGGGGGGTGTCTTTGGCCTCCTCCGCAGGAAGCTGGTTGAGGCTATCGCTGCCGTGGACGATTTCCCGGTCCCGAGGGAAACGTCGCCGAGCGATACGGTGGGA
This sequence comes from Caldinitratiruptor microaerophilus, assembly GCF_025999835.1. Lineage (NCBI taxonomy): Bacteria > Bacillati > Bacillota > Clostridia > Eubacteriales > Symbiobacteriaceae > Caldinitratiruptor > Caldinitratiruptor microaerophilus. The sequence goes on along the minus strand of NZ_AP025628.1, from coordinate 1,398,288 downwards.
GGCCGTGTCCTGTCCGGGGCATCGTCCGTTCCTGAACCCGCCACGAGGGCACCTGCACCGACGCCTGCCGCTGCCCCGCCGCCCCCGCTTCCGGCAACTAAATCCGGGCCGGTCACCTTTGTCCCAGAGGCCCTGCCCCCGGCAAAGCGGGACGGTTTGCCCCGGGTGGAAGTGAAGTGCGATCGGGGCTTCGTGGCGTACTCAAAGCGGTGGCCCGATGCCGACGGCGACCTGCCTGCTGAGCTGGCCAAGCTGTCGAGCCTCATGGGTCGCGTCCTGGACCACCTGGATCTCTCGCGGATTCAGGGGCTGGAGGTAGCAGTGCGGCCGGTGTACATCTCCCTGGTGGGCCAGGGCGTCGAGCCGGAGATCGCCGCCGGATTGGCGCGGCAGGTGCAGGGGCGCCTCAGGCGGGAAGGTGGCCGGTCACTGGCCGAGTTGGCGCGGGCCGTCCTCGCGGATCACCTGGGTTGGCCGGCGACGGTGCAACTGGAGCCCGGGGCTCACCGGGTGATAGCCCTCGTGGGGCCGACCGGGGTGGGTAAGACCACGACACTGGCCAAACTGGCGGCCCACTTCGCGCTGACCCGAGAGCGCCGGGTGGCGGTGATGACGGCGGACACGTACCGGATCGCCGCGGTGGAGCAACTGCGCACTTACTGCGAGCTCATCGGCGTGCCTCTGACCGTGGCGCAGTCGCCGGAGGACGTGGCCGCCGGGTTGCAGGCACATCGAGCGGCTGACCTCATTCTCGTCGATACGGCCGGGCGGAGCCACAACAACCTAGCCCAGATGGACGACCTGGTCCGCTATCTGGCGGCCCTGAGGCCTGATGAGACTTACCTGGTTCTGAGCCTGACGGCTTCCACCACGGACGCCGAGGCCGTGGCTCGGGCCTACGAGGACGTCGGGTACAACCGCCTCCTTTTCACCAAGCTGGACGAGGCGACCCAGCCCGGAATGATGGTCAATCTCCGGGCGCGGACAGAGAAGCCCTTGTCCTACATCACCACGGGACAGAGCGTGCCGCACGACATCGAGGTCGCAAGCCCCGATCGCCTTCTTCCACTCTTTCTCAGGGAACTGTCCAACGCGTGATCAGGCGGAGGTGCTGTCGCACCATGTTTCTCACTTGGGGTGACGATCGGGCGTGGACCTGAGGGCGATCGTGGTCAGCGAATTGTCAGCATGGGTGAGATCTGACCGGCTGGAGGCAGAAGCGGAACGTGTGGTGCACCTGTTGGAGTCGGGAGAAAGGCGCGCGATTGTGCGCACAGAGGAGGGAGGGATGCGTTGGGTGTGAGCGGATGACAAGCTGCTGGTCGAACTGCCGAACGGGACGAAGAAGGTCCGGAATCTCACGGACCCCGGACATGGCAGCTGACAGACGGACGCGGGCGAACGAAGAGGCCCTCACTGGGGTGAGGCGACTCGCTTGCGTGGTACTAGTCAGCCCTAGTATCGTGTCAGCGCTCAAATCAGCTTGAGCGGGGTCGGGGAGAGTAGTCTCGATGAGACCTGGTGGCGGGTGAAAGGGTTTGATCCGAAAGACACCCCCTCGGGTCACCGGTCAAGACACGGGCCACACGACGAGGATGGGATAACCAATATAACACACGGAGAAAGAGGTGCCGAGGGCGGCGTGCAGGCAGGCCGGAAGCGGTCGATTGGGCGGCGACAGTGCAGGTTCCTTCGCGCGTTGATGGAGATCGGGGGGTCAGCTGAGGTCGTAGACGTGGCTGCGCGCAGCGGGTTGACACGGACAGAAGCGTTGCAACTGATCGGTGGACTGGCGGAGCGGAACCTGATCGAGTTCGGTGGAGGTCGCGTGTGGATTCCGCCGGGGCAAGCCAGCCACGTCGCAGGACTGCTGCGCGTTTGGTGCCGGCCCGGGACGGAGACTCACCGCATTCGGGATTGTCTGTTGGATATCCTGACTGCTCGGGGTCCGCTGACATTACGGGAGTTGGCCGGTGTGGTCGGTGTTTGCTATACGACAGTACACAAGGCGGTCAGCGCTCTTGAGGAAGAAGGCAAGGTGGAAAAGACGCAGGCCTTCGGGCCGGGTGGCCGGGTGGTGGTGCGAATTCCCGGAGACACCCGGGCGCCGGCAGCAATCTCCTGGGATAGCCACGAGAGGAAATGGGGTCAATTGCGGCGGCTGGCCGAGAGGGTCCGCAGCTGAGGAGTGTGCACACACGGAAGCAGGTGTTGGATCTTGGGGATAAGGAGCGGGTGGGGGGGTGTGATGGCGTAACGGGAGACCCGTGCTGAAAGCGCCAGCGCGGGCGATCGTGATGGTAGATCTCCTCTACGATTCAGTGGGGTGCGGGGTACGTCAGGCAGTGACGAAACGCCAGCGGCCGCTGGACGACCACCCGACGGGTGGCCAATTCTGGACATTATTCTGCCGAGTCACGCGGTTCGGGCGCGCTTGCCGGACGCTTTGATCGGGCGGCACTTCACGTGCGCCAACCCACGCGTCTCTGCCTTGTCTCTTCTGAGAGGCATTCACGGAGTACCCAAGCATGAGAGAGGTAAGAGAGGAGTGTGGGGGAGCAAGCAGTTTGTCCATGGCGCGCGAGTCCGTTATATTAAGGTCCTCGTCAGAGCAGCTCACCTGGCGGTGCTTCGGCGTGGTGTCCAGGAATTGTTGGCTACCCATGTCGGTGAGTTCAGTCGCGAGTTCCAACGAGACCTCCCGTCTGCCGTACAGCAGAAGCGCCAGGACTTGCCGCACACGAGCTTCAGACGACTACCCTTCAGCATCCGAGCCGCGGTCCCCCAATCCGGTCAGGCCTCCGTCCGGCCGGTTGACATCGCCGACCGGCGGGCACACCATGAAGGGCAGGACGGGGGAGGAGGCTCGGATGCGGGGCGCCTTGCGGGCACTCTGGCCCGGACTCGCCGTGGGGGGCGTGTTGGCGTATGCCTACGTGCACCGGGGCGAGTTCGTCGCGGTCGGGCCCCTCCTGCGGCACGCGGACCGGCCCGCCCTGGCGGTGGCCGCGGCCCTGCAGCTGGCCTTCCTGACAGACCAGGCCCTGCTCTACTTCGTGTTGTTCCGCCTGGCCCGCACCCCGCTGCCGATCGGCTTCCTGGTGGAGATCACCCTCGCCGCCAACCTTGCCAACCGGCTCGCGCCCGTGGCGGGTGGGGCGGGAGCCTCCGTGTTCGCGCTGGCCGCCGGCCGGCGCGGGGTTCCGATGGCACGGGCGGCGGCCATTCACCTGCTCTTTTATGTGGTCGACTACGCCACCTTCGCCCTGGTGGTCGCGGTGCTCGCGGCGGTGCTGCCGCGGGTGACGGCGCTGCCGCCGGGGGCAGGGCCGGCGCTGGCCGGGTTCTCGGGAGCCGTGGGGCTCGGGCTCGTCGCCCTGGTCACCGTGTGGCTCCGGCCGGACATCCTCCGGCGGATGGCGGGCCGGCACGGCCCGGAACCCGGCGCCGCCGATCCGGCTGTCCTGGCGCGCCTGCGGCGCGCTTGGTCCCGGGGGGTGTCCGCGCTCGAACGGGAGCTCCGCGCCCTGCAGCCGGTCCTCACCTCGGCGACCGGTCTTCTCACCGCGGCGGCCGTCGGCCTGAGCGTGCAGGTGGTCGACATGGGGATCGTCTACTGGAGCTTCCGGGCGTTCCGCTACGCGGTCCCGCCGGTGACGCTCGTAGCGGGCTTCAGCCTGGCAACCGTCCTGTCGCTCATCTCGCTGGTGCCGGGCGGGGTAGGCGTGTTCGAAGCTTCCATGACGGGCGTCTTCCGTACCCTGGGCGTCCCCCTGCCGGTGGCGGCGGCCGTCACGCTCCTGTACCGTGTCCTGAACTTCTGGCTGCCTCTGGGTCTCGGCATCCCCGGGCTGCGCCGGATTGCCCGGGAAGGAGGGTGAACGGTTGACCCATCGGTCCGCCGCGCCGGTTGTCCTGGCCCTGATCGTGGGCATGATGGGCCTGCTGAACACCGTGTCCTCCCTGCTGGCACCGGTGGTTCATCCCATGCGCGGAGCGTGGATACTCCGCCCGCTCCCCTCCGGCAGCCGGCTGCTCTCCGTGGTCACGGGGTTCCTGCTCCTGCTCCTGGCCCCGCAGGTGGCTCGGGCGAAGCGGCTAGCCTGGCAACTGACCGTGGGTACGCTCCAGCTGTCCGTCGTCCTGCACTTGGTGAAGGGCCTCAACTGGCCCGAGGCCTTGGTGCAGATGGGCGTGCTGGAAGCCCTCATCTGGTTCCGGCCGGCCTTCCGGGCCCGCAGCGATCCGCCCTCGGTGGCCCGGGGTCTCCTGACCCTCGTGGCGGGGATCGTCTTCGGGTACGGGTACACCGTGCTGGGCCTCTACTTCCTGGACGCGGGACTGCACCGCCACTTCTCGCTTTCGGCGGCGCTGCGGGAAGCGGTCCTCCTGCTGAGCCCGTTCACCCCCATGCGCCTTCAGGCGTTCAGTCCGCGGGCGCGCTGGTTCCTGGACTCCGTCTACCTGGTGTTCGGATCGACCGCGCTGTACGGCTTCCTGATGCTGTTCCGGCCGTTCGTGTACCGGCGAACGACGTGGCGGCAGGAGCGGGAGCGCGCCCAGGCCATCGCGATGCGCTGGGCGCGGTCGGCGCTGGTGTACTTCACTCTGCAGGACGACAAGCTCTTCTGGTTCAGCCCGTCGGGCCGGTCGTACGTGAGCTACCGCCTGGTGGGCGACGTGGCCCTCGTGCTGGGCGACCCGGTGGGTCCCCCGGACGACGTTCCGGCCGCGATCGCTGCGTTCACCGAGGAGGCCGCGCGCAACGGCTGGGTGCCTGCCTTCTTGCAGGTCCTGCCGGACCATCTCGAGGCCTACAGGCAGACCGGCTACCAGGTCCTGAAGCTCGGTGAGGAGGCCCTGGTGGACCTGGCCGGCTTCGACCTGGTCGGACGGCAGTGGCGCGACATCCGCCAGGCCCGCAACCGACTCCAGCGCCGTGGCTACCAGGTGCGAACGTGCGAGCCGCCGATCCCGGACGACCTCCTGGAGCGCCTGCGCCAGGTCTCGGACGCCTGGCTCCGGCGCAAGGCCGGGCCTGAACGCACCTTCTCCCTGGGTCGTTTCGACTCCCGGGCGCTGAAGGAGACGCCCGTGGTTTACGTGGAGGGTCCCGGCGGGGAGATCGTCGCGTTTGCGAACCTGCAGCCCATGTACGGACTGGATCAGGTCTCTCCCGACCTGATGCGCTACCACCCCGGCGCGCCGAACGGGACAATGGAGTTCCTCCTGAGCGAGATCGCCCTGAGGGCCCGAGAGCAGGGCGTGGCGACGCTGAACCTGGGGATGGCGCCCTTCGCCAACGTCGGGGGCGAGGGCGAGACCGACCTGCCGCACCGCACCGTGCGGTTCCTCTACCTGCGGTTCAACCGCTTCTACAACTTCCAGGGCCTGCGGGCGTTCAAGGAGAAGTTCAACCCCCGCTGGGAGCCCCGCTACCTCGTGTACCCATCGGCGACGGTGCTGCCCCGGGTCGCGCTGGCGGCCGTCCGGGCCGGGTCGACCCAGGGCCTGGCGGGCTTCCTCCGTCAGGCCGGCTCCTCGGGCTCGAGGTAGAGCACCCGGGCCTCGTCGTCGTAGGCGAACAGTTCGCCGTAACGCCCCCAGTCGATCAACGTGTCCAGCTGGCGGTCCGCCTCGCCGGGGCTCAGGCGACGCTCAAGGAAGGAAAGGAAGAACTCCCGGGGCATCCGGCGGTTTGCCTTGGACCGGAGGACCGAGACGATCTGGTCCAGGGAACGCACCCGCGCCAGGGCCAGGGAGCGAAACAGCTCCTTGCGTTCGAGCACCGAGGCGTTGGCAAAACGCCGGCCGGTCTCCGTCAGCTCGATGTCCCCCTCGTGGATCCGGGCCAGCCCCAGGAGCTCGGCGGCCTCGACGTGCGGAAGCAGGTCCTCGATGTCGAGCTGCAGTTCGTCTCCCAGGGCGTAGAGGTCGACTCGCGGCGCCTCTTTCTCTTCCAGGAGCTCGACCAGACCGGTCAGGGCCCCGGCGCGAACGTTGGGGATCAGGCCAGAGGCGGCGCCCGCAGCGGCATCCGCGGCTTCAAGGCGCCGGCGCCGGGTGACGATACCGTAGATCTCGTCGACCAGGCGCGTGAAGGCGGGAGATGCGGGATCCCGCCAGTGCGGGATGGTGATCGGCACGTCGGCCACGACCTGCCCGGGGTCCCGGGAGAGGATCACGGCGCGGTCGGCCATGTAGACGGCTTCCTCGATGTTATGCGTCACCAGGAGGATCGCCCGGGTGGGGATCTTGCGCTCCACCCACAGCTCCAGGAGGTCGCGCCGCAGGTTTTCCGCCGTCAGGACGTCCAGGGCAGAGAACGGCTCGTCCATGAGGAGCACGTCCGGCTCCATGACCAGCGCCCGGGCCAGGCCGACGCGCTGGCGCATGCCCCCGGAGAGCTCCTTCGGATAGGCGTGCTCGAAGCCGTCGAGGCCCACCATGTCCAGGACCCGGAGGGCGCGCTCCCGGCGCTCGCCGCGCGGGAGCTGGCGGTGCTCCAGGCCGAGCTCCACGTTCTGCAGCACCGTCAGCCAGGGGTAGAGCGCGAAGGTCTGGAAGACCATCGCGACACCCGGGTTGATCCCCTCCACGGCCTGGTTGCGGAAGCGGACTTCCCCCTCCGAAGGCCGGCTCAGCCCTGCGACGATCCGGAGGAGGGTCGACTTGCCCGACCCCGAGGGCCCCAGGATCGCCACGAACTCGCCGCTACGCACCGCCAGGTCGATGTCTCTCAGCACCGCGATGGACGTGCCCCGGGCCTTCTCGTACATCTTCGAGACGCCCCGGAGTTCGACCAGGACTTCCGGCGAACGCTCCCGGGTCAGCACCGGATGAGGCTTCATCGGATGTCACCCCGCTCGCGACATCATGCATGGTAGTGAGCGCTGGCCGTTCGGAAGAGGGTGTGCCACAGAAGCCGGTTCATCAGCACCACCAGGGTGGACATCACCGTGATGCCCCAGACGATGCCGGCCCAGTCGCCGACCCGGGCGGCCTGGGTGATGAAGGCGCCAAGGCCCGGAACCGAGAGCGTCGTCGATCCCCAGGTGACGATCTCGGACACGATGGAGGCGTTCCACGCACCCCCGGCGGCCGCGATGCACCCGTTCACCAGCGAGGGAGCAATCGCCGGCAGGTAGACGCTGCGCCAGCGTGCCCAGCCCCGCAGGCGGAGCATGGCCGCGGCCTCCCGGAGGTCGGCGGGGAGCGCTGTCGCCCCCGAGATCACGTTGAACAGGACGTACCACTGGGTCCCGAGCATCATGAGGGGAATGGTGCCGATCTCGAAGTTCACGTGGTACCGCAGGTACAGGGCGGTGAGGAACGGGAACACGAGGTTGGCCGGGAACGAGGCGGCGATCTGCACCAGCGGACGCATCACCCGGGCCAGACGGGGGTTCAGCCCGATGGCCACCCCGACCGGGACCGTCCAGAGAGCCGCCAGCGCCGTCGAGAGCAGGACTCGGACAAGCGTGAGGAGGCCCAGGCCGACTACGCCCGTCAATGCCCCCGGAGGCATGCCGCCCAGCATGCGGAGGGCCAGGTAGGCGTACCGCAGCACCAGGGCCCCGACGACCGCGCCGGTAGCCCGGGTGAGGACCCGAGGCGCGGCACCCGAGGCGAAGCGCCCCTCCAAAACCTTCGCCAGACCGGAGAGGGCGGCGTCGGCGGCGCGCCAGACCGGCTCCACCGCCCGGCGCCAGATGGCCCCAGCCACGCGGGAGCGTCGCAGCACATCCAGGACGTGGGAGCTGGGCTCCTCCTCGTCGTCCACCTCTTCCATCTTGAACCGTTGGGTCCAGGCGGCCACGGGGCGCCAGAAGAGCTGATCGACCAGCACGACCACCACGACCATCGTGACAACGGCCCAGGTGACGGCGCGGAGGTCGGCCTGCTCCACCGCGGTGGCGAGATACGACCCCAGTCCTGGCAGGCGGATGTCCCGCCCCAACACCGTGATCGCCTCGCTGGCGGCGAGGAAGAACCAGCCGCCGCCGAAGGATATCATCCCGTTCCAGACCAGGCCCACCATGGAATACGGAAGTTCGACGGCGGTCAGCCGGCGCCAGGGGTCGAGCCGGAGGATCCGGGCGGCTTCGCGCAGGTCCTGGGGGATGACGGTCAGGGAGTGATAGAAACTGAAGGTCATGTTCCAGACCTGGCTCGTGAAGATGGCGAAGATGGAGGCCAACTCCGCCCCCAGCAGCCGGTTCGGGAACAGCGCGGTGAAGCCGGCCACCGTCACGGAGAGGAACCCGAGGACGGGGACCGACTGCAGCACGTCGAGCAGGGGGATCAAGATTCGCTCGGCCGACCGGCTGTAGGCCGCGATGTAACCGTACACGATGGTGAACAGGATGGAAAAAGCAAACGCCAGGAACATTCGCAGAAGCGAACGTCCGGCGTAGTACGGGAGCATTCGCGGGTCCAGGAGGATGGCGGGACCCCGGCCCGCTTCCAGAGGAGCCCCCATGCCGGCTCCCACGTGGACGATTCCGTAAACCAGCCCCAGCGTCCCAATCCCGACGATCAAGTCGGCGACGGCCGGACGTCGCGGGAGCGCGGGACGGGAAAAAGAAGCCACTGGCGGTCAGCCTCCCTTCTGCCGGTGCACGCGGGCTGGGCCCGCCGTCCGCCCGGCCGGGAGGCCGCCGATCAGCCTGGCCGGGAGGGACGCGGCGGGACGGAGAAGTCAAGGGGCAACACCGCCCATCTTCGTGGGTCCGGTACCGAATCCGCCACCGCCGCTCACCTCCCCGCATGTCCGAGGTCCTTCTTCGAAACCTGGTGCCAGGCCCAATCTAATACCGCCGCGGGGCGGCTGTCAAACGGAACGTGGATGAGGTGTGGAACGGAACGTGGATGAGGGCCGTGCAACCTGCCATCCTCGCGAATCGGCCTCGCCGCGACGCGGTCCCGGTGATAGAATGGGGTTGTGTGCATGTTGTGGGATCGGCCCGGTGTCGTGTATTGGGGATATCAGGTGAAGGCCATGACGCGAAGGGGTTCCGGGACCAGGCGGGTCCTGAAGGCAGCGCTGGTTGTGCTGGTCCTGATCGCCGCGTACGTGCTGGTCCCGTTCCGTTCTTCCGGGGCAAGACTGGCCCATGCGCGGGCAGAACGCCGGGAGGCGCCGGGCTGGGTTCCGGTCCCCATCCTGGCTTACCACGAGATCGCCGACGGGCCCTCGCCGATCGATCTCTCGCCGCGGGACTTCGCGCTCGAGCTCCGCTACCTGGCGCGGGCGGGCTACTCGCCGGTCACGCTCGACCAAGTGTACAGGGCTGTCGCTCGTCGCACCCCGCTACCGGGCCGTCCGATCGTGCTGACCTTCGACGACGGGTATGAAAGCTTTTACCGCTCGGCATTTCCGCTGCTGCAACGGTACCACTACCCGGCCACCGTGTTCGTCAGCACCGGACTGGTGGGTCGGCCGGGGTACCTGACCTGGGATCAGATCCGGGAACTCGACCGGGCGGGGATCGAGATCGGCGCCCACACGGTGAATCACCCCGACCTGCGGGGGCTTGACGACACGCAGCTTCGGTCGGAGATCTCAGGGTCCCGCGAGGTTCTCTCTGCCCGCCTCGGTCACGCCCCGGCATTCTTCGCGTACCCCTATGGCGCGCTGAACCCGCGCGTCGTGGACGCCGTCCGCCGCGCGGGCTTTCTCGCCGCCGTCACCGGGCGTCCCGGCGCGGTGGGCCCGTCGCAGGACCCCTTCCTCTGGCCACGCAACGTGGTCGTCCGGGGCACCGGGTACTGGCGCCTTGGGCGTCTCCTGCGGCGGGCGCTCCAGCAGTCCGGTCCGTAAGCAGTCGTCCTTCGGCGATTGTTCCCGCAGGCACCTGGAACTGCTGGCCCCGTGCCGGGGGCCGCTTCGGTCATTTGAGCGTCTGTCGCTGGCATTGACTCTCTTTTATAGTCTCCCCCCTTAGTCTCTCCAGAAGGCATACGTGTAGTACCCAAATACGACGAGGGAGAGGTAAGAGAGGGGGTGGGGGGAGAGGAAGGAGAGGGAGGCAGTCAGTTCCGCTTTCTGGAATATCTTGCGGCAAACCTTGCCAATAAGTGGATACAATTGCGCTTACCCGATGCGGATGGGGCCTAGCTTGCCCGGGCACAACTTGCTGGGGGCAGAGCGTAGAAGGATTCGTAGTCGAGCTGTTGGCGGTCCGGGCGGCGGAGGAAGACGTTGGAGGGGGGAGGGACTGGCCGGCGCGCTGTGGCGAAGGGCCGGGGAGTGGGACGCCCATAGCGACGGCGGAGGAAGTCGAGAAGCTCGCGGTGGAAGAACTTTTCGAAGAACGCCTCGCACTCGATGCGGGGTCTTTCCGGGCTGGGCTTGTACTTCGCCTCGGCCACGCACATCGCGTGGATGAGGTCGCCCACATCGGCGCCGGCGGCGTGGAAGCGGTTCAGGTGGGCGGCGATGCGGGCCGCCTCGCTCGGGGTGGGGTGGCGGCGGACGATGCCGCGGAAGACGTGGAGGACCGGCTCGGGCAGCCGGACGCCGGGCGGTGGCGGTGCGGAGGTGGGGGATCCGGTAACAGACGCACCCGGTGCGGGGGCCTGGGGCCGAGAGGAAACAGGCGGTCCAACAGGCGAAGGGCGGATGCCTAAGTTGAGGCGATCACCTACCTGTTCGGAGGCCGGCGCCTGGCCGGATGGAGTGAGTCCCGCCGCGTGAGGTGTGGGGCGGGGGACGGTGATGCGAGCGTCGGGTTCCGGCGAATCGGACGGAAGGACTGGTGCAGGGGCGGCAAGAGTGTGAGTGCTGGGAGGTTGGGGGGCGGGCGTTTCAAACTGCGCCGTGGGAGCTTCGAGATAAGTGAGGGATGTGGGGTAGGCGCCCGTACCGGGTGTGGGGCGCAAGGAGGACAGAAGGGCTTCGGCGGTCGCAAGGGTGTGCTCGAGGCGAGCAGTGAGCGCTGCGACTTGGTCGTGGAGCGTCTGCAGGGCCGAGGCACATGTGGCACAGCACTCGGGCTGATGTACGGGCTGGATGGGTGCGTGGTCGCGCGGGCTGAGCCGATGTGATGCCTCGGATGGTGGGGTAGCCGGCGTGGCGGAATCTGCAGATGGCGACGGCAAGGAGAGTGCGAACTCGAGGATCTTGGCGGCCCGAGTGGGACCCGGGACGAGACGGAGGACCTTCTTTTGGGATGCCTTGGCCAGGTCGCGGTACATGGTGAAGAGGCCGCGGCCGGCGATAGCAGCCAGTTCTGCGACGGTGTGTGGTTTTCCGTCGAAGGCGACTGCCCACGGGTGACCGGGGCAGACGTTGGGCGCGCCGGCCTCTAGCAGGGAGAAGATGGCCCGGGCCGATCCGGGGCCGAGCAGTTTGGTCAGAGTGTCAACGTCAGGCAGCCGGTCTTCACGAGACATGATACTGCCTCCTCTTGACCGGCCGGGCTGGGCGTGCGAGAATACAAAAAAGCCGCCCAGTGCGCGGGCGTTTTGCCAGTACGGCGCGACTGAGCGGATCGCCGCCAGCCCGGACTCGGGTCGTGGTGTGGGGCTGGTGGACCTAACGCAGCGGGTGCCTACGCCGAAGGGGAGTCGGCGAGGCACCCGTTGACTGTTTGCGGGTACGACGAAGCTGGCAGATGCTGCCGCGCCGCGCAGTCATGGGAAATGAGATCCTCATGTACTTGAGGTCCCTCAAGCGCCTGCGCGGCGAGGTGTCGCTCTACGACCCGATCGGCGTGGACAGGGAGGGCAACGAGATCCAGCTGATCGACGTGCTGGGGAGCGACCCGGACGTCGTTCCCGAACTGGTCGGCCGGCGCCTGGAGGAGGGGCGCCTGCGGGAGATGCTCGCGCGCCTGGGGCCGAAGGAGCGCCAGGTGCTGGAGCTGCGGTACGGCATCCACGGGGGCCCCCGCAAGACCCAGCGGGAGATCGCCCGGATGTTGGGGATCTCCCGCAGCTACGTGAGCCGGATCGAGAAGAAGGCCGTCACCAAGCTGTGCAAGGCGCTGCTGGAGGAAGGGCCGAGGGGTGCCGACTCCGAAGCGTCAGGGCGCTAAGGGTGATCCGGTGCGATCATGCTGCGCTGCGCCTCCGCCAGGGCCGAGACGTCGACGGCTGGCTTCCACGGCGCCAGGAGGAAGCGCTGCAGCGCAGCGCGCACGGGCTCCGGGACGGCCAGGCCCGCGGGCTCGGATTGATCCTGCCACGGGCCGAGGCCGGCCGGTATCGTCGCGGTGAGGCCCGGCAGCGGGCGGAGTCCGGCCGGCCAGGGGGCCAGCGCGGGTCCGCGCGTCCACACGGGGAGGGCAGAGAAGAAGGCGGGCACGGCGATCGGCATCGGGTCTCCCACCTTTCGGTCGGGCACGGTACCGCTACAGCTTATGTGGCCGGCGGCCTCGCGGCCGAATCCGACAGCGGCTCCGTCCGCCCCACGGCCGGCGACGCCCTTTCCAGCATAGGATGGGACCGGATCTCGCCCGGAAGGGGGACGCGAAGGTGCTGGAGAAGGCGCTGGCGGCGGTCGAGCCGCTCGCCCACCGGCTGCTGGCCGGCTGGGACGGGGTCCGGGAGGCCGACCTCGCCCTGCAGGCCGCGCTCCTGGGCTACCTGGTTGGCACCGGGGTGCCGTCGGACGAGGCGGTCCGCACCGTTGAGGAATGGGTGGCCGCCGGGATGGTGCGCCCGGCACAGCCCAACCCGCTCTACACAGGGCTTCCGTGGTTCGTGCCGGGACCCGTGGCCGGAGCCCCCTACTACCACCGTGAGGGCTGAGGGGGTGCGAAGATGCGGACTTCCGAGGCGCTTCCGGACCCCGTGCCGTGGCAGTACGGCCGGCCTTCCGGCGAGCCCGGTGTGTTCCTGCTGGGGGCGGACGGGTGGCAGGAGCGGTGGAGCCCCCACGCCCTCCACCCGTACGCGGCGAAGTGGCTCGAGTGGGCGGCCCGCAGCGGCCCGAGCCCCGCTCTGGCCCCGCCCCAGCCCGAGTTCGCCTTCTACGCGCTCTACGTGGCCGACGGCTCGGACTGACCCGAGCGCGCAGGACGCCCGGCCGGCGCCGGGCGTCCTGCGCGCGGGCCCCGGGGCTCACCGCGGCGGGTACTCGAAGGCCGTCGGGTACGGGTAGGACGGCGGATAGGTGAGCGGCGGAGGGGGCGGAGCCGACCGGGCGCGCATCGCTTCGTAGGTGCCGGGCGACATGTTCAGGTAGGGGTGGCGGAACCACTCGACCGGGAGCTCGAGGGTACCCTTGATGGCCTCGAGGGCCCGTGCGAACGCGGCGGCGTGGGCCTCCTCCCGGGCGCCGAGGAACAGCAGGGTGTCGCGGCTCCCGGGGTCCTCGACCATGTTCGCCAGGCGCAGGTAAAGGTCGCGGGCCCGCAGTTCGGCCGCGATGTCGCTGTACAGGTCGGTGATGATGTTGCCGGTGACGTCCGCGTAGCTGGAGGTCCACGGCGACCCGCGGGAGTCCCGCATCTTGACCGTGCAGCCGTGCTGGCGCACGAGCTCGGCCACCATCTCCCAGTGCGAGATCTCCTCCGTGCCGATGTCCGTCAGGAGGTCGCGGATCGCCGGTATGTTCGTGTTGTACCGCTGGGTGAGGTACGTGTTGAGTGCGGTCGCCTCGGAGTCCGCGCCGGCGTACTGATCCAGGATGATCTCTCCCCAGCGCGGATCGGGCGTGACGACCCGGACGGGGCGGAGGAGTTCCTTCTTGTGGATGAACATGAGGCAGCCATCACCTCCACCCCACCGTATGACGACCCCGGGGGAAACGGCCCGCCCCGGGCGCCGGCCGCCCGCGCCAGTGACAGGTCCCGGCGGGTGTGCTACGCTCATTCCCGGGTGGGGAGGTGCACGCGAATCCTGCGGGTGTTGGTCCCTGCCGAGGTTCAGTCGTCGATCTTCGCCGTGGACTTCGGTGCGCTGCGGCGCCGGGGCATCCGGGGCCTCATCGTCGATCTCGACAACACCCTGGTCCCCTGGCGCCACCCGGCGCCGACCCCGGCCGCGCTCGAGTGGCTCCGGCGGGCCGAGGGGGCTGGCCTGCGCGTCTGCATCGTGTCCAACGGCGGCAGCCGGCGGGTCGAGGCCTTCGCCCGCCAGGCCGGGGTCGCTTACGTGGGCGGTGCGGGCAAGCCCCGCCGCCACGGGTTCCGGGAGGCGATGGCCCGCCTGGGCACCGGCCCGGGGGAGACGGCGGTGGTGGGGGACCAGCTCTTCACGGACGTGCTGGGGGGTAACCGGTTGGGGCTCTACACCATCCTGGTGTCGCCGGTGTCGCCGCGCGAGTTCATCGGGACTCGCTTCATGCGTCTGCTCGAGAAGCTGGTGCTGGGTCGCCTCGCCCGCCCGGGGGCGGTCCCCGCTCCCGACCGGCGGTCCGGCAGGAATCCGCGGTCGCACCCATGAAGTTAGAAGTGAGATCGCGGATCAGGCGACAAGATGGCCGGGAACGGACGCTCCCGGGTCGCATGGGAAGGGGTTGGGAATGTCGGTGCCTCGTGATGTCTGGGGGAGGCAGCCGCGCCCGTACGCCTTGCTTGGCTGGCCCGTGGGCCACTCGCTCTCCCCTGCGATGCACAACGCGGCTTTTCGGGAACAAGGGCTCCAGGCGATCTACGTGGCGCTCGCCGTTCCGCCGGAGGCGCTGGGGGAGGCCGTCCGGGGGCTCGCGTCGCTGGGCTTCGGCGGCGCCAACGTCACGATACCCCACAAGGAAGCCGTGCTCGACTACCTGGACGAGGTGACCCCGGAGGCGCGCCTGATCGGGGCCGTGAATACCATTGTCTGCCGTCACGGACGCCTCGTAGGGCACAACACCGACGGACAGGGCTTTCTCCGCCATCTCTACGCCGAGGGGATCGACCCGGCGGGCCAGAACGCCGTGATCCTGGGTGCCGGCGGGGCGGCGCGGGCGATCGCCGCGGCCCTGGCCGCGGCGGGCGTCCAAACCCTGGTGGTCGCCGGCCGTACCCCGGAGCGGGCGGAGGCGGTGGCCGGGCTCGCCCGCCGGGCGGCCTCGGCGGCAGGCACGGAGGTGGAGGCGACGGCCGTCCCCCTGCCGAGCCGGGAGGCGGAGCTGTGTCTCGCCGACGCGCACCTGGTCGTCAACTGCACCCCTGTGGGCATGGCCCCGGCCACCGAGGAGTCTCCGCTCCCGGACGGCCTCGGGGGCCTGCGCCCGGGGACGGTCGTCTACGATACGGTTTACCGGCCCGCGGAGACGCGCCTCCTGCGGGAAGCGCGTGCCCGGGCGCTGGTCACGGTCGGCGGCCTGGGGATGCTGGTCCACCAGGGGGCGCTCGCCTGGGAGCTCTGGTTCGGCCGGCCCGGGCCGGTACAGGTCATGTGGGCCGCTGCGGAGGCGGCCCTCAGGGGAGAGGACTGAGCGGGAGGGCGGCGGGCGGATGGGGGCTTCGCTGGCGGGCGCGGCGATCGGCGGCGTCCTGGCGTGGCTGGGCGCGTGGGTTTCGCCCCGCTGGACCACCCGGCCCCGGGGGGCCTGGGAGTGGGCGCTGTGCACGGTGCTGGGGGCGGCGCTGGGGTACGGCTTCGGCCGGGGGCCGGCCGGGCTCGGGCCGGAGTTCCTCCGGCTGGCCGTGCTGAGCGCGGTGGTGATCACGGCCAGCCTCGTCGACCTGCACGACCGGATCATCCCGAACGAGCTCCTGCTCGCTGCCGCGGCGCTGTGGCTCGTGCTGCAGGTCGCCGATCCGGCCGGCTGGCTGCAGGCTCTGGCCGGAGGGGCCTTCGGCTTCGGGGTCCTTTTCTTGCTCGGCATGCTCTTCCGGGGCGGCATGGGGATGGGTGACGTCAAGATGGCCGGGGTGGTGGGCCTCTACCTCGGGTGGCCGGCGGCCCTGGCGGCCCTCCTGGCGGCCTTCGTCGCCGGGGGACTGGTCAGCCTGGCGCTCCTGGCCCTGCGGCGGGTGGGGCGCAAGGACCAGATCGCCTTCGGCCCCTTCCTGGCCGCCGGGGCGATCGTGGCCGCCCTGGGGACGCCGGGGATCGCGTGGTTGTCGGTGGGCGTGGCGGGCCCGTGAGAGGAGGCATTCGCGCGTGCTGCGGTACCTGACTGCCGGGGAGTCGCACGGGCCCGGGCTGGTGACCATCGTGGAAGGGCTGCCGGCGGGCATTCCCGTGGACCTGGAGGCCATCAACCGGGATCTGGAGCGGCGCCAGGGGGGATACGGCCGCGGCGGCCGGCAGAAGATCGAGCGCGACCGGGTCCGGGTGCTGGGTGGAATCCGCCACGGGCGCACGCTGGGTAGCCCGGTGGCGCTTCTCGTCGAGAACCGGGACTGGGCGAACTGGCAGGACATCATGTCCCCCCTGCCGCCTGACGATCCTGCAGAGCTGGAGACCCGTCGGGCGCAGTCGCGGCGCGTGACGCGGCCCCGGCCGGGGCACGCCGACCTCGTCGGGAGCCTGAAGTACGCCCATGACGACGCCCGCAACGTGCTCGAGCGGGCCTCGGCGCGCGAGACGGCCGCGCGGGTGGCCGCCGGGTCCCTGGCACGGCAGCTCCTGCGCCAGTTCGGCATCGAGGTCGTGGGGCACGTCGTGGCCATCGGGCCCGTCGAGGCCGACCCGGCCGTCCTCGGCGCGCTCAGCCCGCAGGAGCTGGCGGACCGGGCGGAGGCGTCGCCGGTGCGCTGCGCCGACCCGGCCGCCTCGGCGCGCATGGTGGCGGAGATCGACGCCGCCCGGGCCGAGGGCGACTCCCTGGGCGGCATCATCGAGGTCATCGCCACCGGGCTGCCGCCCGGGCTCGGCAGCCACGTGCACTGGGACCGCAGGCTCGACGGCGCCCTGGCCGGCGCCCTCATGTCGATCCAGGCGATGAAGGGCGTGGAGATCGGGCTCGGCTTCGAGGCGGCCCGCCGCCGGGGGTCGGCGGTTCACGACCCGATCGCCTGGTCGCCCGAGCGCGGGTACTTCCGCACGTCGAACCGGGCCGGCGGCACGGAGGGCGGCATGTCGACCGGCATGCCGCTGGTGATCCGGGTGGCTCAGAAGCCGATTGCCACCCTGTACCGCCCCTTGCCGACCGTCGAGATGGGCACCCACCAGCCGGCCGAGGCGAGCGTGGAGCGCTCGGACGTGTGCGCCGTCCCCGCCGGGGCGGTCATCTGCGAGTGCGTGACCGCCTTCGAGCTGGCAAGGTTCTTCCTGGAGAAGTTCGGGGGCGACAGCCTGGAAGAGGTGCGGCGCGCCTACGATGGGTACCTGGCCTACCTCCGGACCCGCTGAGGACCGGCCCCCGGGCAACCTGTACCTGGTCGGGCTCATGGGCAGCGGCAAGACCACGGTGGCCCGGATCGTGGCGGCCCGGCTCGGGTGGCCGTGGCTCGATACCGACGACCTCGTGCAGAGGGACGCCGGACGCACCATCCCGGAGATCTTCGCCGCCGAGGGCGAGGCGGGGTTCCGCCGCCGGGAGCACGAGGCCCTGGCCCGGGTCGCCCGGGAGGGCGGCCGGGTGGTGGCCACCGGCGGCGGGATCGTGCTCCTGCCCGAGAACCGGGCCTTGCTCCGCTCGACCGGGTTCACCGTCTACCTGGAGGTGCCGCCCGAGGAGCTTCACCGCCGCCTCTCGCGGGGGCGGGGGCTCGCCTCCCGCCCCCTGCTCTCCGTGCCCGACCCGCTGGGGCGCCTCCGGGCCCTGCTTGCCGAGCGCGAGCCCCTGTACCGGGAGGTCGCCCACGCCGTGGTGAGCGGGCGCCGCGGCCCCCCCGCCGCCGTGGCGGAGAGGGTGGTGGCGGCCTGGAGGCGGCGAGGTGGCTCCTGAGATCCGCACACGAAGCCGCGGGGGCGCCGGCCCTGCGGCCTGCGAGGTGACTGGGGTTGGCCCGTACCGTTCGCGTCGAACTGGGCGAGCGCTCGTACCGGATCCACATCGGCAGCGGCATCCTGGCCGACCTGGGGCACATCGTGCGGGAGACCCTGCCCCGCGCCACCCGGGCCCTCGTCGTCACGGACGAGGGCGCCGGACCGCACTACCTCGACAGGGCCCTGGCAGCGCTGCGCGCCGCGGGCATCGAGGCCGGTTCTGCGACCGTGCCGGCCGGCGAGCCGGCCAAGACCCTGTCGGAGGCGGCGAGGCTCTACGAGGCCTGCCTCGACACGGGTCTCGACCGGGACGGGTGCGTCGTGGCGCTGGGCGGCGGCGCAGTCGGCGACCTCGCCGGTTTCGTGGCCGCGACGTTCCTGCGCGGGGTGGACTTCGTCCAGGTGCCCACGACCCTGCTGGCCCAGGTCGACGCGTCGATCGGGGGGAAGGTCGCCGTCAACCTGCCCCGCGGCAAGAACCTGGTGGGCGCCTTCCACCAGCCCCGGGCGGTCGTCGCCGACGTGACCACCCTCGCCACCCTGCCGGCGCGGGAGTACGTGGCCGGGCTCGCCGAGGTGGTCAAGCACGCCCTCCTGCGTGACCGGGGTCTGTTCGCCCTGCTCGAGGACGAGACGTCCGCCGTGCTGGCTCGCGACCCGGCCCTGCTCGAGGACCTGGTCGAACGGAACTGCCGCATCAAGGGTGCCGTGGTGAGCGCCGACGAGCGCGAGGGCGGCCTGCGCGCCATCCTCAACCTCGGCCACACGGTCGGTCACGGGGTGGAGGCGGTGCTCGGGCGGGTGGAGAAGGGCGAACCCGGCGCCACACCCCGCGAGGGACTCCTGCACGGAGAGTGCGTCAGCATCGGCCTGATCGCGGCCGCCTGGCTCAGCCGCCGCGCCGGGGTGCTCGCCCAGGACGACCTGCCGGGCCGGCTCGAGGACCTGCTGCGCCGGCTCACCCTGCCCGTGCGCCTGCCGCCGGGCACCGACCTCGCGGCCGTGCGGGAGGCCATGCGTTACGACAAGAAGGCCCGCGCCGGCCGGCTGCGCTGGGTGCTGCCGGTCCGCGTGGGCCAGGTGCAGGTGACGGAGCACGTTCGGGACGAGGACGTGGAGGCGGTGCTGGCGGACCTCAGTCGCCCGCTGTCCGGATGAGCCGGCGATAGCTCCAGGCGCTCAGGAGGGCGCCCAGGGCCCACGACGCCCAGTTCCACGTCCGGAACGCGGCGCTCGTGCTCATGGTCCCGGTGGGCTCCCCCGAGGCGATCACCACCAGCGCGCCGATCTGGACGAAGAGGTTGCCGAGCACGAACCAGAGTCCGAGGAAGACCCCGGCCCTCACCAGCAGTGCCACCCAGCGGGATTCCGGCCTCCCGGGCTGGAAGCGGGCATCCGCCACGGCAGGTCGCCTCCTTATTCTTGTAGTTCCGTGCATCCGGGCGGCCTGCCGGCATGGGCCGTGCCGTGCTCGCGCGCGGCCACATACTATGGGGCGAGGTCACCCCACGGCGACGAGGCGCGGAAGAGGGGATGCCGATGCTGCCGCGCACCATCCTGCGCTCGGAACTGGTGCGGCACATAGAGGGGCTCGGGCTTCTCGTCGAGGAGCTTCGTGAGTGGGCGCGGCGACAGGAGCAGGAACTGGCCCAGCGGGCGATGGCGCTCGCCCGCAGCGAGGGGATTCTGGCCGAGCGCCAGCGGGAGCTGGAGGCGGCCCTGCGAGAGATGCAGGAGCAGCGCCTCGAGCTGGCCGGCCTGGCCCAGCAGCTGCAGGCTGAGCGGGCGGCGCTGGAGGCGCGCCGCGAGATCCTCAGGCAGCAGGAGGAGGCGCTGGCAGCCCGCGCGGCGCTCCTGGCCGAGCGGGAGGAGCTCCTGCGCGAGCGCGAGAGCCGCGCCGGCTCTGCCGGAGGGCGGCGGCCCGCCGACGGCGGCGCCCCCCGCATGCGGGTGGTTGACACGCCCGTGCCACCCCCTCGGGGTGCCGAGTCAAGCCCGGGAGACGGCACGGCCGGGCCGCAGCCCGACACTCGGGCGCAGGCGGGAGGAGAGGACGCGGTTCCCGCAGGGCCAACGCCGGAGGCGGTCCTCGCCCGGGTGATCGGCCCGCTGGGAGACATCCAGGTGGTCGAGGCGAAGGTGCGCTGGGGAGAGGGGGCGGCGGAGACGTCTTGAGGGCACCGGTCTGCCAACGGAAAGAGGGTATCCCCTCGCCGGGATACCCTCTCGTTCTCGTCAGCAGATCTTCGGCGGCGGGCAAGGCACGGCCGAGATCTCGAGCTGCTCCTCCCGGACCACCTTCACGACCACCCGCACGACGTCCTTCTCGATCACCCGGCAGATGTGGCCGTCCTCGTCGCGCTCGAACTCCTCGCTCTGGGCCACCACGTCGCCCTCTTCCAGCTGGCACTTGAGCTTCTTGACGTCGATCTCCTCGCACTTCTCGCCGGGCTGCAGGTTCAACTCTACCTCGACGAGCGTGCAGAACGGGATCTCGACGAAGCAGCAGACTGGGTTGCACACCCCGGGTCAACCGGCGGATACGGAGAGCGGCCATGTCCAGGTAGTCCATGGGGCGCACCGCGGAGGCTCGGACTCGGACCTCCCGCCCCCTGTCGGTTCGCACCCTGAGCAGCTGCCTCCCAGCGGAAACCGACACGATCACCCCGAGCCCCCCGGACCGCAGCCGCACGTATTGACCCCGCCAGAATCCAGGCCTGCCCACAGCGTTACACCCCCCGTCAGCCCGTTTGCGGGACGTGGGGGGTGTGATACCACGCCCGCTGCCGCCACGTAGCCAGGGCGACCCAAAACGGCACCAACCATGTAAGGCTCCACAGGGGCATGAGCCACAGGCGACCCCAGTACCGGGGGGGCGCGGCCGGCGCCATGAACAGAGCCCCGATGGCCAGGCCGGTCATGGCCGATACGGCGTGCCCGGACAGCAGCAGGGCCACCACCTGGAGTAGAGCCACGGCCGCAGCGAACGGGTAGAGGCCATACAGCACCAGGTCTAACGCCGCCGGCGTCGGCAGCCGGCGGACTAGGTGTGCACCGTAGGCAGCGTATACTTGCAGGTGCCCCCGGAGCCAACGCGTTCGCTGCCGCAGCGACACCCGCAGGGACGTAGGTTTCTGGTCGAACACGAGCGCACGGGGTTCGTAGTGAACCCGCAACCTCGAGGCCACCATGCGAACAGTGTACTCCAGGTCATCCGAGACCGTCCGGCCGGACCAGGGCAGCCGGGTCAGGGTAGCGCGGGAGATCAGGCAGCCGGTGCCCCCGAGCATGGCCGAGAGTCCCAGGGCTTCCCGGCCGGCCTGGGCGATGGCGTGCGCCCAGTAATAGGCCAGGGCGTATGCGCTGGACACCCAGGACGCGGTGGGGTTCGCCGTCGCGATGTACCCCTGCACGGCCGGCGCCCCGGCGGCCAGCCGGCGGCCGGCTTCCACGAAGAAGCGGGGATCCAGCAGGTTGTCGGCATCCACCAGAGCCAGGGCGTCCCAGTCGTCGTGCCACACCCGCGCCAGTGCGCGGGCGATGGCCACCTGCTTGCCTCGCCCGCCGTCCGGTATCTCGATCACCTCGGCCCCGTGCTGGCGGGCCACATCAGCCGTCCAGTCGATGCACCCATCCGCGACGACGATGACCCGGACGCGGCCTGGGTAAAGATGGGCTGCGTGCCCGATGCTGGCCACGCAGGGGCCGATCACGGCCTCTTCGTTGTGCGCGGGCACGAGCACCAGGATGGCCGGCCACCGGCGAACGGCGGGCAGGGTAGCCGGCTGGAGCCACGAGCGGAGCTTCGACAGAGCGAGCCCGAGCAGGCCGACGCCCACGTAGAGGGTGATCACCCAGGAAGCCGCAGACAGAAGCAGCCGCATTACAGCAGCCCCCTCGGTCCTCGGAGGTAGCGCCGGCGGTACACCTCGTATCCGATCCAGAGCGCGAGGCCAACTCCAGACGCCACACCGAACCCAGCAGCCGCGAACCACGCCCACACCGTCAGCACGACCTACCCCTCCTGCGCTGCGGCCCGGCTCTCCCGTTGAGCCAGCCGCTGGCGCCTGTCCGCCACTTCGGCCGCCGGGGCGATGTAGTAGCACCGCCGGCGCAGGTACACCCGAGGCCGGTACGGGTCCTTCCGCCAGGACCAGGGGGCCGCCCAGGAGGGCAAGAGATCGTAACCCACTTGGCGCAGCGCGTCCCGGGTGAGCAGCAAGGCCGTGGCCTCTTCGTGCTCCCGGGCCAGGGTAATGAGCCGCGCCCGGGGGATCATGGGGTGGTGGTACAGCACCCGGCCCGGGTCCACCGGTAGCCGGTCCGGCACGTCCCATGGCTTCTCAGCCAACTCGCTTCTCCCTCCTGGCAGCCGCAGCTTCTTCGATCCGGGACATGAACTTGTCGAACTCCTTGTTGGTGGCGGGGAACTTCAGGGAGCGGACAAACTGATAGGTGTCATACGCGCTGAAGTACGGCAACACCTCTTCCTCGGTCTGTCGCTCGTGCTTGCGCAGAACCGGCGGCGTTGCCTGGTAGTCGTACACGAACTGCTCGAACGTGCGCCGGCCGCGCGGCCCCCGGGCACGGCACATGACCACCAGGTCCAACGCGTTGCGCAGCCGCACGTCGACCATGCGCAGGGACTGGAACGTGACCAGGGTGGTCGCCCGGATCTTGCGGAGGAACATGAAGAACTCGGACAGGAAGATGTTCTGCGCCTGCATGCTCAGCCTGGCATCTAACAACCGGTGCACCTCGTCCAGCAGGAGGACGCCGCCACCGGCCGCCGCCATCTCTACGATGTCGTCGACGGTAGCTATGCGACCGAGCTGGAAGGCTGGGTTGATCCGCTTGTGCTCACGGAAGAAGCTCTCGTTAAGCCAGATATTGGAATATACATTTGCCCCCCGAGCAGCCAGTGAGTACCGGATCGCCCACCGGGTAGCGTGCAGAGTCTTGCCGGCGCCCAGGGCGCCCAGGAACGCTACGATCACCACCGTCACCGCCTGATGCCCAGGCGCCGGAGAGGACTGGACACCCCGCCAGCCTGGACGCTGGTCGTGTAGCCTTTGAAGGCCCGGATGAGAGCGGCCGACTCCAGGGCGGCCAGGAGGGCATCCGGCCCAGCCTGGAGGTTGTAGAGGGCGAGGTAATCGTCTGCGACCGCCCTCAGGCGCTCGGGACCGAAGTGGCGCAGGAAGAGCACGGCGGCCAGTTGATCCGGCGCCAGGGGGTGAATGTGACGCTCGATGGTGCTCAGGGCGGCCAGGAGGCTTGCGCCGTCGTTCTGCCCGCCTACAGGGACCCCCTGCCCACCGTCCTCGAACACGTCGGCCTGAATCGCGTCCGCCGGCGAGTCGTAACCTTCTGCGAGCGCCAGCTGCTCCAGGTCATCGCGCACCGGAGATCACCATCCCGACCACAAGAGCGAACATGAGGAGCCAGTAGGGGAGCGGTACCCCGCCCGGACCCACGGGGCGGCTCGGCCGGAACAGCGCCCGGAGGAAGGCGGCCTCTTCCAGTTGCCGGATGCGAGCTGCCTCAGCCCGAGCCGGGAGGTCGGCATGGATCAGGTAGAGGCTCCTGCCATCTGACAGCACGACCCGGCGCACGTCCTGGCGAGGATACGTGCCCGAGGGTAGAGCGATCGTGTCCGCGTCCGCTCTCTCGACGGGCTCCAGTTGGCCCACATCGTCGGTAACCACCAGGGCAATATCACCAGCGTCGCGCTGCTTGCGCCTCACGGATTCACTCACCACCACTTCACGGAGGACTTCAGAGTCAGGTACAGGCTCCAGAGAGCCCGGACGGCCCACACCACGGCGACCAGGAGGGCACCGAGGGCAACCGTCTTCACGAGGGACAGCCAGGGCGGTGGCAGCCACGCCACGTAGCCGAGGTATATCCCCAGGTCAAACCCGTGTGCAGCAATCAGGCGCACCTGGCCGAGCCACTCGATGATCTTGTTCAGAATGTCCACAACGGGGCCGAAGATGGCATCGATGATGTTCCGCATCGGCGATCACCCGTCCGAGGCCGCCGGCGCAAGAATGCGGAACACGGCGAACCCGACCGCGAGCCACACTCCGACCTCAATTATCCCGGCCAGGGGCGACACCCAGGGTCCGATCAGGCCCAGTACCCAGTCAACCCCACTCGCGTACAGGCTCTTTGGCGCCGGCGCCACTGCCGCAGGATCGAACAGAGCGACAGAGGCCAGTGTGTTAATGATTCCGGCTCCCAGTGAGACCGGGATTTGGAGCACCTCAAGGACGATACGAAGGAGTAGACCGACCAGGCCGATCACACGCTCGATCAGGTACCAGGTGTCGGACAAGAAGCTCCATATCGGGCCGAAAAGATGCGCCAGGGCAGCCGAGAGATCGGAGCCGAAATCCTGGAAGAACCTGCCTATGTCCCGGACGGCGCCGGCGATGTAGTCTCGAACGGCATCTACAGCGCCGCCTATCGTGGTGCGCCACCAGTCCAGCCCACGCCTCCAGACCGACTCGAACCAGTCCCACACGGCCTACCGCCTCCCGCGGCCCACCAGGGAGAGCCACCAGAGCATCTGCACCGCGACCTTCCCGGCCGCCACAATCCCGAACCAGACGAGGAGGCCGGGCACCAACTCCTGGATTACGGGGCCGAACCCTTCGATCACGCCCACAGGGCTCACCTCCACAAACCGAGGAAGAAGTTCCCCAACTTGACGGCAGTTACGAGGGCAGCAATTACCACGATCCAAGGGGCCACGCCCCCGGCCGCAGAGACGACATAATCCCTGGCCCGTCCAAGGCTCGATTCGAGGCCCGCCCGGACAGTCTCACTAAAGGATGCCGCCAGCGTAGTGACCGCCACGGCGGCCGGGGTCGACTCGCCGCCCTCGTTCCAGGCGACTACCTGGTAGTAATAACGGGTCTGAGGCAAGAGATTACGGTCTACGAAGACCGTGTCGCGAGTTTCAGCAACCAGGAGGCCGTTTCGATATACCCTATAGCCTCGAACAAGACCCAAGGGCACCGACCATCCCAGTGATGCTGTCGTTTTACTCACGTCTAAGATGCCCAGGCCCACCGGGGTGCCAGGGGGATCGGGTGGCGGTGGGGGAGGCGGCAGCGTGGTTACAGTTACAGTAGCTTGAGATTCCCCGACTTTGTTATAAACAACCAGCTTGTAGGTATATTCAGTTTCGGGGCTTAAACCAGAGTCATGGAATGCTTGGCTCCCCGAAGGCAGTTGTGCTATTAGAAGTGAATTACGGTACATGCGAAATCCGTCAGCGTTACCGATTGGCTCCCAAGCTATATCAACAGTTGTTTGAGATAGAGAAGTAATTTGCAACACGGGGGACCGCGGTGGTCCCATAGGAGTTGCCGTCACAGCAGCAGACTTTGGCGATTCGTTCCCCGCCTTGTCCACCGCTGACACTTCATACGTATAAGTTACACCGTTAGTCAAATTCGCGTCCATGTAGGTAGTTCCTGTTACCTCAGCAATTAAGCTTCCGTCACGGTACACTCGATACTTTGCTAAGTCGGTATCAGGCACCGCTGACCACGAAATCGTTACCGTAGTATCTCCCGCGACCGCCTGCACTCCACTCGGTGCAGAAGGCGGCGTAGTGTCCCGTACCTCGCTATACGCCTCTAACCAGTAAACTTCAACATTTTGAGCATAACTGGAATTATCGTTCAGAAACAACCTTACTCTGTTTGCTGTAACGTTAGGATAAAAGACATAAGTATTATCACCAAGTGCAAGATAACTAAACCAAACCCGAGTCCCATTGTTCTGCAATTCTAAACTCATCGGCCCAACAACGCTAGTGCCCGCAGTCCACTTCAAGCGTATCCGCAATTCGGCCACGTACGATCTTGACATAGACCAATACAAATTACCGTCGTTGCGACCGGCCGGCAACAACGCGTTCAAATAGCTCGTCGGGTCCCCGTCAGTTGCCGCTGCAGGATTGGACACACTACTCCAGCCGTCCCACGTAGGGGTAACCCCGCGCAGCAAATCGCCCGCAGCCACCACACGACTACCCACACCCATGATCGCAACTGCAATCATTATGACAAGACGCCTGAACATGGCAGTCACATCCGTTGACATATCGGAATTTACCCTGACGGATCTGGTTGCATGATTGGGTCTATCTGCATTACAGGATCCTTTCCCATGACAGGATCCCGCTGTAGCACCGGGTCAGGTTGCATGTAGTCGGGCGGCATCACCGGGTCCTTCGCTTGCGGTGGGTCCGGCGCTTGAACCGGGTCATTCGCGGCCGGCGCGTCACGCTGGATCACAGGATCGGCGGATCGCGGCGGGTCCGGTGCTTGCGCCGGGTCCGAAGGGAGCAGGGGGTCCGCCGAAGGCACGGGGTCCAGTACGTCCCAAAAGGGAGTTGTATCCGGTTCCGGCAGAGGAGGAAGCGGCGGCGGGGCCGGCATGGCCGGCGGCACCGGGAACTGCCGCGCCGGCACCGTCGTGACGGCCGAATGTTGGGTCTGTGGTGGATTCGGCAGGGGAACCATCGTGCCAGGCGAACCTACGCTCGTCCAGCCGCCGAACGAGGGGAGGGCCGGTGCAGACGGGGCCGGAGGCGGGTCAGTCAGGTAGTCGTAGAGCTTCTTGGTCCAATCCGTCGTACTAGGTGGTGGGGCCCCTGTGGCTGTGCCGTACACCTGCAACTCCCAAGAGCCCGTGCAGGACCCGGACGGGCCGGCATCATGGGCTTCCCACTCGACATACCGGACTCCGGCCCAGGCGCCGGCCAGGTCATAAACGTTCGTCGCGGTCCACGTCCAGGAATCCACCACGGCGTTGCTGGCATCCAGGAGCCGCACACTTACCGAGCTCCCGGATAGTCCGGTTTCAACGTTCACGTACACTCGGTCGAGATCGTAGGTCGTTCCCAGGTCGAACCTCACGCCAACCGCGTACTCGCTGGCCGATACCGCGCAGGCGAAATACCCGTTGGTCTCGCTCCCATCGACGAGGCCAGGCACGCGGTCCGGGCTCTCCGTCCCATAGAGGCCCGTCCACGTTGCCGAGCCCAACGGGCCTACAGTCACTGCCACAGCCGGCGCGGGCGCCAGAAGAAGCAGGGTCGCCACGAATAGAGCGAGAGGAACCCGCTTAGTCCTCATCGTCCGGGTCCCCCAACCGTGTAATATCGGCCGCAATATCGGCCAGTAAGTCCATTAGCCAAGCAGCAAGAATGAGCCCCGCTACAAGTGCAACTACTGGCCAAATGTAGCCCAAGAACTCTCGAAAACGTTCCTCCAGCCCCGGAAACCAGTCAGCGTAAGACCACCCGGGCAGTAGAGGTGCTAGAGTCAGCGAACCCGACGGACGAAACCGATGGTTGCTCCAGCGATCACGAAGCCAAACCAAAGCACCGCGGGTGCCAGAAGCATCGGCCATGTACTTTCTAGGGTGATCCTTGCGGCCTGCGTGATAGCCCATGTATCGAGCGACCACACCCACGACACCCCCTCGCGCCAAGGCGGGCGGGAAACCCGCCCGCCGGCGCTCGTTCGGGTTACTTGCCCTTCGCAGCCCCGGACCGCACGCGCCCGAGGAACGACAGGAGAATGCTTCCGATCGCGACCGCCACGATCAGCCCCGCGGGGATCAGGAGGATAGGCGCGAGGCTGGCGAGGCTCTCCGCGACCTTGGGACCCAGGCCACTCACAAGCGGGCTGGCATCGAAGCTCATGCAGGACCCCCCTTCGCATGTGATCCGGCGAAGCCGGACCGGAAAGCATCCTCGGGGTCATCCGACCCCGAAAGCTCACGCTCGGCGTTGGAAGAGACTCAAGAGCACCCGAATGGCGAAAGCCCCGATTGCGATACCTGCGACGAGGGCGACGATGGTGTAGCCGCTGGCGAAGAAGTTGTTCGCGTAACGCAGCACCTCGGAAATCTGCGGGTCGAAGGACATGAGCTAGGTCCCCCAATCCCAGAGGCTGAAGACAGCGGGGACGAACAGACCGAGAAGGAGTGCACCGGCGAAGATCGACCGCACCTCGTCCAAACTCAGCCACCACGCCACAAAGGCGCTAAACGCGGCCCCGTACATACCGGCGCATCACCATTAACATGCTCCTGATGGACACGATGATAGTTGACGAAATGAGGACTACCAGAACGAGAGAAGTGTAATCCTCCCAGTTGGCAGCGGCCGCACTCGTCATGTGAAAAGCCCCCGAATCAAGCTCCAAAGCCAGGCCGCCGCCTCCCAGGCGATTAGAAACAGGAGCAGGGCGGCAACCAGCATGGTGCCCAGGTCGGCCCGGTAGACCACTTCGACGAGGTCCCCGGTCGGCAGCCGTACCCAGTAGCTATTCACCGGCGCCGCCCCCTTCCGTCCCCTCACCCCCATTACACGCCATGAGTGGCGATTAAAACAAGGTTCATTACGTCCGCCCCCCAAAGAAAGACACTAGGTATGCTAGAGTCGCTGATATGTGCAAAAACGTAAAGTGCGGGGCATCATGCCCCGCACCAGGCCACCAGCCACGCTAGACATCCGGCTAGATGCCGGCATGTCCAAGTTGGGTTTGACTCTCAGAACGGAGAAGGCTCCAGTTCCTCGCCCCCCTTCGGTACGGGCGCCGGTCCGCCCAGGTACATCCGCTGGAACCCGTCCGATCCCGTCTTGAGTCGGAAGCTGATGTGCATACCCCGAACCTTGGTCTTGGTCAACTCGGGCAAGTCCGTAATGCTCTCCAGCTTCAGCTTCAACCTATTGAGGTCGCCCTTGAGCCGACTCAGGTCCTCCTGCTCCTTCAGGCCCCGGTAGTACCACGCGTACCTTCCCCGGTACTTCGGCCCGGTGATCCGCAGGGTCAGCTTCCACTGGAGCCGACCGCTCCCCTTGCTCTTCTCGACCGTGCCGTCGTACACGTAGGCAGTATAATCTCCGTCAGGAAGGTCCTCGTAGTCACGTTCGGGTGCCTGCTGGTAGGCTTCCTCCAGGGCAGCGAGCTCGGCCAGAATCTCCTGGGTCATCGCTTAATCCCTCCTCACGATGTTCGAACGCTGTGCCTTGCGCCGTATCGCATCTTCCCACGTCTCGCTCTTACGGCGCATGTAGTCTCGTAGCACCTCTGCGGCAATCGCCATCACAGAACGTCCGGCTCCCCGCTGTGGTATGCGGTACCCTTTCCTTACCGCCACCGAGGTCAGGTACCCCAGTAGGCCGGGCGCCAACGCCTCTGCCTCCGCGTCCATGACCCGGAACCGGGCGCCCCGGACGAGCCCCTGCCGGCAATCCGCCCACCCGGCCCCTGCCAGTCTCACCCACCACTCGGCGAGGGGCCATCTGCTTTTGTTCGGGTCGGACGTCGGCCGACGGAGCGTCAGCCAGGCCATAGCCTCCCGCCAGAGATCGCCCACCGCCTCCAGGACATCTGCGGGCTCTGCCTCGGCCAAGTCGAATGCCTCAAGCCACTCCCTCCCCATGGTGTACTCGACACGGACTACCCGGCTCTGCCCGTCCCACCCGGACCAGTAGTTGTACAACCAGGTCTTGCCCGTGGCCACTACCTCAGCGGTCTTGTCGTAGATGCGCGCCATGATCGGGGACGAACGCCTGCCGAAGTACAACGTGAACGTGCGGTTGCCGAAGTAGATGACGCGGCCATCATCCAGCACCAGATCGGGCCGGCGCTCACGGATCTTCGCCATCGTGAGGAAGTGGGTCAGCGGAGTCTCCGATAGATCCCATCCCTGGAGATCGGCGCATAGGTCGATACGGCTCACCCGCGCACTGTTACGCATGATCCACGTATCGATCCAAGCCGCCACCTCTTCCCACGCCTTCGCCGGGCCAACGGTGTAGAGGTACGAGGCCCGAAGCTGAATATAGAGAGGCGGATAACCTGTGCGGTTCGTGACCATCACGGACAGGTCTGGGCTCTGGAGCCATATGGCATAACTTCTCCAGCCCCATGGCTGCACCAGCAAGTGGTTGCCCCGAAACACCAAACCGCTTTCCTGGGGGGCGTCCGCCTCTCGTGCCTCCTGCTTCAGGTTCAGCCACCTCTCCACGAGGGGTGCGGGCACCTCTCCGTAGACCGTGACGGCCAGGGAGTCGACCGCCACATGCAGGAGGCGCACGCCGTCCCCGAGGTCGGTCCCCTCTCCGGGGTATGTCATGCGGCGCCGCTGCTCGGCCAGCAGGGCCGTCAGCCGCTCCCGCCTTTCCCGTTGGGCCTGCCTCTCGCTGGCCCGCTCCTTACGTCGGCGTTCGGCCTCCTCGCAGAGGCGCATGTACTCATCCAACGTGATCCCCCGCCGGGCCGCAGCGCGCTCCCGGCTCAGTTGCCCCACTCCTTGCCACCGTAGACGGCGTTCCTGGCGCTCCTGCTTCCAGCCTCGATACTCCTCCAGGGTCATGCCGCGGCGCTCGGCCGCCCTGCGCTCATTTAGTTCGCCAAGCTGCATATCGTTCCACCGTATGGAACATCATGTTGTGTGGACATGTATTGGTGCGGCCCCCTGTTAGACACCCGGGGGCTACAGCGGGCGGGTGCCCGCTGCATGCACTTTCGGCCTGGCCGCCGGCAGCGCCGGCGCCCCTTGTGCATTCACTCCGCCCGGGCGGTGGTGCATGCACCTCGAGCGCCTGGCGCAGCTCGAAGGCCTCGGTAAACGCATGCACTAAACCCGAATCCGCCGCAGGGCCTCCAGGGCCTCGGCCGTACCGGCAAGCGCCTGCAACAGCCTTTCGGCGTGCACCTGGGCCTCAGGCACCCGGCGTAGGCGTGACTCCAGTTCTGCAATCCGCTCGCGCAGCTGCGACACGACGGCCTCCGCGTCCCACCGGGCGATGTGCTCCAGCACGCTGGAGACGGACCCCCGCCGAATCTCGTACAGAGAAAACGCGGGGTGCGGAATCTCGCCTCGGGCCATGGCCTCTAGCCGAGCCCAGGTTTCAGGCTCCATGTAGACCGTGCGGCCGATGCGACCGCCGCTCGT
Organism: Caldinitratiruptor microaerophilus; assembly: GCF_025999835.1. NCBI lineage: Bacteria > Bacillati > Bacillota > Clostridia > Eubacteriales > Symbiobacteriaceae > Caldinitratiruptor > Caldinitratiruptor microaerophilus. The sequence continues at coordinate 1,367,475 of NZ_AP025628.1, read as the reverse complement.
CTCACGGGCCATGCTCACCCCTCCCGCACCGGCTCAAACGTCACCAGCTCGGAGGAGGCCCGCAGCGCCACCTTATCCAGCGCCTCCGGCCGCCCGGCGCACCGCCGGCACACCTCGCCGATCACCAGGACCTTGCCCGGCCGCCATGTTCCCGGGGCCGACTTGACCACGCGACCCTTCACCGCCACCATCTCGCTCACGGGATGTAGCCGCCGGCAGGCGGCACACCCGCGATACTCGACCCTGGCCCGGATCATGATTCCACCCCCGACTTAGCCACCACCATGCGATTCCCGCCCCGCCCCGCCCGGGCCGGGCTCAGGCTACCGGGCCGGGGACCCCGCCCGTCAAGGCCGAGCCCCTTCGGGGCGCCGGCTACGCCGGAGGCCTTGACGGGCTCCCCGGCCCCGGACCCTCGCCCTCAAGCCCGGGCGGGGCTTCGCTTCCATGTCCTACCTGCGAAGGCATGGGAATCCTTTTTGTCGCCAGGAGCCACAGGCGCCAGTGGGCCGAGGCCCACGAGGTAGGCCCGTACAAGACCCAGGTCCGAGTGACCGTCCCTCGCTGCTCTACCAAGAGAACCACGTATCGGCCGTCGACCCGTCTAAGCTCCAGCCGGCGCCCGGCGTCCATTGGCACGCTCAACAGCCCGTACTGCCTCCTCGATGATGCCGGCCCTGTCCAGTCCTCGGGCCTGCTCGAAATGGAGCCACAGAAGCTCTATCGCGGTTTCCATGAGCCGTTGGGGCTCCATGTCCGGGCACTGGCGGCGCAGAGCCCACCACATCCCGGCGTACCAGGGCCGGACCCTGGCGGCCACGGGGACCGTCCGGGTGTTCCTGCGGCCGCCCTTGATGCTCACGCGCCCACTCTCCTCGTACCGAAACGCCCCCGGGACAGGAGCGGCACACGCTCCCGCCCAGGGGGCGATGGGTCAACTGACGGGCGCCGGCGTCTGGTCCGGCACGAAACTGTTGATTCGGATTGTCCAGCCCTTGGGGTCAGCGAACTCCACGTAGACGTATTCAAAGTGCGCAACAGCGGATGTCTGAACGGGGGCCAGCTTCCGGGCCTGCACGTTAGCACGGAAAACGTCGTAGTTGACAAACAGGGAAAGAGTAGGCTTCTCGCTGCGAAGCTCCACGTCGAACTGCTTCACGGCACCCACGTATTCATGGGCCAAGGCCAGCACTTGGCGGATGAAAGGGGTAAGATCGGGCACCCAGGGTATGACCCATTCGGGTCGCACAAGAACACTTCCAGAGGTCCCCACGCGGAGAACCAGGGCCTCGCGGGGTTCGTTATCCCCGGGAAGCCGGCACTGCGGCAGAACGTCCACAACCTGCATGCGCCCGATCGCGCGCCATGTCTCGTCGAACGCGTCCCGATACTCCTGGGGCAGCTGCCCGGAGAAGATCACCCAGTCCCCAGGCTGATACTTCACTCCCGTCGCACCTCCTCGGGGGTCTCGCCGTCCTGCTGAGCTGGGGGCGTGTCAGCGTTCACCCGCGCCAGGAGCCACCGTATGACCCGGACCACCCGATCCCGGTTCGGTCGCCGCTCCTCGGTCGCCGGCGCCGGTTCGGGAACCACCCCGCACACCTCCCGAAAAGCGAGCGCGCAAGGCCGGCTCACGCCGTCACCTTCCGCCGCCAGTAATCCCTACGCCCGTCCTCAGCCACACGGCGCGCCCGAATCACGCGCTCGACCGGGACACCGAACAGTTCAGCGAGCTTCAGCGACTCCTCGGCGGTCAACTTCGCCCTTCCCGTTTCGCGCCTCATGTACCCCCGATGGTCCAGGCCGAGGGCCTGCGCAACCTGAAGTTGTGTCAGATTCGCCGCCCTACGAAGGTCCCGTAGCGTCTCGCCCATATGTGCTCACCTCGCATATATCAGCCATGACTTTCTCAACGGGAAACCTCCGAGGCCAATACTACATGCGTGTCTGGAAAGAGTCAAGCGCAAATATGCCCTTCTGGAGAAAAGGGGCCTTGATGTGCCCAAAACGCTACAATACGCGTGGGGGTGTGCGCGTGGAGCAAGAGCGGAAAAAGCTGGCGAGGGTGTTCGCCAGCCGACTCGCGGAGCTAATGGAACAGAGGGGTATTAAGGCCATCGATCTTGCTGCCCGCCTCAAGGTGCACCAGTCTCGAGTTTCCCGCTGGCTTTCCGGTGAGCAGTTTCCTAAAATCGAAACCCTACCAAGTCTGGCAGAAATACTCGGCGTCACCGTCGATTATCTGCTGGGGGCAAGTGACCATCCCCAAGAATACGTGCGTTGGAATGCGGACCTTGAAGAGCGCCTACGGTGGCACTTGCAGGAAGCCGGATTCGACAAGGCTGCGCAAGACGTGATCCTCGGTCTTGCGCCGAAGGTATCGCGGCCGCGCAACGAGTAAGCACCGCGGCCGCCTCGGCGTCCGCCCGGCGTAACGCCCGGTTCGCACAGCGTAGTAGAGCAGTTCTCAGTTGCTCGGCTTCCACTCGGCACTCCCCCAAACACAGGTTCGCTATCGATGGTTTGGGCTTCCATCGTAGCACTAGAACATCCGTTCGGGCAAGGAAGGCTCATACATGGGGGGGGAGTTGATGGGCTCAGCGATCTGGCTTTTCCTCATCGCTCTTGCCTTTACCGTCGTATTGGGACTGATAAAACTCGGATTTGAGATGTTGGAGGAGTGGCTGACCGACAAAGCCGACGACATACGCCTCGGCGGCAAGGGAGTCCGGGAAACGTACAACATGTCCGGTCTAGACTTCGAGAAGTGGCTGGAACGCCAGTTCCGAAACGCCGGGTTCACCGTGGAGCGGACACCCTACCAGGGCGACAAGGGGGCCGACTTGATCCTGGTCGAACCGAACAACGGCCGGCGATGGGTGGTCCAGGCCAAACGCTGGCGGCGCCCCGTGGGCATCCGGGCCGTCCAGGAAGCCTTGGCCGCGAAGGCGTATTACAAGGCGCACATCGCCATGGTGGTCACGAATTCCCACGGCTTCACCCCAGATGCCCAGGACATGGCCAAAAGGACCGGGGTGGTGCTCATGTCCCGCACGGACTTGGCGAAGTACGTGGAGCAAATCAACCGGGTGCGGGGAGCCCAGCAGCGATGAGGTCGGGGCGACTTTGCGGAGGTGTTGCCGGGTGTCCAGGAGGTTCAAGGTCGTCGTGGAATGGGACAGCGACGGGCGGGAGTACGTGGCCAGGGTTCCGGCCCTGCCGGGATGCGTAACGCACGGTAAAACCCGCCCCGAGGTCCTGGAGCGGGTTCGAGAAGCCATAGAGGGCTACATCGAGGCCCTGTCCGCTTCAGGAGACCCGATCCCTCCCGGTGATGCGGACGTGACCATCGAGGAAGTGGAGGTCACGGCGTGAGTCCCAGGATGCCCCGGATCACCGGAGCGGAGCTCGTCCGGGCTCTCGTGCGAGCCGGTTTCGTCGTGGTCAGGGTGCGAGGGAGCCATCATTTCTTGCGGCGCCCCGGTGGTCGACTGGTCACAGTTCCCGTCCATTCTGGAGAAACGATCGGTCCCCGCCTCCTGGGTTACATCCTGGAACAGGCAGACCTCACTGTGGACGAGTTGAACGAACTCCTCTAAAAGTTCTAGTCCAAGCCCGCCCCCGGTAAGCGTACACCGGGGGTGGTGTGATGGACCGCCCGCCGGCCTGGCGCGTCGTCCGCGTGATCCGATGGCTACTTCACCGGTTGGAGGGTAGGAATGGGGACGGTTCTGACCGTCGTTCTGTACTACCGGGTGAGCACGGAAGAACAGGGGAAGCAAGGGTACTCGATCCCGGAACAGCGGGCCGCCTGCCTCGCGAGGGCTCAGGTACTGGCACGTGCAGCGGGGGCGGAACTCAGGACGTATGAATGGGAGGATCACGTTGGCGGTGACTGGCTTGAGCGGCCCGCGCTGGACCAGGTCAGGGAATTCATCGCTCGGAACAAGGTGGACTACTTCATCTGCCTGGACCCAGACAGGTTCAGCCGGAAGCTGGTGCACCAACTCCTGATCGCGGAAGAGATCGAACGCGCCGGCACCAAGCTGGAGTTCGTGCAGCACACCTACCGGAAAGACCCGGACGGCCAGGCGTTCTTCGCTATCCGCGGCGTGTTCAGCGAGTTGGAGAAGGCAAAGATCCTCGAACGCACCCGCCGCGGGCGTTCCGGCAAGATCGCGGCCGGCGGAATACCGCACTGGTTCCAGCCCTACGGCTACCGTTACACGGCCGGGGTCAAGAGCGGCCAGCCACTGGAAATCAAGCCGGAAGAAGCAGAATGGGTCCGGCGCATGTATCAGTGGTGCATCGAGGGGGCACCGGCGGAAGAGATCGCACGGCGGTTGACGGCCCTCGGGGTCCCCACGCCCAGGAGACGGCGGCCGCAGTGGAACCGGAGCACGGTGCACGACATCCTGCGTAACCCCGTGTACCGCGGGGAAGCCCGTCTCAACCGGGTCGACGCCGCCGGAATCCAGGCCCTGCGCCAGTTCCCCCCGGAGTGGCGACGGCAGCGCGGGCTCAAGCTCACTTTCCGGTCGCGTCCCCCGTCCGAGTGGCGGACCGTGCGGGTCCCGCCCATCGTGGACCCGGAAACCTGGGAGGCCGCCCAACGGGTGCTCGACCAGCACCGGACGGTGCGCTACACCGGGTCCGACCGTTGGCTGCGGGGGTTGGGTCGCTGCGGACTATGCGGCGGCCCGATCTACTACGGCGCCCACGGCGCGGGCGGCCGGCAGTACATGACATGCCGGAACCGATGGCAGCGCCGGTGCCCCCTGCCGAACAAACTGGCGACGTGGGTAGAGGAGGCCGTGTGGGCCACGCTTCGCGAGTGGATCCTTGACCCCCAACTCATAGCCCACGCCCTGGAGAGCTCGGCCGGTAACCCGGAGGAGCTTGCCCGAGTGGCCGCGGAGTTGGAGCAGGTCAGGCGCCGGCTGGAGGAGAAGTCGGCCGAGATCGAGAGGGTCGGACTCCTGTTTGCCCGGGGGCTTTGGGATGAAGAGCAGACCGAGCGAACCTTGCGGCAGCTGCGCGCCGAGCGGGACGAATTGCACCGCCTGGAAGCAGAGCTACAGGACCGTCTCCGGCACCTCCAGCCACGGGACACATCGGTCCGGGTAGCGAAGGCGGCCGAGTATCGGGAGCAGTTGGCCGGCGTCCTCGACCAGCTAGGGCCTGAAGAACGCCGGCGGATCGCACTGGAGTTGATGGACCACTTCGTCCTGCACCCGACCCCACACATGCATCGGCCCCGGGTGACGGTGATCCCCCGGGGCGAGTAGGCGACGTGTAACGCATGCACTACGAGGCCCGGGCCAGCTCGAGCCCGGGCCGTTAGCGCAGTCACCAAAGGGCGGCCGCTTACTACCGGCGAAAGGGTTCAGGGTCGTCTACTGCTTCACGAAGCAGTGACGAAGGTCGCCGCAGATGATGCGGCTCTCGAGGGCCCCCTGGAGGGGCTCCTGCTCATCGACTTCCTTCTGAGCGGTCTTGAAATTGATATTCTTCTTGAGTACGGCGTCGATGATGACCTTGGCCACGCACTTCTCGTTGGTGCTGACCACGCCGCCGACGCTGCACTGCGTGATCTCCACACGTTTCTCCGTGTCCTTGACCTCGAAAGCCGGGGGCCGGAGCGGGATCTCCGTGCAGATCAGGTGCTGAGTGGCCCCGAGGCCGAGCACGACCGGCACCTTCACGCACTTCAGGTGCGCCAAGGTGGTCACCTCCCTCAGATCTCTAGACCACGCTATGCCTGGGCCGGGGCCCATGGTGACAGAAACCGGATTACGGGCATGCCGGTGGGTGTGGCAGGATTCAACCTTTTGCTGGCCGAATACTTGGGCGAGCGCCAGGGGAGGGATGGCCTGCCATGGGAGGGCGTTCCACGCCAGTGGGGCCGGAGTCGGCCGCGCACGTCGCGCAGGCGTGGGTGGCTTCCCTGACGGCGGCCGAGGCCCGGGCCCGGCGCCTCGCCGGAGCCCTGGCGAGTCCCGCCGGAGCGGCGCCGGGTCCGGTGGCGGAGGCCATGAGGCTGGCGGACGACCTTGCCTCCCTGGCGCGGGAGGTCACGGCGGCATCCCGGCAGGTTCTCGGGCAACCCGGCGGCAGCGGGAGCGCCCGGGACATCGGCATGTCCGCGATCCGCATCCAGGAGGAGGAACGCCGGCGGGTGGCCCGGGAGATCCACGACGGGCCCGCGCAGCTCCTGGCCAACGTGGTGCTGCGGATCGACGTCTGCCTGCGCCTCCTGGACCAGGACCGGGAGCGCCTGCGCCAGGAGCTGAGCCAGCTCAAGGACCTGGTCCGGATCAGCCTGCAGGACGTGCGCAAGGTGATCTTCGACCTGCGGCCCATGGCCCTGGACGACCTCGGGCTGGTGCCCGCCCTGCGGGCTTACATCAAGGAGTACCAGTCCCGCACCGGCGTCGAGGTGGACCTGGCCAGCTTCGGCGCCGACCGCCGGTTCGACCCGGCGCTCGAGATCGCCGTCTTCCGCTCCGTCCAGGAGGCGCTCACCAACGTGGCCCGGCATTCCGGGGCATCGCGGGCCCAGGTGACAGTGGAGGTGCGCCAGGGCGAGTTGCGGGCCACGGTCCAGGACAACGGGGTGGGATTCGACCCGGCGCTGCAAGGGCGGCGCGAGGGGAGCTTCGGGCTCGCGGGGATGGCGGAGCGGGCCCGGGTGCTGGGGGGGTGGCTCGAGGTGGAGTCGCAGCCCGGTCAGGGCACCCGCCTCCAGTTCGTGGTGCCGGTTCTGCCGGCCTCGGACGCGTAGGGCCGGTGCAAGAAAGGGACGGGGGTGAGACGGTGGCGGACCCCGTGCGGATCCTGATCGCGGACGACCACACGCTGTTCCGTCAGGGGCTGCGCCGGGTGCTCGAACTTGAACCGGGTTTCACGGTCGTCGGCGAGGCGAGCACGGCCGCCGAGGCCGTCTCCCTCTGCCTCGAGCTCGACCCGGACGTGGTCACCCTGGACATCTCGATGCCTGGCGGCGGTCTGCAGGTGATCAGCCGCCTGCGCTCCCGCGCGCGCCATCTCGGCATCGTCATCCTCACGATGCACGAGGACCAGGAGTACCTCCTCCGGGCGATCCGCGCGGGCGCCCACGCGTACCTCGTGAAGGACGCGGATTCCCAGAGCCTGATCACCGCGATCCGCCACGCGGCGACCGGGCGATCGTACATGCACCCCACCCTGGCCGGCGAGGTGCTGCGCGAGCTCGCCCTGGGGCGGGAGCCCTCCCCGATGGGGCGAACGCTCCTCACCGAGCGGGAGCGGGAGGTGCTTCGGCTCGTGAGCCAGGGGGCGACGAACCGGGAGATCGCCCAGGCCCTCTGGCTGAGCCAGAAGACCATCAAGAACCACCTGACCCACATCTTCGAGAAGCTGGGCGTCTCCGACCGCACGCAGGCGGCGCTCTGGGCGATCCGGTCCGGCCTGGTTCCCGACCCGGGACAGCGCCGGGGCGGCGACGGCATCGGGGGCTCCCCGGGAGGAGACACCGGAGGTGCGGCAGCGAACCCCTGAGTGCGCCGGGCCCCGGCCGGACGGCCGGATTCGCCGGCGGCGGGGATGGGACCCCGGTCCCGGAAGGTGGGACCGGGGTCCCGGCGTGCCGGGACTCCGGTATCAGCGGAAAAATGAGACCGCGGACTCATGCGCCTGCCACGGTGCTCCTGCTACCATGGAGTCGCCGAGGGCAGGCGCCATGGGCGCCGGCAGGAAGGCTACCGGTTGCTCCCACGAAAAGGCAAACGCCGCGAAAGCGGCGGGCGCAAAGCCACGGGCCTACAGGCTGCCACCCTTCCCCCCGGGGTGGCGCCCATGGCAGCCGGGCTGCCGAACGGGACCGTGCCGGCCCATCCCCTTTCCCCCCGGGAGGAAGGGCGGCCAGGCTCCCGTCGGCCCGACGGACGGGAGTCTTTCTGCCCGACCCGGAGGGAAGGAGGGTAGAGGACATGCTGGCTCTGTACGTGCGGGCGAGGAACCTGTGGGCACGGCTCCGGGAGGAGCACGGCCAGGGCATGGTGGAGTACGGGCTGATCCTGGCGCTCGTAGCTGTCGTACTGATTGGTGTCCTGGGCACGATGACCGGCAGCCTGGACAAGATCTTCAAGAAGATCGCCGAGACGCTGAATGGCGTGGCGAACCCGCCTCCCAGTAGCAGCTAGCCCGGCGCCCCCAACCGGGGACGCCACGCCCCCGGCACCCCCACGGGGGCGGGACGCGAAGCGGATACCCACCTGCGCGAGGCCCGAGGCCCGACCTCGGGCCTCGTTTGCAGGATCTCCGGAGGTGGGGCGGCCGTGCGGTTAGGGTCCTTGCGGGGCCAGCGCGGCCAGTCCGTGGTCGAGCTGGCGCTCGTGCTGCCGATCCTCCTGCTGCTCCTGCTCGGGATGGTCGACTTCGGCCGCCTCGGTGCGGCGTACCTGTCCCTCCAGCACGCGGCCCGGGAGGGGGTGCGCCTGGGCATCACCGGGGCGACGGACGGCGAGATCGTCGAGAGGATCCAGGAGTCGGCGGCCGCCGTCGACGCCAGGCAACTCACCATCTCCATCGCCCCCCCGGAGGCGGAGCGCTTCCCCGGCGCGGAGCTGACGATCGAACTGGGGTACCCCTTCCGTCCGGTGACGCCCTTCATCGAGAACGTCATGGGAAGCGAGGCGACCCTCCGTGTCCGGCTGGTATCCCGTGTGGAGTGAGTCCCGCCGGTCTCGGGGCGAGCGCGGCAGCGTGGCGGTCCTGGTCGCCGCCGGCCTGGCGGCGCTGGCCGGCCTGGCCGCGCTGGTGGTGGACGCGGGCCGGCTGTACGTGACCCGCGCCCGGCTGAGCGCCGTGGCGGACGCCGCCGCCCTCGCCGGCGCCCCGTTTCTGCCGGACGACCCGGACGGGGCGGTCCAGACGGCCGCCCGGTACCTGGAGGCGAACGGCGTTCCGGCGGCCGGCGCGGCGATCGAGGTGGATGCAGCGCGCTCCCGCCTTCGGGTCGCCCTGCAGGCGGACGAACCCCTGTACCTGGCGCCGGTGCTCGGGTACCTCCGGGTGACCGTCCCGGCCGAGGCCGTCGCCGCCCGGCAGGTTCTCTCGGGTGCCCGCGGGGCGGTGCCCCTGGGGGTCCCCGAGGCCACGTACACCTACGGGGAGCAGGTGACCCTGAAGGGAGACGCCGGAACCGGGGCCATCAGCCCGGGCAACTTCCGCGCCCTGGCCTTCGAGGGGCGAGGGGCCAGCCGGTACGAGGAGCACCTCCGGGAAGGTTTCCGGGGGTGGGTGCGGGTCGGCGACGTGGTCGAGACCGAGCCCGGCGTGATGTCCGGGCCCACCCGCCGGGCCGTGGAGGCCCGGATCCAGGCGGACCCGGACGCGACGTTCCGCACGGTGCGCCCCGGCTCGGCGCGTCTGGTCACGGTGCCGATCGTGAGCGCCTTTCCGAACGGCCGCGGCGAGGTCACGGTGGTGGCCTTCGGCGTGTTCTTCCTGGAAGCAGTGGACGGCGCCAGCGTCACGGGGCGATTCCTGCGCTTCGTCACGACCGGCGAGGGCAGCGACAGCGCCCCGGACTACGGCGCCCACGTGGTGCGTCTCGTGAAGTAGGAGGTGGCTGGCTTGTCCGGCAGGTGGGCGCGCCTTTTCCTCATCCCGACCCTCGCCGGCCTGGTGGCGGCCAGCGTGGCCTACGCGGCGGTCGGCCGGAGGGCCGCCGGGGCCGCCGTCGAGATGGTGCCCGTGCTCGTCGCCCGGACCGCCGTCCCGGCCCGCACCCCCCTCACCGCGGACCAGTTCGAGGTCCGGCAGGCGCCCAGGGATCTCGCCGCCGGGGCGGTCTCCGGACCCGACGCGATCCGTGGCCGGATCGCGCAGACGGACGTGCCCGCCGGTGCGATCCTCCTGCAGAGCCACCTCGCCGACCCCGCCCGGGCGGCGCTGCCCTTCCGCATCCCGGCCGGCCGGCGGGCCGTCACGGTGGCGGTGAACGAGACGTCCGGGGCGGGCGGCTACCCTCAGCCCGGTGACCAGGTCGACCTCATCCTGGTCCTCTCGGAGCCCGGGGGCGGCGCCGGCTCCGGCCAGGGTGAGACTGCCGGCCGCCCGCGCACCGCCCAGGCGCGGCTTCTCCTGCAGGGGGTCACGGTTCTGGCCCGTGGCCCCGCCCCTGCGGCGAAGCCGGGGGACGACACGCCCAGGGCGTCCGAGTCCGCGCGGCTGACCTCCTACACGCTGGCCCTCACCCCGGCCGAGGCCGTGGAGGTCGCCCTGGCCGAGGCGGTGGGCCACCTGAAGCTCGTGCTGCGCCCGGCGGTGGCCGAGGCCGACGTGCCTCCGGTCATCCTGGACGACACCCGTTACGGTCTGGGGAGGTAGCGGCCGTGGCCGATCGGCTCGGGGTGATCATCGCGGACGATTCCGAGCAGGTTCGCCAGTCGATCCGGGCGATGCTCGGCCTCGACGAGGGCTTCGTCGTCCTCGGGGAGGCCGCCGACGGCCAGACGGCCGTGGAGCTCACCCGGAACCTCCGGCCGGACGTCGTCCTGATGGACGTGAACATGCCAGTGCTGGACGGCATCGCGGCCACTGCGGCCATCACGGCCTCGGGCGTCGGAGCCGGCGTGGTCATCATCTCCGTCCAGGGTGAGCCGGAGTACCTCCGCAGGGCGATGCAGGCGGGCGCCCGGGACTACCTGATCAAGCCCTTCACGTACGAGGAGCTGGTGAGCGCTGCGCGGCGGGCCGCCGGCCGGACCAGGGCCGATCCGCAGCCCGGTCCCCAGCGCCCGCGGGGCCAGGTGGTCACGCTCGTGAGTGCCCGGGGCGGGGTGGGGAAGAGCCTCCTCGCCTGCAACCTGGCGGCCTCCCTGGCGCTCAAGACCCGGCTGCCGGTGGCTGCAGTCGACCTCGACCTCGAGTTCGGCGTGCTTCACAGCCTCCTGGGGGTCCGGGCGGCCGCCACGTGGCTGGACGTGTGCCGCGTGGAAGAACCCCTCACCCCCGAGCACCTGCGGCGGGCCCTCACCCGGGGAGGGATTCCCGGGCTGGGCCTCCTGGCCGCGCCGCCGTACCCCCACCAGGCCGCCGAGGTCGACGGTGAGGGGCGTGCCGAACCCGGCCGCAACTACGTGGCGGAGGCGCTGGAGGCGCTCCGGCGGGAGCACGACTACGTGGTGGTGGACACCGGGCGGGGGCTGAGGGAGGGCGTGCTGACCGCGCTGGACCTCTCGGACCGAATCGTGGTGGTCTCCGTGCCCGAGATCCCGGCCCTGCAGAACACGGCGCGGCTGCTCGAGATCCTGGTGGGGCGCCTGGGCTACCCGCGCGAGCGCGTCGACCTCGTCCTGAACATGACCGGCAGCGCTGAAGCCCCGCGGCGCGAGGACATCGAGCGCAGCCTCCAGTATCCCGTCGCCCACGAGCTGCCCTGGGACCCGGCCTCGGCGTCGTGGTCGGCCAACGCCGGCCAGCTCCTGGTCACCCGCCGGGCACGCGTGGCCCTCTCGGAGGCGATCTCGGCGCTGGCCCACCGGCTGATCGCCGGCGCAGCGGACGGTGTCATGGCGTCTGCGGCCCACGCCTCGCCCGTGCCGGCTGGACCTGCGGCGGATCGAGGTCCCGGCCTCGGGCGAAGGATGCTCGGCCTCTTCGGCCTCGGCCTGGGGAGGTGAGCCCCGTTGAGCCTGTACAAGCGCCTCCAGACCAGGATGGAAGACCCGGCCCTGCGCACCGGCCTCGCCCTGGCACCCTCGCCTGTTCCGGCGCCCCCGCCTGCTCCGGCGGCGGACTCTCCGGCGGTTTCCGCCCAGCCTCCGGCCTCGGCCCCGGTCTCCTCGTCGCCTGCGGCCGACCGGGGCGGGCGCCTCCGGCCGGCCGGGGGCCACGGCAGCCCGCCCGTGCCCGACGGCGCCGCCGCCGCGGCCCCGGCGCGCCCCGCCGCGCCCCCGCGGTCGCCGGCCCCGTACCGCCGGCGGCCGGTCGATCCGGCGCTCAGGCAGCGCGTCCAGGAGAAGCTGGCGCGCACGCTGGACGGCCAGGTCCCCGCGACTGGCCGGGCCCGCGGGACGCCCGATGCGGGCGCCGCGGAGCGGGAGCGAGCGCTGGCGCTCATCCAGCAGGCGCTGGAGGACGAGGAGTCCGTCTCCCCCCTCGAGCGCGAGGCGGTCGCCCGGACGCTCTACGACGACCTCATGGGCTACGGGCCCCTCCAGCCGCTCCTCGACGACCCCGAGGTCAGCGAGATCATGGTGAACGGCCCGGACACGGTCTACGTGGAGCGGCACGGGCGCATCGAGCGCACCGACGTGCGCTTCGACGACGACGCCCACGTGCTGCTGATCGTCGAGCGCATCGTGGCGCCGCTGGGGCGGCGCATCGACGAGGCCTCTCCGATGGTCGACGCCCGCCTCCCGGACGGCTCCCGGGTCAACGCCATCATCCCGCCGCTCGCCCTGAACGGTCCGACCGTCACCATCCGGAAGTTCGCCCGGACCCCCATCACCATCGAGAAGATGGTCGAGTGGGGAACGCTGACCCCCGCCATGGCCAAGTTCCTGGAGGCGTGCGTGGCGGCGCGGCTCAACATCGTGGTCTCGGGCGGGACCGGTGCCGGGAAGACCACCGTGCTGAATGCCCTGTCGTCGTTCATCCCTCCGGACGAGCGGATCATCACCATCGAGGACGCCGCCGAGCTGCAGCTCCGGCAGGAGCACGTGGTCTCCCTGGAGGCCCGCCCTGCCAACATCGAGGGGCAGGGCGAGGTCAGCATCCGGGCCCTCGTCCGGAACGCCCTGCGGATGCGGCCGGACCGGATCGTCGTCGGGGAGTGCCGGGGCGGTGAGGCCCTCGACATGCTCCAGGCGATGAACACCGGTCACGACGGGTCCCTCACCACCGGGCACGCCAACAGCCCACGGGACATGCTCAGCCGCCTCGAGACCATGGTCCTGATGGCCGGCGTCGACCTGCCCGTGCGGGCGATCCGGGAGCAGATCGCCTCGGCGGTCGACCTCATCGTCCACTGCGCCCGCCTCCGCGACGGGACCCGCCGCATCACCCACATCACCGAGGTGCAGGGCATGGAGGGCGACGTCATCGTCCTCCAGGACCTCTTCGTCTACCGGCAGGAAGGCATGGACGGGGAGCGGGTGGTGGGACGGCACGTCGCCACCGGCATCCGCCCGCGCTGTTACGAACGCCTGGTGGCGGCCGGCCGGGAGCTGCCGCCCGAGATCTTCCTGGAGGGTTGAGCCGTGCTCTGGCCTGCCCTCATCTTCGCCCTCACGGCCCTGGCGACCGCCCTTATCCTCGGCCCGGAGGAGGGAGACCCCGTCCGCCGGCGCCTGGCCGACCTCGAGCGGTTGCGCCGGACGGCGGTGCCCGGCGCGGAGCCGCCCGGCGCCGTCGGGCCTCCGGGCGCGGGCGATCCTTCCGGCGACCCGCCGCTTCTTCGCCGCCGGTCCGCGGCGCGTGGTGCCGCCCGGGTCCTGGCGGCGATCGGGGCTCGCCTCGGCCGCTTCCGGGCGGGTCGCACCGGCGGGCGGAGCGCAGACCGGCCCCGGACTCCCCTGCACAGCCCGGCCTTCGAGCGGCTCCAGCAGGCCGGCATCCGCATGCTGCCGGGCGAGTTTCTCCTCCTGCGGATCGCGTCGGCGGGCGGGTGCGCCCTGCTCGGGCTGGCCTTGGGGCTCGGCCCGGCTGCGTGGGCGGCCGGGCTCGCCGGGTACGGGCTCCCCGCCCTCTGGCTCCGTCAGCGCCTGGCGCGCCGGCTGAGGGCCTTCGAGACCCAGCTTCCCGACGCCCTGGCGCTGGTGGCAGGAGCCCTGCGGTCCGGGTATTCGTTCCTTCAGGCCCTGGCCGTGGTGAGCCGGGAGATGCCGGACCCCGTCGCCGGCGAGTTCGCCCGGGTCCTGCGGGAGCACAAGGTCGGGGTGCCGCTGGAGGATGCCCTCACCGCGCTCAGCCGCCGGATGGGGTCGGCGGATCTCGACCTCGCCGTGACGGCCGTCCTCATCCAGCGGCAGGTCGGAGGCAACCTGGCGGAAGTGCTGGAGCGGATCGGCGGCACCCTCCGGGACCGGCTCCAGCTTCTGGGCCAGATCCGCACGCTCACGAGCCAGGGCCGGCTGTCGGGGTGGATCATCTCGCTGCTTCCGCCGGCGCTGGGCCTGGTGCTCTACGTCATGAACCCGGGACACGTGGGCCTCCTGGTGCAGCACCCCCTCGGCTGGGTGATGCTGGCCATGGGGCTCCTCATGCAGACCACCGGGATCCTGGTGATCCGGCACCTGGTCAACATGGACGTGTGAGGGGGGGTGGATGCGGTGCTCGAAGCCCTGATCGTGGGTCTCAGCTTCGCCGCCGGGGCGCTGCTCGCCGTCGCTGCCATGACCCCGGCCGCAGCGACCCCCCTGGCCCGCCGCCTGCAGGAGATCCACGGGCCCGGCGCCGCCGGAGCCCAGCCCGAAGAGCTCACGCTTCCCTTCACCGAGCGGGTGGTGCGGCCGCTGGTGGAGAGCGGACTGCGGGCACTCGGGAGGCTTCTACCCCGGGCGCTGGTGGACACCGCGCGGCGCCGGCTCGACGAGGCGGGCCTGCGGATCGACCCTGCGCGCTTCGTCGGCCTGCAGGCCGCGCTGGCGACCCTGGGGGTGCTAGGGGGCCTGCTCCTCGGCCTCGACCGGCTGCTGGCCGGGGCGCCGCTGTTGCCGGCCGTGCTCGCCTCCAGCCTCGGAGTCCTGGGCTGGCGCCTTCCCGGCGTCTGGGCGGCCCGGCGGGGGGCATGGCGGAGGCGCATGCTGGCCCGGGCCCTCCCGGACGTGCTCGACCTCCTGTCGGTCTCGGTCGAGGCCGGCCTGGGCTTCGACGGGGCCGTGCAGAAGGTGGCGGAGAAGTTCCCGGAGCCCGTGTCCGGCGAGTTCCGGGAGTACCTCCGGGACATCCGGCTCGGCCAGACCCGGGCCGACGCCCTGCGGGCCCTTGCCGACCGCTCCGGCTCTCCGGAGCTCCGGACCTTCGTCGCGGCCGTCGTCCAGGCCGATCAGCTGGGGGTGAGCATCAGCCGGGTGCTCAAGGCGCAGTCCGACGCCATGCGGCTTCGTCGCAAGCAGCGCGCCGAGGAGCGAGCCATGCAGCTCCCGCTCAAGCTCCTCTTCCCGCTGGTCTTCTTCATCTTCCCGAGCCTCTTCGTGGTCATCCTCGGGCCCGTCGTGATCCAGTTCCTGGGGGTGCTGCGCCCGTGAGCCGGCTCACCCGCCGGGTTCCGCCCGCGGTCCGGGTGCGCAACGATACCCGGGGCGCCGTCCTCGCCGAACGGGCCGCCGTGGCGGACACGTTCTGGCGGCGGCTCCGGGGCCTCATGGGCCGCACGGCACTGCGGGACGGGGAAGGCCTCGTGATCCGACCGTGCGCGGGGGTGCACGGCTTCTTCATGCGGATCCCGGTGGACGTGCTGCTCGTCGGCCCCGACGGGCGCATCCTGCGCGCGCTGACGCCCCTCCGGCCGTGGAGCCCCGGCGGTCTGGTGCCCGGAGCCCGGTTCGCAGTGGAACTCCCGGCCGGCACGGTAGCGCGCACCGCCACCCGGCCGGGTGACCGTATCGTACTGGAGCCGGTATCGTGAGGGTCACCCTGTGCGGGTGCGCCGGCGCTTTCGCAGCGAACGGCCCGAGCACCGGGTCTCCCGGTTCGAGCGCTCCGCCCCCGTTCTCACCGCATCGGGCGGGGTCACACGGTCCCGGCGGCCACTTTCCGCGCTGTAGGCCGGGCCGCCTTGCGGACGTAGCGCCGGCTGACCGTACGGAGGTACTGGACGACGGGGTCCTCCTCGTGGAGCTCTCGCAGGGGGAGGAGGCCCTCCAGCTTGGCCCGGAGCCGTTCGAAGGTCAGGTCCTCCGGGTGGATGAGAACCACCCTCACGCCGTGCTCCCTGGCAAGGGCGAGCTTGATGAGATCGCGCGCCCGCTGCTGTCGCTGCTTCTCGGGGTCGGGAAACGCCTCCGTAGGCTCGTAGTGCTGGCGACCCTGGAACTCGAGCGCCACGCCCTCCAAGTACCACCGGTCGAATTCGAGGCGTTCACCTGTGAGCGGGTTGACCAGAAAGCCGGGCCGAGCGTTGTCGTGAAACCGATTGCTTGCGACCTGCACGTTTGCCAGTTCCTTGATCACGGCCTCGCCCTTGTACGCTTCCCGTTCGAGCCGAATCTTCACGCGTTCAAGCTCGGCTTCACGCGCCGCACGGTGCGGGTCCAGGACCATGTAGGTGTTGGCGTCGTGTCCTGAACCGCGCTCCCAGTACAGGAACCGCTACAAAGAGTGTCGTGGTTCCCGAAGTGCACACAGGGCCCCTGTGAACGCGCCACCGGCCGATTGGTGTCGACAGAACACGGATATTACGTAAACAAAGCACATCAAGAATGCGCCGCGGCCCCCGCACTGGCACGTCGTGACGGGGGAGCGGTGCACTTCGGGTACCGCAACGAGGAGCGCTGCGGTTCCTGAAGTGCACTTCGTCCCGCGAGGCGCAACAACGTTCCGGAGCAGTGAACGGCTTGACCTCCACGGTTCGACGGCTCCCGCCCGAGACGCGCAGGACGGGTCAGATACGGGATCCCGCCGGACTGGCCAGCCGGGACGCTCTGTTCTGAGGCCGCTCCGGAGACGCCGATCGCCGCCGTGACGTCGTACCAGCGGGGGCCAGGCGTGCGAGCGGAGGCTTGACACTTCGGGACGCGTTTCCCTACGCTAAGCGTGGCAGACAAACCCATACCGGCCGGATGATGGCCCCGGGAGAGTCCCGGCGGGCCCGCCGGAGGAGCGGCGGTGCCGAACCGGGCGCCGAAGGAGCAAGGCCCTGCTGTGCTGGAGCCGGGCGGAAACTCTCAGGCAGGCGTGACCGGATGCCGGACGGGACTCTGGAGAGTGCCGGGACCACGCGGCCACCCAAGGGGTAACCCCGCAGCGGGGGAATCTCTCAGGTCACGGGACAGAGGGCACAGCGCAGGCCTGCCGCTGTGCCCTCGTGGTTTTCCAGCGCACACTAGGTCTGGCGGACGGGAGGTGGTGGGCCTTGGCAGAGGAGTTGCGCCGCACGCCCCTGTATGACGCCCACGTCCGGCTCGGCGCCCGGATGGTCCCCTTCGCAGGGTGGGAGATGCCAGTCCAGTACACGGGCATCGTGGAGGAGCACCGGGCGGTACGGACAGCGGCCGGTCTGTTCGACGTGTCCCACATGGGCGAGTTCGAGTTCACCGGGCCCGGGGCCCGGGAGGCCGTCGACCGGCTGGTGACGAACAACGTCTCGCGCCTCACCGACGGGAAGGCCCTGTACAGTCCGATGTGTTACCCCGACGGCACCGTCGTCGACGACGTGCTGGTCTACCGGCTCGGGCCGGAGCACTTCTGGATGGTCGTGAACGCGGCGAACACGGACAAGGACTTCGCCTGGGTCACCGAGAACACCCGGGACATCCGGGGGCTCGCGGTGCGCAACATCTCGGGCGAGGTCGCCCAGCTGGCCCTGCAGGGCCCGCGGGCTCAGGCCATCCTCCAGCCCCTCGCCGAGGCGGACCTGGGGGCCATCGAGTACTACGCGGCGGCGTACGGGGTGAAGGTCGCCGGCCTCCGGACGCTGGTCCTGAGCCGGACGGGGTACACGGGCGAGGACGGCTTCGAGATCTACGTCCCCGCCGCCGACGCCGCGACCCTCTGGCACGCGCTCCTGGAGGCCGGCCGGCCCCACGGGCTGCTGCCCGCGGGCCTCGGCGCCCGGGACACGCTGCGGTTGGAAGCGTCGATGCCGCTCTACGGCCACGAGATCGACCACACCACCACCCCGCTCGAGGCCGGCCTCGGCTCCTTCGTCAAGCTGAAGAAGGGGGAGTTCATCGGCCGTGAGGCGCTGGCCCGCCAGAAGGAGGAGGGCCTGCGCCGCAAGCTCGTGTGCTTCGAGATGCTGGACCGCGGCGGGATTCCCCGGCAGGGCTACGAGATCGCCCGGGACGGCGAGGTGGTGGGACGTGTGACCTCGGGCACGCAGTCGCCGACCCTCGGCAAGCCGATCGGCATGGGCTACGTCCCCGCCCACCTCGGCGCCGAGGGTACCGAGTTCGACGTCCTGATCCGTGGCCGGGCCCTGCGCGCCCGGGTGGTTCCCCGGCCGTTCTACCGGCGCACGGGCCCGGCGGCGCACCCGACGGCCTAGGCCGCAGACCGGCCCGGCCGCGGGCCAGTAGCACGACGAGATGGTCGTGCACGAGATCATCATGAGGAGGCATCGGCGATGGCAGATCTCCACTATCCGGCCGACCTGCGCTACACGAAGGAGCACGAGTGGATCCGGGTGGAGGGGAACGTCGGGACCGTCGGCATCACGGCCTTCGCCCAGGACCAGCTCGGCGACGTGGTCTTCGTCGAGGTGCCCGCCGTGGGGGCCGAGGTGGTTCAGGGCAAGCAGTTCGGCACCGTGGAGTCCGTGAAGACGGTGTCCGACCTGTTCTCCCCGGTCAGCGGCAAGGTGGTCGAGGTCAACAAGGCCCTCGAGGATCACCCGGAGCTCGTCAACCAGGATCCGTACGGCCAGGGCTGGATGATCAAGGTCGAGCTGAAGGACCCGGCCGAGCTGGACGCGCTCATGGACAGCGCCGCCTACCAGGCCTTCCTCAAGGAAGCGGGGCACTGACCCATGCGCTACATCCCCATCACCGAAGAAGAGAAGGCGGAAATGCTCCGGGACATCGGCGTGAGCTCGACGGACGAGCTCTTCGCCGACATCCCGGAGGCCGTGCGCCTGAAGCGGCCCCTCGACCTGCCGGCGCCGCGCAGCGAGATGGAGATCCTGGCGGAGATGCGCCGGCTGGCCGGGAAGAACGCGCACACGGGGGACCACGTCTGCTTCCTGGGCGGCGGGGCCTACGACCACTACGTGCCGGCCGTGGTGGATGCCATCGTGCGCCGGGGCGAGTTCCTCACCGCCTACACGCCCTACCAGCCGGAGATCAGCCAGGGCGTGCTCCAGTCGATCTACGAGTACCAGACGATGATCTGTGAGCTCACCGGCATGGACGTCGCCAACGCCTCGATGTACGACGGGGCGTCCGCCATGGCCGAGGCGGCCGTCATGGCGATCGGGACGACGGGCCGGCGCCGGGTGGTCGCGGCCCGCAGCGTCCACCCCGACTACCGCCAGGCCATCCGCACCTATACCCACGGACTGGGCGCCGAGGTGGTGGAGGCGCCCATCGCCGACGGGGTCACCGACCTCGCCGCGCTGGAGCCCCTCATCACCGCCGAGACCGCCGCGGTCATGGTCCAGATGCCGAACTTCTTCGGGGCGCTCGAGCCGGTGCGGCAGATCGGCGAGCTGGCGCACAGGGTGGACGCCCTGTTCGTCGTCGCCGTGGACCCCATCTCCCTCGGCGTCCTGGAGGCACCGGGCAACTACGGGGCGGACATCGTGGTGGGCGAGGGGCAGGCGCTCGGGCAGCCGGTCTCCTTCGGCGGGCCGTGGCTGGGGATGATGGCCACCCGGCAGGAGCTGGTGCGCCGCCTGCCCGGCCGGATCGCCGGCGCGACGGTGGACGCCCAGGGCCGGCGCGGCTTCGTCCTCACCTTGCAGGCCCGGGAGCAGCACATCCGGCGGGAGAAGGCGACCTCGAACATCTGCACCAACCAGGCGCTGAACGCCCTGGCGGCGACGGTGTACCTGAGCTGGCTGGGCAAGAAGGGGCTGCAGGACGTGGCCCGCCAGTGCCTGCAGAAGGCGCACTACGCCTGGGAGCGGATCACCGCCCTGCCGGGCTGGGAGCCGGCCTTCCGGGCGCCGTTCTTCAAGGAGTTCACCGTGAGGAGCCCCGTCCGGCCGGAAGTGGTGAACCGGCATCTCCTCGACCGCGGCATCCTGGGGGGCCTCTCGCCCTCGGGCGCCTACCCCGAGCTGGCGGGCGCCATGATCTTCGCCGTCACGGAGAAGCGCACCCGGGCCGAGATCGACGGCCTGGTCGCCGCGCTCAGGGAGGTGAAGTAGGTGGCGACGGAACCCCTCATCTTCGAGCTGAGCCGCCCCGGCAAGCGGGCGTACTCCCTGCCGGCGCTGGACGTCCCGGAGAAGCCGGTGACCGACCTCCTCCCGGCCGACCTGGTCCGCCAGGAGCCCGCCAACCTGCCCGAGGTGTCCGAGGTCGAGGTCGTCCGCCACTTCACGCGCCTCAGCCGCATGAACCACGGGGTCGACGTGGACTTCTACCCGCTGGGCTCCTGCACGATGAAGTACAACCCCAAGGTGAACGAGGAGGCCGCGCGCCTGCCCGGGTTCGCCCTCAGCCACCCGCTGCAGCCGGAGGAGACGGTGCAGGGCAACCTGGAGCTGCTGTGGAACCTCGAGCGGTGGCTCTGCGAGATCACCGGCATGGACCGGATGAGCCTGCAGCCCGCGGCCGGCGCGCACGGCGAGCTGACCGGCATCCTCGTGATCCGGGCCTACCACGAGTCCCGGGGGGACCATGCGCGGCGCAAGGTCATCGTGCCCGACTCCGCCCACGGCACCAACCCGGCCACGGCGGCCATGGCGGGCTACGAGGTCGTGACGGTCCCCTCCGACCGGGACGGCAACGTGGACGTGGCGGCGCTGCGGCAGGCCGTGGGGCCGGACACGGCGGCGCTCATGATCACGAACCCGTCGACCCTCGGCCTGTTCGACACGAACATCCTCGAGATCGCCGACATCGTCCACGCCGCCGGGGGCCTCATCTACTACGACGGGGCGAACCTCAACGCCATCCTCGGCTACGCCCGCCCCGGCGACATGGGCATGGACGTCGTGCACCTCAACCTGCACAAGACGTTCTCGACGCCCCACGGCGGCGGCGGGCCGGGCGCCGGGGCGCTCGGGGTGAAGAAGGCGCTCGAGCCCTTCCTGCCCGTGCCGCTCGTGGTGAAGGAAGGCGACCGCTTCCGCTGGGATTACGACCGCCCGCAGTCCATCGGCAAGGTGCGCTCGTTCTACGGGAACTTCGGGGTCGCGGTGCGGGCGGCGGCCTACGTCATGGCCTACGGGCCCGAGCTCAAGCAGGTGAGCGAGCACGCAGTGCTCAGCGCCAACTACATCCAGGCGCACCTCAAGCGGCTCTGGGACCTGCCGTACGACCGCTTCTGCAAGCACGAGTGCGTCCTCTCCGGCCGCACGCTCAAGCAGGAGACCGGGGTGCGGACGGCCGACGTGGCCAAGCGCCTGCTGGACGAGGGCCTGCACCCGCCCACCGTGTACTTCCCCCTCATCGTCGAGGAGGCGCTCATGATCGAGCCCACCGAGACGGAGCCCAAGGAGACGCTGGACCGCTTCATCGCCGTGATGCGGCAGATCTACCGGGAAGCCCACGAGGACCCGGAGCGGGTCAAGGGCGCGCCGCACCGCACCCCCGTCGGGCGGCTCGACGAGGCCCTGGCCGCCAGGAGGCCGAATCTGCGGTGGCGCCCGCAGAGCTGAGGGAGAGGCGGTGGCGCCTCGTCGTCAGCGGCTTCGCGGACGCCGCGACGAACATGGCCGTGGACGAGGCCATCCAGACGGTGCACGCCCGGGGCGAGGTGCCGCCCACCCTGCGCCTGTACGGCTGGCGGCCGGCGGCGGTGTCGATCGGGTACTTCCAGCGCATGGCGGCGGAGGTGGACCTCGACGCCTGCCGGCGCCTCGGCTACGGGTACGTCCGCCGGCCGACGGGCGGCCGGGCGATCTTCCACCACGTCGAGCTGACGTACAGCGTCGTCATCCGGGAGGAACTGCTCCCGGGCAGCGTCCTGGAGACGTACCGGACGCTGGCCGGGGGGCTCGTGGCGGCCATCCGCCGCCTGGGCGCCCCGGCCGAGCTGGCCGGCGGCGAGCCGGACCCCCGGCTCGGCGGCGAGGCGTCGGCGGCGTGCTTCGACGCCCCGTCGGCGTACGAGCTCGTCGTGGGCGGGCGCAAGGTGGTGGGCAGCGCCCAGACGCGGCGGCACGGGACGATCTTGCAACACGGCAGCGTGCTCCTGGACCTCGACGCCGAGCTGCTGTTCACGCTCCTGCGGGTGGACCCCGAGAAGCGCCCCGCGGCCGTCGCCCACCTCCGCAGCCGTGCCGCCGGGCTGCGGGAACTGCTGGGGCGGGAGGTCACCTGGGACGAGGCCGCCCGGGCGTTGCCGGAGGGCTTCACGGAGGCGCTCGGCGTGGAGTTCGTCCGGGGTGAGCTCACCCCCGCCGAGCGCCGGCTGACGGAGGAGCTGGTGACGACCCGCTACGGGACCGACGCCTGGAACCTGCGGCGCTGACGCACGGCCCTCCGGGCGACCGGCCCGCACGGGCGGCGCGGCGGTTGGCCATGCGCCGGCGATGACGCGGTTGACAGCCGCCGGGCCGGCCGCCGATAATGGGGGTATCTTCCACATGGCCCGCGTGACTGGCGAGGGAAGGTGGGACACCACCGGGGAGCGCGGGTCGGGATGGCCGCTCGCCTGGGCGAGGCAGTGGAGGGATACCCCCCGCTGCCTCTCGCGTTTTCAGGCACCTGCAGGAGGGAACCGGAATGACGGCGCTCAAGGACTTCGACCCGGAGATCTACGAGGCGATTCAAAGGGAAGAGCAGCGGCAGCGGGAGAAGATCGAGCTGATCGCCTCCGAGAACTTCGTGCCACGGGCCGTGCTCGAGGCGATGGGCTCGGTGCTCACCAACAAGTACGCGGAGGGTTACCCCGGCCGGCGCTACTACGGCGGCTGCGAGAACGTCGACGTGGTGGAGGACATCGCCCGGGAGCGCATCAAGCGGGTCTTCGGGGCCGAACACGCCAACGTCCAGCCCCACTCCGGCGCCCAGGCGAACATGGCCGTCTATCACGCCCTCCTGCAGCCCGGCGACACGGTCCTGGGCATGAACCTGGCGGAGGGCGGCCACCTCACCCACGGCTCCCCCGTGAACTTCTCCGGCAAGCTGTACCGCTTCGTCTCGTACGGGCTCAACCCCGAGACGGAGCGGGTCGACTACGACGAGGTCCTGCGGCTGGCGAAGGCGCACCGGCCCCGGCTGATCGTGGCGGGATACTCGGCCTACCCGCGGGTGCTCGACTTCGCCCGGTTCCGGGAGATCGCCGACGAGGTGGGCGCCTACCTGATGGTGGACATGGCCCACTTCGCCGGACTGTCGGCCACGGGCCACTACCCCAACCCGGTGCCTCACGCCCACGTGGTCACGTCGACCACCCACAAGACGCTGCGGGGCCCCCGGGGCGGGCTGATCCTCTGCAAGGCGGAGCTGGCGAAGCCGATCGACAGCGCGGTGTTCCCGGGGACGCAGGGCGGGCCGCTCATGCACGTGATCGCCGCCAAGGCGGTGGCCTTCAAGCAGCTCCTGGAGCCTTCGTTCCGGGACTACAGCGAGCGGATCGTCCGCAACGCCAGGGCCCTGGCCGACGGCCTCCTGCGCCGCGGCTTCCGCCTCGTCACCGGCGGCACGGACAACCACCTCATGCTGGTGAACCTGATCCCGATGGGCCTGACCGGCCGGGACGTGGAGAAGCTCCTGGACCGTGTGGGCATCACGGTGAACAAGAACGCGGTGCCCCGGGACCCACAGAAGCCCATGGTCACCTCGGGGATCCGCATCGGGACGCCGGCGGTCACCACGCGGGGGATGCGCGAGGCCGAGATGGATCGCATCGCAGAGCTCATCGCGACCGCGATCGAGCACCGGGGCGACGAGGCCCGGCTGCAGCAGGTTGCCGCGGAGGTCCGGGAGCTCACGGCCCGCTTCCCCCTGGTCGAAGGGGAGTGAAGGAGGACGCCGGCTGCGGCACACTAAACCCCCGGGGCCCGCTTCCGGGCGGCCCCGGGGGATGCACGTGCAAACGGTGCTGGCCGAGTTCCGCTGGCGGGGCGACGCCGAGCTGGCCGCCGCCCACCTCGCCGAGGCGTACGGCTGGGCAGACCTGGAGGTCCGCGTGGTCGGCCCCGAGGACCGGGACGCGATGCGCATGGCGTGGGGGGAGTCCGGCCCCGACGTGCGGGCGATCACGTACTGGACCGGCATGACCGCCGCGGAGGAGCCCGAGGCGCCGGCGGACACCGCCCTCCTCGTCGCCCGGACGGCGGCGGCGGACGTCGCCCGGCAGGCCGCCGTGGACCTGCGGCGCTCCGGCGCCCTCGCGGTCCACGTGACGGAGACCCCCTGAGAGGCCTTCAGACGGTCTCCCGGGGGGCCTCCGTCTCCTTGCGCTCCGAGCCCGGCGGGGATTCCTCGCCGCCCCCGGCCGGGGCGGCGGCAGGCGTCCCGGCGGCCGGTGCCGCGGCTGCAGCCGGGGGCGCCTCGGTCGGCGACCGGGAGGGGCTGGCCCGCGGAGGCGCCGGCGGTTCATCCAGGCTTGCGGCGCGGCTGATCTCCTCGGTGATGTCGCGCGCGGCCTTCCGGAACTCGCGCAGGGCGCTGCCGAGGCTGCGCCCGAGGCTCGGAAGCTTCTGGGGCCCGAAGATGACCAGGGCCACGACGAAGATCAGGAGAAGCTCCGTGAACCCGATGTTCTCGAACAAGGCCCCCGCCCCCCTTTGCCCATGCTAGCACACATGCTAGCACAACGCAGGCGGCAGGGTAAGGCCGCCGGCGGGCGGGGAGGCCGACGGGCCGAAGCCGAAACCGAAACCCCCGACCCTGGACACCCATCTGGAAGGAGGTAGTTCGCCAAACAGCGATTCCCGGCCGCGCCGGGGCAGGAGAATGCCACAGCCCCCCGAAATATCGTGCTATCTAACACTCGCTGTCTGCACTTACATCAACTAGGAAGATGAAGAGCGGGCAGGTCGCGTTGGGGGGCACCGAATGCGGAAGAGACTGCGGCAACTTGCTGTAGCCACTCTCGTGGCACTCGGACTCACGGTCGCGGGGCCCGTCGGCGCGCCGGGACACACAAGCGCCGCCGCCCCGGAGGTGCTTCGCCTCCGGACGGCCACGGTCCAGCTCTGGAAGGGCTTCAGTCCGTCGCTGCAGGAGCAGGGCCGATCTCTTTATGTAGTGAAGTTCGACGGTCCCGTCCGCCCGGAGTGGGTCGCCGCCCTGCGGCGGCTGGGCGCCGAGGTCGGCGACTACCTGCCGGACTTCGCGTTCCTCGTCCGGATGGACGGGGCGCAGGCGCGGGCGGTGCGGGTGCTGCCCCACGTGCGGGCGGTGGGGCACTTCACCCCGCAGGCCAAGGTCGACCCGGGTCTCCGGACGGCACGCGGGCCGCTCTACGTGCGGGCGCTGAGCTTCGGACCGGGGGACCGCGCCGCCGGCGCCCTGCAGGCGCTCGGCGTGCGGCCCGTGGCGGTGCGTGGCCGCTTCGTCGTGGCCCGGCTCGACGCTGCCCAGGCGATGAGCTGGGCCCGCTCGGGCGACGTCGTCTACGTGGAGCGGGTGCAGCCGTACCGGCTCTGGAACGACCAGGCGGCCGGCGTGCTGCGCGTGCGCAGCGCCGCCTGGCCGAAGGGGCTGGACGGATCCGGCCAGGTCGTCGGCGTGGCGGACACGGGCCTCGACACCGGCAACCTGGATGACATGCACCCGGACTTCGCCGGACGGGTACAGGCCCTCTACGCCCTCGGCCGGCAGGGGGACGCCTCGGACACCCACGGCCACGGCACCCACGTGGCCGGCTCGATCGTCGGGACGGGAGCCGCCTCGGACGGCCGGGTCCGGGGGATGGCACCGGGCGCACGGCTGGTCTTCCAGTCGGTGCTGGACGGCCAGGGCGGGCTGGGTGGCATTCCGGAGGACCTGACGATCCTCTTCGACCAGGCCTACCGCGCCGGTGCCCGGATCCACTCCGACTCGTGGGGCGTGCCGGTCGAGAGCGGCGGCGACGTGTACGACGCCCAGGCCCAGGCTGTCGACCGCTTCGTGTGGGAACACCGGGACATGGCCATCCTGTTCGCCGCCGGCAACGACGGCGATCACGACCGGGACGGCAAGCCGAACTACGGCACCGTCAGTTCCCCCGGCACGGCCAAGAACGCCATCACCATCGGCGCCTCGGAGAACAACCGCCCGGACAAGGGGAAGTACGGGGACAACGTCGACGAGGTCGCCCTCTTCTCCAGCCGCGGCCCCACCGACGACGGGCGCGTGAAGCCCGACCTCGTCGCCCCGGGGACCTGGGTGCTGTCGGCGAGGTCGAGCAAGGCGCCGGACCAGAACTTCTGGCAGGGCTACGACAGCCGGTACGCGTTCATGGGCGGCACCTCCATGGCCACGCCCCTGAGCGCCGGCGTGACGGCCCTGGTTCGGCAGCACTTCGAGAAGGACCTCGGCGTGACGCCGCAGGCGTCGCTCCTCAAGGCGGCCCTCATCAACGGCGCGCGTCCGATCCAGGGCGACCACCGGGACTACGGCTGGGGCCGCATCGACCTCGACGCCACCCTCGGCCGGCCGATGCTGTTCGACAACGAGTCCACGGCGCTGTCCACGGGGGACGCCAAGACGTACACCTACACGGTGAAGCCGGGTCAGGCCTTCCGGGCCACCCTGGTCTGGAGCGACTACCCCGCCAGCCCGGCCGCGCAGAAGGCGCTGGTCAATGACCTGGACCTCGAGGTCCGGGGTCCGGACGGCAAGGTGATCCTCGGGAACCACATGCTCGGCCAGGACGGTCCGGACCGGGTCAACAACGTCGAGAACGTGTGGATCGACCAGCCCCAGGAGGGTACCTACACGGTCACCGTGCGGGGCTACAACGTCCCGCAGGGGCCGCAGCGCTACGCGCTGGTGGTCTCGGGCGACGTGGCCGCCGGCGGAGAGAACCCGCCGCCCGGCGAGCCTCCGGCCGACAGGGTCCCGCCCGACGTGCGCCTGACCGCTCCGGCGGCGGGGGAGACGCTGAGCGGCACGGTCACCCTGGCGGCGGAGGCGGAGGATGACGGGACCGGGGTGGAGCGCGTGGAGTTCCTGGTCGACGGCAAGCCGGTGGGCACCGCCACCGCGGCGCCGTACCGGGTCCAGTGGGACAGCACCGCCGTTGCCGACGGCGAGCACCGCATCGCCGCCCGGGCCACCGACAAGGCGGGCAACCGCGCCGAGACCGAGCCTGTCTCCGTCGTCGTCCGCAACGGCGGCGGGCAGGAGCCCGGGCCCGTCCCCGGCACCGTCGCCGAGACCTTCACGGGCAGCCTGAACCCGTGGGTCGGCCCCCTCCGTGTGTGGTTCGAGGCCCCGGCGCCGGGCCCGGTCACGCTGCAGGGCAAGACCGACGGCGCCGGGATGTCGGTGGTCGTGCTCGGGCCGGATGGCGCGACCGTGGGCGGCGGGACCTCCGCCGACCTGGCCCGGGGCGTCCGCTTCGAGGCCAAGGCCGCGGGGACGTACTCGGCGGTGATCCAGCCGCAGGCGCCGCGGGGCACGTACGTGCTCACCGTGATGCACCCCGCGGGCAAGGGGTTGGCGCAGGAGGTCCGCTCCGGCCGCCTGGGGGCCGGCGGGCAGCGCACCGCCCGGTTCGACGTGACGGCCGGCCGCACCGGCGCCCTGAACGTGAGCCTGGGCTGGACGGGGAGGGCGGCGCTCGACCTGTACGTCCTGGACGCCTCCGGCCAGGTCGTCGCGTATAGCGCCGGCTCCGGGCTCAACCCGGCCACGGTCTCGCTCCTCGCCAGGCCCAGCCGGTACACCGTGCTGGCGGTCGCCCGGTCCGGGAACGCCGACTTCACGGTGACCCTGACGTACCCCAAGTAGCTGGGGGCCGCCCGGCCCGGAGCCGCACCGAGCGGCGTCCGCCCCGCTGCCTGTGGGCAGCGGGGCGGACCTTTTCGCCTGCATCCCGATCGGTGACCCGCGTCACGACCGGGTCGGGCAGGGGCCGCTACACTGAGGGGAGAATGCTTCCCGATCCCGACGGGGAGGTGCCCCGGACGGAACCAGGAGGGGAACGTCATGGCGAAGCCGCCCGCAGGCCCCCAGGTGGTGCTGGACGTGCGCCACTACCATGCCCAGGGGCGTGAGCCTTTCGGCGACATCATGGCGGCGGTGCAGAACCTGCAGCCCGGTCAGGTGTTCGTCCTTCTCAACACCTTCGAACCGTTCCCGCTCTACCGGGTCATGGAGCAGATGGGCTTTCAGCACCACGCCGAACAGACCCCGGAGGGCGACTGGCGCATCACGTTCTGGAAGGGGACGCAGGCATGAGGCACTCGCCGGTCGTGCTGGCGGAACCTTCGCTCCGCGCCAGTCGCTTCCGGCCCACCGCCACCCGGGGTCGGCGGTCCTCCTCCAGTGCCTGCAGGGTGCGGCGACCCTTCGGGTTGGCGATGAGTCCGTCCGGCTGGCGGCGAGGGAGATGTCACCCTGACCCCCAACCCGTCCGACCGCCGCCACGCCCGGGAAGTGCGCTGCGCGCGAGGGGCCCTCAGCCGGGCCGGCACCCGCACTCGTTCGAGAGGGTGGCGACCATGACCACGGGCCCTGCGGCGGCCGCTTCGAACAGCCGCCGCAGGGCCTGCCACACCGCGTCGTCCTCCCCCACCAGGACCGAACTCATCTCGCCGACGGTCACGCGCACGCGCGGGTCGTCAAGGGCGCGGACCGCCTCCCGGATCACGCCGTCGTAGCCGGCCGTGCCCAGGGGATACAGGGAGACCTGGCAGGACAGCACGCTCATCACTCCTTTCGCCGCAGGGCCGCGAGGAAGCCCGGCGCCGCGCCCCGCGCCCGGGCGGCGGCATCGAGCCGCGGCCAGGCCTCCGGCGGCGCGCCGGCGGCCTCGGCGGGGTCGAGGAAGAGCCCCTTCCGGACCTCGGACGGGGCGATGCCCAGGAGGCGGGCCAGGCCGTCCGCCGTGAAGAAGCGGGCGTGGGCGAAGACGGAGTCGGGGGCGCGCTCGGCCTCCTCCCGGTAGAGCCTCGCCCAGCCTGACCCCTCGCCCAGGACCGCCGCCACCAGCCGGCCGCCGGGCCGGAGAAGGCGCAGGGCCTCTGCCACCGCCCGCTCGGGCTCCGGCACGAACTCGAGCACCGTCACCATCGTGGCGAGGTCGAACGCGGCGGAGGGCAGGGGCACCTCCCGCACGTCCGCCTCGACCCACCGGACCGCGAGGCCCGTCTCTTCGGCCCTGGCCCGGGCGCGGTCGAGCATCCGGGCGGAGATGTCCACCCCGGTGACGCGGAGACCCCGCGCCGCCAGCGCCAGGGCGTACTGGCCGGTCCCGCAGCCCAGGTCGACGGCGGTCTCGCCGGAGGACGGCGCGGCCAGGTCGAGCACGATCTCCTTCTCGACCCGGTCGGCGTACGCGCCGAGCGGAGTCCGGTACCAGTCGTCGTAGCTTCCGGCGATCGCGTCGAAGAGCGCCATGCGCCCACCTCCGAAAGACAGCGGGCCCGGTGGCGTGGCCGGCCGGCTGCGCCACCGGGCATCCCGGAAATCCCCGTGCGCCGTTGCCCTTCGGAGGAGGGACGGCTAGTCGTCCGCCGCGGTGTGCGTCGCGGCCGCCGCCTCCAGCTGCGCCCCGTACTTCTCCTGGAACTGCTTGGGGCCGAGGGGCGCGCGACCCAGGTAGCCCTCCGGGTCCTGGATGTCCTTCTCCGTGGCCCCGGTCTGGGTGGCGAAGACCCACGTGGGCGGACCCTTCACGCCCCGGCCGTGCGGCTCCATGATCGGCCGGGAGTACTTGAGGCCGATCTTCAGGAGATCCTCCATCTCGAAGACGAGGTTTTCCGGGTTCGTCTTGCACAGCTCGTAGTCGCTCGCCATGACGAGCGAGTCGAACGGGCACGCCTCCACGCAGAGGTTGCAGAGCATGCACCGGCTCATGTCGATGGCGAACCGGTCGAGCTCCTTCTTCTTGGTCTCCTTGTTCGTGTGCCACTCAATATGGATGACGTCGACGGGGCAGGCCTCCACGCACTGCATGCACGCGGTGCACCGGTACTCCCCGGTCAGGAGGTTCGTCTTCAGAACGGGAATGCCCCGGAACCAGTCGGGCACCTCGGGCTTCTGCCAGGGATACTGAACGGTGATGGGCTGCTCGAAGACCATCTCCCGGAAGGTGACCGTGAGCCCCTGCAGTAGCGACTTACCGGTACGGAAGGCCTCTTGAATCAAATACAAGCATGGTCTCTCCTTTCGGGGAGCCTGCGCGAGCGTTCCACCGCCGGCCCCTATTGTACCATGAGACAAGAGGCACGAACAGCCTTCCGGGCCGGTCCTGGCCGGTCACGGCACCTCGACCACGTGCGGGGCGGCCGCCCCGTCCAGGCCCCCCGACAGCTCATCCGTGCGCGAAAACACCTCCGACGGCCAACGCCCGGCGGGCACCGGAACCGCTGTCCGGTGCCCGCCGCCCATCGAGGCCCGTACCCCTTCGTGCAGGCCGGGGCGGGAACGTCGTGGGCACAGATCGTGGGCAACCGATCCGCGGCTGGCTACGCCGAGGGCCACCACGCGGTGTCGCTGTGTTCACAAGTTGTTCACACTCCGGTCACAGTCCGGCCAACCGGAGCGGCCAAGATGAATGACGGAGCGACCAGAACCGTGGGGAGGGAGAGCGAGCCTTGGCACGCACCGGTTGGAAATGGGTCGCAGCGGTGGGGATGCTGGCGACGGTCGCCGTGGCGGGTACGGCTCTGGCGGCGAGCAGGGACGGCTCCGGCAGCGCCGGGGAGCCGCGGAGCGCCCCCCGGTGGGGATGGCACGGGCCGGCGGCCAGGCACTGGAAGGGAGGCGCACTGCTCTATCCGCCGCGCGGCTGGGACGGGTGGCAGCAGGCGCTGGAGCAGGACCCCGCGAAGTGGGTACAGCGGCTGGAGAACGCGGTGGAGCGGATCGACCGGGGAATCGAGCGCCTCACCGGGGCCGTGGCAGAAGCCGAGAAGGAGCTTGCCGGGGAAACGGACTCGGCGAAGAAGGAATTCCTCCAGGCGAGGCTGAACGTGCTCAAGGCCCAGCAAACGGTGCTGCAGCGGCAGAGGGAGTTCATGCAGGTCCTTCTGCAGCAGGCCCGGAGCAGGGCCGGGGGCAGCGGGACCAGCGCATAGCGCGGCCTTTCGTCCCGGACCGACGGAACGGCACCGACGGAACGGCAGGGTTGCGGCAGGGGCGGCCGGTGCCGCCCCCTACCGCGCGGTTCCTGCGGTAGCCCGGCGCCGCGGCGGGGACCCGCCATGAGGCCTTGGCACGGTACACTTGACATGATGGACCCGAGAGAGGAGTTGTTGGGGCCGATGGTACCGATGGGCGCACGGGTGTCTTCTCGCCGGGTTCGCCAGTTCGCGTATGTGGCGCTCCCGTCGGTCGCCGTCATCGCGCTGCTGGGCTGGCAACTCGCGAACCGGGCCTCCCGCACGGCGGCGCCTGCCGGGTTGGTGACCGTCCCGGTGCGCCGGGGCTCCATCGAGCTGACGGTGTCCGGGACCGGGACCCTGGAGGCGGGCCAGCGCGCGAACATCACCGCCGAGGTTTCGGGTACCGTCGTCGCCGTGAACTTCGTGGAAGGAGACACCGTGCGGAAGGGCCAGACCCTCATCGAACTGCGCAACGATGACCTGGTGGCGCAGGTCGAGCAGGCCCGCCTGAGCCTGGCCGCGGCGGAGAACCGTCTCTATCAGCGCCTGGGCATCCCGGAAGGGAGCCCGCTGGACCTGTCCGAGGCGCTCACCGTGCGGGCGCCGGTATCCGGCCGCCTCTCCCGGCTGGAGGTCAAGCGGGGGGACCGGGTGAGCGCAGGCCAGCCCGTCGCGTGGGTGGCCTCCGGGGAGCAGCTCCTGTTCCGCGCGCGCGTGAACCGTGTGGCCCTGCCGTTCTTCCACACGGGCCAGGCGGCGCGGGTGCGGCTGGATGCCTTCGACGGGGAACTCACCGGTACCGTGGTTGCCGTCGCCTCCGAACCGGCGCGCTCGGGCGGTGTGGAGAGCTATGACGTGGACGTCGCCCTCGACGAGACCGGCGTCCTGGGGGCGGGCTATGCCGGGCAGCTCACCGTGGAGGTTCCCCAGGGCAGCATGTCGTTTTCCGGGCAGACCGTCTGGGGACAGGAACAGGTGGTGACCGCCCGTGCGGCCGGCGTGGTCCGGGAGGTGCTCGTGAGCGAGGGCCGGAGGGTCACTGCCGGGCAGGTCGTGATGCGCCTCGAAAACCCCACGCTTCCGCAGGAGGTGCGCGCGGAGCAGATCGCCGTCGAGCAGGCCCGTGAGACCCTCGCCCAGCGCGAGCAGAATCTCGCCAAGCTCAAGATCGTTGCCCCCATCGACGGAGTGGTCACCGCGCGCGACGTGGCGGTCGGCGACACCGTCGGGACGGGCCAGAACGGAGCCCGCGTCCTGGCGACGATCGTCGACACCAGCGTCCTCACCCTGACCCTGCAGGTGGACGAACTCGACGTTCCCCGGCTCCGGCCGGGGCAGCCGGCCTCCGTGGTCGTCAACGCCCTGCCGGGGCGGACCCTGACGGGGCGGGTCGAGAAGATCGCCGGGGAGGGAACGGTCCAGAACGGGGTCACCATCTTCGCCGTCACCATCACCGTCCCGGGACAGCCGGACATCCGGCCGGGCATGACCGCCTCGGCCTCCGTGCGGGTGGCCGCGAAGGACGGCGTCCTCGTGGTGCCGGCGGAGGCGGTGGAGCGCCAGGGTGGAAGGGCCTTCGTCCAGGTCCCGGAGGGAGACCAGGTGGTGCGCCGTCCCATCCGCACCGGCCTGGAGAACGAGCAGGTGGTGGAGGTGCTGGAGGGGCTGGCGGAGGGCGACACGGTCGTCGTCGCCCGGAGACCGGCAGGATCCGGCACGCAGGGCGCGGGGTTCCGGCCGCCCGGTACCGGAGGGTTCGGGCTGCCGTTCGGCCCGGGTGGGGGCCAGCGCCCGGCGGGCGGGCAACCCCACGACCGGCAGGCCCCGCAGGGAGGCGGCAACCGGTGATCGCCGTGAGGGGGCTCCGGAAGGTGTACCGGACCGGGGCCGGCGACGTGGAGGCCCTGGCCGGCATCGATCTGGACGTGGCCGGCGGCGAGATGGTGGCGATCATGGGTCCCTCCGGTTCGGGCAAGTCCACGCTCATGCACATCCTGGGCTGCCTGGACCGTCCCACCGAGGGGGAGTACGTCCTGGCGGGCGAGGTGGTTGCCCGCCGGACGGACGACGAGCTGGCGCGCATCCGCAACCGGCTGGTGGGCTTCGTCTTCCAGCAGTTCAACCTGCTACCGCGCCTGACGGCCCTGGAGAACGTGGAACTCCCGCTCCTGTACCGGCGCGTGCCCTCCGCCGAGCGGAGGAGGAGAGCCAAGGAGGCGCTGGAGGCGGTCGGGCTCGGCGACCGGCTGCACCACCTGCCCACGCAGCTCTCGGGGGGGCAGCAGCAACGGGTGGCGATCGCCCGGGCGCTGGCGGCGGGACCCCGTCTGCTCCTGGCCGACGAACCCACCGGCGCGCTCGACTCGGCGTCCGGGGAGGAGGTCCTGGCCCTGTTCCAGGAACTGCACCGGGCGGGGCAGACGGTGGTGATCGTCACCCACGACCCGGACGTGGCACTGCACTGCCAGCGCATCGTCCACATGCGGGACGGGCGGCTGGTGCGGGAGGAGATCGTCGAGCAGCCGAAGCAGGCCGGGGCCGGGAGGGCGGCGAGTCCGGGCCCGGAAAGGGCGGCAGACGCGGGCCAGGGGGGTGGACGGGGTGAGCGGTGAGCTGCTGGGCGTCGCCTGGAAGGGCATCGCCAGCAACAAGCTGCGCTCGGCCCTCACCGTCCTGGGGGTCGTGATCGGGGTCGCCGCCGTGACGGCCCTGGTCAGCATCGGCCAGGGGGCGACCTACCAGGTGGCGCAGCGGATGCAGAGCCTGGGGTCGAACCTGATCATCGTCAGCCCGCTCCGGGGCACGGTGCTCACCGAGGCCGACGCGGCCGACCTGGCGCGCCGCGTGGACACCATCACCATGGCCATCCCCGTGATCGAAGGGCAGCTGCGCGTCAAGTGGGGGACGACCTCGGCGGACGTGCGGGTGCAGGCGGTCACCGCCGGGCTCGACCGCGTCCGCGACCTGAAGGTGTCGCAGGGGCGGTTTCTCACCGCGGACGACGTCGAGGGCCGCCGCCGGGTGGCGGTGGCCGGGGCCACGGCGTTCGAGGACCTCGTCGGAGACGGTCCACCGCCGCGTCCCGGCGAGACCGTGTGGATCCAGGGCCAGCCCTTCACGCTCGTGGGGGTCCTGGAGCCCAAGGGAGCCGCCTTCGGGCAAAGCTCCGACAACTACCTCTACATCCCGATCACGACGGCCCGGACGCTCCTGGGCACCCAGGTCAGCTCGCTGTACCTGCAGGCCCGCTCGCCCGAGTTGGCCTCGATCGCCACCGACCACGTGCTGCGGATCCTCCGCCTGCGCCACCCGCGCACCGACGGCCTCGACCCGGTCCGGGTGTTCAGCCAGGACCAGATCGTGCAGACCATCGAGCAGACCACGGCCACCCTGACCCTGATGCTCGGGGCCATCGCCGGGATCTCCCTGGTGGTCGGCGGGATCGGGATCATGAACATCATGCTGGTGTCCGTCTCCGAGCGTACACGGGAGATCGGCATCCGGAAGGCGGTGGGGGCGCGCCAGCGCGACATCCTGATCCAGTTTCTGGCCGAGGCGGTCCTGCTGAGCGCGGTGGGCGGGGTGATCGGTCTCGGGACCGGTGCCCTGGTGAACGCGGGGATCGCCCGGATGGCGGGCTGGCCTGCCCAGGTGAACCTGATGGCAGCCACGGCCGGCCTCACCTTCTCGATCCTCGTCGGCCTGTTCTTCGGCGTATACCCGGCCTACCAGGCGGCCCGCCTCGACCCGATCGCCGCGCTGCGTTCGGAGTGACGCCCGATCGGAGACCCGTCCCGGTCTGACCGCTCTGCCCCTGCGGGGCCCGGATGGCAGGACTGGCGCCGGCGCGCGCAGAAGCTCATCGCCGGCTGCCCGCACGGCACACGCCCGCCGGGGCAGAGGGGGGCCGGGGCATGAGCACGCGCATCCTGGTGGTCGACGACGAGCGGCATATCCGAGAGCTCTGCCGCCTCTACCTCGAGCAGGAGGGGTTCACGGTCACGGAAGCCGGCAGCGGCGACGAGGCGCTCGACGCGGTGCGCCGGGCCCGGCCCGACCTGGTGATCCTGGACCTCATGCTGCCCGGTACGCCGGGCCTGGAGGTCGCCCGGGCGCTGGTGGAACGGGACGTCCCGACCATCCTCCTCACCGCGCGGACGGACGAGGTCGACCGGGTCCTCGGGCTGGAGCTGGGGGCCGACGACTACGTCACCAAACCCTTCAGCCCCCGCGAGCTGGTGGCCCGGGTGAAGGCGGTGCTGCGCCGTGTCCGCCGGACCGAGCGCCCCGGACGCCGGGAGCGGCTCGAGTTCCCGGACTTCGTCCTGGACCTCGCCGCCCGGACCCTGACGGTCCGCGGGAAGCCGGTCGACTGCCCGCCCAAGGAGTTCGACCTCCTGGCCACCCTGGCCCAGAACCCGAACCGGGTGTTCACCCGGCAGCAGCTCCTCGAGCGGGTCTGGGACTATTCCTTCTACGGGGACTACCGGACCGTCGACGTGCACGTGCAGCGGCTGCGCAAGAAGATCGAGCCGGAGCCCGACAACCCCCGGTACATCCGCACGGTGTGGGGCATCGGCTACCGATTCGAACCCGATCCCGACGCCTGACGGGGGGCGCGGCAGCGAGCGATCATGCGCATCAGCACCCGGCTCCTCCTCACCTACCTCCTGGCGGTCGCGCTGGTGGGCGGGGCGCTGACCCTCGCCGTGCCGCGCCTGGTGCGCGCCCAGCTCCTGCGGTCGACGGCCGACCAGCTCGCCGTGCGGGCCCAGGACGCCGGCCGGCGGCTGCTCAGGGTGCCGCGCACCGCCGTCCTGCAGTTCACGGCAGGGGTCCTGGGCGCCGACGCGATCCTGGTCGATTCGAACCTGCGCGTGGTCCGGGTCGTCTCCGACTATCCCCCCGCGCAGGCCCTCGAAGGCGCCACCCTGGTGGGACCCGAAGCGCAGCTCGTGCGCCGGGCGCTCGGCGAGGGGCACGGGGTGGGCGCCGTCCTCTCCGGCCGGCTGGGCGTGGTTGCCGGGGCAGCCCCGCTCGCTCTGCCCGGCGGCCCCCCTGTGGGAGCGATCGTCCTCTTCCAGGCGGTCGAACCCCTCGAGCCGGCCCTGCGCCAGACGGAACGCCTGGTGGCGGCGTGGACGGTGGCCGGGCTCGTGGCGGCGGCGGTGCTCGCCTCCCTGATGAGCCGGATGATCGTCCGCCGCCTGACCGCCGTCACCGAGGCCGCCCGCGCGGCCGCCGAGGGCGATCTGACGCGGCGCGTCCCCGAGGAGGGTGCGGACGAGCTGGCCGACCTGGCCCGTTCCTTCAACCACATGGCCGAGCGCGTGCAGAACCTGGTAGAGGGCCTGCGCCGCTCGGAGGCTCTCCGCCGCGACCTCATCGCGAGCATCTCGCACGAACTGCGGACGCCGGTCACCTCCGTGCGCGGCTTCGCCGAGGCACTGCGGGACGGCGTGGTGCCCCCGGCCGAGCGGGAGCGCTACTATGGCATCATCGCTGCCGAGTCGGCGCGCCTCTCACGGCTGATCCAGGACCTCTTCGACCTGGCCCGCCTGGAGGCCGGGCAGCTGGAGCTGCGCATGCAGCCCGTGGCCGTCGACGACTGGCTAAGGGCGTTCGCCGACCGGGCAGGGCCGGTGCTCGCGCAGTCGGGCACCGTGCTGGTGCTCGAGCCGCCTCCGGTCCCGGGTCCCTGGATCTACGCCGACCCCGAGCGGCTGGACCAGGTCTTGCACAACCTGGTGGAGAACGCGGTACGCCACTCGCCCCCGGGAGAGCCCGTGCGCATCGACCGGGTTCTTGACGGGGGCGAGGTCCGCATCCGCGTCACCGACCGCGGCCCCGGGGTGCCGCCGGAGGAGCGGGACCGGATCTGGCAGCGGTTCTACCAGGCGCCGGGACCGGACGGGCGCAAGGGCGGCGCCGGCCTGGGGCTCTCGATCGTGAAGTCCATCGTGGAAGCGCACGGGGGCCGGGTGGGGGTTGAGCCGGCCCCCGGGGGAGGCGCCCGCTTCTGGTTCGCACTCCCGGCGCTGCCGCCCCGCGGGCCGCACGGTCCTGCCTGACTCGATCACGGCCCTTGCGCGCCACGCGCGTCGGCGGCCCGGGCGATGCCGGCCAGGAGCCGCAGGGTGTCGCACAGCGCCAGGCAGCCGAGCATCACGCTGGTCAGCGCCAGGAAGGTGACCAGCTGCGGCAGCACGTGTCCGGCGAGGTAACCGGTTCCCGCCCCGGCCAGGGACATGAGCCAGCCGCTCCCTGCCTGGGCGGCGCGCCGGGCGCGCACCGCCCACCGGCCGGCGGCCGGTGGGCGGGGAGGGCAACGTGCTTCAGCGGATGGCCGGCAGGAGGAGCAGGACCAGCACCAGGATGATCAGGAGCTCGGGGCTGAGCTGCTGCCGGATCTCGAACACCGGGATCACCCCCGGGGCCAACGTACGTCCGGGCCGGGGCGGCTGCCACGGCGTGCCGCGACCCGGGGGGCGCGAGCGCTCAGGGCGGCGCGCCGGTGCTCACAGGGGCGATCCGGCGGCGCGGCGGACGGCGGAGGGAGTCCCGGGAGGCGGCCCGCCGGAGGTCCGGACCTGCAGCAGCGCGACCCCGCCGAGGACCAGGGCGATCCCGAGGACCTGCGGCCACGCCAGGACCTCCCCGAGGACGGCGGCGCCCAGGATGGCGGCGACCACGGGTTCGACCGTCGCCGTGATGCTTGCGTGACTGGACTCGATCTCCCGCAGTCCGCCGAGGTATGCGGCGTAGGCGAACAGCGTCGGGCCCAGGATCATGTAGGCGAGGGCCGGCCACAGGTCGGGGCGGCGCAGGGGCGCGGCGAGCGCGGCGGCCCCGGCCAGCGGGGCGACCACCGCCGTGCCCGCGATCTGGGTGTAGAGGACCAGGGTCCAGGGGCTGTACCGCCCGAGGCCGTACTTACCGAAGATGCTGTAGAGGCCGTACGTGAAGCCCGCCCCGAGCCCGGCCAGGAGCCCGGTGGCGTTGAGGCGCACCTGCGTGAGGTCGTACGCGCCGGCGGCCAGGGCGGTGCCCACCAGGGTGACGAGGAGGAGGACCCACTTGGCCGGGGTCAGCGGTTCGTCGAACAGGACCCGGCCGAGGATCGCGACGAACAGCGGGGCCGTGTAGAGCAGCACCGCCGCCGTGGCGACCGGGATCAGCCGGATCGCCGTGAAGTACAGGAGGTTGTAAAGGCCGACGCTCACCAGACCGTACAGCGCCAGGAAGGGCAGGTCCCGGGAGCGGACCGCCAGGAGAGCAGGACGGACCAAGCCCAGGTAGGCGCCCAGAAAGACCGCGGTCCCGAGGGAGCGGTAGGTGACGGCGACCTCGGGGGAAAGCCCGCCGGCGTACAGCCGGCGCCCCACGATGCCCAGCGACCCCCAGAGCACCGCGGCGAGCAGGACGAGGGCGTAACCTTTCCAGCGACGCATGCGGGCCTCCCGGAGCGGTTCCTTCAGGCGTAGAGCACGTGCTGGCGGAGGAACGCCTCCACGGCGCGGTAGAACGCCTCCACGGTCTCCGCCTTGCGCCAGCCGTGCCCCTCGCCCTCGTACACGTGGTACTCGTGCGGCACCCCGCGGCGCCGCAGGGACTCGGCGATCGCATCCGACTGGTTTCGGGGAACGACCTCGTCGTCGGCACCCTGGAACAGGGCCAGCGGGTCCGTGATGCGGTCGGCGGCGAAGAGGGGGGACCGCTCGCGGTACAGGTGCGCGGCCTCCGGCAGCGGCCCCACGATCGAGTCCAGATAGCGCTCCTCGAACTTGTGGGTCTCGGCGGCCAGCGTGAACAGGTTGGAGACGCCGTACAGGGAGATCCCTGCCCGGAACGTGCCGGGATGAGTGGTCAGCGCCCGGAGGACCGTGTAACCGCCGGCGCTTCCACCCATGATCACCAGCCGGTCCGGGTCCGCGATGCCCGCCTCCCCGAGGAACCGGGCGGCGCTGACCGCATCCTCCACGTCCACCACGCCCCAGTTTCCCCGCAGCGCCTCCATGTAGGCCCGCCCGTAGCCGGTGCTGCCGCGGTAGTTCACCTCGAGGACCACGTAGCCCCGGGTCGCGAAGAACTGCGCGTCCGGCGAGAAGCCCGGCAGGGACTGGGATGTGGGGCCGCCGTGGATGCGGAGGATGCCCGGCGGCCGCCCCGGCGACTCAAAGCGCGGGTTCGTGGGCTCGTACAGGAGGCCGTGAGCCTCCTGGCCGCCCGCCGTGGGCCAGGAGACGGCCCAGGGACGGGCGAGCGCCTCCGGCGGGATGTCCTCGGGCGCGCTGCGGCGAAGCACCCGGGTACCCTGCCCCGGCCGGTGGACGACGACACGGGGCGGGGCGACCGGGGACGAGGCGATCAGGGCGATCTCCCCGGTGCCGGGCGCGACGGCGATCTGGGAAAGGACCGTGTACTCGTCCGGCGGAGGGGCGACCGGTTCCGCCCGGCCTTCGGACAGGTCGTACCGCCACAGCGAGCTGAATCCCTGGGAAGAGCGGATGTAGTAGATGTAGCGGCCGTCGGGGCTGAAGCCGTGCGTCCGCAGCCCCTGCACCCAGGCCGGCCGGCCGTGGTCGGCCGGCTCCGTGACCCGCGCGCGGTGGGTGCCCGCCTCCAGGTCGTACAGGTGCAGGTTCGGCCAGCCGGACTCGTCGGAGACGTAGGCCAGGTAGCGGCCGTCCGGGGAGAACTCGGGCTGGAAGATCGACACCCCGGTGCCGCCTGCCAGGGTGCGAACGCCGGTAACGGCGGGCGGCCGGCCACCGCCCACCTCCAGCGTGGCCAGGCGCAGCTCCGTCCCGTCCCACGGCATCTGCGGGTGATTCCAGGCGATGAAGGCGATCCGCCGCCCATCCGGGTGCCAGCGGGGCTGCATGTAGAAGTCGTCGCCCCACACGAGGCGCTGGGGCCAGCCGTCGCCTCCGGCGTGCGTGATCGCCAGGCAGTCCTGGCGCTCGTACGAGTGCACGTACACGATCCACTGCCCGTCCGGGGAGACCGCCGGCGCGGCCGGCTGGCCGAAGGCCGGGGTGACGGGGACGACGGGGCCGCCCCGCAGCGGTTGCCGCCAGAGGCGGCCGTCGGCGACGAAGTAGGCGGTGCCGTGGGCCACGGTGAAATCCCCGCCGCCGTACCCGACCCGGGCCCGCACGGAGAATCCGGCCGCCAGGTCCCGGGGGGCCTCGCCGTCCTGGCCCGCCGCCACCAGCACCCCCTGGGCCGAGCGGCCCTCGAGCCAGACCAGCGTCCTGCCGTCGGTATCCCACTGCACGTCGCTCAGCCGGATTCCCTGGGCGAGCCGGGCCGGGCTGACGGGGCTGTCCCAGGTGCCGTAGGGGCGGACGATCCGGGTTGGCTGTCGCATGCGCTGCGTCCCCGCCTTGTTACCATCTAATGCAAGTTTCGGAGTCCCCCGCCCGGTTCCCTGCCGGGACGGGCGCGCCGGCACGAGGAAAGCGCCACAACGAACCGTGAACAGTGTCCCCCCGGCCGGGCCGCGCGAGGGCAGCGGCCCGGTGCGGGGGGCGGTTTCTTCCCGACGACGGGCTCAGACCGGGACGTTCGCCGCCTCCACGACTTCCCTGACCCGGTTGAGAAACCCCAGGGTGACCACGCCGTCCAGGGCCCGGTGGTCGAAGGAGAGACTCAGGTTCATGACCGGCCGGACCTCGATCCGCCCGCCCGGAAGGGCCACCGGCCGGTCGACGACCGCCTGGCACGCCAGGATGGCGCAGTTGGGCTGGTTGATGACGGCCGTCCCCCAGACGGACCCCAGGCTGCCGGGGTTGGTCACGGTGAAGGTGCCCCCCTCGCTGATGTGAGGGCCGCCGTATCCGGCGCGGGCGAGGGCGCTCAGGTAACGGAGTTCGGCGGCGAGGTGGGACACGGTCTTGTACGGGGCGTCCCGGAGCACGATCAGGTCGACTCCTCCCGGCACGTCGACCGGGACGCAGATGTTGACGCGGTCCGGGAGCACGAGGCCGAGCGGCGTGACCTGCCCGTTGAGGCACGGCCAGTCGAGGAGGGCTTCGGCGGCGGCGCGCACGAGGAACGGAGTCAGCCCGATCGGCATCCCCCGTTCCCGGAGCGCCCGCCGCAGCGACTGGAGGCGGGAGACGTCCACCTCGACCCCGGTCGTCACGTGGGCTGCCGCGTTCGAACTGTACTGCATGTGGTGGGCGATTCGCAGGCGCAGGTGGTCCCACGGCAGGAGCCGCTGGCCCCCCGGTCCGGCCACGGCCGGCGATATGTAGGCGAGGTCCTCGCCGGGGGCGACCGCGCTCCCCGGCCGCACCAGCGCGGCCGCCAGCACGCCGCCGGCCGGCGCGGGGAGGGCGTGGGCGGCTCCGCCCACCGCGACGGTGACGACGGCTTCCCCGGGCGCCACCCAGTCGCCGGGCCGCTTGAGCCACTGGAGCACCGTGCCGCCGGCGGGCATGACGACGCTTGCGGACAAGGCCCTCACCTCCGCCCCGGGGCGTCAGAGCACCTTCACGAGGGTGAGCCGCTCGACCTGGCAGCCGTCGGCGAGGGCGTGCGCGAGCGAGGTTCGGTTGTGCGCCGCCACCACC
Source organism: Caldinitratiruptor microaerophilus (assembly GCF_025999835.1). Lineage (NCBI taxonomy): Bacteria > Bacillati > Bacillota > Clostridia > Eubacteriales > Symbiobacteriaceae > Caldinitratiruptor > Caldinitratiruptor microaerophilus. Next base: position 1,325,865 of record NZ_AP025628.1, on the reverse strand, counting down.
CGGCGGACCAGGGGAAGGCCGAGCGCGCGGCAGTGCGCCTCCCCGGCGGCCGTGAGCCGGTGGCCGATCCCCTTGCCGCGCCGCCCGGGCTCGACCCAGATGTCGACGAGGTGGCCGCAGGGCATGCCGGTGAGCTCGTCCGGCGCCACGGCCACGACGGTGTACCCGATGGGTTCCCCCCGCTCCCGCGCCACGAGGGCGGTACCTCCCGGCAAGCCGAGCGCCAGGCGCAGCATGTGCTCCACCCGCGCGGCGAACAAGGCCGGCGTGGTGGCCGCCCGCTGCGCCGGGATGAGCTGCTCCCAGCCCGTGGCCACCGACCGGGCGAGGAGCCACGGCCATTCGTGCAGGGCCATCGGCCCGATCTCCACCGCGGCGCACCTCCCGTGGGCCACTTCTATGCGCGGGCCAGGGCCGGGGTCCCTTCATACGATGGCAGCACCACAGCGCGAAAGGGGGCGCGGGGCAGACGCCCTCACCGGCCGTGCGAATCGTCGACCTCACCCACGGCTTTCGCGCCGGCATGCCGGCGTACGGAGCGGCCTGGTACGCGCGCTTCGACCTGCGCCGGATCCTGACCCCGGACACCGACCCCGCAGGCCAGGGCCGCACGTTCAGCCAGTTCGTGATGAACCCCCACAACGCGACCCACGTGGACGCGCCGAGCCACTTCTTCCCCGGCGCGCCCGGCGTGGCCGAACTCGACCCGGCGATCTTCCTGGGCCCGGCCGTGGTGGCCGACCTGACCCACAAGGGCCTCCGCGAGCCGATCACCGCCGCCGACCTCGACGCCGTCATGGGCGGCGAGGACCTGCGCGGGCTCCGGCTCCTCGTTCGCACCGACTACCTGGACCGCCACTGGGGGGACCCGGACTTCTGGCAGAAGCCCCCGTACCTCGACGCCACCGCCGCCGCGTGGTGCGTCGAGCGGGGGGTGCGGCTGGTCGGCCTCGACTGCCTCACCGAGGAGCCGGGCGACCGCGCCTTCCCGGTGCACCGGTCGCTTCTCGGCGCCGGCATCCCGATCCTCGAGTACATCCGCAACCTGGCGGCCCTGCGCTCGCGGCGCGTCTGGCTCTCGGCGCTGCCGATCGTGGTGCACGGCGCCGAGGCGGCGCCGGTCCGGGCCGTCGCCCTGGAAGGGGGGACCCCCGATGGGCCCGGGTGACCCCCCCGCACGGTCCCGACCGCTCCCCGCCTGGGGTCCGGCCGACCTCGCCGCAGCGCTCGCCCCGCCCGTGGCCGTCCTGGGGGGCCTCGTGGCGGCTGGGAGGCGCTACGACCTGGTGGCCTGGCAGCCGGTGGCCCGGGCGTCGACACTGGAAGGCGCCCTGTCCCTGGCGGGAAGGGCCGCCCCGGAGGCGGCCGGCGCGCTCCCGCCCGGCGCGGCGGCCCTCCTCGGCGCGGTGGTGGGGACCCTCGCTTGGGACGGTTCGGCCCGGTTCTGGCTGCCGGGCGCCGCGGCCCTGTTCGACCGGCACACCGGCACGCTCTGGTACCGGGGGGAGCTGCCGGCCCCCGAACCGGCCGGCGCGCCCGGGGCCTCCGGCGGCGTGCGAACCGGCAGCGGCCCGCCGGCCGCCGCCCGGCCGCTCTGGGACCGGGCAGGGTTCTCCACCGCCGTCCAGGAGGCCCGGCGCCGGATGGCCGCCGGGGTCTTGCAGAAGGTCGTCCTCTCGGTGCCCCTGTCCGCGCCCTGCGGGCTCCCGCCGGCCGGGGTGTTCCGCCGCCTCACGGCGTCGGACCCGCCGGGGCTGAGGTTCCTCCTCGCCGACGGCCCCGGCGCGCCGGTCCTGGCCGGCGTCTCGCCCGAGCCCCTCGTCACCCTGACCGGCCGGCGGGCCGAACTGCACCTCCTGGCGGGCACCCGGCCGGAGGGGGCCGGACCGGCTGCTGCCCTCCTGGCCAGCCGCAAGGACCGCTTCGAGCACGCGGTGGCCGTCGAGCAGGGCCGGCGGGATCTCCTGTCCGTGTGCCGGCCGGGCTCCGTGGCCGTCGAGTCCTTCCTGGTGCCCGAGCGCCACCCGGGGCTGGTGCACCTGGCCTCGCACATCGCCGGGGAACTGCGGGAGGACGCCGGTCCGGCCGACCTCATCCGGGCGTGCTTCCCGGCCGGGACGGTGAGCGGGGTGCCGCGCGGGCCGGCGGTGGCCCTGATCGAGGCGCTCGAGCCGGTCCCCCGCGGCTGGTACGCCGGGGCCGTGGGCGCGCTGCTCCCCGGCGGGGACGTCCAGCTCTGGCTCACCATCCGCACCGCCGCCATCGAGGGCGGGACGGTCCGGGTACGCGCCGGCGCCGGGGTGGTGCCGGAGAGCGAGCCGGAGGCCGAGTGGGCGGAGTGCCTCGCCAAGGCCCGCCGGACCCTGGAGGCGCTCGGGGCGGAGGTGGTGGACGCTGAGCGGGCATGACGTTTCCGGCGCCTGCGGGCGCGCCGGCCTCGACGCGCACGTGCGGGCGATCATCGCCTGGCACTTCGATCCAGAGACCGGCTCGCCGTACTGGCTCCGGCGGGCGCAGACTCTTGGCTTCGACCCGCGCCGCGACGTCCGGGGCTTCGCCGACCTCGCGCGCTTTCCCCCGGTGGCCGACGAGTGGCGGACGGTCCCCGCCGCCGACCTCATCCCCCGCGGCGCGCGCGGCCCCTTCGCCGTGTGGGAGACGGGCGGGACCACCGGACCGCCCCGGCGCATCGTCGACGCCCGGGAGCGGTACCGGGGCGTGCTGCGGATCAGCCGGATCCTCGACCTGCACGGCTTTCCCGGCGCCCACCGGGGCCCCCGGGACGAGCACGTCCCTGACCCCGCCGCCGGCGACTGGCTGCACGTCGGGCCCAGCGGGCCCCACCTCGTCGGGACCAGCGTGGCCCGGCTGGCGCGCCTGCGCGGCTCCCTGTGCCACACCGTCGACCTGGACCCGCGCTGGGTGAAACGCCTGTACCGGGCCGGCCGGCTCGACGAGGTCCGCCGCTACACCGCCCACGTGATCGAGCAGGCCCTGGCGATCCTCCGGACCCAGCCGGTCACGGTGGTCACCACCACCCCGCCGCTCCTGCAGGCGCTGTGCGAGCACCCGGAGGCGTACGAACGGCTGCGGGCCCGGGTGAAGGGGATCATCTGGTTCGGCACCAGCCTGTCGGACGAGGCCCTCCGGCTGCTGGAGGAGGAACTGCTCCCCGGCGTGACCGTGGTGGGCTGGTACGGCAACACGCTCATGGGCATCGCCTGCCAGCGCCCCCGCCGCCCCGGGGATCCCCATCGCTGCGTCTTCGTGCCGCCGTCGCCCGGGGCGGTGGTGCGGTTGGTCGACCCCCGGGACCCCTCGAGGGAAGTGGGGTACGGCGAGGAGGGGCAGGTGCGCCTGAGCGTCCTCACCCGCGAGCTCTTCCTGCCGTGGCATCTGGAGCGGGACCGGGCGATCCGGGTGCCGCCCTCCCTGCCGGACCCGTGGGACGGCCTGGCCCGGGTGGCGCCGCTGGGGGGCAGCGGACCCGAGGTCGAGGGGGTGTACTGACGTGCTGGAGGTGCCGATCTGGCGCTGTGGCCACGAAGCGGCTTCGCTGACGACGTCCGTCCTCCGGGACTACCGCGGCGAACCCCTCGCCCGCGTACACCACGCGCCTGCCCTCCTGGTGCACCGGGTGGTGTCGCGGCTGCGCGCCGCTGCCCCCGGCCCGGAGGAGGACCCGGAATCGCGCTGGGACGCCATCGCCCGGGCGGGCGAGCTGCTGACCGGCAGCCGGCTGGGGGGCCTGGGGCCGGAGGACCACGCCCGCCTGGTCACCCGGGCCACCGGGGCGCCGCTCGCCTGGAGCCGCCAGGCCCTCGCCGAACTCGCCGGCGGGCTGCGCGAGATCCGCTCCGCACTGCACTGGCAGGCGCCGGGCGGGGACCTCACGGTCTTCCGTACCCGCCGGGTCGCGCTGCCGGACGGCCGCACGTACGCGTGGGTCCCGGCCGGACGGGTGCTCGGGTTCGTGGCCCCGTCGAACCACCCCACCGTGCACCTGACCTGGGTCCTCGCCCTGGCGATGGGCTGGAGCGTCGCCGTCCGGCCCGGCTCCGACGACCCGCTGACGCCCTGGCGCCTGGCCCTGGCCCTGCGGGCGGCCGGCTTCCCGGCCGAGCGGATCGCCCTGCTCCCGGGCGGCCACGACCTGGTACCCGCGCTGGTGGAGGCGTGCGACCGGACCGTCGCCTACGGCGGCCCGGTCCTGGCCGACCTCCTCGGCCGCGACGCCCGCGTCCTCATGAACGGCCCCGGCCGCAGCAGGGTGCTGGTCGACGCCCCGGCCGACCCCGACGCGACCGCCGGCTTCCTCCTCGAGTGCATCCTCCACGACGGCGGCCGCAAGTGCACCTGCGCGAGTGCCGTCCTGGTCCGGGGCGAGGTGCCGGGCCTCCTGGACGGCCTGGCCGGAAAGCTGGCGGCGATCCCCCTGCTCGACCCCCTCGACCCCGCCGCCCGGGTCCCCGCCTGGAAGGACCCGGACGCGGCGCGGCGGACCCCCGGCCGGGTGGTCGTCCACGACGGCGTCACCTTCGTTCAGCCCGAACTCGTCCGCTGCCCCGACCCCTTCGCCCCGCCCTTCGGCCTCGAGCTGCCGGCGCCCTGGGCGACGGCCGCCGAGCTCCCGGCCGGCGCCGATCCCCTGCCTCTTCTGCGGGGCTCCCTCGCGGTCACCTTGCTCACCCGGGACCCGGGGCTCGTCGAGGCGTGCCTCACGGAGCCGACCATCGCCAAGGTGTTCGCCGGCCCGGTGCCGCCCTGGTTCACGGAGCCCGGCGCGCCGCACCACGGCCGGCTGTCGGAGTTCCTCTTCACCAGCAAGGCCTTCCGGGAGGAGGGGCAGCCGTGGCGGTGACCACTGACCTCAGCGGGCGGCGAGCCCTGGTCACCGGCGCATCCCGGGGCCTGGGCGCCGCGGTCGCGCGGCGGCTGGCCGCGGCGGGGGCGGACGTCGCCGTCCACTACCATCGCGGCGAGGCGGGCGCCCGGGACACCGCCGGCGAGGTGCAGCGCGCGGGCCGGCGGGCCCTCGTCCTGCGGGCCGACCTGGCCGACCCGGACCAGGTCGCCGACCTGGTGCGGCAGGTCGAGGACGCCTGGGGCGGGCTCGACCTGATCGCCAACAACGCCGGGGTCGCGCCCGTCGCCCCGTGGCCCGCCGTCACCCCGGCCGGGTGGCGGCAGGTCCTCGCCGTCGACCTCGACGGGCCGTTCCACGTGCTGTATCACGCGCTCCCGCTCCTGGCGGGGGCGCCCGGGGGCGCGGCGGTGGTCAACGTGAGCTCGGTGGCTGCCCTGACCGGTGGCTCGTTCGGACCGGCGTACGCCGCCGCGAAGGCGGGGCTCGTCGGCCTCACCCGGTCGGCGGCCCGGGAACTGGGGCCGCTCGGGATCCGGGTGAACTGCGTGGCGCCGGGGCCACTCGACTCGCCGCTCGCCCGGGCGCTGCCGGAGGAGGCGCTGGCCGCCATGGCGGCTCAGACCCCTCTGCGCCGGCTCGGGACGTACGAGGAGGTGGCGGAGGTCGTCGCCTGGCTGCTGTCGCCGGCCGCGTCTCACGTCAACGGCCAGGTGATCGTGGTCGACGGGGGGCGGGTGATGCACTAGGGGGATGCACAAGGGGCGCGGGCAGCGGCCAGGAAGAGCGGCGGCCGTGTCAAATCCTCGGGATGAGAGGGCTGGCCGGGAGGGTTCCGTCGGGTACAGGGCTCGGCCGGCCATACGGAAGGAGGCTTCCCCCTCGGTTGGCGATCACGGACGACATCCGCGCACTGGCGGAGCGCTTCAGCGGCACCCTGGGCGTCTGGGCGCAGTCCCTCGACACCGGCGAGACGGTGGAGTGGAACGCCGAGGAGACGTTCCCGGCCGCCTCGACGATCAAGCTCCCCATCCTGTACGAAGTCTACAAGCAGGCCGGCGAGGGGCGTCTGGACCTTGCCGAGCGCCTCGTGCTCCGGGCCGAGGACATCGTCCCCGGCTCCGGGGTGCTCAAGGACCTCACGCCCGGCCTGGCGCTCACCGTGAAGGACCTGGCCACGCTGATGATCACCGTCAGCGACAACACGGCGACCAACCTGCTCATCGACCGGGTGGGCCGTGAGGCCGTCAACGACTCGATGCGGGAACTCGGGCTGCGGGGGACGCACCTCGATCACAAGCTCTTCCGGGCGCCGGAGGGAGCGCCGCCGAACCGGTCCACCCCGGCCGACCTCGGCCGTCTCATGCGGCTCATCGCCGCCCGGGCCGTCCTGACGCCCGCCGCCTGCGGCGAGATGCTGGACATCCTGGGCCGGCAGCAGTACACGGAGCAAATCACGCGCCGCCTGCCGGATTACGACGGGTTCGTCGAACCGGGCAGGGAGCCGGCCGTGCGGGTCGCCTCCAAGAGCGGGGCGATCCGGGGCACCCGCAACGACGTGGGCCTCGTCGAGGCGCGCGGCCGGCGGTACGTGCTCGCCCTGATGACCCGGGGTTGCCGCGACCTGCGCTTCCATCCGGACAACGAGGCGTCGCTGCTCCTCGCGGACGTCTCCGCGGCCCTCTACCGGCACTTCGTCACCGGGAGCTGACCTCGACGAGGCGGAGCCCCGCCGGCGTCTGAGGGTCCAACCACAGTTCGGGCTGGCCGTCCGTCCAGTACAGGCTGGTAGCGGTCCAGGCCCACTCGCCGCCGGCGCGTTGGAAGGCGATACCGACCGCCTTGAGGCGCCGGCCACCCAGTTCGGCGGGCTGGTCCCAGGTGACGAAGACGACCGCCTCATCGCCGCCGGGCGGCTCGTCCAGCCGGCCGTAGTACCGGCGCCGTCGGGGGGCGCTGACCGATGCGGTACCGTCCGGCCCGACGGTGACGGTCACCTGCCCGGCGGTGTCCAGGGTCCACACGTCGCTCCGGCTCCGTCCCGGACCGTAGGCGGTCAGGCACGCCCGGGTGCCGGCCGGTACCTCGAAGACCGCGCGCAGCGCCGGGCGCCGCAGGGCCCCCTCCCGCAGTGCGGACTGGAACTCCGACTCGAACGCTTCCATTGAGACGCCGAAGATCTCCTCGAACAGGGCATGGGGTTCGCCGCCCGCTGCGACGGCGTCGACGTACCGGGCGAGGGCTTCGGCTCCCCGGTCGCGCTCGAGCCGGTCGACCGCCAGCGCTGCCTCTGCGTGGGCCGGGAACTCGGCGAAGCGATCGAAGAACTCGTCCGGGTCGGCGATGAGGCCGGCCCGGCGGCCTTCGAGCCAGTCGTCGAGGACCTGCTTGCGGAGCGCGCCCCGCCAGCGGTTACCCTGCGGCGTGGTGGGCAGGTGTCCCTCCAGGCGGCGGGCGACCGTCTCCACCAGGCCCTCGTGCACCCACTGCGGCAGCCGCCCGCTCAGGTTCCGGCGATCGAGGGCGACGTGGCCCAGCTCGTGGAGCAGGGCGACGCGGACCTCGGCTTCGAAGGGTTCGTCGGCGGAAACGACCACGTGGACGTGGTCCCCCCCGCTCGCGGTGCCCTCCGCGTGCTCGCTGACCCGGCGCGCGCTGGCCTCCGGCACGCCTTCTGCCACCAGGTGGCGGTACCACTCCTCGCGGTCCTCGAAGAGCCACACCTCCGGCGTCCTGCCGGCCGGCGAGTGACCGAGTTCCCCGGCCACCCGGGCCCACATCCTGTCCAGGTCGCCGGCGAGCGCCCGCGCGAGCGCCAGGGGAACGCCTCCACCGCGATGGACCACCGCCGCCGAGGTGGGGTCGCGCCCCGGGCCGTAGACGAAGGCCGTCTCCGTCTCCGGGTCCCAGCGGACCGTACCTCCGATGGCCTCGGCCACCGGACGGACGGGGACGAGAACGGTCCCGTCCACGGTGACGGTCGGGATCGCTGTCGCAGCCGGCTGCCCGTCGACGTGGATCCGGGCCTGCACCGGATCCCACTCCAGCCGGACACCTGCCGCCTCCGCGATCGCCTGCAGCGGGGCGAACGTCTGGCCGCCCAGCCGGAGCGGCGGCACGCCGTTCTCGATGGCCAGCCCGTCGACGACCAGCCGGGCGACCGGGAACCCCCGGTACGCCGCAGCCGGCGCCGCAGCCGCCCGGGAGGCCAGCCCGGCCACGACCGCCGCCAACGCGGCGGCAGCCACGAGAGCCTTCAGGCCACGCCTCGGCATCAGTACGTCGCCCGGCCGCCGCTCAGGTCGAAGACGGCGCCCGTGGAGAACGAGCAGGCCGGGGAGGCGAGCCAGGAGACGAGCTCGGCGACTTCCTCGGGCTTCCCGGCCCGGCCCATGGGGATCTTGCTGAGCATGTACTGCACGGTTTCCGGGGCGATCTGCTGCAGGATCTCCGTCTCGATCACCGCCGGGGCGACCGCGTTGACCAGGATGCCCGACTGAGCGAGCTCCTTCCCCAGGGCCTTCGTGAGGCCGATCACCCCGGCCTTCGCCGCCGAGTAGGGCACCAGGGTCGGGTTGCCCTCCTTTCCGGCGATGGACGCGATGTTGATGATCCGCCCGCTGCCGCGGGGGAGCATCGCCCGCACTGCCGCCCGGCAACAGAGGAAGACGCCGGTCAGGTCGACGTCGATCACCCGCTGCCAGTCCTCCACGTCCAGGTCCTGGATGGGCGCCGTGCGGCCGGCGATCCCGGCGTTGTTGACGAGCACGTCCAGGTGGCCCCAGCGATCGACCACCGCCCGGACCATGGCCTCGACGCCGGCCGGGTCGGTGACGTCCGCCCGGATGGCCATGGCCTCGCCGCCCTCCGACCGGATGGCGGCAGCCTCGCGCTCGGCCTTCTCCAGGTCCAGGTCGGCGATGGCCACGCGGAGGCCGTCGCGGGCCAGTCTCCTGGCGATCGCCAGCCCGATGCCCCGGGCGCCGCCGGTCACGATCGCGGTCTTCCTGTCGGTCACGGTGGTGTCACTCCTCCGTCCATCCTGGGCGCCGGCCTCACGCGGCGGCCGTGCGCTCGACCCCGGTTGCGGATCACGCTTCGCCGCCCGCACGGGGCGGTCCTGCCGGAGGCGGACGCCGACCCCCAGAAACCCATCCGTTCAAGACGAAAACATGGAGTGAGGGGACGGTTGGGGGCAGTGAAGTCTGAACGCAGGGAGGGACATGGCATGAAACGGTGGACGGCGTGGCTGCTGGCGGCAGTCATCGCCCTGGCCGCGGGGCCGTCGGCCAGCGCGGCGCCCAAGGCCGCCCCGGGCAAGGGCAAGGTGCGGGTCGTCCTGGAGTTCAACGACGTGGAGAGCGCCCAGTGGGCCCTGCAGTACATCACCCGCATGCAGGTGAAGGCGATCTTCCGGGGCTACGAGGACGGGACGTTCCGCCCCAACGCCCCGATCCGGCGGATCGAAGCGGTCGTCACCGCGGTCCGGCTCATGGGGTTGGAAGAGGAGGCCCGGAGCCGCACGGGCGTGCAGCTGAACTTCCGTGACGCGGAGAAGGTCTACCGCGAATACCCGTGGGCTGTCGGGTACGTGGCCGTGGCTCTGGAGAAGGGTCTCTTCGACTCGACGGAGGACCAGCTGCAACCGGACAGGGAGGCGTCCCGGCTCTGGATCGCCACCCTGCTGGTCCGCGCGCTCGGGCTGCAGCAGGAGGCTCTGTCCCGGATGAACGAGCCCCTGCCCTTCAAGGACGCGGCGGCGATCCCGGCGGGCGCGGTGGGGTACATCGCGGTGGCAGCGGAGAAGGGGATCGTCGCCGGGTACCCCGACGGCACCTTCAAGCCGCACAAGCCGGTGACCCGGGCCGAGATGGCCGCCCTGCTCGACCGCACGGACCAGCAGATGCCCGCCCCCGGTGAGGACCAGGAGGAGATCCAGGGGACGCTCCTGAGCGCGGGCACGGAGCTGGAGATCCAGACGGTCTCCGGCGATGTGTACTCGGTGCCGGTCACGTCCGCGACCCGGGTCTTCATCGGCGGCAAGGTGGCCTCCGTGGACCAGCTCGAGTCCGGCCTGTGGGTGGAGGTGGACCTGGACGAGGACGGCAACGCGCTCCTGGTGGTCGCCCGCGCGCCGCAGAAGGAAGAGGCCGGGGTCGAGGTCAAGGGCGTGATCACGGCGATCGTCCCGCCGGGCGGCGACAAGGGCCCGCAGGTGACGATCGAGGCGGACGACGGTGAGGCGACCTACGAGATCGCCGAGACGGCCCGGATCGAGATCGAGGGGGTCAAGGACCCCACGTGGGAGGACCTCCGCGTGGGTGACCGGGTCCAGGCCGAGGGTGCTGGCGACGTCCTGACGAAGATCGAGGTCGAGGATCGCGAGGAAGCGGAAAAGATCGAGGTCGAGGGCGTGGTCACGGCGATCGTCCCGCCGGGCGGCGACAAGGGCCCGCAGGTAACGATCGAGGCGGACGACGGTGAGGCGACCTACGAGATCGCCGAGACGGCCCGGATCGAGATCGAGGGGGTCAAGGACCCCACGTGGGAGGACCTCCGCGTGGGTGACCGGGTCCAGGCCGAGGGTGCTGGCGACGTCCTGACGAAGGTCAAGGTCGAGGATCGCGGGGAAGGTGAGAAAGAGCAAGAGATCGGGGTCAAGGGCGTCATCACGGCCATCGAGCCGCCAGACGGCGACAAGGGCGCGCTGGTGACGATCGAGACGGAGGACGGCGAAGAGACGTACGAAATCGCCGCCGGCGCCCGGATCGAGATCAAGGGGGTCCGCAGCGCCACCTGGGAGGACCTGAAGGTTGGCGACCGGGTCGAGGCGGAAGGCCGCGGCGGCGTGCTGACGAAGATCAAGGTGGAGGGGCCGAAGGGCGGCAAGGGCCGAGGGAACGAGGAGGCCTAGCCCCGGATCCCCGTCCCGTGGCGCGAGGCAGGAAGGAGGGGCCGGCAGGCCCCTCCTTCGTCCGTCTGGTTGTCTGGTTGCCAGTCCTTGACCGGTACGGAAAACTCAGGCATAATGGGCTGGAAAGGGAGTGATGCCCGTGCGCCTGCGCGAAGCCTTTGCGGGGCTGCTGCCGCGCCTTCGGGAGGCCGCGCTGGCGTGTTACGGGCAGAACCTGGTCACCCTGGCCGTGTTCGGTTCCGTCGCCCGGGGAACACCCGGGCCGGACTCCGACATCGACCTGCTGCTGATCTGCCGCGAGCTCCCTGAGGGGCGGGTCAGGCGGATGGCCGGGTTCGCCTGCGTCGAGCAGGCCCTGGCCCGAGACCTGGAGCGGCTCGAAGGTGCGGGGATCCATACGAGCCTTTCGCCCGTGTTCAAGACAGTGGCCGAGGCGCAGGCGGGCAGCCACCTCTACCTGGACATGGTCGAGGAGGCCATCCTCCTCCATGATGAGGGCCGGTTCTTCGAGTCCGTGCTGAATACGCTCAAGGAGCGTCTGGAGAAACTCGGAGCCCGCCGGGTCCGGCAGGGGAGCCGGTGGTACTGGGTGCTGAAGCCGGACCTGGAGCCAGGGGAGGTGATCGACCTGTGGCCACCAGCCCGCTAGCCGTTGCGTACCTCGAAAAGGCGACGGTGCGGCTCGACGTGCTGGCCCTCCTGGAATCGAAGGGCGCGTACTCCGACGTGGTTCGGGAGGCGCAGGAAGTGGTCGAACTGGCGACCAAGGCCATGCTCCACTCGATCGGGATCGACCCGCCGAAGTGGCACGACGTCGGGCCGCTGATCGTGGAATACCGCGACCGGTTCCCGCCCCAGGTGGGAGCCCAGGCGGAGGAGATCGCGCGCATCACGAAGCGGCTGCGGAAGGAACGCGAGTTCGCCTTCTACGGGGACATCGACTTCATCCCCACGGCAGAGTACGGACCGGAAGACGCGCAGCAGGCCATCCGCGAGGCCGCGTTCGTGGTGAGTCATGCCCGCGCGGTCATCGGGTCGCCGTGACACGGCCAGACCCGGCCCCGGCCCCGGACTTGGCCGGGGCCCCGTCGTCCCGGAGAGGTGCCGAGATGCGTTCGATCTTCTCCAGCAGGTTCCGCGCGGCGTCGCCGTCGAGGATGCGGGGCTGCGCGTCCTCGATCATCACCGGTACCACCTGGTAGGCGTCGACCCCCTCCGGGGTCAGCCGGATCTCGAGGATCATGCTCTCCCGGGTCACCGGCCGTTTCTGGTCCATGACGAAGTTGCCCAGGCTGTAAGCAATCAGGCCCTTCCTGTACCGCTCGACCCCCTGCACGGCGTGGGGGTGGAAGCCGAGGACGAGGTCCGCGCCCAGGTCGATCGTCCTGTGCGCGAGCCGGCGCTGCTCCGCGCCCGGGTAGTTGACGTACTCGTCGCCCCAGTGGTAAGCGACCGCGACGACGTCCGCCTGCTCCCGGGCCCGGGCGATGTCCTGCGCCAGCGTGTCCTCGCGGATCGGCGCCACGCCGGGGCGGGAGTCGGTCGCGGCGAAGGGACGGCGGTAGTGCCAGTCCCAGAAGAGGTCCGCGAACTGGCTGTAGCCGAGGAACGCCACCCGAACCCCGCCGGCCTCGGCGATCAGTGGCCGGCGGGCGGTCTCGAGGTCCTCGCCGGCCCCGGCGACGCCAAGGCCGTTCTCACGGAGGATGGCGAGGGTCTCGAGGAAGTTCTCCGTGTCGTAGTCGAGGATGTGATTGTTTGCCAGAGTGAGGCCGTCGATGCCCGCGAAGCGCAGCCCAGCCACGGTCTCCGGCCGGGCACGGAACCAGATGCCCTTCCCGGGGATCGGCTTTCCCTTCACGCCGAGCGGAGACTCGAGGTTGGCGAAGGCGTAGTCGGCCGCCCGCAGCCGCCCGGCCACGGCGGCAAAGGGGTACTCGATACCGTGGCGGGCGATGGCGGTCGCCACCCCGCGCGCGAGCATGATGTCGCCCACGACCGCCAGGGTGCCCTCCCGCCTCGGCGGGGGCAGGGGCGGCGCCGCGCCGGCCGCCGTGTCGGGTGCCGCGGCAGGCCGATCGGTGGCGGCCGTGCCCGGGCTGCCTGAAGCCACAGCTCCGGCTGGCCCCGGGTCCCTGCCGGCGAGGGCAGGGCGGTCCGCCGGGGCGGTCCGGGTCGCGCAGCCGGCAGCCAGCCAGGCGGCAGACGCGCTCAGGAGGAGGACCAGCGCGCGTACGGGTATCCGGGACCGGGCGCGACGAGCGTTTGCCACCGTGTTCATGTGCAGAAAGTTCGGCGTGCGCGCCGACTTCTCCTGGCCCGGTTTCGCCTGACGCGGGGAGACGACCGGACGTGTGCGTCAGAGGCGAACCGGGAAGTATCGAGGTTTTGAATGAAACGGCGCGCACCGATTCCGTGTTTCTATTAACGAGGTTGTTCGAACTCGGGAGGGACGGTGGAAGAAGGGACGAATCCTGTATTTACACGATCGATGACAATTCGTGTTACTCCCACTGGATTAGCCACTTCACCACGGCGAAGTGGACTTCCTCCTGCCGCGTGGGACAAGCGGCGGCACGGACCGGCAGGGCGGGAGGAGACTGGGTGTGGCCTTTTCCCCCATCCGGCGGGTGCGGACGTACGAAGAAGTGGTCGAGCGCCTGCTCGAGGCCGTCCGGTCCGGCGAACTGCGGCCGGGCGACCGCCTTCCGTCGGAGCGGGACCTGGCCGGCACGTTCGGGGTGAGCCGGCCGGTCTTGCGGCAGGCGCTCACGGTTCTGGAGCGGGCCGGCGTGGTCGAGATCCGGCCGGGCTCCGGCGCTTTCGTCCGGCCGGGGACGCCGGCCGCGAAGGGCCGGGCGCTCGAGCTCATGCTGTTGCCCGATGGTTACACCCTGTACGACCTGCTGGAGGCCCGGCGGGCGCTCGAGGCCGAGGCCGCCCGGCTGGCGGCGGAGCGCCGCACGCCCGAGGACCTGGACCGGATCCGGGCGGCCCACGCGGCCTTCCGGGAGCGGCTCGCCCTCGACGGCCACACGGTGGCGGAGGACTTCGCCTTCCACTACGCGATCGCCCGGGCGGCCGGCAATGCCGTCTTCACCCATCTCATGGGATCGCTCGCCAGCCTCTTCGTCGAGGGGCTCAGCCGGTCCACCGAGGTGCTGCTGGACGCTCCCGGGCGGGCGGAGAAGATCGCCGAGGAGCACGGCCGGATCCTGGCGGCGATCGAGGCGGGGGACGGGCAGGCGGCGAGCCGGGCCCTCATCGCCCACCTCGATGAGGTCGAAGCGCGGCTCCGCTGGGCGGAGGCGCAGCGCCGGCCGTCGCCCGGCACGGGGCACGACGGCCCGGTCAAGTTCCGGAAGAACGAGGGGAGGAGAGCGGAGTGAAACGAACGAGGGTGATCCTGAGTGTCCTGACGGCACTGGTCCTGGTCGCCCTGGCAGGGTGCGGCGGGGCCGGGGGCGGCGCCTCCCAGCCGGCGGCCCCGTCCGGTGCGGGTCAGGGGAGCCAGGCCGGGGCGGCGCCGGCGCAGGGCTCCGCCGGCGGCGGGCAGGCCGCCGCGGCGCCGACCCAGCTGCGCATGATGACGGGCCCGCAGGGTGGGACCTGGACGCCGCTGGGCGGCGCCATCGCTGAGATGGTGCAGAAGGAGATCCCGGGCGTCACCATCACGGTGCAGCCGGGGGCGGGCATCGCCAACGTCAAGGCGATCCACGAGGGCAAGGCGGACCTGGGCTTTGGCAACGCGAACTCCACCGCTGACGGGTACGAGGGGCGGCCGCCGTTCGAGACGGCCACCAAGGACGTCTTGAACCTCGTCACACTGTACAACCAGTACTTCCAGATGATCGTGCCGGCGGACTCCGGCATCAAGAGCGTCGCCGACCTGAAGGGGAAGCGCCTCGCCACCCAGCCCAAGGGCAACACGGGCGAGCAGATCACGCGGGAGGTCCTCGAGGTTTACGGCCTGAAATACGAGGATCTGGCCAAGGTCCACTTCGTCAGCTACTCCGATGCTGTCGAGCTCATCAAGAACCGCCAGGCGGACGCCTTCATGCTCATCACCACCATCCCGGCCTCCTCGGTGATGGACCTCGCCACCGGGCGCGCCATCCGGGTCCTGAGTCTTCCGGACGACAAGCTTGCCGCACTCCGGCAGAAGAACAAGGGCTACGCGAAGCTCGTGATCCCCAAGGGGACGTACCCGGGTCAGGACGAGGATGCGGTCACGGTGGGTACCTACACTCACCTCATCGCCAGCGAGAAGGTCCCGGCGGATCTCGCCTACCGGATCACCAAGCTCGTGGTGGACAACCGGGACCAGCTGGCCGCCATCGCCAGCGCGATCAAGGGGATGACGCCGGAGAAGATGGCGGTCGACGTCGGGGTGCCCTTCCACCCCGGGGCGAAGCGGTTCTTCGACGAGGTGCTGAAGAAGTAGCCGGCGGCGCTGCCGGTCACCGGGGAGAAAGGGCAGCCGGGGGGCGTTGCGATTGGAGCGGGCCGCAGCCGTCGTGAGGCGCATCACCAGCGTCGTGGCCATCGTCATGGCGGCGTACCACCTGTACGTGGTGGCCACCGGCACGCCGGAGGCCATCATCCTGCGGGGGACGCACCTGCTGTTCAGCCTGGCGCTCATCTTCCTCACCTTTCCGGCGCGGGCCCGGGAGCAGGGCCGCTGGTGGGGGTGGGCCGCCGACCTGGGCCTCCTGGTCCTGAGCATCGCCTCGATCGGCTACCTCTTCGTGAACTACGAGTACGTGGTCAACCGGATCTACTACGTCGATCCCCTCCGGCTGGGCGACAAGGTCTTCGGCGCCATCCTGGTCCTGGTGGTCCTCGAGGCCGCCCGGCGAACCACCGGGCTCGTCCTGCCGGTCACCGCCGCCGTGTTCCTGCTCTACGCCCTCACCGGCCCCTACCTGCCGGGCATCCTGAAGCACCCGGGGTTCAGCGTCGAGATCCTCCTCGACCAGCTGTACCTCACGACCGAAGGCATCTTCGGCATCCCGCTGGGCGTCAGCGCCACGTACGTGATCGTGTTCGTGGTGTTCGGGGCGTTCCTGGACAAGTCCGGCGTCGGGCAGTTCTTCACGGACTTCGCGACGGCGATCACGGGCGGCAGCCGGGGCGGCCCGGGCAAGGTGTCGGTGGTGTCGTCGAGCCTTTTCGGCACGATCTCCGGCAGCGCCGTGGCCAACGTGATGGTCGACGGCTGGCTCACCATCCCGCTCATGAAACGGGCGGGGTTCCGGCCCCCGTTTGCGGCCGCGGTGGAGGCGACGGCGTCGACCGGCGGGCAGATCATGCCGCCGGTCATGGGGGCGGCGGCCTTCGTGATGGCCGAGTTCCTCGGCATCCCGTACATCCAGGTGGCGAAGCACGCGCTGATCCCGGCGCTCCTCTACTACGTGGCGCTCTTCTTCTCGATCCACTTCGAGGCGCTGCGCTCCGACCTCAAGGGCGTGCCGAGGGAAGAGGTGCCCCGGCTTCGCGACGTCATCCTGAGCCGCGGGCACCTCTTCCTGCCCGTCATCCTCATCCTGGCGCTGATGGTCGCCGGCTTCACCGCCACCTACGCGGCGCTGTGGGCGACCGCCTCCGTGCTCGTCCTGAGCTGGCTGCGGCGGGACACCCGGATGGGGGTCCGGAGCATCCTGGAGGCCCTGGAGAGCGGCGCCCGCAACACGCTGGCCGTGGCGGCGACGTGCGCGGCGGCGGGCATCATCATCGGGGTCATCGCCCTCACCGGGCTCGGGCTGCGCTTCACCTCGCTGGTGCTCGGGATCGCCGGGCAGCACCTCCTGCCGGCGCTGGTGCTGACGATGGTCGCCGGCCTCATCCTCGGCATGGGCATGCCGACGACCCCCGCGTACATCGTCCAGGCGGCCCTCCTCATCCCGGCCCTGGTGAAGATGGGGGTGCACCCCGTCGCCGCGCACCTGTTCGTCATCTACTTCGCGGCGATCTCGGCCATCACCCCGCCCGTCGCCCTGGCCGTGTACGCGGCGGCCGGGATCGGCAAGGCCCGTTTCTGGGATGCGGGCATCGAAGCCGTCAAGGTCGGGGCGGCCGGGTTCATCGTCCCGTACATGTTCGTGTTCGGTCCCGCCTTGCTCTTCCTGGGCTCTCCGGGCCAGATCGCGTGGGCCCTGGTGACCGCGACGACGGGCTCCGTCGCCCTGGCGGCGGCGCTGCGGGGCTACCTCTTCCGCCCCGCCACCTGGCTGGAGCGCGTGCTCCTGGGTGCAGCCGCGTTCCTCCTGATCGACCAGGGACTGGTCACCGACGCCGTGGGCTTCGGGTTGCTCCTGGGCGCGGTGCTCCTTCAGCGGCTGACCGGCCGCCGGCCAGCCGCGGTCCCCGCGCCGGCGGGCGGCCGGCCCGCCCAGGGGGCGTAGCCGGAGCGCCGCAACGACACCGCATGCGGGGGTGGATTTGCGCTTGTCACCCGTGATGACGGCCGGCAGGGCGGTGGCCGAGATCATCCGCCGGCACGGGGTCACGCACGTCTTCTGCGTCCCGGGCGAGAGCTACCTGCCGGTCATCGACGCCTTCTACGACATGCCCGACGTCCAGCTCGTGCTCAACCGCCACGAGGGCGGGTCGGTCTTCTGCGCGGAGGGGTACGCCAAGGCCTCCGGCCGGGCCGGCGTGGCGATGGCGACCCGCGGGGTCGGAGCCGGGAACCTGGCCATCGGCGTTCACACGGCCCGCCAGGATTCTACCCCGCTCGTGGTGCTCCTCGGGCAGGTGCCGACGCGCTTCCTCCACCGGGAGGCGTTCCAGGAGGTCGACCTGGCGGCCTTCTTCCGCCCGGTCGCCAAGTGGGCGGTGCAGGTCGAGCACCCCGCCCGGGTGCCGGAACTGGTGGCCCAGGCGTTCCGGGTGGCGACCGCCGGCCGTCCCGGCCCGGTCGTGGTGGCGCTGCCGGAGGACGTCCTGGACCGCGAGGTCGACTTCCGGCCGCCGGCACCCCCGCCCCGCCCCCGGCCCCGGCCGGCCCCGGACGAGGTCGAGTCGGCGGTCCGGCTCCTCCTCGATGCCGAGCGGCCGGGCATCCTGGCCGGCGGCGGCGTCCTGCGGGCCGGCGCGACGCCGGTGCTGGTGCAGTTCGCCGAGGCCCTGGCTGCCCCGGTGTTCGCCGGCTTCCGCCGCTTCGACGTGTTCCCCAACGACCACCCGCTCTTCCTCGGCGGCCTCGGGATGGCGACCCGGCCGGAGATCGTCGACTTCGTCCGCAGCCGCGACGTGCTCCTGGTGGTCGGCAGCCGCCTCACCGAGTTCACCACCCAGGGCTACACCCTGCCGGCGCCGGAAACCCGGGTGATCCAGGTCGACATCGCTCCCGAGGTGATCGGGGCCGTCTGCGACGTCGAGGTCGGGATCGTGGCCGACGCCGGCATGGCGCTCGGTGACCTCCTGGAGGCCGTGCGCGCGTCGGACTTCCCCGGGAGCGACCGCCACCGGCACCGGCGCGAGGCGGCAGGGGCCTTGCGGGCCGTGTACGAGCGGATCACCGCCCCCCGGCCGATGGCAGAGAGCGAGCCCGTCGACCCCGAGGGCGTCATGCACGACCTGCAGGCGATCCTCCCGCCCGAGGCAGCGATCGTCACCGACGCCGGCAACTTCTCAGGCTGGCCCGCCCGGTTCTACCGGTTCCGCCGGCCGGGCACCCACTTCGGCCCCATCTCCGGGGCGATGGGCTACGGGCTGCCGGCCGCCATCGGGGTGGCGATGGCGACCCCGGGGCGGCCCGTGGTCTGCCTCGCCGGCGACGGCGGCTTCCTCATGACGGCGAACGAACTCGAGACGGCCGTCCGGCACCGGGTGCCCGTGGTCAGCATCGTCTTCCACAACGGCATGTACGGGACGATGCGCATGCACCAGGAGCGGCGCTACCCCGGGCGGCCCATCGGCTGGGCGCTCGGCGACCCCGGCTTCGCCGACCTCGCCCGGGCCATGGGGGCCCACGGGGAGCGGGTCGAGCGCAACCGCGACTTCCCCGCTGCCCTCCGGCGGGCGCTCGCCGCCGGAGGCCCGGCCGTGATGGAGCTCATCACCCGGCCCGAACGCCTCTCGGCGAGGGAATGAACCAACCAGAAGGGGGTCATCCACCGTGTCAGGGAAGTCTCGTGAGCCGAAAGGTCTCAGTCGACGGCAGATTCTGAAGGCCGCGGGCATCGCCGCGGCGGGGCTCGCCACAGGCGGCCTCGGGGCGCTCCTGTCGGCGTGCTCGAAGCCGTCCCCGGCCCCGGCCGGGGGCGGCGGGGCGGCATCGGGGGCGGCCACCGGCGCCGCGGCGGGATCGGCCCCGGCCGTGACCGGGCTGGCGAAGCCCAAGCTGCGGATCTGGCTCTTCAAGAGCTTCGTCACCAAGGGCAACGAGATCCTGGAGAAGCAGATCCGGACGTGGGCCGAGAAGAAGAACGTCGACGTGGAGATCGAGTTCTCGACGTTCAACGACATCTTCACGAAGTACGCGGCGGCCATCGAGGCCGGCAACCCGCCCGACCTCGGCGAGCTCGACGCCGTCGCCCCGGTCCGCTACAAGGGCATGGGACAGCTCCTCGAGGTCGACGACGTGCTCGCCCGGGTCCTGGAGAAGAACAAGGGCTTCACCAGCGACGAGCGCGTGAACCTGATGGTGAAGTTCGACGGCAAGTACTGGGCTGTCCCGCGGTACTCCATGTTGTCGATGTTCTACTACCGTCAGGACCTGCTGGCAGAGAAGAACCTCCAGCCCCCGAAGACCTGGGACGAGGTGGTCGAGGTCGCCAAGAAGGTCCAGGACCCGGCCAAGGGGATCTACGGCTTCGGACAGACGCTCAACCGCTCCTTCGACGGCGACGACTTCATGATGGCGATCATGTGGAGTCACGGCGCGAGCTGGGTGAAGGAGGACGGGAAGACCCTCACGTTCGACACCCCCGAGACCCGTCAGGCGCTACAGTACGCCGTGGACCTGTTCCTGAAGCACCAGGTGGAGCCCCCCGGCGCCGCGGGCTGGACCGACGCGAACAACAACGAGGCGTGGCTCGCCGGCAAGATCGCCATGACGAACAACGGAGCCTCCATCTACTACGCCCTGGTCTCGCAGAAGCACGAACTGGCGGGCAAGACGCGGCTCTCCGTCACCCCGGCTGGCCCCAAGGGCAACTTCACCGCCGACAACAGCTGGAACTTCGGCATCTTCAAGAAGACCCAGCACCCGGACCTCTGCAAGGACCTGATCGAGTACATCATGTCGCCCGAGCAGTGGAAGGAGTACATGACCAACTCGATCGGCCAGGCCGCGCCGCTCTACAAGCTCCACGCGGAGGACCCGTACTGGAAGACCGACCCGAACTTCGAGGCGATCATGCAGAACGGCATGTACGCCCGGCTGCCCGGCTACCCGGGGCCCATCACCGCCGCGGCGGCCGAGGTCCGGGCCCAGCACGTCCTCACCGACATGGCGTCCTCCGTCCTGCAGGGCACGCCCATCGACCAGGCCATCCAGGCGGCGAAGCGCAAGATCGAAAGCATCTACAAGGCCGTCGGATAACCGGCAGGGGCGGTGCCCCCGGGTGGTCCCCGGGGCCCCGCCCCACCTCCAGATCAGGGGGGATCAGGCCCTCATGGCGGACGTACCCATCGCCGCGACCCGGCCGGCCGGCCGGACCAGCCGCGCGGCCCGAATCCTGGGCCGGGACTGGCTCCTCGGCTTCCTGTTCATCGCGCCGGTGGTCGTCTCGGTGTTCGGGCTCATCGCCTACCCCGGCGTCCTGGCGATCTACCTGAGCATGACGCAGAAGCTCATCGGCTACCGGCCGGTGTTCATCGGGCTGCAGAACTACGTCGAGCTCTGGCACGACCCGTTCTTCCGCCGGGCCCTCTGGAACACGGTGGTATTCACCACCGTGGCGGTGGCGCTCAAGCTGGTGATCGGGCTCGTGATGGCCCTCACGCTCAACGCCGGGATCCGGGCGAAGAACTTCTGGACCGGATTCCTCCTGATCCCCTGGGTGACGCCCACCGTGGTGAGTTCGCTGAACTTCCTGTGGATGTTCGACGGGCTCCTCGGGGTCATCAACTACATCCTGGTTCATGCAGGCATCCTGTCCCAGCCGATCGGGTGGCTCGCCAACCCGAAGACGGCGATGGCCTCGATCATCGCGGCGAACGTCTGGCGGGGCTTCCCCTTCTTCGGCGTGACCATCCTGGCGGGCCTGCAGACCATCCCCCACGAGCTGTACGAAGCCGCCGCCGTCGACGGGGCGAGCCGCTTCCGCCAGTTCTGGCACATCACGCTGCCGGGCATCAAGTACGTGGCGATCGTGGCGACGCTCCTGTCCACCATCTGGACTTTCAACGACTTCCAGGCCGTCTACATCCTGACCCGGGGCGGGCCCGGCGGCGCCACGCACATCGTCGGCACCCTCACGTACGAGATCGCCATCGACGGGCTCAACCTCGGGAAGGGCACGGCGGTGTCGATCTTCGCGATGCCGCTGATGGCCCTCCTCATCTTCCTCTTCACCCGGTACACGCAGCGGGAGGTGGGGGCCTAATGGCGGGTCAGCGCGGGCGGTGGTTGGCCTACGTCTCCCTGGCGGCGCTCGTGCTGGTGGTCGGGTTCCCGATCTACTGGATGGTCGTGACGTCCTTCAAGACCCGGGCCCAGATCGGCAACCTGAACGCGATGTTCTGGCCGGAGCCCTTCGTGCTCGACAACTACGTCAACCTGGTGCGGAACTTCCCCTTCCTGACCTGGTTCAAGAACAGCTTCATCGTGGCGCTGACGAGCACGCTCATCGCCACGGCGGTGGGGACCGTCGGTGCCTACGCCCTGGCCCGGCTCCGGTTCCTGGGGCGCCACTTCGTCGCCTTCAGCGTGCTGGTCGCCTACCTCGTGCCGCCCACCATCCTCTTCATCCCCCTGTACCGCGTGATCAAGGACCTGGGGCTCTCCAATTCCCTCGCGGGGCTGATCGCCGCCTACCCGAGCTTCACGGTCCCCCTCAGCACCTGGCTCCTGGTCGGCTTCTTCCGGTCGATCCCGGCCGAGCTGGAGGAAGCGGCCCTGATCGATGGCGCCACCCGCTGGCAAGCCCTCACGCGGGTGGTGCTGCCGCTTTCCAAGCCCGGGCTGGTCGCCGCCGCCCTGTTCGCCTTCACGAACTCCTGGAACGAGTTCCTGTACGCCCTCGTCTTCATCTCGGACACCCGCACCCACCCGCTCACGGTGGGACTGACGAACCTCATCCTGGGCGACGTGTACCTCTGGGGCGAGCTGATGGCCGCCGCCGTGCTCGGCACGATCCCCGTGGTCGTGCTCTACATTTACCTCCAGAAGTACGTGGTAGCAGGGCTCACGGCCGGCGCGGTGAAAGGGTAACTCCAGAAGTCACGCCGCAGGAGGAGATGAGAGACGGCGCATGGAAACCTCTCCGCAGGCTGTTCCCCGCATCGAGGCCGCCCGGCTGGAGGCGTGGGCGGCCGCGCTCTTGCAGAAGGCCGGGGTGGACCCCGCTGACGCCGCCGAGGTCGCCCGCCAGCTCGTGGCCGCCGACCTCCGGGGCGTGGACACCCACGGCACGAGCCGCCTCGGCATCTACCTGCAGCGGCTCGAGGCGGGGCTGGTCGCCCGCCGCACCGAGGTGCGGGTGCTGCAGGAGACCCCCGTGAGCGCCCTGCTCGACGGGCAGCACGGCTTCGGCCAGGTGGTCGCCGTCCGGGCGGCGGACCTGGCGATCCGCAAGGCCCGCGAGGCCGGGGTCGGGGTCGTGGTGGTCCGCAACTCCACCCACTGCGGCGCGCTGGCCTACTTCACGCTGCGGATGGCCGCGGCCGGGCTGATCGGCTTCGCCGCCACCCATGCCCCGGCCAGCATGCCGCCCTGGGGCGGCTCGCAGCCCTTCTTCGGCACCAACCCGCTCTCGTGGGCGTTCCCGGCGGGCGAGGAGGGGCCTGTGGTGCTGGACATGGCCACCAGCCAGGTCGCCCGGGGCAAGATCTTCCGGGCCGTCCGGGAGGGCTGGCCGGAGATCCCCCCGGGATGGGCCACCGACAGGCAGGGCGTCCCCACCACGGACCCGCGGGCGGCCCAGGAGGGCATGGTGCTCCCGGCCGGCGGGGTGAAGGGCTACGGGCTCGCCATGGTGGTCGAGCTCCTGGCGGGCATCCTCTCCGGCGCTCCCTTTGGGCCGCACCTGCCAAGAATGTACGAGCGGCTCACCGAGCCCCAGCAGCTCGGCCACTTCTTCCTGGCGCTGCGCCCCGACCTGTTCCTGCCGGAAGAGGAGTACCGGGCGCGGGTCGACCGGCTCGTGCGCGAGGTGCGCGCGGTGCCGCCTGCGCCGGGGACCGACCGGGTGCGGGCGCCGGGGGACGTGGAGGCAGAGCAGGAGGCGGAGCGGCGCCGGCTCGGCATCCCGCTCGGGCCCGGCGTGCTGCAGGAGTTCCGGGAGCTCGCCGGGCGCTACGGCGTCCCGCTGCCCCCGCTGCACGAGTGAGGAGGCGTTGCCGGTGGCGGTCATCGACACCCGCCTGAAGGAGTGGCTGCGCGAGGGGCGGACCCTGGTCGGCCTCTTCGTGAGCATCCCGCATCCCGCCCTCGTCGAGATGGCCGGGTTCGCGGGGTTCGACTTCGTCATCCTCGACAACGAGCACGGGCCTGCCGGCATCGAGACGACGGAGAACCTGATCCGTGCCGCCCGCGCGGCCGGCGTGGTGCCGGTGGTGCG
Organism: Caldinitratiruptor microaerophilus; assembly: GCF_025999835.1. Classification (NCBI taxonomy): domain Bacteria; kingdom Bacillati; phylum Bacillota; class Clostridia; order Eubacteriales; family Symbiobacteriaceae; genus Caldinitratiruptor; species Caldinitratiruptor microaerophilus. Next base: position 1,302,356 of record NZ_AP025628.1, on the reverse strand, counting down.
GGTCTCCTCCGCCAACACGCAGGAGATCCTCCGGACGCTGGACATCGGCGCGTCGGCCGTGCAGGTCCCGCAGGTGAACGACCGTGCCACCGCGGAGCTCGCCGTGCGCTCGGCCAAGTACCCGCCCGAGGGCATCCGCGGGGTGGCGAACTCCACCCGGGCGGCGGGCTGGGGATTCTTCGGCGGGCTGGAGCACATCGAGCGGAGTAACGCCGGGACGGCGGTCGTCACGCACGTGGAGACCGTGGAGGCCCTCCGGAATCTCGACGACCTGCTCACTGTCCCCGGCATCGACGCGATGTTCATCGGCCCGACGGACCTCTCGACCTCCATGGGCCACCCCGGCAACCCCGGGCACCCGGAGGTGCAGGGCGCCATCGAGGGCGCCATCCGGCGGATCGCCGCGGCGGGGAAGGCGCCCGGCATCCTGGTCGGCGACCCCGCCGCGTACCGGGCCTGGCGGGAGAAGGGGGCGCGGTACCTCGTCTTCAACATCGCCAGCCTGATCGTCCGGTCGCTGACGGACGTGGTGGCCGCGATCCGGTCATGATCCTCTACTTCGACGCCTTCGCCGGCGCCAGCGGCGACATGATCCTGGGCGCGCTCCTGGACGCCGGCGTTGACCTGGACGCCGTGCAGCGGGAACTGCAGAAGCTGGAGATCTCCGGCTACGAACTCAAGCGGGAGCGGGTGACGCGGCGCGGCATCGCCGCGACCCGCTTCCAGGTCCTTCTGGAGGGCGGTGCCGACCCCGACGCCCCGCCCCGCCACGGCGCCGGGCACATCCGCGGCCACGACCACGGCCACGACCACCACGACCACCACGGTGACCACGGCCCTCACGGCCACCACGCGCCGGCGCGGCCGCTGCGGGAGATCCTGGACCTCATCGACCGGAGCGCGCTGGCCGGGCCGGTCAAGGCGCTCTCCCGGCGGATCTTCGAGCGGCTGGGGGAGGCGGAGGCCCGGGTCCACGGGGTCTCCCCGGCGGACGTGCACCTGCACGAGGTCGGGGCGGTCGACGCCATCGTCGACATCTGCGGCGCGGCCGTCGCCCTGCACCTTCTGGGGATGCCGGAGTGCCACGCCAGCCCGCTCCACGTGGGGCGGGGGTTCGTGGAGACCGCTCACGGCCGCTACCCGGTGCCGGCGCCGGCGACGGCGTACCTCATCGAGGGGGTGCCGTCCTACGCCACCGACGTGGAGGGCGAGCTCCTCACGCCGACCGGCGCCGCCGTCCTCACGACCGTGTGCCGCGCGTTCGGCCCGCGGCCGCCGATGCGCATCCGGGCCACCGGCTACGGCGCCGGCAAGCATGACCGGGTGATCCCCAACGTCCTGCGGGTGCACCTCGGCGATCCGGTTACGGCCGAGTTCGGAGCGGGCGTCCCAGCCCCGGCCGGGGCCGCCGGCGCCGGTGGACCCGGGCCCGGCTGGGCGCTCGAACGGGTGGTCCTCCTGGAGACGAACATCGACGACATGAACCCGCAGGTCTACCCGCACCTGCTCGAGCGGCTCCTCGAAGGCGGCGCCCTGGACGCGTGGCTGACCCCCGCGCACATGAAGAAGGGCCGGCCGGGGGTGCTCCTGCACGTGCTGGCCCGGCGGGAGGAGGCGGACGCGCTGGCGGCGATCGTCTTCGCCGAGACCACGACGATCGGGCTGCGGCGATCCGAGGTCGAGCGCTGGGTGCTCCCGCGGGAGTGGGTCACGGTCGAGACGCCGTACGGCCCGGTGCAGGTGAAGGTCGCCCGGCTCGGCGGCCGGGTCGTGAACGCGATGCCGGAGTACGAGGACTGCCGGGCCGCGGCCCGGGAGCACGGGGTGCCGCTGCGGCGCGTGTGGGAGCAGGCGCTGGCGGCCGCGGCCCGCCTCGTCCGGGACGGTGCCGGCGATGGCGCGTGAAGGGGAGCCGCTGGAGTTCGCCCACCTCGACCTCGACCGGGAGGCCCGGTGCGGTTTCCCGGAGGTCGTCCTCTGCCAGGGGAAGACGCCCGAGCAGGCGGCGGCGATCGCCGAGCGCCTGGCGCAGGCGCACGGCCGCTTCCTGGCCACGCGCGCGACGCCGGAGCACTTCGCCGTCGTCCGGGGCCGGGTCCCGGACGCCACCTATCACGAGATCGCCCGGGTGATCCGCCTGGACCGCGCCCCGGCGCCGCCGCGGCCCGGGTACGTGGCGGTCGTTTGCGCCGGGACCGGCGACCTGCCGGTCGCCGAGGAGGCGGCGGTGACCCTCGAAGCCATGGGGAGCGCCGTGCGGCGGATCTACGACGTGGGGGTCGCCGGGCTCCACCGGCTCCTCGGCCAGGTGGGGGCCATCCGGCAGGCCGCCGTCGTGGTGGTCGTCGCCGGGATGGAGGGGGCGCTCGCCAGCGTGGTGGGCGGCCTGGTGGACCGCCCGGTGGTCGCCGTGCCCACCAGCGTGGGCTACGGCGCCAGCCTGGGCGGGCTGGCGGCCCTCCTGGCGATGCTGAACTCGTGCGCGCCCGGGGTCACCGTGGTGAACATCGACAACGGGTTCGGCGCCGGGTACGCCGCGGCCACGATCCACCGGGCGATCTGGGAAGGACGTGAGCGCAGTGGAGGCGCTTGAGATACGGTACAGCCGGCTGCAGGCGATCCTGCGGGGGATGGGGGAGGTCCTCGTCGCCTTCTCGGGCGGCGTGGACAGCACCTTCCTGGTGAAGGTGGCCTTCGACGTCCTGGGGGAGCGGGCCGTCGCCGTCACCGCCGATTCGCCCTCGCTGCCCCGGCGGGAGCTGGAGGAGGCGCGGCGCCTGGCGGCCGAGATCGGGGTGCGGCACCTGGTCATCGAGACCCACGAGCTGGACGATCCGCGGTACGCCGCCAACCCCGCGAACCGCTGCTACTTCTGCAAGACGGAGCTGTTCACGCGGCTTGAGGGTCTCGCCCGGGAGTTGGGCTTCCGCTGGCTCGCGTACGGGGAGAACGCCGACGACGCCCTGGGCCACCGCCCCGGCGCGCAGGCGGCGCAGGAGTTCGGCGTCCGCTCGCCCCTCAAGGAGGCCGGGCTCACCAAGGCCGACGTCCGGGCCCTGTCCCGGCGCCTGGGCCTGCCGGTGTGGGACAAGCCGGCCTTCGCCTGCCTGAGCTCCCGCTTCCCCTACGGGAGCACGATCACGGCGGAGAAGCTCCGGCAGGTGGAGGCGGCCGAACAGGTCCTGTGGGAGCTCGGCTTCCGCCAGTTCCGCGTTCGCCACCACGGGGACATCGCCCGGATCGAGGTGGGGCGCGAGGAGCGGATCCGGCTCCTGGAGGTGGCCGAGGAGGTTTCCGATCGCCTGCGCGCCCTGGGCTTCCTCTACGTGACCATGGACCTCCTGGGGTACCGGACGGGCAGCATGAACGAGGTGCTGGTGAAGGTGGAGGGCGTGCGGTAACCCGGCGCCCAGCCGGTCGCGCCCGAAGCGGTCCCAGGCGGTCCGCGGTGGCGATTCGAACGGACGGCGGGCGTTCAGGGGGGGTGCCGGGTGCAGATTCGTCCGATGCGACCGGACGACGCGGAGCGCGTGGCTTTGCTCTGTGAGCAGCTGGGCTACGCCTCGTCGAAGGAACAGGTCCTGCGCTACCATGCGGGACTGGCCGTGGACGAAGATCAAACGATCCTCGTGGCCGAAGCGCCGGCCGGCCAGGTGGTGGGATGGGTGCACGTGCACGGCCACCACTGGCTCGGGGGTCCCTCGCATGCCCGGATCGCAGGCTTGGTGGTGGACCAATCCCACCGCGGGCGTGGGATCGGGAAGGCGCTCGTGCAGGCGGCGGAAGCCTGGGCGCTGGAGCGGGGATACCAGGAGGTCGTTCTCAACTCGAATGTCGTCCGGGAGAGGGCGCACCAGTTCTATCGAGACCTCGGGTACGCTGTTGTCAAGACGCAGTATCAGTTCCGCAAGGGACTGGCGGCCAGATGAGCGTCCGGGCCGCCGTCACGCTCTCCGCCGAGCTTGCGGCCGTCGGACCCGGCAGCCGAGCCGAGATGCCCGTGCGGATGCTGGAGCCGGCTTCCAGTGCGGCTGTCCCTACCCGTTCGTCTTGTGTACCCGGGGGCAACGACTCTCACGGGGCCCTGTTGCCGGAGCGGGCGTGCACAGGTTCTGTCCCGGCGCCGTATCCGCGGATGGCACAAAGATTGTCCTGGCGTGCGCGCAAGAGTGCTTTCGATGGTCGCGACCTCTTGAGCTTGAGCTGGCGGGTTTACCGTAATGGGCCGGAACAGGACGTAACTATAAGGTTCCGTAAACCCCGGATCCGGCAGAGGGGCGAACAGGGAAGTTTCTTGACCCACGTACCCCTCGGGGTACGTGGGTCAACCCCTATCTCGGTCCCCCGCAGCCGGTTCCGGCGGCCGCGCTGGCGCGGCAGGCCCGGGGGTCCTTACTCGAACCGCACCTCCACCGCGCCGAGGTGGTCGAAGGTCGCCCGCACGACGTCGCCGGCCTCCACCGGCACGGCGGCCATGGGGGACCCGGTGAAGATCACCTGGCCGGCCCGGAGGTGGCGGCCGGAGCGGGCCAGGTGGTTGGCCAGCCAGGCCACGGAGGCGGCCGGGTGGCCGAGCACCGCCGCGCCGGCGGCGGTGCCGGCGATCTGGCCGTTCTTCTCCAACACCACCCCGATGAGGCGCAGGTCGGCGGTCAGAGGGCTGACACCCCGGCCGCCCAGGAGGATCCGGGACGCCGCCGCGTTGTCGGCCATCATCTCCGGGGCGCGGACCTGCCAGTTGAAGCGGCTGTCCGGGATCTCGAGGGCGGGGACGACCAGCCGGGTGGCGGCAAGCACCTGGGCCACCGTCACCCCGGGGCCGGCCAGGTCCTCGCCCAGGATGAAGGCCTGCTCCGGTTCGACCTGCGGGGCGATGAAGTCGCCGCGGGAGAGGACGGCATGGCTCCGGCCTTCGGCCACCTCGACGAGCGCCGTGTCCAGGAGGACGCCGGCGACGGGTTCCCGGACCCCCAGGGCGTTCCGGGTGCCCTGGCTGGTCAGGGCCAGCTTGTAGCCGATTACCCGGGCTCCGAGCCCCAGCTTCTCCTCGATCACGATCTCCTGGATCGCATACGCATCCTCTGCAGTGATCTGGGGCAAGGCGTCGGTCATGGGCTGCAGGGGTCGGCGCTGCGCCTCGGCCTGCAGGAGGCGTTGCGCCCAGTCCTGGAGGGTCCCGCTGTCCAGCATCCGCAACATCTCCCCTCGCAAACCGGGATCGCCGGGATCCGCCGGCTCACGGGATCAGGAGGATCTTCCCCACGCTCTGGCGGGATTCGAGGCGGCGGTGGGCGTCGGCCACCTCCGTCAGCGCGAACCGGCTGTCGATCCGCACCTGCAGTTCGCCCGCCGCCAGCCAGGCGAAGATGTCGCCGGCGCGGGACAGGAGTTCCTCCCGCGTCCGGATGTAGTCGCGCAGGTGCGGCCGGGTGAGGTAGAGGGAGCCGTTCATGAGCTCGAGCGGCGCGATCGGCTCGACGGGCCCGCTGGACTGCCCGAAGGAGACCAGGATCCCGCGCGGCGCCAGGCAGCGCAGGCTGCCCCGGAAGGTGGCCTGTCCCACGGAGTCGTAGACGGCGTGCACGCCCTCGCCGCCCGTGAGCCGCTCTACCTCCGACACGAAGTCGACCTCACGGTAGAGGATCACGGCATCGGCGCCGGCGGCGAGCGCCACGTCGGCCTTCGCGGGGGAGCCGACGGTGCCGTACACCGTGGCGCCCAGCCGCTTGGCGATCTGGACGAGGAGGAGCCCGGTGCCGCCGGCCGCGGCGTGCACGAGGACGCGGTGGCCGGGGCGGAGGGGGAACGTGCTGGTGGCCAGGTAGTGCGCGGTCAGGCCCTGGAGCAGGACGGCGGCCGCGAGTTCGCTCGAGACGCCGTCCGGGAGGGGCACCAGCTTCGCGGCTTCCGCCAGGCCGTACTCCACGTACGTGGCGCCGGCGAGGGCATACGCCACCCGGTCGCCCGGCTTGACCTCCGTCACCCCCGGGCCGACGGCGTCCACCACCCCGGCCGCCTCGATGCCCGGCGTGTAGGGGAGCGAGACCGGGTAGAGGCCGCTCCGTGTGTAGGTATCGTGATAGTTGAGGCCGATCGCCTCGAGCCGGACCCTGGCCTGGCCGGGGCCCGGTTCGGGCACGGGGACCTCGTCGCGCTGCAGCACTTCGGGACCGCCGAAGCGGTGGACGCGCATGGCGATCACGGCGGATGCCCCCCAGTGAGTGGTGCGTTGCACCGCCTCCAGCCAGAACGGCGGGTGGTTCAGCGCGACAGCCAGCCGCCGTCGACCACCAGCACCTGCCCGGTCATGAAGTCCGAGGCGGCGGAGGCGAGGAAGACCACGGCGCCGGCCAGGTCCCACGGCTGGCCCCAGCGGCCGGCGGGGACGCGCTCGAGGATCTGGCGGTTTCGGACGGGGTCGTCCTGCAGGACCTTCGTGAACTCCGTCGCGATGTACCCCGGCGCCAGGGCGTTCACCTGGATGCCCAGCGGGGCCAGCTCGTTGGCGAGCGCCCGGGTGATGCCGGCGAGGGCGTGCTTGCTGGCGGCGTACGGCAGCACCCGGACGCCGCCCTGAAATGACAGCACGGAGGCGACGTTGACGATCTTCCCCCGCCCGCGCTCCGCCATGTGCCGGGCAGCCGCCCGGGAGAGGAAAAGCGGGGCGCGGGCGTTGACGGCCAGGTCGCGCTCCCACGCCTCGTCGTCGACCTCCAGGGCCGGGCCGCGCCAGGTCGTGCCGGCGCAGTTCACCAGGATGTCGAGCCGGCCCATGCGCCGGATGACCTCGTCGACGAGTTGCTCCCCGTCCCGGGCGCGCAGGCGGGACAGGTCGGCCTGCAGGACGGCGGCGCGCCGGCCTGCGGCTTCGATGGCGGACACGGTCTCCTCCGGCGAGCGCCGGTTCGCCACCAGGGCGATGTCCGCCCCGGCCTGGGCCAGCGCCACGGCGAGCGCCTGCCCGATGCCCGAGGCGGCGCCGGTGACCAGCGCCACCTGGCCGGCCAGGCGGAAGAGGTCGAGCACGTTCCGGTCGTTCATGGCCCGCTCACAGCCCTCCTAGCGCAGGACGGTGCCGCCGTCGACCACCACGGTCTGCCCCGTGATGCTGTCCGTGCGGACGAGGGTCAGCACCTGGTCGGCCACGTCCTCCAGGGTGGCGACGCGGCGGAGGAGCGCGCTCTGGATGAACCGCGCCCGGGCCGCCTCCGAGTGGCCCGCGGTCCAGCGGGTCTCCAGGAGGCCGGGCGCCACGCTGTTCACCAGCACGTCCGGCGCCAGCGCCGCCGCCAGGCAGCGGGTCAGGTGGATGAGGGCGGCCTTGGAGACGCAGTAGGGCATGCTGCTGCCGGCGGGGTTCAGGCCGGCGATCGACGAGATCGTGACGATCCGGCCGCCCCCCGCCCGGCGCATCGCCGGGGCGACGGCCCGGGCGCAGAGCCACGGCCCCTTCACGTTCACGTTCATGATCCGGTCCCACGTCTCCGGGTCGACCCCGTCCAGGTCGGACATCGGCACGAACACCGTGGTGGCGGCGTTGGCGATGAGGATGTCGATGCGCCCGAACTCCCTCTCCACCGTCTCCGCCATGGCGTAGATGTCGTGCTGGACGGCCATGTCGGCCCGGACGGGGATCGCCCGGACCCCGAGCGCAGCGGCCTCCTGGGCCGTGGCGACCGCGTCGGCCTCGGAGCGGGAGTAGTTCACGGCGAGGTTCACGCCGTGGCGGGCGAGGAGGAGGGAGATCGCCCGCCCGAGCCCGGTCCCGCCGCCGGTGACGATGGCCACCTTGCCTTTCAGTTCCACGCCTGCGCCTCCTTCTGCGGAACTCCTTCCGATCCGTTCACGCGGGCGAGACCCCCGCCAGCGCCGGCAGCGGCTCGTCGGCCTCTTCGAACACCTGCGGCGGGACCACGCCGGCCGAGGCGTCGGTGAACCCGACCATCCGGTTCACGGCCGCCACCTGGCGCCGGCGGTCCCGGATCCGGGCGAGGCGCTCCTGCCCGAGCCCGGCGCGCTCGGCGGCCAGGTTCCCGGCGTAGGGCTCGAGCCGGCCCTCCCGGAAGGCCGCCGCGTCGAGGAGGTCGATCCGCCGGCGCCGGAGGCCCAGCAGGAGCACGTCGCCGGTGCGGAGGTAGAGGATCCCGCCGCCCCGGGCCGCCTCGGGGGTGACGTGGCCGATGGCGGCGCCGTAGGTGACGCCGGAGTAGCGACCGTCGGAGAGGAGGCAGGTCAGCCGGCGGAGCTGGCGGTTCGCGTTGATGTGCTGCATCGGGGTGAACATCTCCGGCATGCCGAAGGCCTCCGGCCCCTGCCCGGCGATGACGATGGCGATCCGCAGGTGCCCGCCGGCCACCATCCGGTCCCACAGCTCGTCGTAGGGCCATTCGGACGCGTCGCCGTCGCCGCCGGTCAGCCGGTACATGGCCTCCATCTCGGGGCGCGGGAAGGCGCGGGCCGCGCGCAGCCCGGCGAGGAGCCCGACGTCGAGGAGGCTGCGGTTCGCCTCGTCCTCGTTCTCGTAGTAGAGCACGAAGGCAGGGCGCCCGTCGAACTCGTCGAGCTGCGCCGTAGTCATCCCGCTCACCTTCACCACGGCGCTCTCGAACCAGTTGCCGGTCAGCACCTCGATGCCGCTGAAGGGCCGCCGCGGGGTGTGCAGGATGATCGGGTTCTCCCGCACGCCGAGGGCGGACAGCCCCTCCCGCACGGCCAGCCGCTCCCGCCAGGTGGTCCCGGTGACGGTCGGGGCGTCGAGGTCCATGGGCACGCCGTTCTCCAGCAGCTCGTGGAAGAGCGTCTCCATGCCCCGGATGTGCCCGGCGCAGGTGTGCTGGGCCAGGGCGAAGATGTCGCGGCCCTGGGTGAGGCTGTAGTCGAAGAGGTCGGGGACCGGGTAGCTGCGGCGGATGCGGTCGAGGTCCCAGAGGGTGAAGCGGTAGCCGGCGTACAGCATGACGGCGACGAGGTGCATCATGAGGTTCGTGGAACCGCCCGAGGCGCTGTGGATCCGGATCGCGTTGGCGATGTTCCGGCCGACGATCTCCCGCACGCTGTACTCCGGCCGGTTGAACAGGCGGAAGAGGTCGTCGACCGCCGCCGCCACGGTGGCCGCATCCGGCGGGTCGGTCAGGAGCTCGAGCCTGGGGTGCGCCATGCCGAGTCCGGCCACCACGTGCCGCGAGCTGTTGCCGGTGCCGTTGAAGGCGCATACCCCACCCAGGTGGTGGCAGGTGTTGACGGCGAGCTCCCGCTCGATCGCCTTGTGCCGCTCCCGCGTGAGCAGCCCGACCTGCACGGCCCGCTCCAGGACTCCCTGCCAGGCGGTGTTGCTGGAGCACTGCAGGATGTACGCGGCGGTGTCGCGCACGTCCTCGGCGAGGTCCGTGTAGCCTTCCGCCTCGGCCCGGCGGGCCAGCTGCTCGAGCTCCGCCCGCAGCTTCTCCGGGATGCTGCCGCCCCGCAGCACGTGGGCCGGGGCGAAGGAGGCCCAGACGGGCGCCTCACCCCGCCGGCGCCGCACGAGGTCCAGGTGGGCCAGGCCGGAGAGGATGCCGGTCGGTGTCTTGTCACAGCCCTGGATCACGAAGGCGGCGTGGTAGCCGTGGGACTCCATCTGGTTCACCACGGCCATGGCGACGGCGTTGCGGCTCTGCAGCGAGTAGCTCATGCCCATCGTGCTCTGCGCGGTGCCGTCGCACATGACCGGGATGCTGAAGCCGAAGGGGACGCCGCCGTTCTCCCAGATCCGCAGGGCGGCGTGGGCCACGGTGAAGGGGTCGACGATGTGGGCGGGGTGGTCGCTGGACCCGCCGATGATCGCCACCCGCGGGGCGTTCGCCTCCAGCCGGTCGTAGATCTCCTCCAGGGTCCAGTCCGGTCGCCCCTCGTAGCCGACCAGCCGCCGGGCGTGGTCGAGGAGCCCCGCCACGCAGATGGGCTCGTTCGCCTTGCCCTGGACGTTGGTCTGGTAGGGGTTCACCGGCGTGTCGATGCGGGGGTACACCCTGGTCGCCATCCGAACGTTCCCTCCCTCGGAGCGGGCGGCCCGTCAGCGCCGCGCGGCCGCCCGGGCGGCGGCCATGCGGGCTGCGAGCCGGATCGCCTCGATCATGCTGGCCGGCCGGGCGATCCCCTGACCGGCGATGTCGAAGGCCGTGCCGTGGTCGACCGAGGTGCGGATGATGGGCAGGCCCACGGTGACGTTCACCCCGTGGTCGAAGGCGTACATCTTGATCGGGATGTGCCCCTGATCGTGGTACATCGCGACCACGACGTCGAACTCGTCCCGGTACGCGGCGCGGTAGAACACGGTGTCCCCCGGCCAGGGGCCGCTCACCTCGATCCCGTCCGCCCGGCAGCGCTCCACGGCCGGGGCGAGGACGTCTTGGTCCTCCCGGCCGAACAGCCCGCCTTCGCCGGCGTGGGGGTTCAGCCCCGCCACGGCGATCCGGGGGCGGGGGATGCCGAGGTCCCGCACCGCCTCGTCGGCCAGGCGGATCACCCGCTCGACCCGCTGCGGGGTCACTCGGCGCACGGCCTCGGCGAGGGACACGTGGGTGCTGACGTGGATCACGCGCAGGTTCCTGGCCACCAGCAGCATGGCGGAGTCGCGGGCGCCGGTGGCCTCGGTGAGGATCTCCGTGTGCCCGGCGTACCGCGTGAAGCCCGCCGCGTGCATGGCGGCCTTGTTGAGGGGGGCGGTGGCGATGGCGCCGACCCGTCCGGCCATGGCCAGGGCCGCGGCCTCCAGGACGCACGCGACGGCCGCCGCGCCTGCCACCGGGTCGATCCGGCCGGGGCTGTACCAGCCGGGCGGCAGGAACCCGCGGTCGACCACCGGGACCGACCCCGGCTCGAAGGACGCCTCCGCCGGGTCCTGCACCCGGACGGGGCGCACCGGGAGGCCCAGGGCCGCCGCGACCCGGCCGAGGAGGTCGGCGTCGCCCACGACCACGGGGCGGGCCACCTTCGCCACGGCCGGGTCCACCGCCGCCTTCAGGACCACCTCGGGGCCCACCCCGGCCGGGTCCCCCATGGTGACGGCCACGATGGGTCGCCCGTCGGCTGCGGACGTCATCCGAGCCTCTCCTCCTTCCACCGGCGGGCCAGGGCCGCCAGCGTCCCCGGGTCGCCAAACCCGCCCGCCTTGGTGACGACCGGCAGGCCCTCCCATGGCCCGCCGGCGAGGCGACCGAGGGGGAGCCCGGGCAGCGCCTCGCCCACGAGTCGCACCCCGGTCGCCCCGAGGGCGCCGAGCACCGCCCGGGCGGTCTCCCCGCCCACGACGACCAAGAGCCCCGGCGGCCCGGCCTGCACGAACGCCGCCGCCGCCCGGCCCAGGGCCGACTCCACCGCCGCGGGGTCGGCCGTCCTCTCGGGCGCGATCAGGACCGCGGATCCGGTGCCGGCGGCCCCCGCCGCCGCGGCTTCCTCCAGCGCCCCGTCCGTGCCGGGGCCGACCTCGGTGACGGGGCAGCCCAGCCAGGCGGCCAGCGACCCGGCCTGCGCCCGGGCCAGCGGGTGGGCGCTGCCGACGACGGCGACGAGGCGGTCCACGGCGCGCAGCCGCCGCGCCAGCTCGGCGGCGATCGCGGCGCCCAGACCTGCTGCCCCGCAGGGGACGGCGCCCAGGTCCAGGGCCACCCGGGCGATGGTGGCCAGATCCTCCGGCATCTCGGCGTCGACCACCACACGGCGGGCGCCCGCCGCGCGCACGGCCGCGCGCAGGGCGGCCTCCCCGGCCCGGACGGCGGCGAGCGACACTTCGGCGGCGGGGCCGAACACCTCCGCCACCCGGCTCGTCCGCACCGGGGTCCGGATGTCCCGGGCGAACTCCGTCTCGGCGACGGGCCGGCCATGGACATGCAGGACGCCGCTGCGGACCGTACGGCCCTGCGCCGGCACGGCCGGGCAGACGAGGGCGAGGCGGTCCTGCGCCAGGGCGTCCAGCTCCGGCCCCGGGTTGCCCCGGAGGGTCGAATCGATCTTCTTGAACAGGAAGGTATCGTCCGCCGGCCCCGCCGCCCGAACGGCGGCGGCCACCGCCCGCGCGGCCGCCGCCGGGGGCAGGCTGCGGCTGTTCGTGCTCACGGCCAGGACCTCCGCCCGGGGCGGCGCGGTGTCCGGCGCGCCGGCCCAGACCGCCGTGTCGAGCCCTGCCGCCGCGAAGTGAACGGCGGTGTCGGCAGCGCCGGTGAAGTCGTCGGCGACCAGGAGCACCCGGGGCGGCATCGCTCTCACAGGCTCGGACCGATCCGCCACAGCCCGAAGTCGTCCTGCCCGAGGATCTCGGCCTTGGTGAGCTTGCCGGAGGCGACGAGCCGGACCTCCTCGAAGAGCCGGCGGCCGACCTCCTCGACGGTCTCGGTGCCGTCGATCACCCCGCCGGCGTTCAGGTCCATGTTGTCGTTCATCCGCTCGAACATGGGGGTGTTGGTGGCGATCTTGATGGTCGGGGCGATGGGGCTGCCGGTGGGGGTACCGCGGCCGGAGGTGAAGACCACGACCTGGGCGCCGCCTGCCACCATGCCGGTGATCTGCTCGATGTCGTGGCCGGGCGTGTCCATCCAGACGAGGCCCTTCGTGCGGGGCCGCTCGGCGTACTCGATGATGTCCTGGAGCGGCTTGGTCCCGGCCTTGTAGATGCAGCCGAGGGACTTCTCCTCGATGGTCGTGATCCCGCCCTCGATGTTCCCGGGCGCCGGCTGCGCGCCCCGGATGTCGACGCCCATCCGCAGGACGCTCTTCTCGTAGCGGTCGATGACCTCGTAGACCCTCTTCCGGACCCGCTCGCTCACGGCCCGCTCGGCCAGCAGGTGCTCGGCGCCGATGAGCTCCGTCGTCTCCGCCAGGATCACGGTGCCGCCGGCATCGATCAGGAGGTCGGAGCAGTAGCCGACGGCGGGGTTGGCCGAGAGCCCCGAGCAGGCGTCCGACCCGCCGCACTCGGTGGCGAGGATGAGCTCGGAGACGTCGCACAGCTCCCGCTGCTCCAGCGAGGCGTGCTGGACCAGCTTGGCGGCGGCCCTGGCGGTGTCCGCGATGGTCTGGAGCGTGCCGCCGTGCTCCTGGATGAGCACGAGCTCGATCGGCTTCCAGGGGACCTCCTTGGCGACCAGGTCGGCGACCCACCGGGCCTGCACGCCCTCGCAGCCGAGGCCCATGATCACGACCCCGGAGACGTTGGGGTGGGCGGCCATCCCCACGTAGGTCCGCACCGTCTGCTGCCAGTCGGCGCCGATCTGGGCGCACCCGTGCTGGTGGTAGAACGAGACGGTCCCGCGCACGAGCTCGGTGACCTTCTGCGCCGTCTTGGCGGCGCACACGATGGTCGGCAGGATCAGCACGTGATTGCGAACGCCGACCCGGCCGTCCGGGCGGCGGTAACCCCAGAACTTACCCTCCGGAAGCTGCAAGGTCGCCCCTCCCCCGGTTGCTCTCGATGTTGTGGACGTGGGCGTGCTCCCCGGCCCGGATCGGCCGGGAGGCCTTGCCGATCACCTGCCCGTACTTGTACACGGGTTCACCGGCGGCGATGTCGCGGAGGGCGAACTTGTGTCCGAAGGGGATCGGGTCGAGGAGGCGGATGATCTGGCCGCCCAGGTCCACCTCCGTGCCGGCGGCCAGGTCACGCAGCGCGGTGGCCACGTTGTCCTTGCCCGGCTTCATGATCACGAAGCGCCGCGGCTCCACGGCGGTTCCCTCCTCGCGTCGTCCGTCCACGGCCACAGGCCGTGGCGCTCCCGCGGCAGCGGCAGGTCCCGGAGCTGGCCGTCCGGGGTGAAGGGCAGCGGCTGGGGATCGCCCAGCGCCTCCAGGTCGCTGCGGTGGCGCTCCTGGAGCCACATCGGCTCGGACAGCCAGATCTCCTTCAGTTCCAGCGTGTTGTGGATGCGGACGATCCGGGGAGACCGGATGTCGACCCCGTTGAGCGTCTTGACCGCCAGGGCGATGGCCTCCCGGTCGCTCGGCATCCAGATGGGCGTGCGGCCCCCGGCGAGTTCGGTCGAGGTGATCACGTTCGTCCACGTCTTCTGGTAGTCGATGTTCTCGACCACCCAGCGGGTCGTCACGTCCGCCACGCCGATGCCCGTGGCGTTGCCGTGCGTGCGCTCGGTGAGGCGGAGCACCACGATCTTCTGCACGGCCGGCGTGCCGCCCCGCATGTGGGCGGCCACGTAGCGGCCCGTCACGTTCGGGTCCATGCCGGCGCCGCTGATGTCCTTGCCCAGCTCGTCGACCACCAGGACGTCGATCGAGTCGAAGAGGAGGCGGGCCATGAGTCGCCGGGCCTCTTCGAGGAGCTCGGGCTCGCGCGCGAGGATCCGTCCGGCCGGGACGAACTCGATCCGGGCCGGCTCCTCGTGCGCGTTCTCGACGATCGCCAGCCCGCCCAGGACCGGCACCCTGTCCAGCACCACCCGGGCGGCGGCGGGGATCAGCTCGTGGAAGCGGGCGAACCCCTCCTGGTGGATGCGGGTCGCCCCGCGGTGCTTGCCGAAGCCGATGACGAGCATCTTGCACAGGCCGCTCTCCACCGTACCGTGGAAGTCGGTGTGCGGCTTCACCCGGCCGATCGGCAGGATGGCGTCCGCCTCGAGCGCCGGCCGGCTGAACCACACCGGCACGCCGCCCGGCGTCTCGCCGACCTGCACCGTGTCCATGTCGGCCACGATGGGCACGCCCATGGCCTCTTCCGTCACGCCGTAGGTGGCGAGCACCTCCCGTTGCCCGGCCGGCGTGGCGCCGCCGTGGCTGCCCATCGCGGGGATGATGAACGGGTCGGCGCCCAGGGCCTTCAGCTCGCGCACCACCGCCCCGACGATCTCGGCCAGCCGGGCGATTCCCCGGCTGCCGACCCCCAGGGCGATCCGCTGCCCGGGGCGCACCCGGCCCGCCACCTCCGGGCGCCGCAGCTCCCGGGCGACGGCCGCGGCGACGTCGGGCTCGGCGACCGCCGGAAAACGCTGCCGCACACGCACCATGCGCGGCAGCGGGATGTCCAGCCCTCCCTCAACGATCTGCACGGTCGGCTCCCCCTTCGGCGGTCATTTCCTGGCCCATGACCACCTCGAGGTCCCGGCGCACGTTCGCCATGTGCTCGCGCATGGCCGCCCGGGCCCGAGAGGGGTCCCGCGCCCGGATGGCGTCCAGGATGGCCCGGTGGGAGGCCACGGCCCGCTCCGGGGCGCCCGGCACCCGCCAGGTGCGGCGCCGGAGGTGGGTGACCAGGTCCATGATTCCCTCGTACATCCGGGCCAGGACCGCGTTGCGGGTGGCGTCGCAGACGGCGGCGTGGAACTCCCGGTCGGCCTCGAGGAAGTCCTCCCCGCGCCCGATCTGTTCCTCCATGCGGCGCAGAGCGGACTCCATCGCCTCGATGTCCTCCGGGGTCGCCCGGCCCGCCGCCAGCGACGCCATCTCGACCTCGAGCACCATCCGCACCTCGACCAGCTCGGCCAGGGTGGTGCCCTCCTCCACCAGGTGACCCAGGAGCACCGGGTCGACCAGGTTCTCCGCCGTGGCGCGGCGGACGAAGGTGCCGTCGCCGGGGCGGACCTCGACGAGCCCCATGGCCTCCAGGACCTTGATGGCCTCCCGGACGGAGAGGCGGCTCACCCCGAGCTGGCGGGCCATGTCCCGTTCCGGCGGCAGCCGGTCGCCGGGCCGCAGGGACCCGCTTTCGATCGACTGGCGGATGCGGTCGACGATCACCGCGCTCACGCTCACCCGCTTGATCGGTTCGAGCACGGCACATCCCCCTTCCGCAGCCGAGCGGGGCCGCGCCGGCATCACCCGGCCTGGCGCCGCCCGCCGAGGTAGGCCTCCCGCACCTCGGGATCTTTCAGCAGGTCCGCGGCCTCTCCCTCCAGGACGATCCGGCCGGTCTCCATCACGTAGCCCCGGTGGGCGATGCGGAGTGCCATGCTCGCGTTCTGCTCCACCAGGAGCACGGTGGTGCCCAGGCTCGCGTTGATCTCCTGGATCACGTGGAACACCTGCTGCACGATGATCGGGGCGAGGCCGAGGGAGGGCTCGTCCATGAGGAGGACCTTCGGGCGGGCCATGAGGCCCCGGGCGATGGCGAGCATCTGCTGCTGGCCGCCGGACAGCGTCCAGCCGAGGGCGTCCTGCAGGCGCTCGAGGTCCGGGAAGATGCGGAACATCTGCCGCACGTCCGCCTCGAGCTCGCTCCGGGGCACGCGCCCCCGGTTGGAGGCCCCCAGCAGGAGGTTCTCCTTCACGGTGAGGCCGGGGAAGACCCGCCGCCCCTCGGGGACGTGAGAGATCCCCAGCCGGACGATCGCCTCCGGGGGCAGGCGGTGGATCGGCTGCCCCTCGAAGAGGATCGACCCCTGCGCCGGGTGGACCAGGCCGGAGATCGTGCGGAGGGTGGTGGACTTGCCGGCGCCGTTGGCCCCCAGGAGGGCGACGATCTCGCCCTTGCGCACCGTGAGCGAGATGCCCTTAAGCGCCTCCACCGGCCCGTAGAAGGTGTGCACGCCCTGCAGCTCAAGCACCGAGGGCCACCTCCCGGTTGCCCAGGTACGCCTCGACCACGACCGGGTCGTGCAGGACCTGCGCCGGGTGTCCCTCGGCGATCTTCCGGCCGAAGTTGAGGACGGTGATGGTGTCCGCCAGCTGGGCGACGATCGACATGTCGTGCTCGACCACGAGCATGGTGAGCCCCATCCCGTGCAGGCGCCTCAGGAGCGCCACCAGCTCCTGCTTCTCCGTCTGGTTGAGGCCGGCGGCCGGCTCGTCGAGGAGGAGGAGCTGCGGCTCGCCCGCCAGGGTGCGGGCCAGCTCGACGAGCTTCTGGTGCCCGTAGGGCAGGCTCTTCACCACCTCGTGCACTCGGTCCTGGAGGCCGACGAACTCGATGGCGGCCAGGGCCCGCTCCCGCACCTCCGCCTCGCCGCCGCCGGCCCGCTGCGAGCCGACCAGGACGTTCTCCCACACGGTGAGCTCCCGGAACAGGCGGATGTTCTGGAACGTGCGGGTCAGGCCCCTGCGGGCGATGCGGTTCGGGCGCAGCCCCACGATCGGCTCGCCCAGGAAGCGGATCGACCCCGCCGTGGGCACGTACACCCCGGAGAGCAGGTTGATCACGGTGGTCTTGCCGGACCCGTTCGGCCCGATCAGGGCGTGGATCTCGCCGCGCCGCACGGTGAAGTCGACCCCGTCGACGGCCCGCAGGCCCCCGAAGTGCTTGACGAGGCCCTGCACCTCCAGGATCGGCTCGCCCGGGGCGCCGCTACCGCCGACCCTCAGCCCCCGGCTGGCCTTTCCCACCGGCTCCGGCCGGGTGACCCGGCGCAGGGCGAGGTTCACGTAGCCCCAGAGGCCGTCCGGCATGAAGACGATGACGAGGATGATGATCAGCCCGTAGACGACCAGGTAGATGTTCTTGAGCTCGCGCAGCCACTCGGGCAGGAAGGTCAGCAGCGAAGCGCCGAGGATGGTGCCGAGGGTCGAGTCCGCCCCACCCGCCAGCGCCATCGCCAGGAACTCCACCGAGATGTCGAAGTTGAAGCTGTCCGGGCTGATGTACAGGAACCCCGCGGCGTAGACCGCCCCGCCCAGGGCCCCCAGGAGGGCCGAGAGGGTGAAGGCGGTCACCTTGACCCGGAGGGTGTCGACCCCGAGGGCCTCGGCGGCCAGCTCGTTCTCCCGGACCGCCCGCATCGCCCGGCCCAGCGCGGTGTGCTTGAGCCAGGCGACCAGGACCGCCACCAGGAACAGGATGCCGAGCGCGAAGTAAGCGTACTTCGTGGCCGAGTCCAGGGCGATCGGGCCGAGCGAGGGCCGCTTGATGCCGCTGATCCCGTCCGGCCCGCCCGTCACCGGGATCCAGTTGGCCAGGACGAGCGTGAAGATGATCTGGAACGAGATCGTGACCATCGCCAGGTAGTGGCCACCGAGCTTGAGGGTGGTCATCCCGAGGAGGACCCCCGCCAGAGCGGCCAGGGCCATCCCGACCAGGAGCGCCGGCCACCAGCTCCACCCGGCCCGGGTGGTGAGGAGGGCCACGGCGTACGCGCCGATGCCGTAGAAGGCCGCCTGGGTGAGGGAGATCTGACCGGTGTAGCCCAGCACCACGGTCATCCCGAGGGCCACCACGCCCCAGGCCGCGCCCAGGATCAGGAGGTTCGTGCCGTACCGGGACGTGACCAGCTGCGGCAGCCCGACGACCAGCGCCAGCCCGAGCAGGCCCGCGAGGTACGCCGGGCGCACGCGGAAGCGCCGTGCCTCCTTCATGCCTTCTCCGCCACCTTCTCGCCGAAGATGCCCTGGGGCCGGAACAGCAGGAAGATGATCAGGACGAGGAAGGCGAAGGCGTCCTTGTACGGCACCGAGATGTAGGCGGCGCCGAAGGTCTCGACGATCCCCAGCGCCAGGCCGCCGATGATCGCCCCCTTCACGTCCCCGAAGCCGCCCGTGATCGTCGCCGCGAACGCCTTCAGGCCCAGCACCGCCCCCATCTTGTGGGTGACGAAGAAGATGGGGGCCACGAGCATGCCGCTCAGGCCGCCGAGGAAGGTGCTGTAGATGAAGGTCAGGGCGATCATCGCCGTCACGGGGATCCCCAAGAGGCGGGCCATGTCCTTGTCCTGGGAGGTGGCCTGCATCTTCTTCCCGAGGAGGGTGTACTCGAAGAAGAAGTGCTGCACGGCCACCAGGACGAGGGTGACGACCAGCGTGACGAGGTACTGGTAGTCGAAGAAGACGCCGCCGACGGTCACCCCGCCCGTGGGGCCGGCGTCGATGATCGGGCGCAGCTTCTGCGGCGACGGGCCGAAGACGGCCAGGGCGCCGTTCTGGAACATGATCGACGCGCCGATGGTGGCGATGATGACCGGCAGGAACGTCCGGTTGCGAAGCGGGTAGTAGACGCCGAGGGCGAAGAGCAGGCCGAACAGGGCCATCGCCGCCAGCGCGACGGCGAAGGCGAGGCCGTACGGCAGACCGGCTCCCTGGGTCAGCACCACGAGGATGTACGCCCCGAGCATGCTGAAGTCGCCCTGGGCGAAGTTCACCACGTTGGTGGCCCGGTAGATCAGGACGATCCCCAGCGCCACCAGCGCGTACACCCCGCCGATCGACAGGCCGGTGAAGAGGAGCTGGCCGACGATGGGCAGGCTTTCGGACATCGGCACCCTCCTTCGGCGAGGCGTGGGTCCTTGCACCGATCCACGGAGAGGCGGAGGCGGGGCCGGCCGGGCCCCGCCTCCGCCCAGCGCGTCAGTCGGTGATCGTGATCGTCTTGAAGAGCTTCCAGGTGCCGTTCTCGTTCTTCACGACGTGGTAGTGGCGCAGGCCGTCGCCGTTCTGGTCGAAGTTGTACTCGCCCTCGGCGCCCGGGAAGCCCTTGATGCTGAGGATCGCCTGGCGGATCGACTCGGGCTTGAGATCGGGGGCCTTCTTCATCGCCTCGGCGAAGACCATCACCGCATCGTATGTCCACGCGGAGTAGAGGTCGGGGTTCTGGCCGTACTTCGCCTTGTACGCCTCGGCGAACTTCTTGGAGGCTTCGCTGCCGTCGACCTGGAAGTCCGTCACCCCGTAGGTCCCGTACAGGGCGTCACCCGCCAGGTTGGCGGCGTCCTTCGCCGTGATCGACGGGGACCCGACCCACGTGACGTTGATGCCGAGCTGCTTGATCTGCTTGGCCATGATGCCGAGGTCGGTGGAGAAGGTCATGTAGGTGATGAGGGCCTCGGCGCCGGACTGCTTGAGGGCGGTGAGGATCGCCGTGTAGTCCTTCTCGCCGTTGTTGTAGCCCTGGACCAGGACCGGCTCCACGCCCAGCTTCTTGAGCGCCTCGACCACGAAGTCCTTGCCGCCGGTGCCGAAGGCATCGGTGGAGTGGATGACGGCGACCTTCTTCTTGCCCAGTTCCTCCACCGTGAACTTGGCGAGGACCTGCGCGCTGTACCCGTCATGCGGGCGGAACCGGAACACCCACGGGTTGCCGGAGTGGGTGAGGCCGTAGTTCGTGCCGCCGATCGCCACGGGGATCTTCGCCTCGGCAATCGTCGGCATCATGGCCTGGACCTGCGTGGACCGGATGGACCCGATCACCGCGACGATCTCCTTGTCCTCCAAAAGCTTCTGGAGGGCCGCCACCGCGCCGGGGTTCGTGGTCTTGTCGTCCTCCTGGACGAGCTGGAGCTTACGACCCTTGACCCCGCCGGCGGCGTTGATCTGCTCGACCGCCAGCTCCGCACCCTGCTTCTGGTACTTCCCGGACTCGGCCGCCTCGCCGGTGATCGGGATGACCTGGCCGATCTTGATCGGCTTGGTCTCGCCACCGCCGGCGGCCTGCTGCGCGCTCTGCCCGGACGGCTGCCCGCCGCCCTGGGCCGCGCCGCCGCCCTGGGAGGACCCGCCACCACACGCCGTCACGAGTAGGGCTGCTGCCAGCACGATTGTGACCAGGCCCAGCCTGCGCCGCATTCTCTCGACCTCCGCTCCCGTCTCCCTGATGTGGGGGGTTGGATTACTGGTCATACCTCTGACCATTGAAGCACTACGATTCGGCGCGCGGCGCTTGATTCCTTCCGCCAACAGTGAAAGTTACGAAGGGAACTTGTCCGCGGGACAGTTCGGCCGTCTCATGCCGTTTCCCACGGCCCGTCCGGCCGTCGCGCCGGCCGCCATTCGGGCCGCGCAGGAATGCGACTGCCCGCGGCGAATCCAGCCTCCGCACGGCGCTGGCGTCCGGACGGTTCCGGCGCTGTCTGGTGGCGCCCGACCGGGCGGCTGGCCCTGCCGGTCGCCCGCCCGGCCCGTGCCGCCACCCGAACCCGCCCGGGGTTCCGCCCGCCGGGTGACTACAGGGGAGGTCTCCGCCCATGCAGATCTGCCGCTTCCACGTTCCCGGCGAGGGCGCCCACGTCGGGGTCGTTCGCGACGGGCGCGTCCACGACGCCACGGCCGCGGGGCTCATCGCGGACCTCGCCGGGTTCCTCGCCTCGCCCGACCGCCTACGCCTGGCCGAGCGGACATTCGCCGAAGCACCCCCCGGTCCGCCGCTCTCCGACCTGTTCCGGCCGCCTGCGCCGGACGTGCCCCATCTCCTGCCGCCGCTCGACCTGCAGGAGGTCTGGGCCGCCGGCGTGACCTACACCCGCAGCCGGGAGGCGCGGATGCGCGAGTCGGGGTCGCCGGACATCTACGACCGGGTCTACGACGCCCCCAGGCCGGAGATCTTCTTCAAGGCCACGCCCCACCGGGTGGTCGGCCCCGGGGCGCCCATCACCATTCGCCCGGACTCCGACTGGGACGTGCCCGAGCCCGAGCTCGCCGTCGTCCTGAGCCCGGATCTCGAGGTGGTGGGCTACACGGTGGGGAACGACGTCAGCTCGCGCCGGATCGAGGGCGAGAACCCGCTCTACCTCCCGCAGGCGAAGATCTGGGTGGGCTCCTGCGCGGTGGGGCCGGTCATCACCCTGGCCGGCGACCTCGACCCGATGCAGAGTACGATGCAGATGCGCATCCGCCGGGGCGGAGAGACGGTGTTCGAGGGTTCGATCGCCATCTCGCAGATGCGCCGGTCGATCTCCGAGCTCGTCACCTACCTCGGGCGCTACAACCGCTTCCCGCATGGCGCCGTGCTCCTGACCGGCACCGCCCTGGTGCCCCCGGACGACTTCACCTTGCTCCCTGGGGACCGGGTGGAGATCACGATCTCCGGCATCGGCACCCTCGCCAACCCCGTCGCGCGGGCGGAGTAGGGACCTGCGTGGACCGGCCGCCCCAGGGCTCGGGGCCGCGGCTCGAACCAGTGGCTCTGATCCCGCACTGCCGAACGCCGTACCTGACGGCGGAACGAATCGCAAAAGGTGACTGGCAAGCCCCGGGTTTGCCTGTCACTTTCTGCGGGGTGCTCCCATCCGCGGAGCCTGGCGAAGGGAGACGAAAGCGTTTCCAGCACCTCCGGGGCGACATAAGACCGGCGTTATGGTAGAACGGCGGTCTTCTCATAGCCCGCGGACGCAGAGTTTGACAGTCGAGCCGGACCCCAGAGAGTCAAGTTTTGCGTTGCTCTTCCCTGACGTTTACATAAGTGCACCTGGGTGGGCGGCGGTCCGACACAACACACTGCGCCCTGGGCGGTCACGCGGGCGACCGCCCAGGGCGCAGTACCCTCCTCAGAGCAGGCTCTCGAACAGCCGCGCCACGTCGTTGGCGGTCACCTGCCGGGGGTTGACCGGGATGTTCCCGCTCTTCATGGCGTCCTCGGCCATCGCCGGGATCCGATCGGCGGTAACGCCGAGGGGTCCGAGGCGCTCCGGAATCCCTACGTCACGGGCCAGCGCCCGCACGGCCTCCACGCCACGGCGGGCCGCCGCGACCGGGCTCAGGCCGGCCGTGTCTTCCCCGAGCAGGCGGGCGATGTGCGCCGTCCGCTCGATGCAGCCGAACAGGTTGAACTCCATGATCGCCGGCAGCAGGACCGCGTTCGCCACGCCGTGGGCGATGCCGAAGTGCGCCCCCAGGGGGTGGCTCATGGCATGGACGAGCCCCAGCCGGGTGAAGTTGAAGGCCATGCCCGCCATGAGGCTCGCCAGGAGCATCTCGTGGCGGGCTTCCACGTCGCTGCCCTGCACGACGGCGGTCCGCAGGTGGCGGCCGATCATCTCGATCGCGCGCACCGACAGCGCGTCCGAGATCGGGTTGTAGGAGCGGTTCGTGTAGGACTCGATGGCGTGGGTGAGGGCGTCCATGCCGGTGGCGGCGGTGAGGCCCGGCGGCTTCGAGAGGGTGAGGAGGGGGTCGAGCACAGCCGCCGTCGGGGCGAGCCGCCGGCTGTACAGCGTCATCTTGAACGTCCGGCGGGTGTCCGTGATCACGGCGATGAACGTGACCTCGCTGCCAGTACCGGCGGTGGTCGGGACCATGAAGGTGGGAAGCCCGTCCCGCTCGACCTGCTCCCGGCCCTCGAAGTCCTGCGGCCGCTTCCCCGGGTTGCCCATCAGGGCGGCCACGACCTTCGCCGTGTCCATCGAGCTCCCGCCGCCGACGCCCACGACCGCCTGACACCCCTCGGCCCGGCAGAGCTCGGCGGCCTTCTCGCAGGTGGAATCGCTCGGGTTCTCCTCGACCTGGTCGAAGACGGCGTAGTTCACGCCCGCCGCCGACAGCGACGCCTGCACCTTCTCGACGACTCCCGCCCGCACGAGGCCGGGGTCGGTCACGATCAGGGCGCGCCGGGCCACGGCGGCGACCTGCTCGCCGAGGGAAGACACCGCGCCGGGGCCGATCGTGAGCCGGGTGGGGATCTGGAAGGGGAAGATGTCCATGGGCGTCTCTCCTTTCGAAAGCGGGTCTCGAGCCGGGCCGGAGGCGCCGTCAGCCGGCCTCCTCCGCCGTGATCAGCAGGCGGTCGCCATCCTCGAGGGGGTCGGTCAGGGATGCCGGCAGCCCGTTGCGGGCGATCCGCTCCCGGCCGGTCAGCTTGAGCCCCAGGAGCTCGAGGACGCTGCCGACCGACGCGCCATCGACCACCACGAGCTGGAACTGGGGGACCCGATGGTACCACTCGACGGCCCCTTCCACGCGCACGTGGACGATCACCGCCGCCACCCCCTCACGGCAGCAGGACCGGCTTCACCACGCGCTTCTCCAGGGCGGCGGCAAAGGCCTCGGACGCCCGGGAGAGGGGGAAGGGGTCGGCGAGCGGCGTCGGGTCGATCGCGCCTCCGGCCACGAGCGCCAGCGCCCTCAGGTAGTTGGCCCGGTGGGACGCGTAGCTGAAGAGCACGTCGACCTCCTTGCGCACCAGGCTCGTGAAGAACAGTTCCACGGGGTGTGC
Source organism: Caldinitratiruptor microaerophilus (assembly GCF_025999835.1). Taxonomy (NCBI): domain Bacteria; kingdom Bacillati; phylum Bacillota; class Clostridia; order Eubacteriales; family Symbiobacteriaceae; genus Caldinitratiruptor; species Caldinitratiruptor microaerophilus. The sequence goes on along the minus strand of NZ_AP025628.1, from coordinate 1,278,532 downwards.
GTACATCCCTACGACGGTGACCACCCCGCCGGAGCGGACCGAGCCGGCGGCCGCCTCGAGCGCCGCGCCGGCCCCCGACGCCTCGACCCAGACGTCCGCCTCCGATCGCCCGGTGAGACGGCGGAGCCCATCGGACAGCGGCTCCTCCGCCACGTTCAGGACGGGGAAGCCGAGCCGGGCCGCCGCCGGCAGGCGGTGAGTGGCGTCGGCCTGGGCGCCAGTCACGACCACGGTACCGCCCGCGTGGCGGGCCACGAGGGCGCAGAGGAGTCCGATCGGCCCGGGGCCGCTCACCACGACGAGGTCGCCGGGGCGCACCCGGGACCGATCCACGACGGCGTGAACGGCGACGGACAGGGGCTCGACCAGCGCGACCGCCGGGAGGTCAACTCCGTCCGGCACGCGGACCAGGTGCTCCTGCCCCACAGTCGTGTACTCCGCCATGCCGCCGTCGTGGTGCAGCCCGTGGACCCGCCGGGAGGGGCAGAGGTGGGACGAGCCGGAGCGGCAGGTCTCGCACCGCCCGCAGCCCTGGATGGCGAGGCCGACCACCCGGTCGCCCGGCGCCAAGTCGCTCACGCCCTGTCCGACGGCCTCCACGGTGCCGGAGAACTCGTGCCCCAGGACCACGGGCACGGCCACGAACTCATAGCCGGGATCCGACAGGTACGCGTGCAGATCCGAGCCGCAGATGCCGCACGCCGCCACCCGCACCAGCACCTGGCCCGGTCCCGGCTCCGGGACCGGCACGTCCCGGAGCTCCACCTGCCCCGGCTGGCGTCCGTACTTCACGACTGCCTTCATGCGCCAACCCCCATCCCTTCAGGCTCCCTTCATGCACAGGGTCAACCGGCCAGCCATCCGCCGTCGACCGGAATAACCTGTCCCGTGACGTAGTCCGACGCAGGGGAGGCCAAGAACACGACCGTCCCGGCCAGGTCCTCCGGCACACCCGATCGGCCCACGGGGATGCGGGAGAGCACCCAGCGGCTGCGGTCGGGATCACGGAAGAGGGGTTCCGTCATCTCCGTCCGGTAGTAGCCCGGAGCGATCGCGTTGACCCGGATTCCGTACGGCGCCCACTCCACGGCCATGGCGCGGGTGATGCCCACGATTCCGCTCTTGCTGGCCGCATAGATGCCTGTCCCCGGGATGCCGATGAAGCTGGTGAGGGAGGCCACGTGGATGATCTTGCCACCCTGGCCCCGCTCGATCATATGGCGGGCCACGCGCTGGCTGAGAAAGAACGCCGCACGCAGGTTGACCCCGATCACCCGCTCCCAGTCCGCGGGCGTGAACTCCAGGATCGGCCTGCGGACCTGAATTCCGGCTGCGTTGACCAGAATGTCGATCCGGCCGTACGCCGCCAGCACGGCCTCGACCGCCGCGCCTGCCGCGTCCAGGTCCGCGACGTCGGCGGCGTAAGCGAGCGCGCGGCTCCCGAGGCGCTCCAGCTCTTCCCGGACCGCCTCCACCTGGTCGAGGCTCCGGCTCACGACCACCACGTCGGCGCCGGCCGCACCCAGGGCCAGCGCCATGCCCCGCCCCAGCCCGCGCCCGCCTCCGGTGACCACGGCCACCTTGCCCTTCAGGCTGAAGAGGTCCACTGTTCGTCCGCTCCCCTGCTTGAACCGGCGCTTGCTGTCGCCGCCTGCGTGCCGGCGCAGTTGGCGCGCCCACAGGACCGCCGGATCCCCCGGACAGGGGTGTGGGCGTTGCGACAACTGCCGGATTGAACCTGGAGATACGAACCGGACGGGCTGCGGTCCTGCCTCGTTCGGACGCGAAGGGACGCCGAATCGAACCTCAGCGCATCTCGACCAGCACCACCCGGGCCGGCGCGGCGTCCAGGCCGATTAGCCTCAGGGGCAGGGCGGCAAGCCAGTATTCCCCCGGCGGTACGGTGCCGAGCCTCAAGCCCTCCAGGACCACGATCCCCCGGCCCAGGAGCGTCCGGTGGGTCGGGTGGCCAGGCTGGTCCCGCTCGATGCCCAGGGCGTCGATGCCGACCCCCCGCACGCCCCGGCCGGCGAGGAATGCGGCCGCCCCGGCCGTCAGGTACACGAACGAAGGGTCGAACCCCTCCCGCAGGGAGTTGCGGGTCTTGAGCAGCACGAACTCGCCGGCCCGGACGCCGTGGGGTGCCAGGTCGGCGGCGCGGATGCCGCCCGGGACGCCCGTGAGGTCCAGCACCCGGCAGGGGCCGACAAGGGCCTCCAGGGGGAGGCGGTCGACCCCTGTCCCGTCCGGAAACAGGTGCAGCGGGGCATCGACGTGCGTCCCGGTGTGGGTGTCCAGCGAGACTCGGGTCTCCCGCACGCCCGCACCCTGTGCGTCGAAGTCCCGGGTCACCGCGAACGCCGGGCGCTTCTCCTCCCGGTTCCGGTAGACCGGCATGCCGGGGTGGATGGGCATGGAGACGTCGTGAATCCTCATCGCTCCCGCCCTGCACCGACCGGCACGGAGGCCGGCAGGTCCCCGTGGGCGAGGAAGCGGGCGTCGACCTGCGGCGGCCACCACCGGAAGCCGTCCTGCTCCGGCAGGCGGTCGGCCTCTGACGGGCCCCAGGTGCCGGCGGCGTAGTTCGGGAAGGGGGCGGGGGAGGCCGCCCACGCGTCGGCGATGGGGTCGACGAACTGCCACGCCAGCTCCACCTCGTCCCAGCGGGTGAAGTGGGTGCTGTCCCCGCGGATGGCGTCGAGGAGGAGGCGCTCGTACGCCTCCGCCGTACCCAGGCCGGTCCCGCAGTTCTGGCAGAAGTCGAGCGCGACCGGCACCACCCGGGCCGTGTTCCCGGGCTGCTTCGCGTTCATCTGGAGGTAGAGCCCCTCGAGGGGGTCGATCCGGATCACCAGCCGGTTCGGCGCCAGCCGGCCCGCCTCGAAGAAGTCGAAGACCGCCGGCAGCGGACGGAACTGGACGCAGACCTCGGTCGCCTTCACCGGCAGGCGCTTGCCGGTGCGCAGGTAGAACGGGACGCCGGCCCAGCGGAGGTTGTCGACGTACACCTTCAGCGCCACGAACGTCTCCGTCGGCGAGTCCGACCGCACCCCCGGCTCCTCCCGGTACCCGGGAACGGGGCTGCCGTCGATCGTCCCGGGCCCGTACTGCCCGCGCACCGCCTGGCGAAGGGCGTCCTCACCGTCCAGCGGACGGAGGGCCCGCAGGACCTTCACCTTCTCGTCCCGCACCGCTTCGGCCGAGAACCTCCCCGGGGGCTCCATCGCCGTCAGCGCCAGCATCTGCAGCAGGTGGTTCTGGACCATGTCCCGCAGGGCGCCGGCGTGGTCGTAGTACCCGCTCCGCTCGCCGACCCCGACGGTCTCGCTCACCGTGATCTGCACGTTGCCGACGTGCTGGCGGTTCCACAGCGGCTCGAAGAGGCCGTTCGCGAAGCGGATCACGGCGATGTTCTGGACCATCTCCTTGCCCAGGTAGTGGTCGATGCGGTAGATCTCTCCCTCCTCGAACGCTTCCCGGAGCCGCCGGTTCAGGCGCCGGGCCGACGCCAGGTCCCGGCCGAACGGCTTCTCGATCACCACCCGCACCCAGCTCGCCCCGGGCGGCGGCGCCAGTCCCACGCCGCGGAGGTGGTGGACGACCGGCTCGAAGAGCTCCGGCCCCACCGCCAGGTAATAAAGGTAGCCTCCCGGGCCCGCGCGGGCCGTGCCATTCGCTGCCTGGTCGAGACCTCCGGCCGCGCCACCGCCACCCACCCGTTCACCTCCGCCGGCTGCGGCAGCGCCGCCGAGCCGCGCGGCCAGGTCCGGGTAGCCGGCCCCGGTCCTCAGGTCGACCCGGACGTACGCCAGGTGCGGCGCCAGGCGCGTCCAGGTCGCCTCGTCCACGGGCCCCTCCCGGCGCGCCTCCACGCTCTGCCGGACGAGGGCGCGGAAGCCATCGTCGCCCAGGTCCCGCCGGCCGACCCCGACGACACGGAACCCCGCCGGCAGCAGCCCCTGGCGGAAGAGCCGCCACAGCGCCGGGTAGAGCTTGCGCCGGGCCAGGTCCCCGGTGCAGCCGAAGAGGACCAGGGTCACGCTGCCCGGCGTCATGGCCGCGCCACCGCCGGGCCCTGGGCTGCGGCCGGCTCGACGGGATGCCCCCCGAACTCGCCCCGCAGGGCCGCGATCACCTTCGCCCCGAAGCTCTCCGCCTGCTCCGAGCGGTAGCGCATGAACACGGACGTGGTGATGACCGGCGCAGGCACCCCCAGGGCGAGGGCGGTCTCGGCCGTCCAGCGGCCCTCCCCCGAGTGGTGCACCACCCCGGCGATCCGCTCCAGCTTCGGGTCCCGCGCGAGCGCCCGCTCGGTGAGCTCCATCAGCCATCCCCGGATCACCGACCCGCGGGCGTAGACGGCCGCCACGGCCCGCAGGTCGAGCGGGAACGGGGCGCGGCTCAGGATCTCGAACCCCTCGCCGATCGCCTGCAGCATCCCGTACTCGATCCCGTTGTGCACCATCTTCACGAAGTGTCCGCTGCCCACCGGCCCGGTGCGGAGGTACCCCCCGGGCACGCTGATGTCCCGGAAGACGGGTTCGAGGCGGGCGAAAAGGTCCTCGTCCGCGCCGATCATCGTGCACGCCCCGTGCCGGGCGCCCTCGATCCCGCCGCTCGTCCCCACGTCCACCAGCCGCAAGCCGTATGCCTTCAGGTGCTCGGCCCGCCGGAGCGTGTCCTGCCAGTGCGAGTTGCCCCCGTCGATGACCACGTCGCCCGCGCGGAGGTGCGGCACCAGGGCGTCGATCACGTCGTCGACCGGCCTTCCCGCCGGCAGCATGAGCCACACGTGCCGCGGCGGCTGGAGCCGCCCGACCAGCTCGCCTGGGCGGTAGGTGCCCTCGAACCCCTCGGCCTCCGCCTGCCGCACCTTCTCCGGCGACCGGTTGTACACGACTACCCGGTGCCCGTGGTCCCTCAGGTTACGCGCCAGGTTGAACCCCATCCGGCCGAGCCCGATCAGGCCGATGTCCACGACGGCCCACCCCCGGCAGTAGTGTGCGCGGCGAACGTCGGGGCGGGGCCAGGTATCGCCCCGGCACGACGGGCGTCCAGGGCGGGTCCGGTGCGGCCACTCGTGCGAAGGGTTCTGCACAACACCGACTCCCGTCGGGGCAAAGTTTGCCCTGAAAACCGCCGGACCACATCCCACCGCCGGCGTTCCCGGTCGTGCACTTGAGGACCCGCAACGGCGATCCTAGCGGGTCCTGAAGTGCACATCTCACCCAGATCCTTAGTCCTGGGGCTGGCGGAGGCCGGCAGGGTTCACGTCCCTGCGGGGCGAAATCGGTGCTCCGGTGCGGATGGACGGTACCCGTCCGACCGGCAGTGATCCCACCGAGGAGGATGAAGATGACGACGCCTGCCCTCACCCCCGGCCTCACCGGCGAGCTGCGCCTGCGCGTCGGGCCGGAACACACCGCCGAGGCGATCGGCAGCGGCGGCGTGCGGGTCTTCTCCACGCCCCACATGATCGGGCTCATGGAGGGCGCGGCAGCCACGGCCGTGCAGCCGCACCTGGCGCCGGGGGAGACGACGGTCGGAATCCTCGTCGACGTCCGCCACCTGGCCGCCACGCCCGTCGGGATGGAGGTGGTGGCCCGGGCGGTGCTGGAGGAGGTCGACGGGCGCCGCCTGGTCTTCCGCGTCGAGGCCCACGACGAGACGGAGAAGATCGGCGAGGGCCGGCACGAGCGCTTCATCGTCCAGCTCGACCGCTTCCTGAACCGGGTGGAGCAGAAGAAGGCCCCGTGACAGGGCCAGAAGCACCCCTCTTCCGTAAACTGGCCTGTGGGAGGAGGGGTGAGCGTGGACGGACAGGAGACCTTCCGCAGGGCCCTGGAGGAGGCATACCTCGACGAGGCGGAGGCGGTCGAATTCTACGGCCGCCTGGCCCGCACGGCGCCCGACCCCTGGTTGGCCGTGCACTTTGAGAACGTGCGCCGGGACGAGGCCCGGCACGCCTGGATGTGGGCGAACATGCTGCAGCTCTTCGGGTGGTGGCCGCCCCGGCGGCACGCGTGATCGCGAAGGAGGGCCCCCGCAGGGGGCCCGCAACATACCGACGGTGCGGTGGTGTGGATGGGCGCGCAGCGAGTCCTGGTCGTCGCGAACCGGGAGCGGACTGCCCGGATCCTCGTGGGCCAGTTCAAGGCCTTTTTCGGGGATCGGGTGGCGGTGGAGGGGCGATCGCTCGAGCACGGGCTCGGCGAGCGGCCCGAGGGTGCGCTCGTCGTCACCTCGACCCCCCTCATGACGAGCCGCCTGGGCGACTGGCTGCTGCCCGGGACCGCGGTGGTCACGGCCGTCCGGACGCTCCGCCGGCAGGCGTGGGAGGAGGTCATGGCCCTCCCGGCGCGCACGGCGGCCCTGGTGGTGAACGACGGTCCGGACACGGCGGTCGACACCGTCGCGCTGCTGCGGGAACTCGGCGCCGTGCACCTGGCGCTCACGCCGGTCTACCCCGGCATGTCCGAGGTGCCCCGGGTGCAGCTGGCCATCACGCCCGGAGAACCGCACCTGGTGCCGCCCTGGGTGGAGCGGGTCCTGGACCTCGGCGACCGGGTCCTGGACCCGGCCACCATCCTGGAGGTGCTGACGCTGCTCGGCCGCTTCGGCCCCGAGGAGCACCGGCGCCTGGCCGTCTACGAGCAGCAGGTCATGACGCGGCCGGGGACCCGCCAGGTCCTGCAGTGGTTTTCCGCGCTGCGGCAGGACCTGGAGGCCGTACTGGACGCGGTGCACGAGGGCATCCTGGCGGTCGACGGCGCGGGGATCGTCCGGCTGGTGAACCGCACCGCCGAGCAGATCCTCGGCCAGCAGGCGTGGCAGGTGGTCGGCCAGAGCATCGGCCGGATCCGGGCCGCGCTGGGGGTCGGGCCGCAGGCGTGGCCCGTCCCCGGCGGGGGTCCGGAGGTCCTTCGCGTCGGCGGCCGGGAGGTGGTCGCCACGGCGGCGAGCCGGGGGGCGGACCGGGGTGTCGTCTACACCCTCCGGTACGCCCAGGACCTCGAGGAGGCGGACCGCCGCCTGCGGCTGGAGCTGCGGGAGCGGGGGTTCGTCGCGCGCTATACGTTCACCGACATTGTCGGGGAGAGCCAGGCCATCCGGGACACCGTGGCCCGCGCGATGCGCCTGGTGGGCGGGGCGGCGTCCATCCTCCTGATCGGCGAGAGCGGCACGGGAAAGGAGCTGTTCGCCCAGGCGATCCACAATGCCTCGCCCCGGGCGCCGTACCCGTTCGTCGCCATCAACTGCGCGGCGATCCCCGAATCCCTGCTGGAGAGCGAGCTCTTCGGATACGAGGAGGGCGCCTTCACCGGTGCGCGCCGGGGCGGGAAGGCCGGTCTGTTCGAACAGGCGCACCGGGGCACGATCTTCCTCGACGAGATCGCCGACCTCTCCCCCGCCCTGCAGGCCCGCCTCCTGCGGGTCCTGCAGGAGCGCGAGGTGATGCGGGTGGGGGCCACCCGGGTGCGCCCGGTCGACGTCCGCGTCATCGGCGCCACCAACCAGGATCTGGAGGCGGCGGTGGCCGCCGGCCGGTTCCGGGCCGACCTGTACTACCGGCTGGCGGTGCTCCCCCTGCACATCCCGCCCCTCCGGGAGCGCAAGGAGGACATCCCCCTCCTGGTCCGGCGCTTCCTGGACGAGCTCGGCGACCCCCGGCCCCTGCCGCCGGACGTCCTGGGCGCCCTGCTGGCGCACGACTGGCCGGGGAACGTGCGTGAACTCCGGAGCTGCGTGGAGTACCTGGCCACGGTGTGCGACGGGGAATTCCGGGTCACCGACCTCCCGCCGTCCGTCCGCCGGGCGCAGGCGGGCCGCCCGAACGGAACGGGGGCCGGCGTGCGCCGTGCTGATCTCGCGCGTTTTCTTCTCGATTCCCTGCAGTCGGGCGAGGGCACCGGCCGGCGGAGCCTGGTGCGGGCGGCCCGGGCGGCCGGGTTCCGGGTGGGGGAGGCGGAGGTCCGGCGCTGTCTCCGGGCCCTGGCGGAGGCGGGCCTCGTGGAGCCACGGCGAGGGCGGTCCGGCACGCGGCTCACCCCTGCCGGAACGGAGTACGTACAGGAGAGCCGCCATTCGCCGATCTGAAAGGGAAAAGGACACCACAAATGGGATACACCATCCCATTTGTGGTGCCGAAAATGGGCTGAAATGGGGCGGCCGGACTCGCGGGTAGAACTCCCGGCCGCCCTGCTTCGCGCTTTGCCCCCGGGTCGATCCGGCGGTCGGTACGGGTCTTGTCCCTTCGCTTCCTCACTTGGCACGCAGTTTGCGTAAGCGTGTCAGGTGATCGACGCGGGGAGGTTGGGTTATGCAGCAGGCGCCGCTCATCGGCCTCACGGGGTACCACATCGGTCCGACGGAACCGGTGGGGGGGACGCTGCGGGGGCGAGAGGGGCAGTCGTTCACGCTGGTGAGCGAGGATTACGTGGAAGCCGTGCGCCGGGCCGGTGGGCTGCCCGTCACCCTCCCCCTGGTGAGGGATGAGGCGCTCATCCGGGCCTACGTCACCCGGCTGGACGGCCTGGTGCTGGCGGGCGGCGAGGACATCGACCCGTGGACCTACGGCCAGGAGCCCGGGCCCCACCTGGGGCGGGTGGACCCCGAGCGGGACCGGTTCGAACTCGCGCTGGCGGACCACGCGCTGCAGGCAGGTTTGCCGCTCCTGGCTGTGTGCCGGGGGATGCAGCTGGTCAACGTGCTGCTCGGCGGCACTCTCTACCAGGATCTCTCCGACCGGCCCGGCACGTCGCTCGCCCACAACTTGCGCCAGGGACCGCGCTGGTACCGTGTGCACCCGGTTTCCCTGGCGCCGGGCAGTGTCCTCGCCGAGCTCTACGGGAAGGAGGTGATTCTCACCAACAGCTTCCACCACCAGACGATCGATCGCCTCGGGCGGGGCCTGGCGGTCATCGGGACGGCTCCGGACGGCGTGATCGAGGCCCTCGTGATGCCGGACAGGCCGGAGTTCCTCGCCGTCCAGTGGCATCCCGAGATGGTGGCGGCCGGCGACGAAGAGGGGCTCGTGCCGTTCCGCTGGCTGGTCGTTGAGGCCGGTCGCTACCGTGAGCGGGTCCGCTCGGGCGACCGGGTGTAGTCGGCCGACTCGGCGCGAGGAGAGGGAGGGGATAGCGATGACCGCAATCGGCATCTTGGTGGTGCTCCTCGCTGCCGCGAACGCGGTGTTTCTGGGATGGCTCGGGAACCGCGGCGTGCGGACGTGGCGCGAGGAGGAGCATGTCAGCTTCATGGACCTGAAGGTACTGGGGCAGGAGACCCGCAGCGAGGAGCCGCACGGGGCGAGCACGGTCTCTGCCCGGTAGCCCGGTAGAAGAGGGGGAGGTGCGCGCGGATGAGCACCGTGCAGCGCGAGGTAGAACAGCTCGAGCGGGACCGGCGGGAGCTTCACCGTTACGGTTACGCCCAGGAACTGTTCCGGGACATGGGCGGCTTCTCGAACTTCGCGATCTCTTTCTCGATCATCTCGATCCTCACCGGAGCCGTGAGCCTCTACGGTTACGGGTTCACGATGGGTGGTCCGGCGGTGAACGGGCTCGGTTGGCCGCTGGTGACCTTCTTCACGCTCTTCGTCGCCGCCGCGATGGCCGAGCTGGCCTCGGCGATCCCCACCTCGGGAGCCATCTACCACTGGAGCCACGTCCTGGGCGGCCGCGCGTGGGGGTGGTTCGCGGCCTGGTTCAACCTGGTGGGCCAGTTCACGATCACGGCCGGGATCGACTGGTCGGTATCCCTGTTCCTCACCCCGCTCTTGGGACTGGAGGAGACCTGGGGCAACTTTCTCGCCGTCTACGCCGTGGTGCTGCTGAGCCACGGGATCCTGAAGCACTACGGCATCCGGGTGGTGGCCCGCCTGAACGACCTCAGCGCCTGGTGGCACATGGGCGGAGTGGCGCTGCTCGTGGGGGCCCTTCTGATCTTCGCCCCGAAACGGGATCTGAGCTACCTCTTCGAGACCGGCTTCACCACCACGAGCTACCCGTACTGGTGGGCGTTCCTGCTGGGGCTCTTGCAGGCCCAGTGGACATACACCGGTTACGACGCCTCGGCCCACGTCACCGAGGAGACCATCAATCCTCGCGTCCGGGCGGCCTGGGGCGTCTACCTGGCCGTGGCGGTATCGGCCTTCTTCGGGTACGTCATGCTCGCCGCCGTGACCCTGGCGATCCGGGACCCGCAGGCCGTGGCGGCGGCGACGAATCCGTACATCACGGCCATCGAGCAGGCGCTTGGCGGGGTCTTCGGTCGGGCGATGCTGTGGATCGTCACCATCGCCATGTGGTTCTGCGGCCTGAGCTCGGTGACGGCGAACTCCCGGATGATCTTCGCCTTCGCTCGGGACCGGGGGCTGCCCGGCCACCGCTGGCTCGGGACAGTGAGCCGGCGGTACCGCACCCCCGCGGCTGCGGTGTGGCTCGCCGTCGTGGTCGCCTTCCTGTTCGCCGTCTACGCCGAGGCCCTGCCCATCATCACGTCGATCTCCACCATCGCGCTGTACGTCTCCTACGGCATCCCGATGGCCCTAAAGCTGTGGGCCCGCGCACGGGGCGCTTGGACCAGCCGGAACGACGGCCCGTGGAACCTCGGTCCCCTCAGCACGCTGGTGAACGTCCTGGCCATCCTTTGGATCTTGTTCATCTCCGTGCTCTTCGTGGCCCCGCCCAACGAAAAAACCGGCTACACGTTCGCGGTCGTTCTGGCCGCCCTCGTCCTCTACTGGGTCGCGGTGGAGCGGCACCGGTTCGAGGGGCCTCGGCGGCTCGGCACCGAGGACGAGCTCGAGCGCATCGAACGGGCGCTCGAGCAGGAGAGCCTGTGGCGGCGGACGGGCCGGGTGGCCACCTGAGCCCGGTCCGGAGTGCGTACCGACAGGAGGGGTTACCGGATGGCAGACAGCCAGAGCCGGCAGGCCAGCCGGCTGGACCTGGCGCAGCTACGCCGGCTGGTGGAGATCGGCGAGATCGACACCGTCATCACGGCCTTTGCGGACATGCAGGGCCGGCTGATGGGGAAACGGGTGTCGGCGGAGTTCTTCCTCGAGCACGTGACGGAGGACGGCATCCACTTCTGCAACTACCTCCTCGGCACCGACATGGAGATGACCTGCCCGCCCGGGTTCCGCCTCATGAGCTGGGAGCAGGGGTACGGGGACTGGCTGGCTCGGCCCGACTGGTCCACCCTCCGCCGGATCCCTTGGCTGGAGAAGACGGCGCTGGTGCTGGCCGACGCCGAGTTCGAGGACGGCACGCCGGTCCCGGTGGCGCCGCGGCAGGTGCTCCGTCGGCAGCTCGAGAAGGCGCGGGCGATGGGCTTCACCGTGATGGCGGCGGCCGAGCTCGAGTACTACCTCATCCGGGACGACTACGACACCGCCCGCCGCAAGAACTACCACGGCCTGGAGCCGTACGGATGGTACAACGAGGACTACCACATCCTCCAGGGAACCCGGGGCGAGCCGATCCACCGCCAGATCCGACTTGGGATGCAGGCAGCCGGCATCCCGATCGAGTTCACCAAGGGCGAGGCCGGTGTGGGCCAGCACGAGGCGAACATCCGCTTCGCCGAGGCCCTGGAGTCCGCGGATCGGGCCATCCTCTTCAAGCACGGGGCCAAGGAGATTGCACTCCGCAGCGGATGCTCCATCACCTTCATGGCCAAGCCGGACCACACCTGGACCGGCTCGAGCGGTCACCTGCACCTGTCGCTCTGGGACCTCGCCGGTAGCCGCAACCTGTTCCCCGCCGACGGCGACCCCCATGGCATGTCCGACATCATGCGCTGGTTCCTCGGCGGCCTCCTGGCCTGTGCCCAGGACCTCTCCGTCTTCTTCGCCCCCAACGTGAACTCGTACAAGCGCTACGCCGTGGCGAGCTGGGCGCCGGTCAACGTCGCCTGGGCGCGCGACAACCGCACCTGCGGGTTCCGGATCGTCGGGCACGGGCCCTCGCTGCGGATCGAGGATCGTATCCCCGGCGCGGACATCAACCCCTACCTGGCCTTCGCGGCGGCGATCGGAGCCGGGCTGTACGGGATCGAGCACAAGATCGACCCCGGACCCGAATTCCATGGCAACGCCTACGCGGCCGCCAAGGTGCCGCGGGTACCGCGCTCGCTTTACGAGGCCATCGACCGCCTGGAGCGGAGCGAGGCGGCCCGGGCCATCTTCGGCACCGAGGTGGTGGAGCACTACCTCAACGCCGCCCGGGTCGAGCAGCAGGCGTACGACGCCGTCGTGACGTGCTGGGAGCGGGAGCGGTACTACGAGCGCGGGTAGACCGTGTGGGGCGGGGCGAGCCGGGCGCGTGGCGGCGCACCGGCTCGCCCTGGGCCGCCCGGGTCCGCGCGCGGAGGTCGAGGAGGTTGTCACCGTGCGACTTCAAGGCAAGGTGTGCTTCATCACCGGGGCCGGCAGCGGCATGGGGCGTGTCGCCGCGATCCGGTTCGCCCGGGAGGGAGCCCGGGTGGCGGCGGTCGACGTCGACGGCCCTGCCGCGGAGGAAACCGCCCGCCTGGCCGACGGGGCTCCCGGAGAGGTCCTGCCGATCCGCTGCGACGTGACGAAGGAGGCGGAGGTGGCGGCGGCGATCCGGACCACGGTCGACCGGTTCGGACGGCTGGACGTTCTCTACAACAACGCCGGGGTCATGCTGGAGCAGGACCGCTCCGTGATCGACACGGAGGAGGCGGTGTGGGACAAGACCTTGGCCGTGAACGTGAAGGGCATCTTTTTCTGCTGCAAGTACGGGATCCCGGAGATGCTCAAGAACGGCCGGGGATCGATCATCAACATCGCCTCGTTCGTGGCCCTCCTCGGCTGCAGCGTCCCCCAGGACGCCTACACGGCCTCGAAGGGGGCGGTGATCTCCCTTACGAAGTCCCTGGCCGTCCAGTTCGCACCCCGCGGCGTGCGCGCCAACGCGATCTGCCCCGGGCCGATTGAGACGCCCCTCCTGACCGAGTGGCTCCTCCGCGACGAGGAAGCCCGGCGCGTCCGCCTCAGCCGCAACCCGACCGGGCGGTTCGGCCGGCCGGAGGACATCGTCAACATGGCCGTGTTCCTCGCCTCTGACGAGTCCGAGTGGACGAACGGGGCGGTGATCGTGATCGACGGGGGGATCACGAGCAATTATTTTTGACCGAGTTCTTGCTGCAGAGACCCCGCCCGGTGGCCGGCCCTCCCGAACCGCCGGGCGGGGCTTTTCCCTCTGGGCCGGTTTTGACCGGAACCCGGTTTGTGTTACGCTTGCCCTACCAGGGCTGTCCACCGCCGATGGTCACGGGGGAGGGAATCGGATGACGGGCACCGACGACCCGCTCGCGGTCGTGCTGGGCCGGCTCGATGAGCTGACCGCCGAGCTCAGGGGGACCCGTGCGGAAGTCCGAGCGGTCAGAGAGGGACTCGACACGACGAGGGCCGAGGTCCAGGTGGTTCGAGAGAGACTGGATGCCACGAGCGCAGAGGTCGAAGCGGTTCGGGAGAGACTGGACGCGACGAATGCCGAGGTTCGGGCGATTCGGGAGAGACTGGACGCCACGAGTGCAGAGGTCGAAGCGGTTCGACTGGGACTCGATGCCACGAACGCCGAGGTTCGGGCGATTCGGGAGAGACTGGACGCTACGGGCGCAGAGGTCGAAGCGGTTCGACAGGGACTCGATGCCACGAACGCCGAGGTCAGGGCGATTCGGGAGAGACTCGATGCCACGAATGCCGAGGTTCAGGCGGTGAAAGCGGAACTTCACACTTTGAGGACGGAAGTGCGCGTTGCCACGGCGGAACTCGAGCAGGATATCCAGGACGTCCGGGGAGACCTGCATGAAATCAGGGACCGCCTGGACAAGATCGACCAGCGGCTGGACCATTTCGCCGTGAAGTGGATGGAGCATGACGAGGCGATCTACCGGTTGAAGCACAGGTAGGACCTGGACAGGGGCAACACCTGTGCTGCGCGCGGCTGCGCTGCAAAGAGACGCTCCCGGCGGGAACCGGCAGACGGAAGCGGCCGTCTTGATCCGGCACGCCGCGAAAAGGGGAGGTCTTGACTGGACCAGGCAAGGTCGGTGGGCGGTGCGTTCCGCGGCTCAACTGGGCGGCCATCACCATCGAGCGGGATTCAGCCGACCTGGGTGCAGCCGGTGGCGCCCTGCGGCGGGCGGCTGCCGGTTAGACCTTCGGACCGCACTCCCCGGCCGCGCGCTCGCCCGTCGCCGGCGCCAGCGACGGGCACCTGCGGGAGCCCTGAACGCAGCGTAGCGGGCCGCAAGCAGGAACCCTTCCGGCGGGAACGAATACGCGCCGCCGGGAGGGATTCGTCGTGCCTCTCGTTGGAAAGGTCGCCGTGGTGACCGGGGCCGCACAGGGCATCGGCCGGTCGATCGCGCAGGCGTTCGCCGGCGCCGGGGCCCGGGTGGTGGTGGCGGACGTTCAGGAAGAAAAGGGCCGGGCGGTGGCGGGCGAGGTCGGCGGCCTGTTCGTCCGCACGGACGTCTCCGATGCCCGCTCCGTCGAGAACCTCTTCGCCGACGTGCACCGGACCTGCGGGCGAGTCGACGTGCTGGTCAACAACGCCGGGATCGCCGGCTTTGGGTCGATGTTCGCCGAGGACGCGGAGGAGCGCTGGCACCGGGTGCTCGGCGTGAATCTTACCGGCGCCTTTCTCTGCGCTCGCCAGGCCGCGTCCCTCATGAAGGCCACGGGCGGGGGCGCCATCATCAACATCAGCAGCACGAGGGCCTTTCAGTCCGAGCCCGACTCGGAGGCCTACGGCGCCTCCAAGGCGGGCCTCCTCGGCCTCAACCACGCCCTGGCCGTGAGCCTCGGCCGGTACGGGATCCGGGTCAACGCCATCTGTCCGGGCTGGATCGAGACGGAGGACTACGACCAGCTCCGCCCGGAGGACCACGCCCAGCATCCCGCCGGCCGCGTCGGCCGGCCGGAGGACATCGCCCGTGCGGCGCTGTTCCTCGCCGACCCCGACCAGTCTGGTTTTCTCACGGGTCAGCACATCGTGATCGACGGCGGGATGACGGTGAAGATGATCTACCTCGAGTGAGACGGTGGGGTTCCCGCACCGGGCCGGACCCGCTCCGGCGCGCCGGGCGCGCGGGCCCGGGACGGCTTCACGGTCGATGAAGACCCGGCGAGCCTCGGCGAAAGGCTCGTGCTCCCGCCGTTCCTGGAGCCGCACCGGGAGGTCACTGGTGCGAACCGGAAGCCCCTGCGAACCGGAAGCCCCTTGACTGAGCCCCTTGAAGGCGCACGGCCCCCAGCTCGTAGTGACTGCGGCCCAGGTCACTGGGCCAGCATGTGCATGGCGTGCCTGAGTGCCGGGTAAAGCGTCCGGTAGACAGCGAACGTCCGCTCGTACGCTTGCCGGCGCTCGGCCGGGCCCGGCCGGATCTCCTGGCCACCGGCGCGGAGCTTCGGCAGGTCCGGGTCGTCGATTCCGGAGTAGACCCCGGCGGCAATACCGCCCAGCATCGCGGCACCCAGGGCCGCCGCGTCCGGCAGCTCCGCTGCCCGGCACACGATCCCCATCACGTCCGCCTTGATCTGTAGCCACAGGGCGCTGCGGGTGCCGCCGCCGACGCAGAGCATGGCCTCGGGACGGTACCCCCAGCGCTCGACGCCGCGCTCGAGGATCTGGCGGAGCCCGTAGGCCGTCGCCTCGTAGACCGCCCGGGCCATGTCCGCCCGGGTGGTGTCCAGGCGCAGCCCGATCCAGGCGCCGTTGGCCGCCGGGTCCCAGATCGGGCTGCGCTCGCCGGCCATGTAAGGAAGGAACACCAGCCCGCGTGCGCCCGGCTCGGAGGCGGCCGCCAGGCGCTCAAGGTCGGCCGGGGCGGACAGGTCGGGCCATACCTTCTCCCGGAGCCAGGCCAGTGCGGCTCCCGGCGCCGACATGGCCCCGTGCGCGAGCCACCGGCCCGGCACGACGTGGCAACGGTTCAGGAACGTGTCGTCGAAGTCCGGCCGGTCGAGGCAGAAGGTGATCACCCCGGAGGTGCCGGACGACTCGAAGCACTCGCCCCCCGCCTCGATCCCGAGGGCGAAGGCGGCCGCGGCGGTGTCGGCTGCACCGATGGCCACCGGCGTTCCCGTGCGGAGCCCCGTGGATGCGGCGACTTCGGGCGTCACCCCGCCCACCCGGTCGAAGGGGCGGAGCACCGGCGGCAGGACCCGTTCGGGGATCCCCGCGATCCTCACCAGTTCCCCGTCCCAGCCGTTCGCTGACTCCAGCCGGAAGAGGCCGGAGTACGAAGCCTGGGTCCAGTCGGCCGCCACGTTGCCTGTCAGGCGGGCAGCCAGAAAGCTATTCAGGAACCCGATGCGGGCTGTCCTCGCCCAGACCCGGGGCTCTTCGCGGATCACCCAGCGAACCGTTCCGGCGGAGCAGGTGGAGGGGCTCAGCCGGTTACCCGTCAGGCGGAAGAACGCCTCCGGCCCGCCGGCCGCCTCGCCGATGACCGCGACGTCGGCTGTCGCTCGGGTGTCCAGGAACGGGATGCCCGGTCGGAGGGGGCGTCCGGCCTCGTCCAGCAGGACGGTCAGCGGGCATGTGGTGGCGATGCCGATCCCCATGACGGGGCCGGAGCGCGGGATCACCTCCCGCAGGGCGTCCGTCACGGCTTCCCAGTACCGGTCGAGGTCCAGCTCGGCCCAGCGAGGCCGGGGCGTTGCCAGCGACACGGGGCGGGACGCCCGCGCCCGGAGCGTCCCGTCCTGCCCGAAGGCACAGATCTTCACGTTGCTGGTGCCGGCGTCGATGCCCAGAAGGGTGCCGTTCACGGCTGGATCGCGACCTTGATGCCGAGGCCGCCCTCCGCCGCCTGGAACGCCTCATGGATCTGCTCCAGAGGGAACCGGTGCGAGACCAGCTCCTTCACCTTCACCACGCCGGCCTCGATCAGCCGCAGCGCCTTCTCGTAGTGGCGGCGTGTGAGGGCGCTGGTTCCCGTGACGACGATTTCGTTGTAGTGGATGAGGTTGACGTCCATGGGCGGCATGTCGCCTGCGGAGAAGCCCGCGAAGAGGTTCACGCGACCGCCCTTGCGCACGAGGGCGAGCGCCTGGTTGGCCAGGGCGGGGATGCCAATGGCCACGATCACCGCGTCGGCCCCCAGGCCGCCTGTGATGCCTTTCACAACGGCCTGCAGGTCTTCCTCGTGAGGATCGACCGCGCGATCGGCGCCGAGCTTCACGGCCATCTCCCGCCTGTGGGCGAGGGGTTCGCTGACGATGATCTGGCGGGCCCCTGCGGCCCTCGCCAGCTGCAGGTGCATGAGGCCGATGGGCCCGGCGCCGAGGATGACGACGACGTCGCCCAGCCCGATCCGGGCGTGCTCCTGCCCGTTGATGCAGCACCCGAGGGGTTCCGCCAGCGCAGCCTGCTCCCAGGCGATCCCGTCGCCGATCTTGTACACGTGACCGCCCGCGACGGCGGTGGCCGGGATCCGCACGTACTCGGCGAAGGCGCCGTCGAACTCGTAGCCGATGGCCGTCCGGTTCGCGCAGACGTTTTCCATGCCGTTCTGGCAGTATGCGCAGTGATGGCAGGGGATCACCGGGTCGACGCTCACCCGGTCGCCGGCCTTGAACTCCTGCACGCCCTTGCCCACCTCGACGACCTCGCCGGCGAACTCGTGCCCGATCACCGAGGGGAAGCGCACACCCCGGGTCTTCTTGCCCCGGAGGATCCGGAGGTCGGTGCCGCAGATGGTGGCCGCCCGGACCCGCAGCACGATCTCCCCGGAGCCGGCCGCAGGGGTGGGGACCTCGGTCAGGACGATCTGGTTGGGGGCAGTCAAGAGTGCAGCACGCATGGCCTACCGGGCCTCCCGGATGCGGGCAGCCGCCTCTTCGTACACTTCCATGGCTTCCTCCACCGACGCGTTGTCGTGCATGAGGGCGGCCAGGGCCCGGATGACCGCAGCCGGGTACTCGTGCTGCCAGACGAAGCGGCCGTAGGTGACCCCGGCCAGGCCGATGTCCAGGGCCTCGCGGGTCATGCGGAGGTAATCCTCCAGCTTCTCGCCGGCGTCGCCGCCCGCCAGGGCAACCTTGGCCGGGCAGGCCTCGATCACCTTGGCGAAGGATTCGGCCGAGCCGGTCCACATGGTCTTGATGATGTCCACGCCCAGTTCGGCGCCCGCGCGCACCGCGTACGCCATGGCGTCGGCGTCGTACGGGTTCTTGATCATAGAGCCCTTGGGGTAGATGTGGGCGATGAGCGGCATGCCGTACAGGGCGCACTCCTTGCTGATCATGCCGAGGTGGGTCAGCTGCTGCGCCTGCTCCGGGCCGCCGACGATCATGCCCACGGACACCGCGTCGGCGCCGAGGCGGACCGCCTCCTCCACGTCGGCCACCGGGGCGTCGTAGTGGGGGTGGTAGGCGACCGAGTAGGCGCTGGTCTTCAGGATGAGCGCGACCTCCCCGGCAAAGGGGGCGAACACCTTCTCGGCGATCCCCTTATGCATCGTGATGGCGTCCGGCTTCCCGGCGACCAGCTTGGGCAGCGTTTCCCGGACGTTCACCAGCCCAGGCAGGACGCCCCGGGTGATGGGGTGGTCGATGGTGATGGCCAGCAGGCGACCGGACTTGCGGTTGAGCAGGCGGCGAAGGCGGATTTCTTTACCGAGGAACATGGTGCTCATCTCCTTCAGGGATGGGTGGCTGAACGTCAGGCATCGGCGATGATCACTTCGACACCCTGCTCTTCCAGAGCGGCCCGGAACGCCGGCGGGATGCCCGAGTCCGTCACCAGGGTGTGGATCCGGTCGACGCCGCAGACGGCCACCAGGCCCACCCGGCCCAGCTTCGTCGAGTCGGCGACCACGATGAGGCGACTGCTCACCTCGACCATGCGGCGGCGAACGGGAAGGGCCTCGATGTCGTGCTTGGTCAAGCCCTCCGTAAGCGAGAGACCGGAGCAGCCCATGACGCAGACCTCGGCGTGCAGGCCGGCAAGCGCCTGCTCGGCCAGAGATCCGAAAAGGTTGTACGCACTGCGGCGCATGATGCCACCTGTGAGGATCACCGTGACGTTCTCCCGGTCACGCAGCTCCCAGGCGATCTCGACGCTGTCCGTGATCACCCGCAGGTGGCGGGTCGGGTTGAGGGCCCGGGCCACCTCCAGGGTAGTCGTGCCGCCATCGAGGATGGCGGTGCTCATGTTGGCGAGCAGCCTGGCGGTCGCCCGGCCGATTGACTGCTTCTGGGGGACCTGCTGCAGCGCCCGGACCGATCCGGCCATCTCCTTCGGGAGTCCGGCGGTGTTCAGGCCGGCGCCGCCGTGCGTCCGGACGATCACGCCCTCTTGCTCCAGCTCGGCCAGGTCCCGGCGGATGGTGGAGATGGAGGCTCCAAGCCGGCCAGCCAGCTCCGTCACCGACAGGAAACGGTCTTTCCGCAGTTCCCGGACGATCCGGTCACGGCGCTCCGCAGGCAACATCCGACTCAGCTCCTAGATTCCGATCCACTGCAGCGGTCCCAGGACGATCTGCGGCACGAGGGCGATCAGCAAGACGGCAGCAGCGAGGATGGCCATCAGCCCCAGAGACTCCCTGGTGACCTGTTCCAGGCTCAGGTCGGTCAGGTTCGACACGGCGAAGAGGCAGACGCCGACGGGCGGGGTCACGAGCCCGAGGGAAAGCGTGATCACCATCACCACGAGGAAGTGAACCGGGTCGATGCCGACCGCCTGCAGCGGCGGCAGGAGGATCGGGATAAGGATGAAGAGGGAGGCTGTGGCGTCCATGAACATGCCCACGATGATCAGGAAGAGCACCGTCAGCAGCATGATCACGGTCGGGCTGGTGGAGATCCGGGTGAGAAGCGCCGCGATCTTTGCCGGCAGGGCGTCGTAGGCGAAGATCCAACCGGCCATCTTGGCAGTGACGGCGATGAAGAGGATGGTGCCGGTCAGCTTGGCCGTCCGGAAGAAGAAGCCAGGCAGCTGGCGGAGATTCACGTTCCGGTAGACCAGCAGGGCGATCAGGATCGTGTACAGCACCGCAATACCGGCAGCCTCCGTCGGCGTGAAGAAGCCGCCCACGATCCCGTACATCAGCACCGCCGGGACCAGCAGCGCCGGCAGGGCCGTGAGCGTCTTGGCAGCGGCCGCGCGAGGGTCGAAGGGGATGCGCTTTCCATACCCGTGCCTGACGCAGTAGATATGGTTATACAACATGAACGCCCCGCCGATCAGCAGCCCGGGGACGAGTCCCGCCACCAGCAGGCGGCCGATGGATTCGTTGGCCACCGAGCCTGCGATCACCATCAGGATCGAGGGCGGGATGATCGTGGCCAGGACCGAGGTCACCAGCGTCAAGGCGGTCGCATACCCCTTCGGGTAGCCGTTCTTGGTCATCGACGTGATCTCGATGAGCCCGATGGAAGCGATGTCTGCCACCGAAGAGCCCGACATGCCGGCAAAGACCATGGAGGAGACGACGTTCACCTGACCCAGCCCGCCGGGCAGCCACCCCACGATGGCGTTGGCGAAGTCGAAGATCTTCTCGCCGAGGCCGCCTTCGTCCATCAGGAGGCCGGCCAGGATGAAGAGCGGCACGGCCACCATCAGGAAGGAGTTCATCGAGGAGAACATGGACTGGGCTACCAGGTTCAGCGGAATGTCCGTGAAAAGGGCCAGTGTGATGGCCGACGCGATCCCCAGGGCGGTTGCCAGCGGCACCCCGAAGAGGACCAGGACGCCAAAGAGCAGGAGGAGCGTGAGGCTCATGCGTCACTCCTCCTCGACCTGCAGCAGTTCGGGCCGCACGAGCAGCGACTCGATGACGCCGAGGATCCCGAGCACCGCGGAGGCGGGCACGCTGATGCCCACCAGCCACATCGGGATCATGAGGGCGGAGCCCAGCTCGTGGCTCCGGATCTGCTGGAGTACCAGCTGGGAGCCGGTGATCAGGACCAGGACGAAGAAGCCGATGGTGGTGGCGGCGTAGATGTGCGGGGCAAGCCGGCGGACGGGCCGGGGCATCTTGGTCAGGAAGTAGGTCACCCGGGCCGACTCGGCCTTGCGGAACCCCGCGCCGATGCCCAGGAAGACGATCCATAGGAAGAGGAAGCGGGTGCCTTCCTCCGTCCAGGCGACAGGCTTTCCGGCCAGCCGGCTTCCGATCTGAAGCAGGACGGATACCAGCATCCCAGCCGTGGCGAGGCCGGCCAGGTAGTCCGGCCAGCGGTGGACGGCAGCGAGGAAGCGTTCGATCCGGTCCCTCCGGAGCCTCGCGGCCTCAGAGCCGGGGGTGACCCGTGCGCTGGGAATCGCCGACCGTTTCATCATCGCAGGCTTTCCCCCAAAGGGGCGGGGGCCGCAGTGGCCCCTGCCCCTTCCGTGCTGTCCTGGTGAGTACTCAGTTGGCCTTGCCGACGAACTTCAGGGTCTTCTCGAAGAAAGCCTGGTCCCTCACCAGCTCCGCGAACTTGGGGTAGAGGGGCTTGGCCAGGTCGACGAACGCCTGCTGCTGCTCGGGCGTGAGGGTATTGACCTCCATGCCCTTGCTCTTCAGGAACTCGAGGGCCTGAGCGTCCTGCTCCTGGTCGTACCGCAGCTTCCAGCTCTGGGTCTCTGCCGCGGCCTCCATCAGGATCTTCTGGACGTCCTGGGGCAGCGACGCGAACTTGTTGATGTTGATGCCCACGACCCAACCGTCGGCCATGTGGTTGGAGATGGTCAAGTACTTCTGGACCTCGTAAAACTTCGCGCTCCTGGCGATGTCGATGGGGTTTTCCTGGCCGTCGATGGTCTTCAGTTGAAGGGCGTTGTACACCTCGCCAAAGGCCATGGGCGTCGGGGCAGCGCCGGCAGCCTTGAAGAACTCCACCCAGAGCGGGTTGTTGGGGACCCGGAATTTCAGGCCCTTGAGGTCCTGCGGGCCGGTGATCGGGCGCTTCGAGTTGGTCATCTGCCGGAAAGACCGCGTCCAGAGGGCAAGGCCCTTGATCTGGAGCCTGTCAAGGCCGGCGAGCAGCTCCTGGCCCGGCTCACCGTTCAGGTACTTCAGCAGCTGGTCGGTGCTGTCGAAGAGGTACGGGATGGAAATCGCTGTGAACCGGGAGTCGAAGTTCGCGTACAGCGAGGTGGAGAGGGTCAGCATGTCCAGGGAGCCGGCGCCGAGCTGCTTCACGGCGGCGTTCGGGTCGCCGTTGTACAGGGTGCCGTTCGGGAAGACCTTGATCTCGACTGCGCCCTTACTCTTTTCCGCCACGAGCTCGGCGAAGTGCTTGGCCGCCTCGGTGATGGAGGAGCTGTCCGGATCCGGGGTCGACAGCGTCAGGGTCACCTTCTGGGCCGGCTGACCGGCAGCGGCCTCACCCGGTTTCGGGCCCTCCTTGGTGGCGGAGCCACAGCCGGCGAGAAGGGCAGCAGCAACGATGGTCGCGGCGAGCGGTTTCCAGCGCATCGGGGTCCTTCTCCTCCTCGTTAACTGGAGTGCGCGCTTGAGCGTTTCAGCTCGGCATTGCACCATGTTCGCTCAAAACGGATCGATTCCTGCTTAACATGATTCATTCCAAGTCAAAAACACGCAGCTGCACGTGCGCTTTGCCGCTCTCGCCCGGTGCATTCGCCGTGGTCGTCACCCTCACCCGGGGCCCGGCGGTGCGCCCCGTGACCGTGGCCCTGGCGGGCTGGCTGCCAGGGGCACGCGATCCTGCGGGACTCAACGGGCCCACCGGAATCCGGCTCATTCATCGCAAGATTGGGCGATCCGGGAGGAATTCGCAAACCTGTGTCGAATCCCACGTTGTAGACTGCATACAGTAGCCAGCGTGCAGGAGCGGCCCCGGCCCGGCGGCCGGCCGCCAGGGCTCCGCCCACCGGATCTCCGGAGCGCCAGGGCCAACACGTGGGAGGAGGTGGACCCCGGCGATGCGTCCCGCGGATCTGCCAGTTACCCCGGCGGCGCGGTCCGGCACCCTGCGCGCGCGGGCGAAGATGGCCGCCTGGCGGACCCGGAGGCCCGTCACCGACCCGAACAAGTGCGACCTGTGCATGGTCTGCGTGACGTTCTGTCCCGAAGGCGCCCGGCGCGTGGTGGGCTCCATGACCGATGCAGACCTCGACATCTGCAAGGGGTGCGGCATCTGCGCGGTCGAGTGCCCGCGGGGGGCCATCGAGATGGTGCCCGAGCTGGAGGTGGCCGGCCGATGACTGCGCTCCATCCGCCCGCAGCCATCCGGGCCGCCCGGCTCATGGACGGGAACCTCGCCGCCGCGTGGGGAGCCCGCCTGGCCCGGGCGGAGGTCCTGCCGATGTACCCGATCACCCCCGCCTACCCGGCGATGGAGCACCTGACCGGGTTCGTCGAGCGGGGCGAACTGAAGGCGCGCTTCATCCGCGTGGAGTCCGACCACAGCGCCATGGCGGCCTGCGTCGGCGCCGCCCTGACCGGCGCCCGGACTTTCACCGTCACGAGCTCCCAGGGCCTGGCCTACATGAGCGAGGTGCTCCACCAGGCGTCCGGGCTGCGGCTGCCGATCGTCATGGCGGTGGTGAACCGGGCGCTGCACGCGCCGCACAGCCGCTGGCCCGACCACGGGGACGCCATCTCGCAGGAGAGCTCGGGCTGGCTGCAGTTCTTCTGCGAGACCGTGCAGGAGGTGCTGGACACTACCATCCAGGCGTTCCGGATCGCTCAGGACGAGCGCGTGCAGTTGCCCGTGATGGTGAACTACGAGGGCTA
The DNA here is from genome assembly GCF_025999835.1 of Caldinitratiruptor microaerophilus. NCBI lineage: Bacteria > Bacillati > Bacillota > Clostridia > Eubacteriales > Symbiobacteriaceae > Caldinitratiruptor > Caldinitratiruptor microaerophilus. The sequence continues at coordinate 1,254,802 of NZ_AP025628.1, read as the reverse complement.
CATCCTCAGCCATGCCCGGGAGCCGGTCCACGTTCCCGACCAGGCGGAGGTCGACGCCTTCCTGCCCTTGATCCGGCGCCGGCACCTGGACGTCGACAACCCCCTGGCCATCAACGCCGCTTCCAACACGGAGGTCTACTGGGGTTACAAGTACAACCAGCACCGGGCGATGGGGGCTGCCCGGGAGGTCATCCGGGAGGTCGACGCGGACTTCCGGCGACGCTTCGGCCGGGAGTGGGGCGGCCTCGCCGAGGCGTACCGAACCGAGGGCGCCCGCACCCTCGTCGTCACCATGGGGTCCATGGCCGCGTCGGCCCGGGTGGCGGTCGACCGGCTGCGGGATGCCGGCCGGCCCGCCGGGCTTCTAAAGGTCCGGGCGTTCCGCCCCTTCCCCGCCGATGAACTGGTGGCCGCGGCGGCGGGCGCCGACCTCGTGGTGGTCATCGACCGGAACATCGTGTACGGCGCCGGCGGAGCGGTCGCCCGGGAGGTCAAGGGCGCGCTCTGGGGCGCCGGGCTGCGGCCCCGGATCGCCGGCTGGATCGCCGGGCTCGGCGGCCAGGACGTGGGGGTGGAGGGCATCGAGCGCATGGTGCGGGCCTCCGAGGCGAAGGACGCCGATGCCCTGCGCGAGCCGCTGTGGTACGGCCTCGACGAAGGGGGCGAGGGGCAGTGAGCGTGCCGCTCGAACCGGTCGAGCCCTGGCTGACCGGCGGCCACCTGGCCTGCCCGGGCTGCGGGGCGGCCCTGGCCATCCGGCTGGCGGGTCACGCCCTGGGGCGGCGGAGCATCGTCGCCGTGCCGGCGTCGTGCGCCGGCACGATCGGCGCGAACAGTCTCCACACGGCCTGGCAGATCCCGTTCTTCCACACGCTGTTCGAGTCGGCGCCGGCCGTCGCAGCCGGCATCCGGGCCGGCCTGGAGGCGCAGGGGATCGAGGACGTGCACGTCGTCTCCTGGGCGGGCGACGCCGGGACCGGGGACATCGGGCTGCAGGCGCTCTCGGCGGCGGCCGAGCGGAACGACGACATCCTCCACGTTTGCTACGACAACGAGCTGGCCATGAACACGGGCGGCCAGGCCGATGGCGCCACGCCCCTGGCGTCGCGCAGCAGCGTCACCCCAGGCGGAAAGCTCACGCCCAAGAAGGACCTGCCGGCGATCCTCGCCGCCCACGGGGTGCCGTACGTGGCGACCGCGTCGGTGGCCTACCCCGAGGACTTCCTGGCCAAGCTCCGCAAGGCCAGCCTGATCCGGGGCTTCCGCTACATTCACGTGCTGGCGCCGTGCCACGTCGGGTGGGACATCCCGCCGGAGCAGTCGATCCGAGTGACCCGCATGGCGACCACCAGCGGGCTGTGGCCGCTCTACGAGATCGAGAACGGGGTGAAGCGGCAGACCGTCATCCCCGAGCCGAAGGTCCCGGTGCGGGAGTACGTCCGGGCCCAGGGGCGGTTCCGTACCCTCGACGAGGCCCAGGTCGAGGCGCTGCAGCGCTGGGTCGACTCCCGGGACGCGTAGGGGGGCGCACCGATGACCACCGTGATCTTCCACGGCCGCGCCGGCCAGCCGGTGCCACGGCTGGCCGAGCTCCTCGCCGCCGCGGCGCTCCGCGACGGCCGGTTCAGCCAGACGTGGCGGGTGTTCTCCATCACCCCGGTGCGGGGGCCCATCGCCGCCGTCACCCGGGTGAGCGACCGGTACATCCGGGAGCGGGCGCCCATGACCGTGAAGGCGGACTGGGCGGTGGTGCTGGACCCCAGCCTCATCCCCCACCTGGGGGCACAGCCTGGAGTCCACGTGCTCTGCGCGCCTCCCCCGCCGGGGGTGGCCCTCCCGGCCGGGTGGCAGCGGCTCGAGGTGCCGGCGTTCTCTTCGGCGCCGGAGGTGCTTTCGGCCTGGGCCGTTGCCGTGGCCGGGGCGACGGGACTTGTCTCGACAGAAGCCGCCGCCGCGGCCGCGGGAGCGGCGTAGGGGGCCGCCGGGTTGGCGCTCCCGCCGGGGCGGTGGCGGCCCGTGTCGCCCGCCGGTCCCGCCGCCCCCCGGTTCTGGGGCAACCCGTTCCGGCATGGTGGAGGCGGAGGCGCACAACTTCTGTCCCAGCCGGCGCCTCGGTGATGGCACAAAGATTGTCCTGGCAGGGCCGCAAGAGCGCTTTGCACCGTCGCGGCTTCCTCGCGGGTGGCTACCAGGTTTACGGAAATGCGGTGGCCGTCAACGTAAGTCCGTACTTCCGTCAACCGTTCCGGCATTACGAGGCAAACAGGGACAAGACTTGACCCATGTACCCCTGCAGGTACATGGGTCGATTTCTGTCCCGGCCCCCCGCATGCCCCGCAACGGCGATCCTCGCAGCCGCTGCCTTGCCCGGAAGGTCGCTCCGGGAAGGGACCCGGGCGACGCGCTGCGCCCCGGGATCATCCACCGGGCCATCCGCCCGCGCTGCCGGACCTGCCGCCGCCCTGCCGGCTGTGCCACCGCCAGGCGTGGCGGAGGATGTCCTCCAGCCCGTAGCGGGGCTCCCAGCCCAGCTCCCGGCGGATGCGGTCCGGGGCCGCGACGAGCCGGGCCGGGTCGCCGGGGCGGCGGGGCGCCTCGACGGCCGGCACGGGCCGGCCGGTCACAAGCTCGGCCGCAGCCAGCACCTCCCGCACCGAGTGCCCGCGGCCGGTGCCGACGTTGTAGACCCCGCCGGGGGCGCCGGCGAGGAGGTGGCGGACGGCGAGGAGGTGGGCGTCAGCGAGGTCGCAGACGTGGATGTAGTCCCGGATGGCCGTGCCGTCCGGGGTGGGGTAGTCGGTGCCGAAGATCCGGAGCGGCGGCCGGGTCCCGAGGGCGGCCCCGATCGCCAGGGGGATGAGGTGGGTCTCGGGGTCGTGCGCCTCGCCGAGGGTGCCGTCGGGGTGTGCCCCGGCGGCGTTGAAGTAGCGGAGAGCCACGTAGCGGAAGCCGTACGCCCGGGCGTAGTGTGCGAGCATGCGCTCGACCCACAGCTTCGTCTCGCCGTAGACGCTGGTCGGGCGGAGGGGGTGGTCCTCGGGGATCGGCACGGTCTCCGGCTCTCCGTAGACGGCCGCGCTCGAGGAGAACACGACCCGCGTGACGCCGTGCGCCCGGAGGACGTCGAAGAGCGCGGCGCTCTTGACCACGTTTCCGTGGTGGTAGCGGGCCGGGTCAGCCATCGACTCCCCCACGGCGATGAGCCCGGCGAAATGGATCACGGCGTCGAACGGCCGCCCGGTCAGGAGAGCCGCCAGCCGCTCCCGGTCGCCGGCATCTGCCTGCACGAATTCCGCCCGGGGGTCGACGGCCTCCCGATGTCCCCGGCTCAGGTCGTCCACGACCACGACGGAGTCGCCGGCGTCCAGGAGGGCGCGGACCGTGTGGCTGCCGATGTACCCTGCTCCGCCCGTGACCAGAATCGTGGCCAACACCCCTGCCTCCTCGGATGAACCCCCGCGCTGGGCCGCGGCGAGGCCGCACGCAGCATCGGGGCGCCGGCACGTGCGGCGCGGCGAAGATACCAGGCCTGCTGCTCGTGTTTCGAGCAGCGGGCTGCGTGTTCCTCCGCGGGCCCGTTGGAAGATCGCTGACAAGCAGGAAGGAGTCCTCCGCGGCCTTGTCGAATCGGCAAGCTGTCGACAAAATGAACGTCTAACAATCGAACAGTCGACACCATGCAGTGGCAATTGCCTGTACAGACGCGCTGTGTGACGGGGGACGCGGATGGGAGAGCACATGGAGCCCGTCGATCGCGAGCTGCTGACCGACCGAGTGGCGGGGCGCCTCCGGACGGCCATCGAGGTCGGGCACCTCCGGCCGGGGCAGCGGCTCGTCGAGATCGAGCTGTCGCGGGAACTCGGCGTCAGCCGGGCGCCTCTCCGGGAGGCGCTGAGACAGCTGGAAAAGGAGGGACTGGTAGAGAACAAGCCGGGCCGCGGCTGCGTGGTGGTCACCTTCACCCCCGCCGACGTCGAGGAGATCTACTCGCTCCGGAGCGCCATCGAGGCGCTGGCCGCGCGCCTCGCCGCGGCGCGGCCCGATCCGGCGGCGCTGGACGGGCTGGACGGGGTCATCGACCGTCTGCAAGATCCTGACCTGCAGTACCCCGACGTGGTGGAGATCGACCTCGAGTTTCACGACATGCTCTGCCGGCTACCCGGGCACCGTCGCCTGCACGCCGTCTTCCGCATGCTCCGGAGCCAGACCCGGATGCTGCTGACGCTCTTCGGCGCCAGCGCCCACGATCCGGAGCTGGTGGTCCGGCAGCACCGGGCCATCGTCGACGCGCTCCGGCGGGGCGACGGGGAAGCCGCAGCACGGGCCGTCCTGGCCCACCTCGCCGACGCTCGGGCGGACCTGCTCGCCGCCCTCGGCGTGGACCCCACGACACCTCTCACGAAGGAGGATCCGTCATGAAGCGCCTGGCCCTGGTAGGAGTCATCCTGAGCCTCGTCCTCAGCATGGCGGGCTGTGGAGGCGGTCAGCCGGCCGCACCGCAATCGGGCCAGAGCTCGGCCACGCAGTCATCGCCACAGTCCCAGCCCGCGGCGCAGGCCCCGTCCGCGCCCCAGCCGTCCGCCGGCGCAGCGCCTCAGGCACCCGAGGGCGGGCACATCGCGGCGATCAAGAAGGCGGGCAAGCTCGTGATCGGCACCTCGGCGGACTACCCGCCCTTCGAGTCCCTCGACCAGAACAACAACATCGTCGGCTTCGACATCGACCTGGCGCGGGAGATCGCCAAGGAGCTGGGGGTCGAGCTGGAGGTCCTGAACATCACCTTTGACGGGCTCATCCCGGCCCTCCTGGCCAAGAAGTTCGACTTCATGATCGCCGGGCTCACCATCACCGAGGAGCGAAAGAAGAGCGTCGACTTCTCCAAGCCCTACATGTCCGGCGGCAACGCGATCGTGGTCCACAAGGACACGCAGGGGATCTCGAAGCTCGACGACCTGAAGGGCAAGACGATCGCCGTGCAGCTCGGCAGCGCCCAGGACCAGATCGCCTCCAAGGTCGAGGGGGCCCAGGTCAAGCGCTATCCGCTGTACACCGACGCCGCCATGGCGGTGGCCACGAAGCAGGTCGACTCGATGATCCTGCACAGCGTCGTGGCCAAGGCGTTCGTGGCCCAGGACCCGCGCCTGAAGATGGTGGCCGAACTCGACCCCGTCGACACCGGGATCGCCTTCCGGCCCGACTCGGACGACCTGCGGGAGTTCGTCGACCAGGTGCTTGACAAGATGAAGCAGGACGGCCGCATGGATGCGCTCGTGAAGAAGTGGTTCAAGTAGACATGGATTTCGGGATCATCCGCTCGTCGCTGCCCTTCCTTCTCCAGGGGGCCGTCCGGACGATCGAGATCACCGTCCTCGCCGTGGCGATCGGGATCGCGCTGGGCACGGTCCTGGGGCTCGCCCGCCTGTCCCGGGTGACCTGGATCGCCGCGGCGGCCGAGGTTTACATCGAGGTCATCCGCGGCACGCCCCTGCTCGTACAGCTGTTCATGGTGTTCTACGGGATTCCCCAGGTCCTGCAGATCCACATGAACGAGTTCGTCGCCGGCGTCGTCGCCTTCGGGCTGAACTCCGCCGCCTACGTCGCGGAGATCATCCGGGCGGGGATCCAGTCGATCGACCGGGGGCAGACGGAGGCCGCGCTGTCGCTCGGGCTGCCGCCGCTCAGCGTGATGCGCTACGTCATCCTGCCGCAGGCCTTCAAGCGCATCCTGCCGCCGCTGGTCAACGAGTTCACGTCCCTCCTCAAGAACTCGTCCCTGGTGGCCACCATCTCCGTGGTCGAGCTCACCCGGGCGGCCCAGCTCATCACCGCCCGCACGTTCAAGGCCTTCGAGATGCTGACCACCATCTCGGTCATCTACCTGGTCATGACCCTGTCCCTCTCCCGGGTCGCCCGGGCTCTCGAGCGGAGGTGGCGGGTCAGTGATTAGGACCGTCGACCTCGGCAAGCGCTTCGGTTCGCTCGAGGTCCTGCGCGGCATCAACCTGCACGTGCGGCAGGGCGAGGTCGTCTGCGTCATCGGCCCGAGCGGCTCCGGCAAGAGCACACTCCTCCGGTGCATCAACTTCCTCGAGCAGCCCACCTCCGGCGAGGTGTGGGTGGACGGGAAGCGGGTTGAACCCGGCCCCGGGCTGCAGGCGGTCCGGCGCGAGGTCGGGATGGTGTTCCAGCGCTTCAACCTGTTCCCGCACATGAACGTGCTGCAGAACATCATGCTCGCGCCGGTGAAGGTCCGCGGGATGGCCCCCGCGGAGGCAGAGGAGCTGGCGCTTCAGCTCCTGGCCAAGGTGGGCCTGCGCGACAAGGCCCGGGCCTTCCCCAACCACCTCTCCGGGGGGCAGCAGCAGCGGGTCGCCATCGCCCGGGCGCTGGCCATGCGCCCGCGGGCCATGCTCTTCGACGAGCCGACCTCGGCGCTGGACCCCGAGATGATCAAGGAAGTCCTGGAGGTCATGCAGGAACTGGCCGCGGAGGGCATGACGATGCTGGTCGTCACCCACGAGATGGGCTTCGCCCGGGAGGTGGCGGACCGGGTGATCTTCATGGACGAGGGCCGGATCGTGGAGGAGGGCCCGCCCGGGCAGGTCTTCTCCGAGCCCGCTCACGAGCGCACGCGGGCCTTCCTGAGCAAGGTCCTCTGAACGCAGACACCGCATCCGGGAGGGCTTGTCTTGCCCAAGTACCAGCCTGCCAACTCGCTCGAGTCCCCGCGCTTCTCCGGGGTCCGCACGTTCATGCGCCTGCCCCACGTGCGCACGACGGAGGACGTCGACTTCGCCCTGGTCGGGATCCCGTTCGACGACGCGACCACCCACCGCTCGGGAGCCCGGTTCGGCCCCGAGGCGATCCGTCGCTCGTCGATCATGCTCCGCCCCTGGAACCCCGCCCTGGACATCGAGATCTTCCGGTACCTCTCGGGGGTCGACTACGGCGACGTGCCGGTCGTGCCGGGCTACATCGAGGATACCTACGAGCGCATCGTCCAGACGTTCACGCCGCTCTTCGCGGCCGGCGTGATCCCCCTCGGGATGGGGGGCGACCACTCGGTCACGCTTGGCGAGCTGCGGGCCTGCGCGAAGGTGCACGGGCCGGTGGCCCTCGTGCATGTCGACGCCCACCTGGACACGCTGGACGAGTACTTCGGCCGCAAGTACAACCACGGCACCCCGTTCCGCCGGGCCGTGGAGGAGGGCCTGCTGGACGTCGCCCACTCGATCCAGGTGGGCATCCGGGGCTCGAACTACGGCCCGGAGGATTACGTGGGTACCCGGGAGCTCGGATTCGAGCTCATCACCATGTACGAGGTGCAGGACATCGGCGTCCCGGCGGTGATCGAGCGGATCCGGAGGCGGGTGGGGGATCGCAAGGCGTTCTTCACCTTCGACATCGACGCCGTCGATCCGGCCTACGCGCCGGGCACCGGTACCACCGAGGTGGGCGGGTTCACGTCCCGGGAGGCCCTGCAGCTCGTGCGGGGGCTCCAGGGACTGAACTTCGTCGGGTTCGACGTGGTGGAGGTGCTTCCCGCCTACGACCCCGGCGAGATCACGGCCTACCTGGCCGCGAACATCCTCTACGAGATGATCTCGCTGGTGGCTCTGCAGCGGCGCGCGGCGCTGGCGGTGGGCCGGTCCTGACGCCGGTCCGCCGGCGGAGCCGGCGTCAGGACCCGGGGCGCCGGCGCCGGGGTCACCGGAGGAACCGCCGCAGGGCGGCGCCGAGCCGGCGCACTCCCTCGTCGAGCGCCTCCGGCGGCGCGTAGCTGAACGACAGCCGCAGCCGGGCGCGCGAGGGGGCCTCACCGGGCAGGTAGAAGTGCCGCCCCGGCACGTACGCCACGCCCTCGGCCCGGGCGGCGGCGAGGAGGTCCTCTTCCGGGACCGGCTCCGGAAGGGTGAGCCACACGAAGTAGCCGCCCGCCGGCTCGGTCCACGTGACCCCTTCCGGCATGTGCGCCCGCAGCGCCTGCACCAGTCGGGCGGCGCGCTCCCGGTAGGCGGCCCGCAGGCGCTGGAGCCGCGCCTCGAGGTCCGTCCCCCGCAGGTACTCGCCCACCAGGGCCCGGCTGAACGGGTGGTCCAGGTCCTTCTTGTACAGGGCCATCGCCTCGATGACCGGCGCAGGGCCCACGGCCCACCCGATCCGCAGGCCGGGGGCGATCACCTTCGACAGCGACCCGATGTGGATCACGCGCCCACCCGTGTCGAGCTGCTTCAGGGCCGGCGGCGGCGGCGAGAAGAAGAGTTCGGCGTACGCCGCATCCTCGGCGATCAGGAAGTCGAACTGCTCTGCCAGGTCCAGGAGGGTCCGGCGGGCTGCTTCGGGGAGCGTGGTGCCGGTCGGATTCTGGAACGTGGGCCCGGTGTAGAGAAGGCGGGGGCGCGGCTCCCCTGGGCCGGCCGTGTGCAGCAGCCGCCCCAGGGCTTCCACCTCCAGGCCGTGCGGCCCCACGGGGACTCCCCGCAGGTGCGGCGTGTAGTTGCGCAGGACCTCGAGCGCCTCCATGTACGTCGGGGCTTCCACCAGGGCAGCCACGTGCCCGTCCAGGATGACCCGGCAGAGCAGGTCGAGAGCCTGCAGGGCGCCGGCCGTGACCAGCACGGCGTCGCCGGGGCGCCACAGCCCCCGCGCCCGGAGCCCGTCGGTGAGGAGACGGTCGAGGCCGGCCATCGCGTCGGAACCCGCGTACTGGAAGGGGCGGTCCCCCTCGGCGAGGGCCAGCCGGGCGAAGGCCTCCTGCATCTCCTGCACGGGGACGGACTCGGGGAACGGGTAGCCTGCCGCCAGGTTCACGGCCCCCGGCGGCACCCGCTGCATCCAGATGCCGGGCGGGGGATAGGCCAGGGCCCGGACGGTCTCGGCGGTGAAGAAGCGCTGCCACGTCTCGCTGTGCATCCCATCGACCTTCCTTCGTTGCTGTGGCCTCTTTCGGCCTCACCGGGGGAAATCCTCTCGGCGGCCGGCAACCCGCCCGGGCGTTGGAGTTGATGCCGAAGTGCATCACCGATGCGCCGGCGCATCCCACGCTTCCCCCACCTCCCGCCCGGATGCAGTGGCAGCGCCCGCGAGCCTGCCCTCGCGGGTGCAGGTGAGAGCGGCCGGCCGGGCACGGAACTTGCTTGCCATGAGCTTGAATCGGTTCGACGTCGCGTTCCGATCACACCGCTCGGATGGGGTGAGTCCTGTCATGACGACGTCCCGCGGGATTCCGGCAGAAGAGGCCCAGAAGGCGCTGTCGGAGGACCTGGACCACGTCTGGCACCCGCTCCTGCAGCACAAGACGCTCCGGGAGAATCCGCCGCTCCTCATGGTGGCGGGCCATGGCGCCACCGTGGTCGACGCCGAGGGGCGCGAGTACATCGACGCCTTCGCAGGGCTGTGGTGCGTCAACGTGGGCTACGGCCGCACCGAGATCGCGGAGGCGGCCTACGAGCAGCTGCGCAAGCTGGCGTACTACCCGCACACCCAGGCGAACGTCCCGGCCGCGCTCCTGGCCGACCGGGTGAGCCGGCTTGCGGGCATGGAGCACACCTACTTCGTCAACAGCGGCTCCGAGGCGAACGAGGCGGCCTTCAAGCTCGCCCGCCAGTACCACAAGAACCGGGGCCAGCCCGAGCGGTACAAGATCATCGGCCGGTACTACGCCTACCACGGAACCACGCTGGCGACCCTCGCGGCCGGTGGCCTGCCCGAGCGGCGGGTCAAGTACGAACCCATGCCGGACGGCTTCCTGCACGCTCCGCCCGCCTACTGCTACCGCTGCCCCTTCGGCCAGAAGTACCCGTCCTGCGGCCTGGCCTGCGCCCGGTACATCGAGTACATGATCGAGGCCGAGGGCCCGGAGACCGTCGCGGCCATCGTGATGGAGCCGATCCAGAGCGGCGTCGGCGTCCTGGTCCCGCCGGACGAGTACCTGCCCACCGTGGCGGAGATCGCCCGCCGGCACGGGGTGCTCCTCATCATCGACGAGGTGATCAACGGCTTCGGCCGCACGGGCCGCTGGTTCGCCCACCAGCATTACGGGATCCGGCCGGACCTGATGGCTGTCGCCAAGGGCATCTCGAGCGGCTACCTGCCGCTGGCGGCCACCCTGGCCACCGACGAGGTGTTCCAGGGCTTCCTGGGCGATCCTGCCGAGGGCCGGCACGCCATGCAGGTCAACACCTGGGGTGGCCACGCCGGGGCGTGCGCGGCGGCCCTGAAGAACATCGAGCTCATGGAGCGCGAGGACCTCGTGGGCAACGCCGAGCGCGTGGGCGCCCACCTCATCGCCGGCCTCCGGAGCCTGAGCCACCACCGCTGGTTCGGCGAGGTGCGGGGCAAGGGCCTTCTGGCCGCGCTCGAGCTCGTCGAGGATCCGGATACCCGGCGGCCGCTTGCCGGCGCCCTCTTGAACCGCATCGCGGCCGCCTGCCAGGCGAGGGGGGTGATTGTCGGCAAGTACGCCGGCTGGAGCGCGAGCGGCGTCGGCACGGGTACGGCCCTGCTGTTCTCCCCGCCGCTCGTCCTGACCCGGGAGGAGGCCGACCGCATCGTGGCGGTGGTCGATGAAGCCCTGCGGGAGGTCGGCGGCTAGCCGGGCCGCCGGCCCGGGGCCAACGCAGACCCGGCAGAACCAGCAGAACCCGCAAGAATCACGGAGGGGAGTTGCATGGACAAGGCACGCAAGTGGAAGCTCTTTGCCGCTGCCATGGCCCTGGTCTCCGTCGCCGTCAGCGGCTGCGGAGGAAGCTCCGGCGGAGGCGGGGGCGCGGCCCCCGGCGGCGGCCAGCCGTCGGGTTCCGGGGGCGCGGCGGCGAGCGGCGGCGGCCAGGCGCGGGACTTCTTCAAGGTCGGCGTGATCACGTCGCTGTCGGGCGAGGACAACTTCGGCGGCAACCTGACGAAGCAGGGGTACCAGGCCTGGGCCGATTACGTGAACGAGCAGGGCGGCATCGAGATCGGCGGCAAGAAGTACCAGGTCAAGCTCTACTTCGCCGACGACCAGTCCAAGCCCGCCAGCGGTGCCGACGCCATCGAGCGGCTCATCAACACCGAGAAGGTCGACTTTGTGCTCGGCCCGTACACCTCCGGCGTCACGATCAGCGTCGGGGCCATCACCGAGAAGTACAAGGTCCCCCACATCACCGGGTCGGCCGAGTCGCCGAAGGTGTGGGAGAAGAAGTACAAGTACACGTTCGGTACGATCCCCGCGGTGAGCGCGATCGGGCCGGCGGCGATCGACTTCTTTGTGACGTTGGACCCGAAACCCCAGAGCATCGCCATCATCGGGCTGGACGACGCCTTCTCCAAGGCGACGGCCGACTCCCTCAAGGCGGCGGCCGAGCAGAAGGGCCTCAAGGTGGTCCGGACCGACATCGTCCCGGTCAACACGGACTTCACCCCGATCGTCACCGCCCTCCAGTCCCTCAACCCGGACATCGTGGCGATCGGCAGCCACGAGAAGGCGGCCATCGAGATCATCAAGGCGGCCAAAAGCCTGGGATTCAGCCCCAAGATCTGGTTCCAGCACTACGGCATGACGAACGCCAGCTTCCTGAAGGCTCTCGGGCCCGACGCCGAGTACGTCTTCGGCGCGACCTACTGGCTGCCGAACACGACGTTCACCGACCCGGTGTTCGGGACCGTGGATAACTACGTGAAGTACTACAGTGCCAAGTTCGGGCACGCCCCTGACTACACCGAGGCGGCCTGCACCGCGGCCGGCGTGGTGTTCGGGGAGGCCCTGAAGCAGGCGGGGCTGACGCCGCCGCTCGACCAGGCCGAGAAGGACAAGCTCGTCGAGACCCTGGAGAAGATCAACGTGACCACGGCCTTCGGCCCCGTGAAGTTCACGACGGAAGGGCCCCTCTACCACGACAACGTCGGGCTGACGCCCATCATCGTCCAGTGGCAGGGCGGCAAGACGGTGTCGGTTTCCGGCCAGAACCCCATGGCCAGGCCCGCCTACCCGACGCCGCCGTGGAACAAGCGCTGATCCGTGGCTGGCGGGGGCGCCGGGTCCGAACGGGGATCCGGCGCCTTCCGCCAGACCGCCCGCCGGAGAAGGGAGTGCCCGGATGCACCTCTTCCTGCAGACGCTCATCAACGGCCTTCTGATCGGTGGACTCTACATCGCCATCAGCCTGGGGTTTTCCCTCAGCTTCGGTGTGATGGACGTCGTGGACTTCGCGGTCGGCGAGTGGGTCATGGTCGGTGCCTTCACGGCGTACTTCCTTCAGCAGGCGACGGGCTGGGATCCCCTGCTGCTCATGCCCTTCAGCTTCGCCGTGACCTTCGCCCTGGGGCTGGCCGTCCACCCGTTCCTGCACCGGGTAACCGGCGGCCGCCGGCCCCGGCCGGCCCTGATGGGCCTCGTCTTCACCTTCGGCGTCGCCACGCTGCTGCGGGGGTCGGCGCTCACCGCGTTCGGGTACGACTTCCGTTCCCTGCGCACCCAGTTCACGGGCAGCATCTCGCTGGTCGGCCAGATCCCGACCCTGCGGCTCGTGACGGGGCTGATCGCCCTCGGGCTGACTCTGGCCGCCCTGGGCGTGCTGTACCGGACCCGGTTCGGGATGGCGGTGCGGGCCACGGCCCAGGACAAGGTGAACGCCGCGCTCCAGGGGGTGGACATCCGCCGGCTCTCCGCCCTGGTCTATGCCCTCCACACGGGGCTGACCGGGATGGCGGGGGCGCTCCTCGGCGCGCTCTTCTCGGTGTGGGCGGAGATGGGCGTCCGGTACACCATCTTCGCCTTCTTCGTCGTGGTCCTGGCGGGGATGGGCTACCTGCCCGGCGTGATCGCCGCCAGCCTGGCCCTGGGTGTCCTGCAGTCCTTCGTCGCCACGTACCTGGGAGCCCAGTACACCCTCCTGATCCTCTTCGGCGCGCTCTACCTCGTCCTGCTGGTGGCGCCGAGGGGTCTCTTCGGGAAGGGGGTGTAGGCGGTGGGTCGCTCGCTGCGCCTGGTGGCGCTCGCAGCCGGCCTGGGCGTGCTGCTCACCGTCCCCCCGGCCCTGCCGGCGTTCTGGCTCCGGGTCCTCACCGGCATCTGGCTGTGGGCCGCCCTCAGTCAGAGCTGGAACATCATCGGCGGGTACACGGGCTACCTGAACTTCGGGCACGGTGCCTTCTTCGGGATCGGCGCCTACGTGACGGCGCTCGGCATGAACGAGCTGGGCCTGCCGTTTGCGGCCACGCTCCCGCTGGGCGGGCTCCTGACGACCCTCCTGGCGGCTGCCATCGGCATCCCCACGCTCCGGCTGCGGGGGCCGTACTTTGCGATCGCCACGTGGGCCTTCGGTGAGATGGTCAAGCAGGTCGCTCTCGTTCTCGAGTTCACCGGCGGCCCCCACGGCATTCAGGTGGACTCCCCGCTCAACGACACGCTCGTGTACTACATCACGTTTGGCGCCTTCCTGCTGACGATGGCCGTGACATGGTGGCTCCTCGAGCGCGCGCCCTTCGGGCAGAAGCTGCAGGCCATCCGGGAGAATGAGATGGCAGCGGAGTCCCTCGGGATCGACACCACGCGGGTGAAGCTCCAGGCCTTCGCCCTCTCCGCGTTCTTCCCCGGGGTGCTGGGGGGCATCTACACGTACTGGATCACGTTCATCCACCCGCAGAGCGTCCTGGACGTCTCCGTGACGGACCAGATGGTCGTGATGGTCCTCCTCGGCGGGCTGGGCACGTACTGGGGCCCCGTGCTCGGCGCGGGCATCCTGTGGCTCCTCAACCGGGTCATCTGGGCGTACTGGGGCGAGTCGGTGTTCTACCTGGTCCTCCTCGGTCTCGCCGTCTGCGCGGTGGTGCTCTACCTCCCCGACGGCATCGTGGGGCTGTTCGAGGGCCGCCGCGGCGGGCGCTGGCGGGAGAACGCCCGCTACCTTCTCCGCCGTCTGGGGGTGGGGGCATGAGCGCGCTGCTCGAGGTCCGGAACCTTGCCCGCTCGTTCGGCGGCATCCGGGCGGTCGACGGGGTGTCGCTCACCGTCGAGGGCGGGGAGATCGTTGGCATCATAGGTCCCAACGGCAGCGGCAAGTCCACCTTCTTCAACCTCGTCGCCGGCGTGCTCCCGCCCGACGGCGGCAGCGTCCGGTTCGCCGGGCACGACGTCACGGGCTGGCGGCCCCACCGCATCGCCCGGCTGGGCCTCGGCCGGACCTTCCAGATCCCCACGCCGTTCCTCAAGATGACGGTGCGCCAGAACCTCCTGGTCGCCGGCATGGCCCAGCCCCAGGGGCGGTCCGCGAAGGAGCTGGCGAGGGCGGCCGGGCACTGGCTCGAGTTCCTGCGGCTCGCCCACCTGGCGGACGAGCCGGCCGAGAACCTCTCGGGCGGCCAGATGAAGCTGCTCGAGCTGGGGCGGGTCCTGATGATCTCCCCCCGGCTCATCCTCCTGGACGAGGTCGCCGCGGGCGTGAACCCGGTGCTGGCCCGGGAGATCGCCGGGTACATCCGGACCCTGAACGGCCAGGGGATCACGTTCCTGGTCATCGAGCACGACATGGATCTCATCCAGGACCTGTGCTCCCGCGTCATCGTGATGGACCGGGGCCAGAAGATCGCCGAGGGCGACTTCGACGCCGTGAAGGCGAATCCGCAGGTCGTTGCGGCCTACCTGGGGAGTGACGAAGCGTGATCCGGGCGGAAGGTGTCGTGGCCGGGTACGGCAAGCAGGAGATCCTCCACGGGGTCGACGTCGAGGCCCTTCCCAGCGGGATCACGGCCATCTTCGGGCCGAACGGGAGCGGCAAGTCCACCCTGCTCAAGGTCCTCGCCGGGGTCGTCGACGTGTGGCGGGGCCGCCTCTTCCTCGGCGACGAGGACATCACCCGCCGGACCGGCCACCTCCGCACCCAGCTGGGCATCGCCACGGTGCCGCAGGGGGGACGGGTCTTCCCCTACCTGACGGTGGAGGAGAACCTCCTGATGGGGGCCTACCTCGTCCGGGACCGCGCCGAGGTGCGGCGGCGCCGGGACCAGGTCCTGGCCCGCTTTCCGGAGCTGGCGAGCCGGCTCCGGCAGCCGGCCGGCACCCTGAGCGGCGGGCAGCAGATGCTCGTGAGCCTTGCCCGGGCGCTGATGCACAACCCGCGGGTGCTCCTCCTCGACGAGCCCTCCGCGGGGTTGTCCCCAGCCCTCGTGCAGCATGCGTTCCGGGAGGTCCAGGCGCTTGCGCAGACCGGCGTGCCCATCGTGCTCGTCGAGCAGAACGTGCGGCAGGCCCTGCGCATCGCCGACCGGGTCTACATCCTGGTGCAGGGCGAGGTCCGCTTTTGCGGCACGCCCGGGGAGCTGGCGGGGCATCCGGAGCTCATCCAGCTCTACCTGGGGATCCAGAACCGCCGGCCGGCCTGAAGGAGGCTTCCGCAGGGGATGCTCATCCTCAGCGCGCAGGACCAAGCGCGGGCGCTTGCCATGCCCGAGGCGATCGAGGCGGTGGGCGAGGCCCTGTCCCACTTCTCCGGGGGCCGTGCGAACGTGCCCCTGCGCACCGGCATCCCGGTCCCGGAGCAGGGGGCGACCGCCCTCTTCATGCCGGCCCTGGTGGCGGGGGCGGGCAGCCTCGGGGTGAAGTACGTCTCCGTCTTTCCCCGCAACGCCGGGCGGGACAAGCCGGTGATCCACGGGGCGGTGCTGCTGGCAGACCCCGAGACGGGCGAGCCGCTGGCCCTCCTCGAGGGGTCGTACCTGACCGCGCTTCGGACGGGTGCGGCTTCCGGGCTCGCCACCCGGTACCTGGCGCGGCCCGATGCCGCCGTCGCGGCGATCATCGGCACCGGCACCCAGGCCCGGATGGCGCTGCGCGCGGTGGCGGCGGTCCGCCGCCTGCGCGAGGTGCGCCTTTACAACCGGCGCCGGGAGAAGGCCGAGACGTTCGCCCGGGAGCTGGCGGCCCAGCTGGGGCCGGAGGTGCCCCGTCTTCAGGTCTCCCCGGACCCCGGTGAGGCGGTGCGGGGGGCAGACATCGTCGTCACGGCGACGACCTCCCACACCCCCGTGTTCCCGGCCGGAGCTGTCGGGACTGGGGTGCACATCTGTGCGATCGGGTCGTTCCGGCCGGACATGCAGGAGGTGCCGGGAGAGGTCGTGGCCCGTGCGGACAAGGTGGTGGTGGAGTCGCGCGAGGCCGCGCTGGCGGAGGCCGGCGATCTCCTGATCCCCATCCGTGAGGGGCTGTGGGAAGCGGGCCGCCTCCACGCCGAGCTGGGGGAGATCCACAGCGGCCACCGGCCGGGCCGGGAGCGGGCGGACGAGCTCACGCTCTTCAAGTCCGTGGGCCTGGCGGTCATGGACGTGGTCGTCGGCCGCCGTATCTACGAGCGGGCCCGGCAGCTCGGGATCGGCCAGGAGGTGGACCTCGGGGTCTTCCCGTCGTAGACGTCCATCCGCCGTTTGCGCACAACCCGTCGAAGTTCCAGTCGGAGGAGAGATGCGTGTGTCCAGGACGGTGCAGATCCGCACGCCCATCCCCGGTCCGCGTTCCCAGGAGCTCCTGCGCCGGCGCGAGGCGGCGGTTCCGCGGGGCGTGGCCAACGTCGCCCCCATCTTCGCCGCCGAGACCCGGGGCGCCACGCTCACGGATGTCGACGGGAACGTGTTTCTCGACTTCGCCGGTGGCATCGGCGTCCTGAACCTGGGCGCGAA
This sequence comes from Caldinitratiruptor microaerophilus, assembly GCF_025999835.1. Classification (NCBI taxonomy): domain Bacteria; kingdom Bacillati; phylum Bacillota; class Clostridia; order Eubacteriales; family Symbiobacteriaceae; genus Caldinitratiruptor; species Caldinitratiruptor microaerophilus. Next base: position 1,238,152 of record NZ_AP025628.1, on the reverse strand, counting down.
CCACCCCGAGGTGGTCGCGGCGGTCAAGGAGCAGGTGGACCGTTTCCTGCACACCTGCTTCCACGTCACCATGTACGAGCCGTACGTCCGACTGGCCGAGGAGCTGAACCGCCTCACCCCGGGCGACTTCCCCAAGAAGACCGCTCTCTTCAACAGCGGCGCCGAGGCCGTGGAGAACGCGGTGAAGCTCGCCCGCCGCTACACCGGGCGCCCGGCGGTGATCACGTTCACCCACGCCTTCCACGGCCGCACGCTCCTCGGCATGAGCCTGACGGCCAAGGTCTCCACGTACAAGTACGGCTTCGGGCCCTTCGCCCCGGAGATCTACCGCCTCCCCGCCGTCTACCCCTACCGCTCGCCCTTTGCCGATCCGGCCGCCACTGCCCGCCACGCCCTGGAAGACGTCCGCCGGGCGATCGAGGACGAGATCGGCCCCGACAAGGTGGCCGCGCTGATCATCGAGCCGGTGCAGGGCGAGGGCGGATTCCTGGTCCAGCCGCCGGAGTTCCTGCGCGGCCTCCGGGCGCTGTGCGACGAGTACGGTATCGTCTTCATCGCGGACGAGATCCAGACCGGCTTCGGGCGCACGGGCCGCTTCTTCGCCGTCGAGCACTCGGGCGTGGTCCCGGACCTGGTGACGATGGCCAAGTCGCTGGGCGACGGGCTGCCGATTTCCGCCGTCACGGGGCGGGCGGAGATCATGGACGCCGCGCAGGTCGGCGGCCTGGGCGGGACGTACGGCGGCAACCCCGTCGCCTGCGCGGCCGCCCTCAAGGTCATCGAGGTGATGGAGCGCGACCGGTACGTGGAGCGGGCACAGGCGGTGGGCGAGCGCGTCCTGGCCCGCTTCCGGGACTGGCACGAGCGCTTCGAGCTGGTGGGTGACGTGCGGGGGCTCGGCGCCATGGCCGCCATCGAGCTGGTGAAGGACCGCGCGACGAAGGAGCCGGCCACGGAGGAGACCGCGGCCATCTTCAAGCGGTGCTACGAGAACGGCCTGATCCTCATGAAGGCCGGCCACCACAACCAGGTGATCCGGTTCCTGGCCCCCCTGGCGATCACCGACGAGCAGCTCGACGAGGGCCTGGACATCCTCGAGGAGGCGATCGCCTCCGTGTCGCGGACGCGCTGAGGGCGGCGGTCCGGGCTCCGCGCGGCCGGCCTGTGTGGCCGGCCGCGCCGCGTTGTGCGCCCGGCATGGGAGCTGACGTATATACCAAACCAAGCGATACGCAAAGCGATCTCGCGAGTATTCGTGTTCGTATGCTTTTCGAGGCTTCGGGCCTATGCCAATCGCGCTAACCCGCTTGCCGACAGGCTTCTCCAGTACTCGTGTGCTCGAGACGACCCCGAAACTGTCGAACTCCGGTGCGGTCCACGCCGCGAGTTCCTCGTGTGAACACCACGCCCGGTGTGCGCCCCGCCGATGCGGCAACGCCACCGGGCGCTCGTTCGTGTGGCGACGGGTCTCAGAATGTGATGCTGAGGCCGCCGTCGACCACAACCGTGGTTCCGGTCATATAGGTGTTTCGCGGAGAGCACAGGAACAAGACGACCTCGGCGACCTCCTCCGGCCTGGCAGGCCGCGCCAGGGGGATGCGCCGTCCTTCGATGTAAACCCTGCGGAAATCCTCGGTTTGCAACTCGTTGACACCGTTTACGACTGACATGTCCGTGTCCACGAAACCCGGAGCGACGTTGTTGACCAGAATCCCGTGGGGGGCGAGGTCGCAGGCCATGGCGCGGGCCATTCCTCCGACCGCCCCCTTGGCGGCGTCATAGTGTGTGGCCGCCCGCTCGCCCAGGAACTCGTGAACGGACGTGACGTTCACGATGCGACCTCCGCGACCCTGCCGGATCATGACCTCGGCAGCCCTTTTCGAACAGTGATATGTTCCGTGGAAGATAACTTCCACGACGCGGTACCACTCGGCGAATGGCTCCGTCTGAGGGAACGGCGAAGGGTAGAAGACGCCCGCGTTATTCACTAGGATATCCAGGCCACCAAACGTGTCGAGCGTTCGCGCCATGGCCGCATCGACTTCGTCCGGCCGGCGCACGTCCACGTGCACGTATACTGCTCTCCCGCCGGCTTCCCGCAAGGTGGAGGCCACGTGCTCACCTTGCGCCTCGAGCACGTCAGCGACAACCACCGCAGCGCCTTCTCGGACGAGGGCCCTGGCGATGGCGGCGCCGATGCCCCGGGCGGCACCGGTCACGAAGGCCACGTTACCGCTGAGTTCCACACCCTTTCACCTCGCCCCCGTCGGTAATCTCGTATACCTCATGCACCCCTGAGTAGAAAACGACAGTCACGTCGGCCTTCAGCGACTCGCCCGGGGCGAGCCGGTTTGCCCGGCCCGAAGCGACCGCATCGGCCAACCGGTACGGGTAGCCGGTACAGGGCTCGAGAATGGTGGTGTAAAGGCCCCGCCACCCTCCATAGGCACCGAAGATCCACACGGAGCGGAAAACGTCGGACGGGAATACAAGGCCGATCCCGACGAGTGCCTCCGGATCGGTGAGGGCGCACCATCCGGCACGCAGCCCGTAGGTGTACACTAGTTCCGTGACACCCGCCTCCGGTCCTGGCACATGGCGAACGTCTAGCCCGTCCGTCACCGGCCACGGGAACGGTTCCGCGTGTCCGACGCGACCGGTGTATCCTTGTTCCATCCGTGCTTCGGTTGCCGGCAGATCGATCCTGTAGCCCGGGGCCACGGATAGAGCCGGGTGGAGCTTCCAGAGGAAGTCAAAGGGACGGTAGCCCGTGTTGCTTATCTGATAGAAAAGCCGCAACTGCCGCTCGCCCGTCCGCAGGACAAGGCGCCGTTCCACCATGGCCGGAGTGATCGGGGTGGCGCGTGTAAGACGTACAACCGCCTCAACGGGCCCGGCGCACTCCACGCAAGCGGTCCACGGAAGGGACCAGACCTCTCCGTGGTCCACTAGCGACTCCCCGTTGTACACCTCTGGCGCATCGTTGGGGAACAGTTCGTCCCAACCGCCGCAAAACCAGTCATCGTAGACAGCCCCGAAGGGCGCGGCCCGTGGCTCTACCCGTGGACTGTGCCACAGCCACTGCCGCCCGGACACCTTGTCGGTCAGCTCCCAGATCTTCCCACCGAGTCCGGGAAGCAGTACAACCCGCACGAATTCATTTTCGAGTATCAAAGCATCGTGACCAAGATAGCTCCAACCCGTTTCAACTCGCGCGGTCAACGTGGGCACCCCCCGTGTGCCTGTCGCCCGCCCATGGATTGACAGCAAGCCGGCGTCCCGCACCCAGTACGTCACGGCCGCAAGATGACCTTGGACACGGATACTGCCCCCGCCACCAGTTCTTCGAACGACACGGGCCCTGCGGCGAGTGTCCTCTCGTCATACCAGCCGCCACCTGTCGGGACTATTCCGAGTTGGATAAGCGACAGCGCCTGCTCGAACGTGTGAACCCTGTACGCGAACGACCCTGTGACGTGGATCTCCCGGCGGACCACATCATTGGCCTGAATGGGTGATTCAGCCTCGTGCAGCCCTACAAGAACGACGCGCCCACCCGGTCTGACCGCGCGGATGGCTTCCCGCCGGGTGACGCTGCGGCCGACAGCGTCGATCACCACATCGGCCCCAAGCGACGCGGTCAGGAGAAGGATCTCCTCGCCGGGATGGGTACGGGCGTTCAACAGATGCGTGGCGCCCCACGCCTGCGCCGTCCGCAGCCGGCTCTCGTTCACGTCCACGACAGCGACCATGCTCGCTCCGGCCCGCGCGGCGAGAGCCACGGCGAAAAGGCCAATGGCTCCTGCGCCAAACACAGCCACCCGGTCCCCCAGGCCGACATGCCCAAGTTCCACGGCCCGCAGGGCACAGGCGAGGGGTTCCACCGCCACTCCCAGCACCGGTGGTAGGGTTTCAGGAACCGGCAAGCAGTTACGTTCGGGGACAGCGACCCGCTCGGCAAACGCCCCCGGCCTCTGCGCCCCAAGAAGTGCGCGGTGCTCGCACAAATTCTCGAGGCCAAGGTGACACATCCGGCAATCCCCACAGGAAAGCAGCGGATTCACCACGACGCGCTGTCCGGGAAGCAGGCTTCCGGCTCCCGGTGCGTCCACCACGCGTCCGATGAACTCGTGCCCCATGATGAGTGGCGGTCTGCGCAAGGCATTCTCCCCGAGGTAGCCAGATATCTCCGACCCGCAGATGCCTACGGCCTCGACCTCCACAAGCACCTCGCCAGGGGCGACGGTTGGTTCGGGCACGACCTCCAGGGCCATCGAGCGGGGGCCGTGCCAAACGAGGGCATGCATGCCGATACCTTCTTTCTTACCCCGCGTTGTCTATCTCGGCGTTCTCTATCTCGGCACCGCTCATTCGACGCGATAACGCCCCAGAACGTCCAAGTCGACCTCGATTCCGAGGCCGGGTTTGTCTGGGACGGAGATGTGGCCATCTTCAAGACTGAAGGACACCCGTGCGAGGCCGTCGCTGAGAGGAGATCCGTCGACCACGTATTCCAGTAGGCCACCGTTGGGAATGGCGGCAGCGAAGTGGAGGGACGCCGCAAGCAGGATACCGGTGCTGAACGCGTGGGGCACCACCATGCGCCCGCGCGTATACGCCAGGTCCGCGATCCGAAGCGCTTCGGTGAGTCCCCCGCACCGGCTCACGTCGGGCTGTACCACGTGAACCCGTCCCCGGTCCATCAACTCGACAAAGGCGAACCGGCCCGTGTCCTCCTCTCCCGCGGCGATCCGCACGTCCACCGCGTCGCACAGGCGGGCGTACCCGTCGAGGTCGTCCGGAAAGAGGGGCTCCTCGATCCAGTACAGCCTGTACGAAGAGAGGCGGCGAATCCGCTCGATCGCGGTCGGTGCATCCCAGGCGTGGCCGACGTCGATCATGATGTCGACATCAGGCCCGACCGCATCCCGGACGGCAGCAACCAGCGCCTCATCACGGCCAGGGTCCTTTCCTAGCGGACCCCAACCGAACTTCATAGCCTTGAAGCCACGAGCCAGATTCTGACGCGCGAACGCGGCAGCGTCATCCGGGTTCTCCGGCATGAGAGCGCTCGCGTAGGCCCGCACCCGACGGTGATAGGCACCGCCCAAGAGCTTCCAGACCGGTTTCCCCGTTGCCTTGCCCACGATGTCCCACAGGGCGATGTCTGCGCCGCTGATCGCCTGAAGGGCAGCTCCGCGCCGCCCGTAGTAAATGCTCCCGCGGTACATCCTGTCCCACAACCGGCGGATGTCGAACGGGTCTTCGCCGATCAGGAGTTCCCGAAGCCCGTAGCTGAGAGTATGAGAACTCGGCGTGTCGTAAATCGCCTTGATCACGTGCGGTGACGAGTCGACCTCTCCCCAGCCGCTGATCCCCTCGTCGGTGTCAATCCGCACCACAAGGGCATCCTGGGTTCCGTTGCAGATGGCTTCCACAGCCGGCAGCCGGAGGTGATAGGCCTCAACCTGTGTGATCTTCATGGCCAGACGACCCCTTTCTGTGGGCGCTTCCAACGCTTGTGGGCGGTGGCCCCCTGCCTCTGCCTCGCAACCTTTGCGGCGGGGCGTGACGGGGAGCCGGGCGGTACGCTTACACCTTCCCCCCGAGGAGGCGGGATATGAGCTGAGAGGCGGCGCGAACCTGCTGCGCGAGTTCCGGAATGCGGTCGTCGGGCATACGCCCAGCTGGCCCCGCCACGCTCAGGGCCGCAACCGCGCGCCCTGCACGGTCGAAGATCGGGGCCCCCACGCAGCGGACACCCAGGTGGTGTTCCTCCCGGTCGAGCGAGTACCCCATCGCACGCACATTCCGGAGTTCGCTCTCCAGTGCCTCACGGGTTGCACGGGTATTCGGGGTAAATTGCTGCCAGCCTCCGCGATCGAGAAAGCGCTGGAGTTCCGGTTCCGGTAACCAGGCGAGAAGTGACTTTCCCACGGCCGTGCAGTATGCCGGGTTCTTCTTGCCCACCCACGAGGCGAGCACGATCGGCATGGGACTCTCGATCTTCTCGATGTAGACGACCTCGAAGTCCTCCGGGTCCAGCACCGCCAGGTGAACCGTCTCCCGGACCGTGTGAACCAGTTGTTCCATGACGGGGCGTGCCACGTCCCGGACGTCCACATCCACGATGACCCGGCGTGCCAAGCCGACAAGGGCCAGGCCAAGCTGGAACTTGCCGTCCGCGCGCCGGTGAAGGTAGCCTCGGGCTCCGAGCGTGGTCAAAAGCGCGTGTGCGGTGCTCCTGGGAAGGTTGAGCTTGCGGCTCACCTCGGAGAGACTGATCGCTTCCTCTCTGGCAACGAGCTCCAGAATGTCGAGTGCCCGCACGAGCGCCGGTACATGAGGCACAGTTTCACGGCCCCCTACTCCTTGATGGCCCCGGCGGTCAGGCCTCGGATGAAGTATCGCTGGCCTGCCAGGTACAGGGCAACGACCGGTATCGTTGCTACGAAGAGCCCCGCCATGATCACCGGTACGTTCAAGTTGTGTTTCGATTGGAACGTGGTGATCCCGACCATCAACGTTTTCGCCTTGTCAGTTTGCAGGAAGACGAGCGCGATCAGCAACTCGTTCCAGGCCCACAACATGTTGACCAGGGCCAGCGTTACGATCGCGGGGCGCGAAAGCGGAAGGACAACGCTCCAGAAGGCGCGCAGGTGACCGGCACCGTCAATCGCCACGGCCTCCAGAAGCTCGCGGGGAATGGAACGGAAGAAGTTATAGAGCATGAACAGGGAGAACGGCATCATGAGCCCTGTGTAGATCAGCACCACTGCCACATGAGTATCCACTAACTGTAAGTCCGCCATCATTCGAAACAACGGGATCACCATAATGATCGGGGGAACCGTCATCAGGCCTGCCACGAGCGCGACTGCCGTCCGACCGTATGGCACCCCCATCCAGGCCACAGCATAGGCCGCCAACGCCGCGAGGAAAGTGACCAGCACGATGCTCGCGCCGGTGATCACTATACTGTTGAAAAACCACCGCAGGAAACCCGCATGGAGGGCCTGAGCGTAATTGCTGAAGTCGAGTGACGCCGGCAGTCGTAACGGACTGGTCTGGTATTCAACTGGGTTCTTGAGACTGTTTACTAACATGAAGTAGAGAGGAAACAGGGCAGATACGCTGGCGAGGATGAGGATACCCTGACGCAGGACCTCCAGGGGCGCCCGTCTCCAGAAATGGCTCATCCCAGCGCCTCCTTTTGCCGCCGCAGGTTCCAGATGATCATGAGGATGGAACCAAGGAACAGCAAGACCGATGCGGCGGACGCAACACCCAGGACGCCGGCGCCATAGCCAAAGGCTTTCCGGTATACGTACAGTTCGGTGACCAACGTGCTGGTCCCCGGGCCACCAGTTCCGTTCGACACGATGTAAACGTAATTGAAAACCCAGCTGAGCATGGTGATGCTCTCCACCGTGACGTAGAAGCCGATCACGTCTCGTAACTGTGGAACGGTCACATAGCGATGAACCTGTAGCCAGGAAGCTCCGTCCACGCGGGCGGCCTCGAACAGTTCCTGAGGCAGGGACAACAGACGGGCCAGGAAGAGCACGATTCCGAACCCGAGTTCCTTCCAGACGATAATCCCCATCAGGGTCGGCAAAGCCCACTTGGGGCTGCCAAGCCAGTCGACTGCTGCCCACCCAAGGCCGATGTAGCGCAGGAAGGAATTCACGACGCCCCCGTACTGGAGGAGGTGGCTGAACACCACGCTCGCCACAGGCACAGCCAGAATATACGGGAGGAACAGCACAGTCCGGTAGAACTGCCATCCCACCACTCGCTCGTACAGCACGATCGCAAGGACTAACGAGAGAACCACGAGGATCGGGACGCACAGGAGCAGGAGCACGTTGTGCAGGATAGCGGCGTGGAACTGCTCGTCTCGTAACACGTACAGGTAGTTCCGCAACCCGACAAACGTGCTGGTGTAGCCGGTAATCTGGTAGAGGCTATCGCGAAACAGGACCAGCACCGGGTACAGGTAAACGAACGCCAGAGCTACAGCACCCGGTGCAACCCATAGCCACCACTCCCAGGCGTACCGGTTCGGGCGCCTACCGGCAGACAAGGAACCTTTCTGGCGCGGCACCAGGCCAGCCGGGGTTTCACCCCGCCCGAGCCTGCCGGCGGGAACTGCCGTGGAGGACGGCAGCTCCCGCCCGCTTGTCACCCGTTCGGCTTCCATGACTTGAACCGCTCGACCTCCGCCGGATTCTCATCGCGCCACTTCTTGACGACGTCCTGAAGTAGCTGAACCACCTCATCCGGTTTCTTGCTGCCAGAGAAAAGGAGCTGCATGCCCGCGAAGTTGCCTTCACTATCAAGCTTTGCAGGGATGAAGTTTTCGATGTACGCCCCGCCATTCTGCGTCATCCAGCGAAAGATCTCCTTCTGCTGCGGGAGCGTGATTGCCTCAACCGGGAACCGATCATCGGCCGGGATCGACCCAGTGATCTCGTAGAACCGCTTCATCCGCTGGGGTTCGTGAGTGAACCGGATGAAATCGGCGGCCTGCTCCTTGTGTTGCGAGAACGAGGTAATGGCGAGGGTCTGTGAGGTGCTGCCGAATGTCCCTGCGAGTTTTCCGCGGCCGAAAACAGGTGCCGTCATGACCCCGACTCTTTCGGCACCCATTTGCGTGACGAACTTGCGAATGTCGGAACCCGCTACCCAGGTCATGGCCGCCTTTCCCTGGGTCCACAGCGCCAGTCCCTGATACAGCTCGAGTGACGTGATGTCGGGGTTCCAGTACCCTTTCTCAATGGTCTCTGCAAGCTTGTAAACCCATTCGGAATACTTGCGGTCCGTCAGATCTCCCGAGACCACCGCCTGGATAATGTCTTCAGCGGAATCGAGATTCTGTGCACCGAACACCGAGAAAAGCCAACCGCCGAACCAGCCATCCTTCAGGCCGCCTGCAAGAGGCGTGATGCCGGCAGCCTTCAGTTTCTCGGCGGCAGCCACGAACTCGTCCCAGGACTTCGGCGGTTTTTCGGGGTCGAGCCCTGCCTTGGCGAACAGCTCCTTGTTATAAACGATCGGGAATGACGGCTGTGTGTACCACGGCGCCGACCACAGCTTGCCGTCGTATAGTTCCTCGTGGTGGTTCAGATAATGCCTCCATTCTTGTTCCGGGATGTAGTCTGAAATAGGCGCCAGGTAGCCCTGCCAGGCCATCCCGAGGGTGTTTATACCACCCCACAGGTACTGGATGTCGGGGCCCTTCTTGGCTTTCGCCGCCGCCTCAAAGGCCGGATACAAACCGTCGGTGGTCTGCAGGACCGCCTCGATGGTCACCTCAGGATGGAGCTTCTGGTACTCCTGAATCGTCTCGTCCACCCACTGCTTGGCGCCTTGTGCCTCCTGGTCCCCCCACCACCACATGACCAGCTTGACGGGCTCCTTGGGCTGGGCAGACGGAGCGCTCGCCGAGGTCCCAGGGCCCTCCCGCGGGGCAGTAGGGGTCTTGCCGCCGCCACACCCGGCCGTGCTGCTCACTAGTCCCAAAAGGAGGGCAGCCGTGACAGTCAGCCTGAACTTCTGGAGCATGTTCCTGCTACACCTGCCTCATGAGGTTATGGAAACCGGTCATCACGGGACTATCAGGGACTTGTCGTGGTGGCTGAGGACCTCAGCGCCCGACTCGGTGACGAGCAACAGGTCTTCAACCCTTACGCCGAAACGGCCATCAACGTAAACCCCCGGTTCGAGAGCGATGACCATGCCCGGGCGGAGAACCGTGCGGTCCCCCGCGACTATACGGGGCCCTTCGTGCCACGTCGTCCCCACACCGTGGCCTGTGTGGTGCGGGTAGTCATAGCCGAACTTGCGCACGTGGCCACGAACGATCGCGTCGAGTTCCGACGCGGTCATGCCCGGTTTCACCGCCTCGATCCCCTTCTGGAGCGCTTCCACTACCACCCGGTGCGCCTGGCGCAGTTCTGCTTCAGGAGCAGGACCCAGGAAAACAGTCACGCAGGTGTCGCCCCAGTACCCGTCCACACAGGGGACCAAGTCGACCAGGACAACCTCTCCCTCCCCGACAGTACGTGAAGACGGTGCACCGCCCACCTCCGCGCTCCGAGGGCCGGATACCAGGTCTGCCAGGACAGGCAACCTTCGCCCGAAGGCCTGTTCCATTTGCCCCCGCACAGCGGCAAACAGTTCGACCTCACTGAGCCCCGGCCGGACGAGTTGGCGGACGGCCCGCTGCCCCGCCACGCTGATGTCGGCAGCCTTTCGGATGGCGGCCACTTCGTCCGAATCCTTCACCATGCGAATTGGGTTCAGGCACTCGCTGACGCTGGTGAACTCGGCGCCACGAAAAACCTGCGCCACCCAGGCGGTAGCGTGATGCGGCACTGCTCCCTCAATCCCCAATGCGCCGCCTCGAAACCTTGCCTTGTCGAGTGCCTGCATTAGAGCCTCCCTGTAGCCGTCCTCCCGGGGCAGGTTCTCGCTCGGGCTATAGGCTCGGTAGGCAATCACCTCATCCACCGTGGCCCGCCCGCGGGCCGCTGGTTCTTCTATGTCAGAGACGATGAGCAGGGCTCCACCGTCGGCGGTCAGGACAACCAGGGGCGGCCCGCCCTCGAACGGGCTTGGGCCAGTTTCGACGGGCGGTACGTAACCAGTGAGGTACACAGTCGACGCCGGGTCCGCAAACACGGCGCAGGCCAAGCGTCGCTCTTTCAGGAGACGTGCCGCGCGGAGTTGGCGGTCTCGAACCACTTTTCATCTCCCCACGATCCTCAAGTGCGACACCCTATCAACCCAGCGGTCCCTGCTGGTCACGACGTGCGAGACCACTCAACGGTGATCGGTCGACCCCCCTTTACTCAGATGCTCAGACTTGATGGGCAAGAGGCACTGCGCAACCGGAAACAAGATTGTTCAGCATGCTGAACGCGTGCTCTTAATTGAACAACACTGCTGGTACTGCATTCGATCCACCTCGTGGAATTCCTCCTCGCTTCATGCAATCGGCAAGCCCACCTTTGAGAGCGACCGCATGGGCAAGCCGCGTTCGTGCTGACGTTCGTGCCGACGTTATCCATCACAATCCCCCAAGCCTCCGGGAACGCCCGGGAACCTGGGGGCGGCGCGAGGGCGCTGAAGCCCGACTTTGACACAGTAACCGGCCTCTTTCGGGCCCCGCCGGGGTCTGAAATGGGCCATTTTTCTGGGGGCGATCCCCAAAATCGAGTCAAACGTGTAGTTAAAACTTTTTGACGATTGTGCATGATCGTACTGGTTTTTCGCCGTATTTTCGCGGTGACTACAACGCCCAAGGTGAGTCCCCATCTTCCTCCCAGTTGTCACCGCAACCCGACGCGGCCGCATCTACCGCTACCTCACCCTCGTCGAGTCCTACCCGCGAAGGCGGTAAGACCCAGCAGTGGGTCGTCTGCAACCTCGGCAACACCGACCTCTACTGCGACGAGGAGATCTGCCAGCTGCGCGGCTGGGTTCGCCCATCAAGGGAAAGGACTTCATGCAGCAGGCTCACAAGGTGAAGGAAATCATTCGCTCTTGGCGAATCCCATTTGACAATAGCGAATGTGGTCTCGGAAGGCGGTGGTATCTGGATGGGGGCTCGTTCGAAGACCGTACGCAAGGTAGGAGCTGTAGATAAGGCTCTTGCCATCCTCTTTGTTCTAGCCCAAAACAGCCAGGACTGGGGAGTGTCCGAACTAGCTCGTGCTCTGCATGAATCTCCCAGCGTTGTGCACTCTCTGTTGCGCACGTTGTACGAGCGAGGCGTGGTGGACCAGAATCCGGCCACCCGCAAGTATTACCTGGGGTTGGGGGCCGTGGAGATCGGGCAGGCCGCGCTCAAACGGCTTGCCGTGTTGGAACAGGGGCGGGAGCCCCTCCGGGCGCTCGCCCACACGGTGGGCGAGTGTGCCTACCTGATGGTACGTGCCCAGCGCTCCGTTGTCCTCATCGACCGGGCCGACCCACCGGTGGGGGCCCACGTGGCTATGCAGGTGGGAATGACCTCGCCGCTGCACGCGGGGGCCACCTCCAAGGCTCTGATGGCCTTTCTGCCGCCGGAAGAGATTGCGGCCTACCTTCAGGAGGGGCCGCTGGAGGCCGCGGGTCCCCGAACTGTGACGGATCCGGACACGTTGTTGCGGGATCTGGCGCAGATCCGGGCAGACGGCTTTGCCTACACGGAGGAAGAGGTGCACGACGGGCTGGCCGCGGTGGCCGCACCCATCTTCAACCACACGGGCCGCGTGGTGGCCGGTGTGGGCGTGGCCGGTCTAATCGAACGAGTGCGAGGGCGCAAGTACGAGATTGCGCAGGCGGTGCGGGCCACGGCCCGTTCCATCTCGCAGTACTTGGGTGCTCCCAGGAGCGGTTAGTCTGCGGGAGGGTCAATCCGTGACTCGACCGGAACGAGCCACTGCACTCGACTCGGTACCTATCCAGCGGGACGCCAACCTACTCTTGACGCATCCCCGGAAGATGGCCGAACTAGGAGTGCACTGGTATGCCCTGGTCAGCCCCCTTGGTAAGGTCTTCTACTCCGAGGGGGAAGCCCTGCACCTTTTCGGCTGCTCGAACGAGGAATTGGTGGGTCGGTTGATCTACGACCTTCTGACCGGTGTCCTGGCGGAGGCGCCGCTGGTGGTGCCGCGCTACCCGACCGCAAGCCTGTGCCGGACGTTGCGGGGCCGATTGCTACTCATGCGTTGGTTTCCCTCTGGGGGACGGTCCCGGCATGTATTGGGCCTGGGTACGGAACTAGTCGAAGACCCCGAACTTCTTTCCGCCATTGCGGCCGACGCACACCTGCTCAGCAGGGCCCTTTCGGATGTCCCGCAACAGCGCAGTTCCGGGCCCCAAGACGAGATGATTGCGGTCAGCCCGCTGATGCGGCAGGTCCGGGAGTGGGTGCGCAAAGTTGGGGCGGTCAGTTCCCCAGTGCTCATCCTAGGGGAGACCGGTGTGGGCAAGGAAGTGGTAGCGCGGGCCATCCACCGCCACAGCCCACGTTGTCGGGCACCCTTCGTGCGAGTCAACTGCGGGGCCATCCCGGAGTCGTTGTTTGAGTCTGCCCTGTTTGGGTACGAACGCGGGGCCTTTACCGGTGCGGAACGAGGCGGCAAGGCCGGCTACCTACAAGCGGCCGAGGGCGGGACGCTGTTCTTAGACGAGATTGGTGAACTGCCGCTCAGCCTGCAGGTCAAGTTGCTTCATGTGCTGCAGGATCGGACCTTCACGCGGGTTGGCGGCACTGAACCCATCCGAGCAGATGTGCGCATCATCACCGCCACCAATCGGGACCTTGCAGCCATGGTCCGGGAGGGCCGGTTCCGCGAAGACCTGTACTACCGCCTGAACGTACTGCCTATCGAGGTGCCACCGCTGCGGGAACGGCCGGAAGATATCGCTCCGCTGGTGGAACTGTTTCTGGAGCGGTTTGCCAGGCTGCACGGGCGCCGTAAGCGGTTTTCAGAGGCGGCGATGGCCGCGCTGAAAACCTATCCCTGGCCCGGCAACGTCCGGCAACTGGAGCACCTTGTCGAACGGCTGGTGGTGTTGGTCGAACAGCCGGTCATCCACCTCTCGGACCTGCCGCAGGAGTTTCAGAACGGATTGGCCGGCCGGTCCGGGCTGCTGACTCAACAATCGGAAGGGCAGCCCGTTGTCGTACAGGGGTTGGTGCCCCTCCGGGATGCTGTCCGGTTGGTGGAAGAACAGCTGCTGCTGCTGGCCAGTCGCCTGTACGCCACCACCCAGGAGATGGGGCAGGCACTGGGGGTTAGCCACTCCACAGTGGTGCGGAAGCTGAAAAAGTACACTGGCGCCAACCGAAAGCGCCGATTCTGAAACGGTCGGTGGCCGGGGTTACCTGGTCGGCGGCTGATCTTTATTCCAGGCCGCACCACTCGGCGATATGGTACGCCAAGACCCTGGCTGTATCCACCACGCTATCTAGGTCTACCCACTCGTCGATTCCGTGCATGTTGCCGCAGATAGGGCCAAAGGCCACTCCCGCCCGTCCAAAATAGTCGGTAAACCGCGCATCGTTGGCCGCTGCCCGGCCCTGGATCCGTACCTCCCGGCCCAGGACAGCCTCGGCCGCCGACTTGAACGCCCTGACATAAGCGTGGTCTGGATCTTGGTACCAGGGCTCCGCCTTCCAGCCGAACCACTCTACCTGCGGGGGATGCTCTGCTAGCCACGGATCACCGGCGGCCACTTCGCGCACTGTCCGCTCAACCAGCGCCTGGATCTCCCCGCTGGTCTCACCGGGGACGAACCCGATCCTGCACTCCAGGACGGCCCAGCCGGCCACCGTGGACGGCCAGTCGCCGGCCCGCAGGGTACCCAGGTTCAAATGGCACGACCTGCCACTTCCCTCTTCATACAGCGCAAACCGAACCATCTGTCCCCGGTTCTGGTCCAGTTCCCAGAGGGCTTGGACGATCGGCTGCATCTTGACAATAGCGTTCACCCCGGTATGGGCTAGCCCAGCATGCGCAGTCCTGCCCTGTACCTTGACCCGGAAGTAGAGCACGCCAGCGTGTGAGATGGTCAGGTTCAGACTGTGGGGTTCGGTTGTCACAAACCCGTCGGTCAGAAACCCGCTTACCATGCAAGCTAACGTACCGCCGCCGCCCCCGGCTTCCTCTTCAACGGTGCTCATCAGCATGACAGTGCCGCGCGGCTTTAGCCCCAAATCCAGCAGGGTCTTGAGCGCAAAGGCGTTGGCCATGTGTCCGGCTTTCATGTCGCCGGCGCCGCGGCCGTACATGCGATTGCCGACAATTTCGGCTCCCCAGGGGTCATGGTTCCACTGATCCACGGGCTCCGGGGAGACTACGTCCACATGGCCGTGCAAGGTCAGGGACGGCGCGTCGGTGCGCCCGCGGAGGATGCCGATGATGTTCTGGCGGTTGGAAAACGGAATACCGGAATCGACGAAGGCTGGGTGATCCGCCACCTGCTCCCTTACAGGTTGATGGCGGATGACTTCCAGTCCCATGCTGGCGTAAAGCCTGGCCACGTATTCCTGCATGGCCGACTCCCGGCCAGTGACGCTGGGGATGCGTACCGCCGCCGCCACCCACTCGATGAGTTGGTCGCGGTGTTTCTGAATGTGCCGGTCAATCCGGCTGCGCAGGTCGGCAGTGACCATGTGATTACCTCCCACGGCAAGCTACGTCCACCCTGCACGCAATTTGCATGCCAGTAGCGGGATGATAGCCCATCGCTAAGGAGGAGTGGGACGACGGGTTACACCTTCGACTTGCTCACATTCGCACATGTATGTGTGAATCTGGCGACCCGCAGGGACGTTCACCGGGTTAGACACTGTATGTATCCGCATCAGGGGACTTGGCACCACCTTTGCTAATACTCGTTGGGTGAGAACGGCAGGCCACGGCTGTAAATCTTCGGTTCGACGTCCGTCAATCCAACCAAAGGAGGCCGTGAGGATGTCAGATTCCAAGAGGCTTTCGCGGCGCGAACTGCTCCGCTCGGCCGCTGTGGCCGGCGTTGGCGGTCTCGTGCTTGGCGGACTCCTGGCTCGCCAGGCTAGTCGAATGGTTGCCACGCCCGCCCAGCAGGCCAACCTCGCCGGCGCCCAGATGAAGACCAAGGTCGACAAGATCCGGATTGGTGCTTCGCTCCCGCTGACTGGGTGGGGAGCCGGCGACGGTACTGAGATGCAGCGGGGCCTGCAGATGGCTATCGATGAGGTCAACGCCCAGGGTGGAGTTGGCGGCATCCCGGTCGAACTGGTGGTCCTGGACGTGGAAGAGATGCCGGCTGAGAAGATGCTGAGCAACTTCCAGCGGCTGATCGAGGTGGAGAAGGTCCACGCCATCATCGTGGGCTACCACGTCTCCTCTGGCCCCGAGTTCGACCTGGTAGCCCAGGCAAAGATCCCGTACATGCACGTGAACACCACCGAGGCATCGGCCAAGCCGGTGCGGGAAAACCGGGACAAGTACTGGATGATCTTCCAGGGCGACCCAACAGAGGTGTGGTACGGTATTGGGTTTGCCGCCTACATGGATCAACTGATCGAGTCCGGCCAGTGGAAGCCGTACAATAAAAAACTCACCCTCATCACCTCCGACAACCCGTACAGTATCAGTATTGCCGACACATTCAAGGCTGAGGCCGAGAAGCGGGGCTGGACCGTCAACATCTACGAGAGGGTGGTCGTCCCGGTAGCAGACTGGGGCCCCACCCTGGCCAAAATCCGGAAGGATCCCCCAGGCCTGATCTTCATCACTGATTATGCGCCCAGTGACCTGGCATTGTTCACCAAGGAGTTTGTCAAGGATCCGACCCCGTCGCTTCTCTACCAGCAGTACGGCCCCTCCATCCCCGAGTACCTGGAGATGGCCGGGGACGCCGCCAACGGTGTCATCTGGTCTACGGTCATCGGTATCCTGCCAGACTCCTACGCCGAGCCGTGGAAGCAGCGGTACCGGCAGAAGTTCGGGGCAGAGCCGGGCGGCGCCAACGCCGGCTCCCTCTATGACATGACCAACGTCTACCTGCGGGCCGTGGCCATGGCAGGCGACCCCACCGATACCCGCAAGGTCTGCTCGATTATGGAAAATATTATCCACCGGGGCGTCTGCGGTACCATGGCCTTTGACAAAAGCGACCTGTCTGGTCGGCCGTATCCCGAGTACACTAAGGATCCCTCCCTGGGCATGCCCCACCTCACGTACCAGATCCAGAACAAGAAACATGTCCTGGTCAGCCCGGAACCGTACACGACCGGCCAATTCAAACTGCCACCCTGGCTCGCCTAGGTCTGAGGGGGAGACCTGATGGGCGTGATTCTCGAGGTCCAGGGTCTGACCAAGCGGTACGGCGGGCTGGAGGCAAACAAGGACCTGACCTTCTCCGTTGCGGAGCGGCAGGTCTACGGGATTGCTGGTCCCAACGGTGCAGGCAAAACCACGTTGTTTGACATGATTTCCGGACATACACCCCCAACCAGCGGTACCATCCGGTTCCGGGGGGAGGAGATCCAGCAGCTTCAACCGGAAGAGGTCTGCCACCGCGGCATCGCCCGTACCTTTCAGACCCCGGTGGTCTTCGGGACCCAGAGCGTGTTGGCCAACGCCCTGGTCGGCAGCGCCTTTGGCCGACAGGGTGGGAGCGTCAAGGGTGGGAGCGTTGCTCCCACCCTGCGGTTCCGGCCGGAAGAAATCGACGAGGCGTTGGCGGCCTTGGAGTTCGTGGGGCTGCTCGACAAGCAGGCTCAGCTAGCGGAGACACTTTCGGTCTTTGACAAGAAGCGGCTGATGATCGCCTCTGCCCTGGCCACCCGGCCGAAGTTGCTGATGCTGGACGAGCCGGTAGGCGGCCTGAACCGGGCAGAGCGCGAGCAACTGGTGGAACTGGTGCGCAAAGTCAACGCCGCCGGCGTCACTGTGCTGATCATCGAGCACGTGATGAAGGCACTTCTCGCCCTGGCAGACCGGCTACTAATCATCCACCACGGCGAAAAGCTGGCAGAGGGCAACCCGTCCGATGTCATCCGCGATGAGCGGGTAGTGGCAGTCTACCTCGGCGAGCAGGCCAGAGACCTAGTCGCAGCCCTGAAAGGGGGGTAGGGATGATACTGCTCGAAGTGTCTGGGATCCGCTGCGGGTACGGCGGTTCGGTGGTGCTGCACGACCTTTCCATGCACGTGAACCAAGGTGAGGCGGTGGTCATCCTCGGTCCCAACGGCCACGGCAAGACCACCCTTCTGCGGGCGATCAGCGGCCTGGTACCGCTGACCGCCGGAGAGATCAAGTTTGAGGGCAGGACCATCTCCGGCCTCGAGGCAGAGGAAATTACCGCCGCCGGGGTCGTACACATCCCCCAGGGCGACCTCCCGTTTCCCGAGATGACGGTGGAGGAGAACCTCCTGATGGGCGCCTACCTGCCTCGGGCCTGGGCGAGGCGGGGCGAAAAGCTGGACCGTGTTTACAGTCTCTTTCCCCGGCTGGGGGAGCGGCGGAACCAACTGGCGCGCACCCTCTCCGGCGGCGAACGCCGGATGCTTGCCCTCGGTCGAGGCCTGATGAGCGACGCCAAGTTGCTCATGATCGACGAGCCCTCCCTTGGCCTGGCGCCCATCGTCATCGAAGAGGTATACACGAAGATCAAGGAGATCGCGGCGAGTGGCCTGTCAATCCTGCTGGTAGACGAGAACGCGACGCATGCCGTGCACGTGGCACAGCGGGTGTACCTGCTGGAGAGCGGGTCCCTTGTCAAGGAGGGGCAGGCGGGCGAGTTGCTGATGGATGAAGCACTGTTCTCTGCCTATCTCGGGTGACGACCGCCAGTGGCCGTGAAGGAGTTGGAACCATGCCAGGGCTTACCCAAGCTATATACAGCGGTCTTCTCCTGGGCTCCATATACGCCCTGGTGGCAACGGGCCTGACCCTGATCTGGGGTGCGCTGCGGATGCTGAACTTAGCCCACGGCAGCATCTTCATGGCCGGTGCTTACGTAGCGTGGTTGGTGGTAACCACCGCCGGCATTCACCCCCTGATCGGAGTCCCGGTGGCTGCGGCCGCCATGGGGTTGGTAGGGTACATCCTCCAGTATATGGTGGTGCTCCCTCTCCTTGAGCGGCCGGGCTGGGAGAACAACACCCTGATTGCCACCGTCGGCGTCGGCATCGTACTCGAAAATGCCGTACTACTCGCTTTCGGCGGCCGCAACAAGACCCTGCCCGAGATCGTCCCCGGCGGGTTCAAAGTAGGCCCGCTAAACGTTTCTTTCCGAGATCTGGTCATCGCCGCCGTGGCGGTGGGCGTGCTACTAATGATGCATCTGTTCCTGTACAGGACCCGTCATGGCCTAGCTATCCGAGCCATCGCCCAGAACATGACCGCCGCCCGGCTGATGGGCGTACCGGTCAAACGATCCTTCACCATCGTCATGGTGATAAGCACCGCCCTGGCCGCCGTAGCAGGGGTGCTGCTTTCCGGCATTTACTTTCTCTCGCCCACCATGGGC
This sequence comes from Caldinitratiruptor microaerophilus, assembly GCF_025999835.1. NCBI lineage: Bacteria > Bacillati > Bacillota > Clostridia > Eubacteriales > Symbiobacteriaceae > Caldinitratiruptor > Caldinitratiruptor microaerophilus. The sequence goes on along the minus strand of NZ_AP025628.1, from coordinate 1,219,132 downwards.
GGGCCGCCCCTGCTCAAGAGCCTGCTCGTCACCATTTTCGGCGGGCTGGGGAGCGTAAAGGGTACCATGTGGGCGGCTTACCTGATTGGCCTGCTGGAGGCCTTGGTCAGCCTGTACCTCGGCGTGAAATGGTCCCTGCAGGTTCTGTTTCTCGTGATGATCGTTGTGCTGATCGTCAGACCCAATGGTCTGTTCGGCTTGGGGGAGGCACGGCGGCTGTGAGACACCATGTGACCGCGTTGGAGTCCGGTGGATTGAACCGCCGGCTAACCCTGGCACCTGGCGCTGCCCCGTGGCAGGAGTGGAGCTGGAGCACTTGGGGCCTGATCTTTCTGGTCCTGCTGGTCCTGCCAGTATTCGTGAACAGCTCGTATGTCTTGCACACCGCCGTGAGCTTCTTTATCTGGGCCGTGGTGAACGAGATGTGGAACCTGGTCATGGGTTACGGGGGAATACCGTCCTTCGGCCAGTTGGCGTTATTCGGGGTCGGTGGTTACGCCTCCGGCATGCTGGCCGTGTACGCACACGTCAACCCCTGGATCACCATGCCCGTGGGCGCACTGGTGGCTGGGGTGGTGGGCTTGCTCTTGGGCCTGCCTGTACTGCGGCTGCGCGGCGTATACGTCGTGCTGCTGACCCTGGCGTTTCACCAGATCATCTACCTGACGATTGTCACCGATGACACGAAGATTACCGGCGGCGGGTTTGGCTTGCGCGTGCCGTCGTTAGGGCTGGACCGACTGGGGCCCGAGCATGAGCTTATGGCCTACTACTGGGTGGCCCTGGTCTTGTTCGCTGTCTCTACCTATTCAATCTTCAGAGTGGTAAACTCGCGGGTCGGGTTAGCCTTCAAGGCGCTGCGCGACTCGGAGGCCTACGCCGTCTCCCGAGGCATCAGCCCATTCCGCTACAAGCTGTTGCTCTTCTTCATCTCTGCCGTGTTTACCGGTCTAGCTGGCGCCTTTTACGGCCACTACCTGAAGGTCATGGCGCCAGGCATGCTCAGCTTCGCCCAGATGACCAATCTGCTGGCCATGCTGGTCATCGGCGGCTGGGGGAGCTTTGGTGGCCCCATCGTTGGTACGCTTCTGCTCACGGTACTGAACGAACTGCTCAAAGACGTGGACCGGTTCCGGTTGCTACTGCTAGGTGCTGCCATGGTCCTGTTCGTTGTCACCATGCCCCGTGGGGTGGTGCCCACGATGACGGACGTGTTCAAGCTGTGGTTCGGTCCTAAGGAGGAAACCAAGGAGGAAGTCAGCGGGTCAGACTCCGAGGAGGCAGGCGCGTGAGCCAGGCCCTAGTGTCTTACCTAGAGCCTGCTTACATCTGGGAGGTCCCTGCCACCCGGTTTAGACGGGACCATCCAGGGTACCTAGTAGGAAAAGGTGACCCGCAGGCCGGCCCGAGGACGCCCAAGACCCAGTGCAGCCCCGAAGTGCTTGCCGCTGTGCAGGCGTCCGAGGCTCAGTTTAACCATGGTGACGAGATCTTCGCGCCGTCCACTTTCGCTACCACCTTGGCCTATGTGGACTCCACTGCTTACATCGTCGCCGGCATTCCCAGCACCGACATCCACGTGGGAGGTATTCCGTCCATGACCGCAAAACCACTCTGGCCTGGCGAGGCAGCTGTGGCCGCCATGTTGACCTTCGACGTCGACGGCGAATCGCTGTGGATCTCCCGAGAGGCCGAAAACGCTCAGCGGGTTGGCGTTCTGTCCCAGGGCCGGTACGGGCCCAAGGTGGCCCTGGGTCTGATCCTGGATTTATTAGATGAGCTGGACGTGAAGGCCACCTTCTTTGTGCCCGGCTGGGTGGCAGAGAGGTATCCCCTGGAGATACGCGAGATCGCCGCCCGCGGCCACGAACTGGGCCATCACGGCTACCTGCACGAGTGGCCGGACCCTAACGACCCGGCCAAGGAAGAGGCGGTCCTCCAGCGAGGGCTGGAGATCCTGGCTAACCTCACCGGCTACCGGCCCGTGGGCTACCGCTCCCCTGCCTGGGAGTTCACGCCCAGCACCTTGCGGTTCCTCCGGAAGTTTGGGTTCCTGTACTCGTCCAACCTGATGGATGATATCCGTCCTTACTGGCATGCTGGTGAGGGGGCTCCGCTCCTGGAGCTGCCTGTGCAGTGGGTACTGGATGACGCCCCATTCTTCATGTTCTCCACCCGTACACCCCGCCCGATTCGACCTGCCGCAGAGGTGGAGCAGATTTGGAAAGAGGAGTTAGACGGGCTGATGGAGTACGGCGGGCTGTTCAACCTGACCATGCACCCGCAGTTCATCGGCCGACCCGGCCGACTGCAGATGCTGCGCCGGGTAGTCGCAGCCCTGCGCCAGCGCGGGGCCTGGTTGGCCACCGGGCGGCAGATCGCCGAATTCTGGGCAGCCCAGTATCCCCCGCGTGAGACAGGAGGAATGGACCGTGCCGAGCGGTCGGTATAACGCCATCACCGATCTTCCCAGGTCCGGGTAGGACAGGTGACGGACCGGGAGAACCTGACCGGGGTCAGGGTCATCATTCCGGAGGGGGGAGCCAGCGCCGGCATCGCTGCGCTTGGTGACGGCCCAAGCAGCGTCGAGACCGAGGGGCTGGCGCCCGAAAACCATGGGCCGCTGGTGCACGCCGTGGTGCTCACCGGCGGCAGCCGCTTCGGCCTGGCCTCCACCACGGGCGTCCGCCAATACAATACCTGGAGGAGCAGGGCGGCGGCACCGACTACGGGGCTGGCGTTGTGCCCATAGTGCCTAGTGCCGCCATCTACGACCTGGGCGTATGCAGTAATAAGGTGCGGCCGACCCCCGAGTGGGGATATCGGGCCGCAGCGGCCGCCCACGATGGGCGGTGGAGTAAGGTAACGTGGGAGCCGGCACCGGCGGCACCTGCGGCAAGTTCCCGGGCGGTATCAAGATGAAGGGCGTCACTGGCACCGCTAGCGTTGACTTGGGCTACGGCGCTATCGTCGGCGTTCTGGTGGTCATCAACGCCCTAGGCGATGCCGTCAACCCGGCCACCGATGACCTCTCTGCCACCCACAGCGGCTATCATCTCGTACGGCATGTCCCGCAGGTCGGGCCACGCACTTGGCCGCCTGAGGCAGCCGGGGTGAGCAAGATGGTGGAGCCCGGCGCTAACACCACCGTTGCCTGTGTGGCCACCAACCTCCACTTGCACAAAACCCGCCTCCGCAAGCTAGCCAGCCTGGCTACGCCGGCCTGACGCGGGCGTTCCGGCCCATTTACACTTTGTGCGACGGCAACACCATCTTTGCCCTCTCGGTGGGCGGCGGTAGCCGGCTCAGCGCAGGCGGCGTCTCCGCCGAGGAGGATACGGACATCGCCGGGTCCGCTGCCGCTGACGCCCTAGTGATTGCCATCATCAACGCCCTGGAGTCGGTCGATTCCATTCCCGGTTTCCCATCGCTGTAAGACTGGCGCACATCCTGGTATAGGTCCTAGGAGGTACGTTCTGTGCTCTTTGCTCCGTTTAGTTCCGGTCGGCGCAGCTTAAGAACCGATTCGTTATCTCCCCCATCTATACGTACAACGCCAGGGAGGACGGCTCCCTCACGGACATTCACCTCACCCGCTAGAGTGGCCGCGCCGCAGTGGCCCCCTTCACGCCGGCTTCGCCGTCGGGGTCGAGGTGGAGTGGTCGCTTCAGTACCTTTTAGCCAAGCAATACTTGGGTGGCCACAGACATGAATCTGAAAGGCAAGGTAGTCCTAGTGACCGGTGCAGGCCGGGGCATTGGTCGGGCGACGGCCGTTGCCATGGCTCGGGAAGGTGCCACCGTAGTAGCCGCCGATTTGGACCTGGAAACGGCTTGGGCCACGGCCTCCGAATGCACCGCCCAAGGGCCGGCTGCTTTGGGCATCTACATCGATGTGGGCAATCCGGTCGCCGTAGCCGCGGCCGTGGATGAGACCGTTCGAGCTTACGGTCGCATCGACGTGCTGGTCAACAACGCCGGCATCGGCGGCACGGGCACCCGCCTGGCCGATATGTCACTGGAAGAATGGCAGCGCATGATCCACATCGACCTGACCGGCGTGTTTCTCGTGTGTCGGGCGGTGGTACCCCTGATGATCCGGCAGGGGCGGGGCAACATCATCAACCTTGCCTCCACCGTTGGCTTGAGTGGATTAGCAGGCAGTACCCACTATGGGGCGGCCAAGGCTGGGGTGATCGGGCTGACCAAGTGCCTGGCCAAGGAACTGGCTGGGCACCGGATCAATGTCAACGCCGTCGCCCCCGGGCTAATCGATACTGAGATGTCCCGTCGGCGAGGCACCGTGCAGCAGCCGGGGTGGGTGCTCTGGCCCCGGGTCGGACAGCCAGAAGATGTGGCAGCCGTCATCTGCTTCCTGGCGTCCGACGCGGCCGAGTTCATCACCGGCCAAGTGATTAGTCCGAATGGCGGGGGCTGGATGTAATGGTGAAATCACTGCGTGATCAGCGCGTCCTAGTTACCGGCGCGGGTCGGGGCATCGGGGCGGCCACTGCTCGTGCTTTCCTGGCCGAAGGGGCCCGGGTGATGATTCACGACAGGGACCTCGCCCAGGTGCAGAGAGCGGCAGCCGAACTGGGATTCGGCCCGGATCGGCTTTTGACCTACGCCACCGACGTGCGCAGCGCCGAAGGGGTGCGCGGAATGGTGGACGCCATAGTGGCGGCCTGGGGAGGTATCGACATCTGCATCAGTAACGCCGGCGTCTATCCCGAGGCACTAGTGTTGGACATGACCGAAGCGGAGTGGGACTTGGTCTTCGACACCAATGCTAAGGGCACCTTCCTGGTCTGCCAGGCGGTGGCCCGCCAGATGGTGAAGCAGGGCACCGGTGGCGACATCATTACTATCTCCTCAGGCAGTTACAGGATCGCACGAGTGGGCTCAGCGCATTACTGCGCCTCGAAGGCGGCGGTAGTCATGTTTAGCCAGACACTCGCCATGGAGCTGGGCCAGTACGGGATCCGGGTCAACAGTATCGCCCCAGGCATCATTGACAGCTCCAACCTGACCGAGGAGTACAAGGTCAGCTTTGCTCTCCAGGTCCCTGTGGGACGGGTGGGTACCCCCGCCGATGTGGCCGCGGCCTGCCTGATGGTTGCCTCCAATCCGTCCAACTACTTAACCGGCACCGTCATCACCGTGGACGGGGGCGCCAGCGCCGGCCGATTCGGCCTGCCGCCCAGCCGCCCCAGCACCCGTTCCGCCTGAGGAGGAAGCTCCATGACAAGGCTGGAGAAAGTGCAGGCGGCGGTGCGGGCCAACCTCCGCCGACAAGCGGATGACTTGATCTCTGCCCTGCAAGACGTGGTGCGCATCCCCAGCGTCGTTGGACAGGAGGGGGAGGCGCAGCAGTACATGGCTCAGTTGTATGAGCGGCTGGGCTTGGAGGTGGAAACCTTTACGGCCGACCGGGAGCTGATCGCCGCCCATCCCGCCTATTGCGAAACCCCCTGGGAGTACGCCGGGCGGCCAAACGTCCTGGGCACGCTGCGCGGGGCGGGCGGGGGCCGGTCCCTAATCCTCAACGGCCACATCGACGTGGTGTCCCCCGAGCCCGTCAACCAGTGGACCTATGACCCATGGGGGGCGCAGATCGTCGGTAACCGGATGTACGGGCGTGGGGCCATGGACATGAAGTCCGGCCTGATCGCCAACTACTTTGCCCTCAAAGCGGTGCTCGACGTCGGCATTCGACCATCGGGCACCGTACAGCTGCAGAGCGTCATCGAAGAGGAGGCCGGCGGCTCCGGGGGCACCCTCGCCTGCCTGATAGGGGGGAACCGGGCAGACGGCATGGTGGTGACCGAGCCGTTTGACGACATCTGCATTGGCATGGTGGGGGTGGCCTATTTCAAAGTACGGGTGGCGGGGCGGACCGCTCACGCCGGCCTCGCCCACCAGGGCGTCAACGCTATTGGCAAGATGATCCCCATCTACCAAGCCCTCCTGGACCTAGACGAGGAGAGGGCGCGCCGCCATCCGCCCGAGTTTTTCGGGCGGGAGACGGGGCGGAGCTGCCACTTGAACATCGGAACCATGCAAGCTGGCGACTGGACCTCCACCGTACCGGGCTGGGCAGAACTGACCTGCCGGATCTCGTTCCTGCCGGGGGAGACCCTGGGCGGAATCCGGCAGGAGGTGGAGGCGGTCATCACAGCGGCCGCCGCCGCCGACCCCTGGTTGGCCGAACACCCGCCTGTGGTGGTGTGGTATGGGTGGCAGGCAGAACCCTGGCTGCAGGATGGCAACGATCCCCTGGTGGTCACCTTCAAGGCGACGGCCGAGCGGGTGGCTGGCCGTCCTTTCAAGCTGGTGGCCGCCACGGCTGGACTGGACAGTCGGTTTTGCGCTTATTGGAACATCCCCGCCCTGAACTTCGGTCCCCGTGGCGAGCGGCTCCACGGCGTAGACGAGTATGTGGAAATCGATTCGGTGGTCGAGGTGGCCGAGGTGCTGGCCAGCTTCATCGTGGAATGGTGTGGCTGGCAGGAATGAAGGAGGGTAGGATTCGTGTCGCAGGTGACCCCTGAATTGGCCCGCTGGCTGATGAAGGCGCTCTACAACCGGGAGTTAGACCCGGCGACGGCGGAAGCGGCGGCTGCCTTTGCCCGGACCATCAAGGAGGGTCTGGCGGCCTGCCACCGGCCGGGCCCAGCGGAGGAGCCGGTACTGGTCCGTTGTCTTAGGGCGGGTGAGCGCCATGGTTGACCTGGCCTACATGAGCCTCACCGAGGCCGCCGACCGCATCCGCCGACGGGACCTGTCCCCGGTGGAGCTGACCACGGCGGTCCTGAAGCGGATTGAGGAGGTGGAACCGCGAATCAACGCCTATATTACCGTCACCGCCGAGGAGGCGCTGGCGGCGGCCCGTACCGCGGAGACGGAGATTGCCGGCGGCCGATACCGTGGCCCCTTGCACGGGATTCCGGTGGCGGTCAAGGACGTGGTCTGCACCGCCGGGGTCCGCACCACCGCCGGCTCGCGGGTGCTGCGGGACTTCGTCCCGAACACCGACGCTGCCGTCGTGGTGCGGCTCCGGGAGGCTGGGGCGGTCATAGTGGGCAAGACTAATACCCACGAATTTGCGGCCGGCATCACGACCAACAACCCCTTTTTCGGCCCGACCCGCAACCCCTGGAATGTGGACTGCATCCCCGGGGGTTCCAGCGGAGGGTCGGGGGCGGCTCTGGCCGCAGGCCTTTGCACGGTGGCCATAGGTACCGACACCGGCGGGTCCATCCGCATTCCCGCTGCCTGCTGCGGGGTGGTGGGGCTGAAGCCCACCTACGGCCGAGTTAGCCGCCAGGGCATTTTCCCTTTGGCCTGGAGTCAGGATCACTGCGGCCCCATGGCCCGAAGCGTGGCCGATGCGGCCTTGTTGCTGCAGGTCATCGCCGGTTACGACCCGGCGGACCCCGGCTCCGCTAACGTACCCGTACCTGACTTCAGCGCCGAGCTGAGTGCCGGGGTTAGCGATATCACGATCGGCCTCCCCCGGCACTGGTACTTCGAGCGGGTGGATCCAGAGGTGGCCGAGGCGGTATACAGGGCCGTCCGGATTTTGGCAGAAATGGGAGCACGGGTGATGGAGGTGGACCTTCCAGCCCTTCGGGATGTCATGCCGGCCCAGTACGTGGTCTGCATGGCGGAGGCGGCCGCCTGGCACGTACCGTTCCTGCGCAGCCAGCCCGAGCATTACAGCCCGGCACTGCGCGGCACCCTCGAGGGTAGCCTGTTGATTTCGGCCGTGCAGTACCTAGACGGGTTGCGGATCCGGGCCCGGATTGCGGCGGAGATGGAGCAGGCCCTCGGGCAGGTGGATGTGCTGGCTGCCCCCACCATCCCGCTGCCGGCCCCGCCCATCGGCCAGGAGCAGGTAAATGTTGCGGGCCAGCCTGAACCCGTGTTGGACGCTTTCGTGCGGCTGAACGCCCCCGCTAACCAGTCCGGTTTGCCGGCGATCTCTATCCCATGCGGGTTTAGTCGGGGCGGGCTCCCCATTGGTTTACAAATCATCGGGCGTCCCTTTGATGAATCCACTGTGATCCGGGTGGCCCATGCCTATGAACAGGTGGCAGGCTGGCACCGACGGCCACCTCCGCTGGTCTGACGTGGGCGCCAAGCCGAAGAGACAGAATAGACAACCTTTTAGTTGAGGGGTTACGGGGTAGCGCTGATACCGTACCGGCCCCTCGGGATCTCAGTCAAGGCCGAGGACAACCCGGTAGAGCACGTCGAGGGCCTGCAGGGCGTCGGCTGGTCCCGGGCTCCACCGGGTGTATCCAGATGCCGGGCGGGGGTAGGCCCGCGCCCGGATGGTCTCGGCGCTGGAGAAGCGCTGCCACTCTACGAGCGGGCCCGGCAGTTCGGGATCGGCCAGGAGGTGGACCTCGGGGTGTTCCCGTCGTAGACGTCCATCCGCCGTTTGCGCACAACCCGTCGAAGTTCCAGTCGGAGGAGAGATGCGTGTGTCCAGGACGGTGCAGATCCGCACGCCCATCCCCGGTCCGCGTTCCCAGGAGCTCCTGCGCCGGCGCGAGGCGGCGGTTCCGCGGGGCGTGGCCAACGTCGCCCCCATCTTCGCCGCCGAGACCCGGGGCGCCACGCTCACGGATGTCGACGGAAACGTGTTTCTCGACTTCGCCGGTGGCATCGGCGTCCTGAACCTGGGCGCGAACCACCCCGAGGTGGTCGCGGCGGTCAAGGAGCAGGTGGACCGTTTCCTGCACACCTGCTTCCACGTCACCATGTACGAGCCGTACGTCCGACTGGCCGAGGAGCTGAACCGCCTCACCCCGGGCGACTTCCCCAAGAAGACCGCTCTCTTCAACAGCGGCGCCGAGGCCGTGGAGAACGCGGTGAAGCTCGCCCGCCGCTACACCGGGCGCCCGGCGGTGATCACCTTCACCCACGCCTTCCACGGCCGCACGCTCCTCGGCATGAGCCTGACGGCCAAGGTCTCCACGTACAAGTACGGCTTCGGGCCCTTCGCCCCGGAGATCTACCGCCTCCCCGCCGTCTACCCCTACCGCTCGCCCTTTGCCGATCCGGCCGCCACTGCCCGCCACGCCCTGGAAGACGTCCGCCGGGCGATCGAGGACGAGATCGGCCCCGACAAGGTGGCCGCGCTGATCATCGAGCCGGTGCAGGGCGAGGGCGGATTCCTGGTCCAGCCGCCGGAGTTCCTGCGCGGCCTCCGGGCGCTGTGCGACGAGTACGGCATCGTCTTCATCGCGGACGAGATCCAGACCGGCTTCGGGCGCACGGGCCGCTTCTTCGCCGTCGAGCACTCGGGCGTGGTCCCGGACCTGGTGACGATGGCCAAGTCGCTGGGCGACGGGCTGCCGATTTCCGCCGTCACCGGGCGGGCGGAGATCATGGACGCCGCGCAGGTCGGCGGCCTGGGCGGTACGTACGGCGGCAACCCCGTCGCCTGCGCGGCCGCCCTCAAGGTCATCGAGGTGATGGAGCGCGACCGGTACGTGGAGCGGGCACAGGCGGTGGGCGAGCGCGTCCTGGCCCGCTTCCGGGACTGGCACGAGCGCTTCGAGCTGGTGGGTGACGTACGGGGGCTCGGCGCCATGGCCGCCATCGAGCTGGTGAAGGACCGCGCGACGAAGGAGCCGGCCACGGAGGAGACCGCGGCCATCTTCAAGCGGTGCTACGAGAACGGCCTGATCCTCATGAAGGCCGGCCACCACAACCAGGTGATCCGGTTCCTGGCCCCCCTGGCGATCACCGACGAGCAGCTCGACGAGGGCCTGGACATCCTCGAGGAGGCGATCGCCTCCGTGTCGCGGACGCGCTGAGGGCGGCGGTCCGGGCTCCGCGCGGCCGGCCTGTGTGGCCGGCCGCGCCGTCTTGCCGGGCCGCGCCGCGGACCGGACCGCCGCCCAGCCAGCCCTGGCTGCCGGACCCGTCCGCTGGGGGACCGGTGCTAGCGCCGGCGGATCTGCAGCGCGGAGGGGATCATCTCGTCGACCAGGAGGTCCGCAGCCTCCCGGGCGGTCATCCGGCCCGCCGCCACGGCCACGCTGAGCCGGCGCCGGAGGTTGTCCAGCCGGCGGATCTCTTCCCTCTCCCAGGAGTTTCCGTCGTGGTGGACGTGCCCGTTCTTCAACTGTCCGCCGCGCATATCAGATCCCTCCGCTTCATGCGGAATCGGCCGCCGCGGTAGTATGCCGCGCCGGCGGCGTTTCGGTGCGCGGCGGAAGGAGCCCGGTGGTCGCAGGATGAAGGAAGAATGAAGAATGTTCCAGGGCCGGTTGGCCGGTAGGAACGATCGACGCGAGCAAGCAAAAGGTGGTGTCGGAGTGAACCAGGTCCGGGACGCCATGATCCAGGTCGAGCGGACGGCGCGGCCCAGCCATCCCGTGGCGCTCGCGCTGCGGATGATGCGTGAGCAGAACATCAGCTTTCTCCCCGTGATCGGCGACAACGGCTCGCTGTACGGGATCGTCACGGAGGGCGACCTCGTGCGGCTCATCCACCGCACGCTCTCGGAGGAGAACGGTCAGCCCACCCCGTTCTGGCTGCGCGGTGCGACGCGGGAGATGCTGCAGGTGCTACCGATCCGGGAGGTGGTCTCCCGGCAGGTCGACACGATCGGCCCCGACGCGTCCCTCGAGGAGGCGGCGGAGATCATGTTCAGCCGCCACCGGCGCGTCCTCCCGGTGGTCGACGCCGACGGCAAGGTGCTGGGGTACCTCACCCGCCGGGCCATCATCGACATGCTGATCTGAACGTCGGGGTTGTCCTTCCGGTAATCGTCCGCCCCTCTTGACAGCGAACACAAGTTCGGTTTACGATTTGGTTGATGATGGCAGGCAGCTCCCGTTGTTTCCAACCGCGGTGCACGTGGGGTGGCAGTCGGCATTCCGGTGAAAGAGGGCACCTGATTGCCACGCCCAAGTGGCATGGGTCCTGCTTCGGGAGGTGCTGACTTGGCCGTCTCCCTGCTGGACGCCGTCGCTGACCTCTACCGCATCGCTGTAACGGAGAGAGCTGCGACGTCGACCCAACGCCTCAAGGTCCTGGCGCAGTACTGTGCGGACCAACTGGACCGGTTGGGGCTGGCCGGGGCAGAGATAGAGCGAGAGGTACCGGGCATTGGGCGGGAGAAGCAGTGGGATGTCGCCTGGTATCACGAAGGCAAGTGCCGGCTGGCGATCTCGCTGAAATCCATTCTGAGGAACGTATCGGGAACGGTCCCGAACCGGATTGACGACCTCATCGGCGAGGTAGCCAACGCCCAGCTGGCGTCGAGTACGACCAACGTGGCGGCCGCTCGGTGGGGGCGTAACAGCGTTGGCGTCGAGGTTGACACGAGTTACTTCCGGGGCGCCGTGACCCGCCTCCAGGCGGAAGGGGGACTCCTCGCTTCCGTGACGGTGCGCGAATCGCCACCGCAATTGCCGGAGCGACACGCGGCCGGAGGATGAACGTCCGCACCACAGGGCCCCCAGCGGCAGGAGGTGGCTGTGCCTGAGCGGCAAACTATTCGAACGCGAGGGCACAGCGGAAAAGGGGGCCCGAGGCATGGCGGACGTCGTGGTCGTGGGCAGCCTCAACGTCGACCTGGTGGTGAGGGCCCCGCGCCTCCCGAACTCGGGCGAGACGATTTCGGCCCAGAGCCTGGACACCGTGCCTGGCGGAAAGGGCGCCAACCAGGCCGTGGCTGCGGCGCGGCTGGGCGTCTCGACCGCGATGGTGGGGCGCGTGGGCGAGGACGACTTCGGCCAGCTAATGCGGAAGAGCCTGGGGGACGCCGGAGTCGACGTGCGCGGCGTACTCCCGGTGGCCGGGCAGTCCACCGGGGTTGCGGTCGTGATCGTGGCCCCGGGCGGTCAGAACGCGATCCTCGCCGTTCCCGGAGCCAACGGGGCGATGGGGCCGGAGGCCGTCGGGGAGGCGCGCCCCTTGTTCTCCTCCGCCCGGGTTATCCTGCTTCAGCTGGAGATCCCGATGGCGACGGTGATCCGGGCCGCTCAGCTGGCCAGGGAGGCGGGCGCGTTGGTGGTCCTCGATCCGGCTCCGGCGCGCCCGCTCCCCGCCCACCTGATCCGGCTCGTCGACTTCGTGACCCCGAACGAGGTGGAGGCACAGGCGCTCACGGGCATCACGGTCCGGGGGCGGAAGGAGGCCGCCGACGCCGCCCAGGAACTCCTGGGCCAGGGCTTCCGGCGGGCGATCGTGAAGCTCGGGCCCGAGGGTGCGCTGTTCGCCGGGCCGGAGGGGACCGCCCATGTGCCTTCGCCTCCCGTTAAGGTGGTCGACACCACCGCGGCCGGGGACGCCTTCGCCGGCGCTCTGGCCGCGGCGCTGGCGCAGGGGCTCGACCTGCACGAGGCGGTGCAGTGGGGCTGCACGGCCGGCGCCCTGGCCGTCACCCGCCCCGGCGCGCAGCCGTCGCTCCCCCACAGGGAGGAGTTCCTGCGGTTTCTTGAGGGGCGGTAGGAGAGCGGGTACCGCGGCATGGGCGGAATTGCCGCAACAACCAGTCTAGGATCGACATGGCCTTTTTCGTTACGCCGCATGGCACGTTCGGTGGTTGCGGCACGCGGCCGCCGGCTGTACGATGAGGCTGCGAGGTGAGCCAGGGACGGGCGGATGCTCCACAGGATCAGGCGATCCACTCGCCGGCGGGTGCCGACCCGGATGGCAGTGGAGGTCCGACCCCAAGGCAGCGAGGCTGTCAAGTCAGCGCCCGGACAGCCGGCTGACCGGGGCCATCAGGCCAGGCTCCCTGGTTCCCTGCTGCGGGGTTGTTGCGCCCGGGCCCATCGAAGAAGCGATGCGGCTGCACGGCCCGGGAGAGGGAAAAGGCAATAACCCCGCAGTCATGTTCGCGATCCGCCTCCCGCACGGCCCCGCCGGGTCTGTCCGGCGGGGTCGTTCGTGTTCGCCCGTGCCTTGACGGAACGGTACGCGCGCCCGCATGCGGCTGTTCCGGCCGTGGAGGTGCCGGAGCCGCGCGCGACCGGCCCGGAGCCCCTGGCCCCCCGGTCGGACGGCAGCGGGGGGCGAGTTCCTGAAAGCGGCCACCGCATAATGAGCCGTCACCCCTCATACGAATCGCATCGGAATCCGTTGGCGCGGCGCCGGAAGGTCCGCCGCGCGGCGGCCGGCGACCGGGACCGATCCCTCGCATAGCCGCCGGTGAGGAGGGGGAGCGTGGAGAAGTTCAACATCTTCCAGGACATCGCCCAGCGGACCGGGGGCGACATCTACATCGGGGTCGTCGGCCCGGTCCGGACAGGGAAGTCCACCTTCATCCGGAAGTTCATGGAGCGGCTGGTCCTGCCCCGGATCGAGGACGAGTTCCTCCGCACGCGCATGCTCGACGAGTTGCCCCAGTCCGGGGCCGGGCGGACCATCATGACGGTGGAGCCGAAGTTCATTCCGGAGGAGGCCGTCGAGCTCACGCCCCACGAAGGCATCACGGTGCGCGTGCGGCTCATCGACGTCGTGGGCTACCCCGTGGAGGGGGCGCTCGGCTTCCTGGACGAAACGGGCCAGCCCCGCATGGTGCTGACGCCCTGGTTCGACGCCGAGGTGCCGCTGCACGAGGCGGCCGAGATCGGAACCCGGAAGGTGATCGCCGAGCACGCCACCCTCGGCGTGGTGGTCACCACGGACGGGACCATCACCGACATCGCCCGGGGCAAGTACATCGAGGCGGAGGAGCGGGTCGTCGCCGAGCTGAAGGAACTCGGCAAGCCCTTCGTGGTCGTACTCAACACCACGCGGCCATACGCCCAGGAGACTCTCGATCTCGCCGGCGAGCTGGAGGAGAAGTACGGTGCGCCCATCATCCCCACCGACGTGTCGGAGCTCACCGAGGACGACGTCCACATGGTCCTCGAGCAGCTGCTGCTGGAGTTCCCCGTTCGCGAGCTGGAGGTGCGCCTGCCGCGGTGGGTGGAGGAACTGGACTCCCGTCAGTGGCTGCGAGAGAAGTTCGAGACGGCCGTGGCGGAGGTGGTGCAGGCTGTCACGAAGGTTCGGGATGTGGACCAGGCGGTGGAGCGTCTGGCTTCGTACGAGTTCGTGGAGACGGCGCAGCTCCGCTCCATGGACATGGGCACGGGAACGGCGGTCGTCGAGCTCGAGGCCCGGGAAGACCTCTACTACCAGATTCTGGAGGAGATCGCGGGCGTCAAGCTCGAGGGCAAGCACACCATGGTACGCCTGCTCCGGGAGTGGGCGGTGGCGAAACAGGAGTACGACAAGATCGCCGTTGCGCTCCACGAAGTGCGCGAGACGGGCTACGGGATGGTACCGCCGCAGCTCTCCGACATGACCTTCGACGAGCCCGAGCTCGTGCGCCAGGGCTCCCGCTTCGGCGTGAGGCTGCGCGCCAGCGCCCCGTCCCTGCACTTCATCCGCGCCGACATCCACACGGAGGTGACGCCGATCATCGGCACGGAGAAGCAGGGCGAGGAACTGGTCCAGTACTTGATGGAGAAGTTCGAGGACGACCCGAAGAAGCTCTGGGACTTCGACATCTTCGGGAAGTCGCTGTACGAGCTCGTACGCGACGGCGTGCAGAACAAGCTCTACCGCATGCCGGAGGATGCCCAGCAGAAGCTCCAGGAGACCCTGACCCGCATCATCAACGAGGGCAGCGGGGGGCTCATCTGCATCATCATCTAGCCCGCATGGCCCCACGGCCTGCGCGTCCCCGCCACGAGCGCACCCCCCGGCGGCGAGCCTCGCCGGGGGGTCCGCCGCGCGTGTGCCCGTCCATGTGGTACGATGGGGACGGTTTGTGCCAGCCGGAAAGCGGAGGGATGCGGGGGCGGCATGCGGCAGCGTGGGCTTCTGGGGGCGGCGGCGCTCGTCACCGTGTTCACCGTGGTGCAGAAACTGGCGGGTTTCGTCCGGGAACAGGCAGTCGCCCGGGCTTTTGGCGCGTCCGCCGCCACCGACGTGTACCTGGTCGGGATGACGCTGCCGGAACTGGCCACGGTGGTGGCGGCCGGCGGGGTGTTGGGCGCCCTCGTCCCCGACCTCGCTGCCCGTGTGGGGAGAGGCGACCGGGCCGGCGCCTGGGTCGCGGCGCGCCGCGCCCTCGCCCGCACGGCCGCCCTTGGCGGCGGAGCGGCGCTTGTGGTCTTCGTGGCGCTGCCGCTCCTGCTCGCCCCGTTCACCCACGCCTGGCCTTCTGCGGAGGCCCGGCTGGCCGTGAACACCGCCCGGATCGCCATCGCTGGCCCTGTCCTGGTGGCAGTGGCCTCCGTCCTGGCCGCGCTCCTGCACGCCCACCGGGTGTTCGTTTACACCCCTCTCGGCCGTTCCGCCCAGAGCCTTCTGATCGCTGCGGTGGCCTTTGCCCTGGCCGGCGCAGGGGGCCCCTTGCCTCTCGCCTGGGCCTACCTGGCAGGCGCGGTGGTGCAGGTGGGGCTCCTGGCCACCATCGCCGCCCTCGCGCTGCGCCGCCCGGGCGGACGCGGCGAAGCTTCACCGCCCGAAGCGGGTGCGGATGGGGCGGAGACCGTACCGGGTGGCGGTGCCCTTTTCGCGCCGGTGGCGGCGTGGTCGCTCCTGCAGTCCGGGTACCTGGTGGTCGACCGACTGTTTGCGCCGGTCCTGCCGCCGGGCGCCATCGCGGCGCTCACCTTCTCGGACAAGCTCCGCCAGTTCGCCCTCCAGACCGCCGTCTGGGCGGTGGGCGCGGTGTCCTACCCCGCCCTGGCCGCCGCCCGGGGAAGCGGCGATGGGGCGGCCCTGCAGCGCGTTCTGGGTCAGGGGATGCGCCTCGCCTTGCTCGTGGCCCTCCCGGTGACGGCGGGGCTCCTCACGCTCCGGTTGCCCATTGTCCAGGTCGTGTACCAGCGGGGGGCGTTCGGCCCGGAGGCCACACGCCTCACAGCGGCCACCCTCCTGGGCGATGCGGTGGGCGTCACGGGCTTTGCCGTGACGCAACTCCTGGCGTACGTCCTGTTCACGCTCGGCCGCCCCTGGGTTCCGCCGCTCGCGCTCCTCGCCGGAGCGGGCGTCCAGGCGCTCATCGGTGCCCTGTTGCTCGGGCCCCTGGGGGCGCCCGCCCTCGCCTGGGGGGCCAGCATGGGCGCCTTTGCCGCCGCGGGGGTCCAGGCGTGGGCGGCGCGGCGGGAGGTGGGCGACCTCGTCGGGCCACTGGTCCGGGGCCTCGCCCGACCGGCGCTGGCGGCCGCGGCGATGGGCGCCGCCTGTCTCGTCGCCGCGCCGCGCCTGGGCGGTCTGCCTGCACCCCAGAAGGCCATCGCCACGCTGGTCCTGGTCGGCGCAGCCGCGCTGCTGTACGGATTGCTCTTGTGGTGGCTCGGGGTGCCGGAGGTGGCGGCCGCCGTCCGCCGGCTGGTGCACGGCCGCGATCCCCGGCCTGGGCCCCGTTGACGCCCAGGTCTCCCCATGGTAAGATGCGGCTCAGAATTTCATATCGTTCCCGCCGCAGCGGCGGCGGCTCTTATCGAGAGAGGTGGAGGGACTGGCCCGATGAAGCCCGGCAACCCAGGGGCAGCGCCCCAGGCTGTCCCTGAAGGTGCCAATTCCCGCAGATAAGAGGGGCTCCACTGGGGTATTTTCGTGGGCTTCTCCAGGGCGGGGAAGCCCTTTACGTTACCTGGTTTGACGGGGATTCGACCCGGGCCGGGTGCCGGGAGCCCTCACGTAGGGAGAGGCGAGCGTGGAAGGGAGGAGGACCGGCACATGGCTCGAGGAAGCGCGCTGGCCCGGGGCCGGGAAGCGGGGACGTGCGCCCGGCGTCACTCGGTGACGCTCTTCACGGAGGAGGCGCCGCTGCAGCTCGAGAGCGGGCGCAGGCTGGGGCCCGTCACCGTCGCCTACGAGACCCTGGGGACGCTGAGCCCGCGGAAAGACAACGTGGTCCTGGTCTGCCACGCCCTCACGGGCGACGCGCACGTGGCCGGGCGCTACGAGGACGGGGAAGACCGGCCGGGCTGGTGGGAAGCAGCCGTGGGGCCCGGCAAGGCCATCGACACCGACCGGTACTTCGTGATCTGCTCGAACGTCCTCGGCGGGTGCCGGGGCACGACCGGGCCGTCGAGCCCGGACCCCCGGACGGGCCGCCCCTACGGGCTCGAGTTCCCGGTCATCACCCCCCGTGACATGGTGCGGGTGCAGGCCGCCCTGCTCGACGCCCTGGGGATCGAGCGGGTGGTGGCGGTGATCGGCGGCAGCCTCGGGGCCATGCAGGCGATCGAGTGGGCCGTCACCTTCCCGGACCGGCTCCTCGGGGTCGTCCCGGTGGCGGGGTGCAGCCGCTTCCACCCGCAGGGCATCGCCTTCAACGCCGTGCAGCGCGAGGCGATCCTCCGGGACCCGGAGTTCCGGGGCGGACAGTACTACCCCGGTCCGGGGCCGGTGCACGGGCTGGCGATCGCCCGGATGCTCGGCATGATCACCTACCGCTCGGACGAGTCGATGTGGGCCCAGTTCGGCCGGCGGGTGAGGCCGCTCGGGCTGGTCGGCCGGAAATCGGCCGACTGGGATGAGGGCTACGGCGGACGGCCCACCCCCGCCGCGGACAGCGGCGGACGCCCGGACGGGGCGCCCGCCCCCGGGGCCCGCACGGGTCCGGCCCCCGGGATGGAGTTCCCCGGCGTCCCGTCGCCGGGCGAATCCGACCTGGAGCGCGGCTTCGGGATCGCCTACGAGGTGGAGTCGTACCTCCACTACAACGGGCAGGCGCTGGTCCGCCGCTTCGACGCGAACTCCTACCTGTACCTGAGCCGTGCCATGGACCTGCACGACATCAGCCGGGGGTACCCTTCCATGGAGGCCGCGTACGCCCGGGTGACTGCCGAAGCCCTCGTCGTGGGCATCCGCTCCGACTTCCTCTTCCCGACTTACCTGCAGAAAGAGATGGTGGAGGGCATCCGGGCCGCAGGGGGCACGGCCGAGTACTTCGAGATCGACAGTCCCTGGGGGCACGACGCCTTCCTGGTCGATTTCGACCTCATGGCCGGCGCCGTGGCCGCCTTCCTGGACCGGCAACTGGACCGGGCCCGTGGCTGAGGCCGCACCGGATTTCCACCCCTCCCCCGGTACATGGCCCGACGGGCTTGCAGGTATCCGGGCCGGCACGTCCGAACATAATTCCAGGTCCGTCCGAAGCGGCCATGCGCAGTAGAGGAGGCACTCCGGTTGGCTATCGTTGTCCAGAAGTACGGCGGGACCTCGGTCGCGTCCACGGAGCGGATCCTGCGCGCGGCCCGTCGCGTGGCGTGGAAACGGTCTCAAGGCTACGACGTGGTGGTGGTGGTGTCCGCCATGGGGGACACCACCGATTCGCTGATCGCCCTGGCCGAGGCCATCAACGGGGACGCGCACCCGTCCCCGCGCGAGATGGACATGCTCATGGCGACGGGCGAGCAGGTATCCGCCGCTCTCATGGCCATGGCCCTGCAGCGGCTCGGGGTCCCGGCCGTGTCGCTGACGGGGTTTCAGGCCGGCTTCTTCACCGATGACACCCATCGTGCCGCCCGCATCCTCGACGTGAAGCCGGACCGGGTCCGGAAGGAGCTCGAGGCGGGCCGCGTGGTGGTCGTGACGGGCTTCCAGGGCATCGACGCCGCCGGCGACCTGACCACGCTGGGCCGGGGCGGGTCGGACCTCACGGCGATCGCCCTGGCGGCGGCCCTCGACGCCGAGGCGTGCCAGATCTACACGGACGTCGACGGCATCTACACGGCCGACCCCCGCATCGTCCCCAACGCCCGGCGCCTGGAGGAGATCTCTTACGAGGAGCTGCTGGAGATGTCGTCCTCCGGCGCGCAGGTGATGCAGCTCCGCAGCGTGGAATTCGCCCGGCAGTACGGGGTCGAGTTCGAGGTGCTGTCGAGCCTGTCCCCCCTGCCCGACGAGGGCGGCACGGAGGAGAAGAAGACGAAGGTGGTGGCGCGGGTGAATCCGCAGTTCCAGCGCGTGGTGACCGGGGTGGCGGTGAACTCGAAGGTGGCGCGGATCACCCTTCTCGAAGTCCCCGACCGGCCCGGCATCGCAGCGAAGCTCTTCAGCGCCTTCGCCCGGAACAAGATCGTGATCGACGACATCGTCCAGAGCGGCGGCCCGGGCGCCACGCAGGCCGACATCTCGCTCACCGTGGCGAAGGACGATCTCGACGTGTCCCTCGACATCTGCCGCGAGGTCATGCAGGAGTGGCCCGGCACCCAGCTGGTGTATGATGTGGATGTGGCCAAGGTCTCCATCGTCGGCTCGGGGGTGGCCTCCAACTACGGCGTGGCCGCCACCATGTTCACTGCCCTGGCCGAGCGGGGCATCAACATCGAGATGATCACCGGCTCGGAGATCAGCATCTCCTGCCTGGTGCGGGCGAGCCGGGCGGCCGAGGCGGTCCAGGCCATCCATGAGAAGTTCGGGCTGGGCGACGGGGACCAGCCGGTGGCCATCGGGACCCGGGGCGGGGAGGACGCGAAGGCCGGGCAGAAGTAGGGGGCAAGACCCGTGGCGTCCAAGAGGCGGCGCAGGCGGCGTGGCACGGGCCGCTCGGCGGACACGCCGCTGCGCGCGCTCCAGGGCGGCCGGGCGGCGGCGCCGTCGCGCCCCGGCGGGGAGACGGAGCGGGAGAAGGCGCGGTCCGCCCCCCCGGCGAAGCCCGGGTCGGGCGCGGCGCTGCGGCCGGTGCCCCCATCCCGGAGCCAGCCCGCGGTGCGGGGCGTCCCGGGGGTACGGTCCGAGCGCCTGCGCCCGGCCGCCATCACGTGGCGGGTGACCCTGCACTGGCTGGCCGTCCTGGCCTGGATGGGGGTCATCTTCGTCGCCTCGTCGGTGCCGGACCTGCGGGCGATCCCCGTCATGGCGAGGCTGGGGTTCCTCCCGCTGCAGCTCAGCCCCGCGCAGGCCTACTGGCTCGAGCTCATCGTCCGCAAGACCGCCCACGTCCTCGAGTACGGCGTGCTGGCGGCCCTGATCCTCTCGGCCACGCGCGCGACGTGGCCCCGCCTGGCCGGCTGGGCGGCCGCGCGGTGGTCGTGGACCTGGGCCACGTTCTACGCGCTCGGAGACGAGTGGCACCAGCGCTTTGTCCCGGGCCGGGACGGGCGCCTCACGGACGTCGCCATCGACGCTGCGGGCGCCGCGCTGGCCTTGTGGCTCATCCTCCGTCGGGCCGCCCGCCTGCGGGCCGGGGCGGGCCGGAGCTCCCGCAAGGGGTGAAGACGGTGCGGCCGCGCGTTCATCAGCTCACCCTGGCCGCCCTGTACGTCGCGGTCGGGGTGCTGACCTCCCACCTCGTCGTCGTCCCGGTCGCCTTCGCCAAGGCCTTTCCCGTCCAGCACTTCCTCAACGTCCTCTCGGCAGTGACGCTGGGGCCGGGTGGCGCCGTCTCCGTGGCCTTCGCGGTCTCCGTCCTCCGGGTGGCCCTGGGGACCGGGACGCCGCTGGCGTTTCCCGGCAGCATGTTCGGCGCGCTCCTGGCGGGCCTCCTGTACCGGCGGTCGGGCAGGGTGGCCGCGGCCCTGGCGGGGGAGATCGTCGGGACGGGCGTCCTCGGGGCCCTGGTGGCCGTGCCGGTGGCGCAGCTCGTGTTGGGGCGCCAGGTGGGGTTCCTCGTCTACATCGTCCCCTTCACGGTCTCCAGCGCGGCCGGAGCGCTCCTGGCCGGAGCGCTCCTTCCCGTGCTGCGGCGGGTTCCCGCGCTGCAGCGGTGGCTGAGATGAACCGTGAGCTGTGAGGCGGGCCCCTGGCCGGCACGCCGCTGCCCGCAGGGTCCCGGCATGGAGGCCCTCACGGACCTCACAACCCACCACTCACCACTCACAACTCACAACTCACAACGGATACCGCCCACCTCCCGCAGCGCCTGCTCCATCTCGTCCTTGATCCGCTCCAGGTCGGCCTCGGTGCGCCCCTCGCAGCGCAGGACGAGGACGGGCTGGGTGTTCGACGCGCGCACCAGCCCCCAGCCGCCCGGGAAGAGCACGCGGGCGCCGTCGACCTCGACGACCTCGTACTGCCGCTTGAAGTGCTCCCGCAGGGCGGCGACGACCTCGAACTTGCGCTCGTCGGGGCAGTCGACCCGGATCTCGGGCGTGGCATGGTAGTGCGGGATCTCGGCCACCAGGGCGGATAGGGGCTTCGGCTGACGTGAGAGGAACCGGAGCAGCCGCCCGGCGGCGTAGAAGGCGTCGTCGTAGCCGTAGTACTCGTCGGCGAAGAACATGTGGCCGGACATCTCGCCGGTGAAGACGGCGCCGATCTCCTTCATCTTCGCCTTGATGAGGGAGTGCCCGGTGCGGTAGAAGAGGGGCCGCCCGCCCAGGCGCTCGACCTCGTCCCACAGGGCCTGGGAGCACTTCACCTCGATGATCGCCGGCGCCCCGGGGTGCCGGGCCAGCACCTCACGCCAGAGCAGCGCCATGTAGGTGTCGCCCCAGACGATCCCGCCCCCGTCGTCGACGACCCCCAGCCGGTCTGCGTCGCCGTCGAAGCCCAGCCCCAGGTCGGCGCCGTGCTCACGCACGGCCCGGATGAGGTCCTGCAGGTTCTCCGGCTTGACCGGGTCGGGGTGGTGGTGGGGGAAGGACGGATCGAGATCGCAGTAAAGCGGGATGACCTCGGCGCCCATGGCCCGCAGCGCCTTCTCGGCGAAGAGGCCCGCCGTGCCGTTGCCGGCGTCCGCCACCACCTTCAAGGGCCGGTCGAGCCGGATCTTCTCCCGGAGCATCTCGATGTACTCCGGCACCGGGTCGCGGGTCTCGTAGGAGCCGGACCCGGCAGCAAAGCTTTCCTCCTCGATGATGCGGCGCAGGGCCTGGATCTCCTCACCGTGGATGGTGGCGTACCCCAGGGCGATCTTGAACCCGTTGTACTCGGGAGGGTTGTGGCTGGCCGTGATCATCACGGCGCCGTCGATGCCGTAGAGCACCCGGCTGTAGTAGAGAATCGGCGTGACGACGAGGCCGATGTCCACCACGTCGGCCCCCGCGCTCCGGAGCCCGGCGACGAGGGCCTCCCGGAGTTCCGGGGAGGAGGCGCGCCCGTCGCGGCCCACGAGCACCCGGCGATCCCGCACGCCGCGCCGCTGCATGTATGTGGCGAAGGCCCTGCCCACCGCCTCCGCCACGGCCGGGGTGAGGTCGTCCCCTGCAACCCCACGGATGTCGTACTCCCGGAACATGCCAGCTGCCACGTTCACGTCCTACCGGTCCCCCTTCCGGCAGTTCGGTTCGCCGGGGGCAGGGCGATTCCTCCTGCCGGGAATAGGGTACCGCTTCTCGCCGTCACCCAGCCGCCATGAGCATCGGGGTGGCGCGAGGAATCCGGCCGGTGGCGGTTGAATCTGTACACCGATCTGTGCACAATGGCGGCGGGTGCCAGCGGAGCACCGGGAGGACGATGCGCTTGACCGAGAAGACCGAGACGCGGCCCCGGGTGGAGAACCCCGACGCGGTCGTGGAGCAGGCGCTCCGGGACTACGGCGAGCACGTCAACGACGCCATGGCCCGGCTCTACCGGTTCATGGGGTTCACGACCCTGGAGTGGGAGGCGCGGGGCGCCGTCATCACGGACATCTACGGCCGCGAGTTCATCGACTGCGGCTCGTACGGCGTCATGTTCCACGGGCACAGCCACCCCAGGGTGGTGGCGGCGGTGCGGGAGCAGCTCGACCGCATGGCCATGCACGGACGCACGCTCCCCCACAAGCCCATCGCCGACCTGGGCCGGCTGCTCGCCTCCATCGCCCCCGGGGATCTCCAGTACTGCTTCTTCTGCAACTCGGGGGCCGAGGCGAACGAGGCCGCCCTGAAGCTGGCCCGGGCCTACACGAAGCGTCCGGGCTTCGTGGCCGCCACCGGCGCGTTCCACGGCAAGACCTTCGGCGCGCTCTCGGTGAGCGGCCGGGAGCTTTACCGGGAGCCCTTCTATCCGCTGCTGCCGGGGGTCACGCACGTCCCCTTCGGCGACCTGGAGGCGATGGAGAAGGCGATCGGGCCGGACACCGCCGCGGTGATCCTCGAGCCCATCCAGGGCGAGGGCGGGGTCATCGTCCCGCCGGACGACTACCTTCCCGGGGTCCGCCGGCTCTGCGACGAGCGGGGGGCCCTCCTGATCCTGGACGAGGTCCAGACCGGCATGGGCAGGACCGGGCGCTGGTGGGCGTCGGAGCACTGGGGCGTCGTCCCGGACATCCTGACGACCGCCAAGGCGCTGGGCGGCGGGGTCATGCCGATCGGGGCGGTCGTGGCGAAGGCGCCGATCTGGGACCTCTTCAACGCCAACCCGTACATCCACAGCTCGACCTTCGGCGGGAACCCGCTGGCGTGCCGGGCCGCCATCGCCGCCATCGAGGCCATCCAGGAGGAGGGCCTCCTCGAGCAGGCGGCGGCCAAGGGCGAGTATCTCCTGAGCCGCCTGCGGGCCCTGCGGGACCGCTACCCGCAGGTCCTGCGGGACGTGCGCGGCAAGGGCCTCCTGATCGGGCTGGAGCTCACCAAGGACGGGCACGCGGGGGTGCTCATCAGCGAGCTCATCGACCGCGGCGTGATCGTCATCCACTCGCTCAACAACCCCCGGGTGATCCGGGTCTCCCCGCCCGCCGTCATCACGTACGAGCAGCTGGACCGGGTCCTCGCCGCGCTCGAGGCGGGCATCGCCCGAGCGGCCGAGGTCGACGCGGACATCGAGTAGGGAAGGGGTGACAGGCCCGAGATGCCCTACGTCGAGGTACAGGAGATCATCCGGGCGCCGCGGGCGCAGGTCTACGAGGTCGTCAAGGACATGCCATCGTACCCCCGGTTCATGCCCAACCTGAAGAACGTCGAGGTCCTCGAGCGGCGCCCCGGGGCCACCGTGACCGAGTGGGTCGGCACCGTGAAGGGCGCCACGCTGCGGTGGACGGAACTCGACGAGTTCGACGACGAGAACTTCCGCATCCACTACCGCCAGCTCGGCGGGGACCTCAAGAAGTTCGAGGGCGACTGGATCCTGGAGGAGACCCCGGAGGGCACGAAGGTGACCCTCACGGTCGACTTCGAGATCGGCATCCCCATGTTCGCGACGATGCTCAACCCGATCGCCCGGCTGGTGGTCCGGGACAACGCCGAGGGCATGCTGAAGGCCGTGAAGGAGCGGCTGGAGAAGAGCGAAGGCCGGCCCGGCTGACGGGCCGGCCTTCCCGTGATGCGGGCGGGCGGCCACCTCACGCCGCCCCGCCGAGGTACGCGGTGCGGACGTGGTCGTCGTGCAGGAGGTCCCGGCCGCTCCCCTCGAGCGTGATGCGGCCGGTCTCCAGCACGTAGGCGTGGTCGGCCGCCCGGAGGGCGTACTTCACGTTCTGCTCCACCAGGAGGATCGTCACGCCCTGGGCGGAGATGTCGTCGACGAAGCGGAAGATCTCCTCGACCAGCTTGGGCGCCAGGCCGAGGGACGGCTCGTCCAGCATGAGCACCTTGGGCTCGGCCATGAGCCCCCGGCCGATCGCGCACATCTGCTGCTCGCCGCCGGAGAGCGTGCCGGCGAGCTGGCGGCGGCGCTCCTTGAGCCGGGGGAACAGGTCGTAGACGCGGGCGAGCCGCTCCTGCGCCCGCCCCCGGAAGGCCGGGGCGAAGGCGCCCAGGAGGAGGTTCTCCTCGACGGTCATCCGCGGCCACAGCTGGCGGCCCTCGGGGACCAGCACGATCTGCCGGTTCACCCGGGCGTGGGCCGGCAGCGCGGTGATGTCCTCCCCCCGGAAGCGGATGCTGCCGCCACGGGGCAGGAGAAGCCCCGCCAGGGACCGCAGGGTGGTGGTCTTGCCGGCCCCGTTCGAGCCGATGATGCTCACGACCTGGCCTTCCTCGACCCGGAACGAGATCCCCCAGATCACCTGCACGCTCCCGTAGGCGACGGCCAGGTCCCGCACCTCGAGCAGCGGCTCCTGTGCCATCCCGCGATCACCCCGCCTCGGCCGCTGACGTGCCCAGGTACGCCTCGATCACGGCGGGGTTCCGCTGGATCTCGGCCGGCGTACCCTCGGCCAGCTTCTGCCCGTAGTTGAGGACCACGATGCGGTCGCAGACCGACATCACGGCCCGCATGTCGTGCTCGATGTAGAGGATGGTGGTGCCCCGCTCCCGGATCTTGCGCAGGAGGCCCAGCACGTTCTGGGTCTCGGCGTCCGTGAGGCCGCCGGCGATCTCGTCGCAGAGGAGGAGGTCCGGCTTCGCCGCCAGGGCGCGGGCGAGCTCCAGGAGCTTCTGCTGGCCGATCGGCAGCACCGCCGCCTGCTGCCCCGCCACGTGCTCGATCCCCACGAAGGCGAGCACCTCCATGGCCCGTTCCCGGGCCACCCGGGGGTTCGTGGCGCCGTGGCGGCCGAAGTAGGTGGCCACCATCACGTTCTCCAGCACCGTCATGGACTTGAACGGGCGAACGATCTGGTGCGTGCGGACGATGCCCGACGCCACCGCCTCGTACGGCCGGATGCCGGTGACGTCCCGGCCCCGGAAGCGGACCGTGCCGCCGCTGGGCTGGAGGGCCCCGGCGACCATGCTGAAGAGCGTGGTCTTGCCGGCCCCGTTCGGGCCGATCAGGCCGAAGATGGACCCCTCGGGCACGGCGAAGGTGACGTCCTTGACGGCGGCCAGCCCCCCGAAGTACCGGGTGAGCCCGTTCACCTCGAGGATGGCGCTCATGACTCCACCCCCGTTCCGGTCGACGCGCCGCGGGCTGCCACCGGGACCGCCTGCCGGCGGCTTCCGGCCGCCCACCGGGCGAGCCGGCCCACCAGGCCCACGATGCCCTTCGGTTCGAAGAGGATGATCACGATGAGGAGCGAGCCGTAGAGGAGCAGGTGCAGGTTGGGGAAGGCGGCGACCAGCTGCTCCTGCACCGTCCCGTAGATGAGGCCGCCGATCACCGGTCCCCAGACGGTCCCCAGGCCCCCGATGACCGGCATGAGGAGGATCGAGACGCTGGTGTTGAAGGCGAACACGCCGCCGGGGTGGATGAACCCCGCGTAGCGGGCGAACACGCCCCCGGCCATGCCGGTCAGCGCGGCGGCCAGGGCGTGCGCCAGCAGCTTGTACTTGAAGGGGTTCAAGCCGAGGTCGGCCGCGGCGTCCTCGTCCTCCCGCACCGCCATGAGGCCGAGGCCGAACTTCGACCGGACGACCAGGATCGAGACGGCGATCGCCAGCGCCGCCAGCGCCAGCGCGCTGTAGTAGTGGGTCATCTGGTTGAACGGGACCCGCTCGACGATCCGGTACCCGCTGGCGCCGCCGGTGAAGGCGAGGTTGTTCATGGTCACCCGCACGGCCTCGCTCACGCCAATGGTGGCGATGGCGAAGTAGGGTCCCCGCAGGCGGAAGGTCGGGATCCCGACCACCAGGGAGGCGACCGTGGCCACCGCGCCGGCGGCGAGGAACGCCAGGAGCGGCGGGGTGCCGCCCCGGATGAGGAGTGCCGCCGTGTAGGCGCCCAGCCCGTAGAAGACGGCGAACCCGAACGAGACCTGCCCCGTGATGCCGCCGAGGATGTTCCAGGCCACGCTGGTGGTGACCCACACCAGGGTGACGAAGAGGAGGCGGATCACGTTCGGTCCGAGCCCGAACAGGGGGACGGCCGCCAGCAGGAGCGCCAGGGCCAGCGGCAGCGCCGCCGCGGCCAGCCTGGCGGCCCCCGGGCCGCCCGCCACCGATGCGCTCCGGCTCATGCCGCCCGCCCCCTTCGCTCGAAGAGGCTGGCCACGCCGCCGGGCAGGACCAGGAGCGCCACCACCAGGAGGGCGAACGAGATGGCCACCTGGTAGCCGGCGGGCACGACCAGGATCGTGAAGGTCTCCACCAGCGCCAGGATGAGCGCCCCCACGGCCACGCCGGAGAACGACTCCAGCCCGCCCAGGACGATGATCACGAAGGAGCGCAGGAGAAACGGCCGGCCGAAGTCGGGGTTGAAGGAGTACAGCGTGGCGAGCAGGGCTCCCGCCATCCCGGCGAAGGCGATCCCCAGGCCGAAGGTCAGGGCCGCCGTGCGCTGCGTGTCGATGCCCACGATCTGCCCGGCGAGCTTGTTCTGGGTGAGCGCCCGCACCGACCGGCCGAACCACGTCCGGGTCAGCACGAGCTGGAGCACGACCAGGGAGAGGACGGCGACGGCGAACACCACCGCCCGCAGCGTGGAGATGGACACGGGGCCGATGCGGATGGTGGACAGCGTGAACGGGGTCAGGATCGAGCGGTCCGTGTTCCCCCAGACGGAGTAGCCCACGTTCTGCAGGACGAGCCAGAGCCCGAACAGCAGGAGCAGCGACGGCAGGGTGGGCTGGTCCGAGGTCGGGACCCAGCGCACCAGGAGGAAGTAGCACGCCACGCCGAGGACGAAGAACACGGGGATGGCGAGGACCGACCCCAGGATGGGGTCGACCCCGAGGCGCTGGTACAGCTCGTACGCGAAGTAGGCGCCAAGCATCATGAAGCCGGCGTGTGCGAGGTTGATGATCTTCATCACGCCGTAGATGACGGTCATGCCGAAGGACATGGTGGCGTAGATTCCTGCCAGGAGCAGGGCGGCTACCAGGAGGTTGAGGAACTCCCCTGCCGTCAAGCGCCGACCACCTCGCTCACCTAGAGCGGTGTGGCCCGGGTCAGCCGCGGAGACTGGCCCGGGCCTTCACGGTCACCGAAACGTATCGCGGGTCACTTCTTGGGGATCGGGGCGATGACCTCGCCCGTCGCCGCATCCGCCGGGTAGACGATGTCCACCTTGCCGCCGGGCTTGTTCTGCACGATCACGAAGGGCGCCTTCAGCTGGCCGTTCGCCTCGAACTTGAGGACCTGTCCGGGCAGGAGCGAATCCTTCAGCTCGACCTTGCGCAGGGCATCCCGGATCGCGGTCTTGTCGAGGCTGCCCGCCTGCTCGATGGCGGTCACGAGGGCCCGGACGGCGTCGTAGGCGGTGGCGGCATACCAGGAGTCGGGCTCACGGCCGTACGCCGCCTTGTAGTCCTCGATGAACTTCTTGACCTGCGGGTAGGGCAGGTTCTTCGACCACCAGATGCCGGCGAAGATCCCGGTCACCGCGTCGCCGAGGGCGTCCCGGGCGTCCTTCTCGGGCCCGCGGGCGCCGTAGCTGACCATCTGGTGGTACAGCCCGGCCTGGACGTACTGGCGGTGCATCGTGATGTAGTCCTGCAGGTGGGCGTCGGACAGGAAGATGTCGGCGCCGGCGTTCTTCACCTTCTGCAGCAGGCCGGAGAAGTCGGGGGCCCCGAGCTCGAAGTTCTCCTTGAAGACCACCGTGAAGTACCCGGGGTTCTCCTTGAGCCACTGCTCGATGCCGTTACCGTAGTCCACGCCGTGGTCCGTGTTCTCCAGGACCATCGCGATCTTGAGGCCCTTCTGGAGCTTGCCCTGGTCGACGAGCCAGCCCAGGAACTTGCCGGTGGTGTAGCCGAGCTCGGAGACCGGGGTCAGGGTCCCGAACGTCCACTGGTAGCCCTGGCTGAAGATCGTGCTCGCCGCGGCGCCGGGGGTGATCCAGGGCACCTGGTAGCGGTCCGGCATGACCGACTCGGCCTGGCCCAGCGCCGTCGAGTACCCGCCGATGACGGCGACGACCTTGTCGGCCGTCATGGCCCGCTCCACGAGGGACGCCGACTTGGCCTGGTCGGACTCGTCGTCGTAGAAGACGGGCTCGATCTTCATCTTCTTGCCGCCGACGGACACTCCGCCCTTGTCGTTGACCTGCTTGATCGCGAGCTGAATGCCTTCCCACTGGTACGTGCCGGGCTTCGCCTCGCGACCGCTCGTCGGGAGGACGACGCCGATCTTGATGACCTCGCCCCCGCCGGCGGCCCCGCCGCCCTGCGCCGCGCCGCCCTGCGGCGCTGCCCCCGAGGACCCCGAGGACCCCGTCGCGCCGGACGAGCCGGAAGGAGCCCCGCCCCCGCAGGCGGTGAGCGCGACGAGTAGCCCGGTCGCGAGAGCGACGAGCCCCAGCCGGCGCAAGGGCCGGGGCCGGGCGCGTTGCGTGGACATCTCAGCCAACGACTACCCCTCCCTGATCATTTGGATCAGTGGTACTTTCCCGTTCGATGGGGGCAAATCCTGCTTTCCTACGACGAGGCGGGAAATGGAATCTTCAAAACCGTGGCGGGCGGCCTTCGAGGAACGCAGCCACCCCCTCCCGGAACTCCACCGGGTCGACGGCCCGGGCGTCGCCGTCGTCGACGGCCGGCAGGAGGGCCGCGATCCAGCGCTTGGCCGCCCGCACCGCGGCGGGCGACTGCGCGGCGACCCGGTTTGCCAGGTCGGTGACGGCCGGCTCCAGTTCGGCGGGGTCGACGACGTAGTGGAGGAGCCCGGCCGCGCGGGCCTCCTCCGCGGCGAGGATCCTCCCCGTCAGGAGCAGGTCGCGGGCCCGGGCGGGCCCCACGGCCGCCACCAGCCGGGCGGCGAAGCGCGGGGTGACCGTGATCCCCAGCCGGGCGATGGGCATCCCGAGGCGCGCGTCCGCCGCGCCGATGCGGAGATCGCAGGCCAGGGCCAGCTCGAGGCCCGCCCCCAGGGCGTGACCGCCGATGGCGGCGATGGTCGCGAACGGCAGCGACTCGACGGCGGTGATGGCCTCCTCCATCAACCGGAACGACTGCTCCGAGCCCTCCGGGCCCAGCCGGGCGAACTCCCCGATGTCGGAACCCGACGTGAAGGTCCGCCCCTCGCCCCGGAGGACCAGCACGCGCACGTCCGGGTTCGTGGCGAGCCGCCGGACCTGGTCCCGGAGGTGGGCCCACATGGCGGTGGTGAAGGCGTTGCGGACGCGGGGGCGGGCGATGGTCAGGGTGGCGATGGCTCCGTCGACGTGAAGCGTGAGCGATTCCAGCGATCGGGTCTCCGTGGTCAACCGGCACTCCCCCTGCAGGCCAGCGTCGCGCATGGGACGGCAGCGTATCGATTGCCCGGCGGCTGATGCAATTCCCATGCCAGCGTTCGGACCGCAGCGGGGGATGGCGTGGAGGCGCACCAGAAGCGGCCGTCGGGTGCGCCCCCTTGGTCTGCCCGGGAGGGGCTCTCGCTCATGTGTCGCGAAAAACGTCGCGACATAGGTCGCGACGTATCTCCCCCGGCCGCGCCCCTCGCCGGACCGTCAGACGCCGGGGCCGTTCAGCTCGCGCAGCTTGCGCCAGAGGGTCGACCGGCTGATCCCCAGCCGGCGGGCCGCGGCGGCCCGGTTGCCGCCCTCGGCGGCCATCGCCTCGGCGATCCGGCGGACCTCGTCCTCCCGGGCGCTCCGCACCCGCCGGGTCCGGGCGCGGCTCTGCAGCTGCCGCGCGAGCTCCGCCATCAGGGCGGCAGGCGGGGTCTTGCCCTCCTCGGTGTCCGCCAGCGCGATGAAGCGGGAGAGCAGGTTCTCGAGCTCGCGCACGTTCCCGGGCCAGGGGTAGTCGCCCAGGTGGGCCGCGATCCCGGCGACGGCCGCCTCCACCAGCGCCTGCGGGCGCCCGGCCAGGAAGTGCCGCACGAGGAGGGGCACGTCCTCCCGGCGCTCCCGCAGGGGCGGGAGCCGCAGCTCCAGCACGTTGAGCCGGTAGTACAGGTCCTCCCGGAAGCGGCCGGCGGCCACCTCGGCGTCCAGGTCACGGCTGGTGGCCGCCACGACGCGCACGTCCACGGGGATGAGCCGGTCGCCCCCGACCCGCATGATCTCCCGCTCCTGCAGGGCCCGCAGCAGCTTCGTCTGGAGGGGCGGGCTGAGCTCGGCCACCTCGTCGAGGAAGAGGGTGCCGGTGTGTGCGAGCTCCATCAGCCCCGGCTTGCCGCCCCGGCGGGCGCCGGTGAAGGCGCCCTCCTCGAAGCCGAAGAGCTCGCTCTCCAGCAGGGATTCCGGCACCGCCGCGCAGTTGATCGCCACGAAGGGCCGGCCGGCCCGCCGGCTCGCGTTGTGGATGGACTGCGCGAACAGCTCCTTGCCCGTCCCGGTCTCGCCGTAGATGAGGATCGGCTGCTCGGCCCGGGCGAACCGCCGGGCTGCCGCCACGGCCTGGCGCAGTGCGGGGCTCTCCCCGACCACGTGGGCGAAGGTGAAACGGGCCACCAGGCCCCGGCCGTGGCGGACGCGCCGCACCGCCACCTCGGACTCCTCCACCGAGCGCGCGTCCCACACGGTGGCCACCACGCCGGCCGGCCGCCCCTGCACGGTGACGGGTACCCGGTTCGTGACGACCTCCAGCGGGCCCAGCTGCGCCACCGCCGCCAGCGAAGGGGCGCCGCTCTCCAGCACCCGGCCGAGCTCCAGCGCGGGCACGACCTCGTCGGCCGGACGGCCCACGGCCTCCCCCGCGGCGATCCCCGTCAGCCGCTCAAGCGCCGGGTTGAAGACCGTGATCCGCCCGTTGCCGTCGGCGGCGATGATCCCGGTCGGGGCGAACTGCAGGATGGTGCGCAGCTCTTCCGTGCGCTGCGCCTCCGCCAGGCGGGCGGTGGCCATCTCGTAGGCCTGCTGCAGGGCCCGGAGGAGGGTGTCCGGCCCGTAGGCGAGCACGCCGTGGAGCCCGTGCTGCCCGGCCAGCTCGCACGCCACGCTCGGCCCGACGAGCACCGTCCACCCCGCGTCGCGGCGCCGGCGCACGATGCCGTCGGCCTCCTCCCAGGACGTGAAGACCTCCTCGTCCACCTGGACCCGGAACACGGCCCGCAGGTCCTCCGCAGGCAGGCGCCGCTCGCGGTAGCTCATCACCAGGATGCGGTGGCCGTGGTCGGCCGCCCGGGCGATCGCCCGCAGGAGGTCGTACCCGGTGATGGTGAGGGGGACGACCGGCAGCCGCAGCCGGTCCCGGAGGAGCGGGTAGTTCACGGCGCCGGCGACGAAGGCGTCGGCCCGGCCCGACCGTTCCAATTCGCGAGCCGCCGGGAGGGCCTCCTCGAAGAGGGCCTGCACGAACTGCACCTCGTACGGGAGGTCCCGGCCGAGGAGCACCTGCCGGAAGAGCTGCCCGAGCGGCTCGTAGCCGAGCACCGCGATGCGCGGCCGCACACGCCCCACCTCCTGGCGGACGAACATTCGCCACGGGGGCCCTCCCTGTCCTGCCCGCTCCCGGGCCCGTGCGATACCGCCACCGATGTCCAATTGACAGGGTGAAGGGGTCTGCTACAATTTACTTGGCCGGCCGTCGGGCGGGCCCAGGGCAGGGCCCCGACCGGTGGGCCGGCCCGGATCTTTGTGCGCGCTGCCGGACTTTGGGATTAGGGGGCTGATAGGTGAAATGAAGGCTCTGGGCCGCCACATTCTGGCGGAGGTTTATGGGTGCGACCCCACGCTGCTGAATGACATCAAGCACGTGGAGAAGGTCATGGTGGATGCCGCCCTGAACGCGGGGGCGGAGGTCCGGGAGGTTGCATTCCATAGATTCAGTCCCCAGGGCGTGAGCGGTGTGGTGATCATCTCCGAGAGCCACCTGGCGATCCACACCTGGCCGGAACTCGGGTACGCAGCCGTGGACGTGTTCACGTGCGGGGATGACGTGGATCCGTGGATCGCCTGCCAGCACATCTGCGACCAGTTCAAGGCAGAGAGTGTATCGGCGACGGAGACGAAGCGCGGCATCCTGCACCCGTGGGGTCCGCTCCAGCAGGGGGCATCGCACAAGACGGACGAGCACCTGAAGGCCCCCGCGACCGTCGGAGCGGCCCGCTGATGCCCGGAGGTGGGGACCTATTGTAGACGGTAGTGCCAACAGACACCAGGCACGCGGCAACCCCCGTTGACTCGCCGGCATTCCGGAAGGAATCCGTGGGTCACGGGGGTTGGTTTTTCCCGGCGCGCTGGGATACAATGGCGTCCGGTTGGGCATCCGTAGGAAGAAACAGGGGGTCCGAGCAGCTTGGCGGTGGAGCGCAGCTTCGTGATGGTCAAGCCCGACGGGGTCCAGCGGGGTCTGGTGGGGGAGATCATCAGCCGCCTGGAGCGCCGCGGGCTCAAGCTCGTGGCGGCCCGGTTCATGGCGGTGTCGCGGGAGCTGGCGGAGAAGCACTACGAGGTGCACCGCGGCAAGCCGTTCTTCGAGGGACTCATCCGGTTCATCACGTCCGGCCCCGTCATGGCCATGGTGTGGGAAGGGCCGAACGCCATCGAGGTCATCCGCAGCACCATGGGCACGACCAACCCCGTACAGGCCGGACCCGGCACGATCCGGGGGGATCTGGCGGTCGACATCGGCCGCAACCTGGTGCACGGTTCGGACGGGCCGGACACGGCCGAGAAGGAGATCGCGCTGTGGTTCCGGCCGGAGGACATCGTCGAGTACGGGCGCGCCGCCGACCCGTGGGTGGTCGAGCGGCCGTAGCGCTTCAGCCGCCCTGCCCGTCGTGCCGGGCGGGCGCGGGGATGATGAGGATCTGCCCGGGCTCGAGCAGGTAGGGTTCTTGCAGGCGGTTGGCCCGGGCGAGGGCGCCGGGCGAGATGCCGAAGCGGCGGGCGATGCGCCACAGGCTGTCGCCCCGGCGCACGGTGTACAGGCCCTGCGTGGGCTCCGGGAGGAGCGAGCAGGGGACGAAGACGTCCACGTAACCGTCCCGCGTGCCGGCGGCCAGCTCGCCGCCGTGGCCGCCCTGTCCGGTGATCAGGCCGCCGATGTAGACCCTTCCCAGCTCCTCGAGCCGGCCCTCGCTGCTCGTGGCCGCCACCTGGAAGATGTACATGGTCTGGGCTCCGGAGGCGGCGGCCACGACCTCGGGCCGGCCGTCGCCGTTGACGTCGGCCAGGTCGATGCTGCGGAAGTACGCGCCCGGGTAGAGCAGGGTCTCGCACAGCGGCCGCAGGCCAAGGTCCGTCAGGGTGTACAGGAGAACCGCGTCCCGGGTGCCCACCGCCACGGCGGCGGGGCCCCCGGGCCCGAGCTCGCCGGCAGCCAGGGAGAGACCGTCCCGGGGGAGCAGCGCCTCGGAGCGAAGCAGGTAGGTACCGCCACTCCAGTCGAAGACCTTGAGGTCCCTGCCGGCCAGGGCGACGATCTCCGGGCGCCCGTCCCCGTCCAGGTCGGCGGTCTCGACCAGGACCAGGCGGCCCAGGTTTCCGCCGCGCCACCGGCGGACGAACTCCCCCGCTCCCTCGCGTCGGTCTCCGCTGCTGCCGGCCGGGGTGGGGGAATGGGGGCGATCGCTCATGCGTCCCCACCTCAACCGTGAAGGGATCGGGCGAACTGCCCGGGAACACTCTCCGGCAACAGCTTATGTCGCGGTCTGGGTAGCGTTGTCAGAAGGGGCGTGGCGGCGTGGTACGGTATGCGCTCATCGGCGGTACGGGGGTCTACGACCCGGCCATCCTGACCGGCCTGCGGGAGGAGCAGGTGTCGACGCCGTACGGGGACGTCCGGGTGAAGGTGGGGACGTACCGGGGAAAGGAGGTCGCCTTCCTGGCGCGCCACGGCGAGAAGCACTCCGTCCCGCCCCACCGGATCAACTACCGGGCCAACATCTGGGCCCTCAAGCGCCTGGGCGTCGAGCGGATCATCGCCACGACAGCGGTGGGCTCCCTGAACCTCGACATGCGCCCGGGCGACTTCGTCTTCTGCGACCAGTTCCTCGACTTCACGAAGGGCCGGCCGTCGACGTTCTTCGAGGGCGGGCCGGAAGGGGTGGTGCACGTCGACTTCACCGAGCCCTACTGCCCCGAACTCCGGGGGGTGCTGGCGGAGGCGGCGAAGACGCTGGGCCTCGGTTTTCACCGCGAGGGCACGTACGTGTGCACCGAGGGGCCCCGGTTCGAGACGCCGGCCGAGATCAAGGCGTACCAGCGGCTCGGAGGCGACGTGGTGGGAATGACCGGCGTGCCGGAGGTCGTGCTCGCCCACGAGGCGGGGATCTGCTACAGCACCGTCTCCATGGTGACGAACTTCGCCGCCGGCATCTCGCCCCAGCCCCTGACCCACGAAGAGGTCCTGGAGGTCATGGCGCAGAATGCCGAGCGGCTGCGGCGTCTGGCCATGCTCGCGCTCGACAACCTTCCGGAGGAGCGGGGGTGCCGCTGCGCCCACGCGTCGCCGGGGATCCGGATGTGAGACGGGGAAGAGGGGGGCTCGCACCCGTGTCCGAATCGAAGGTGGCGGTTTCCAGCCTCCGGGACCCGGGGCTGGCGCCGGAGGGTCACCGGAAGATCGACTGGGTGGCCCGGCACATGCCGGTGCTGAACGAGGTCCGCAAGGAGTTCGAGGCCACGCGCCCCTTCGCCGGGAAGCGTATCGCCATCTGCCTGCACCTGGAGGCCAAGACGGCCTACATGGCGACGGTCCTGGCCGCCGGGGGCGCCGACGTGCACATCACCGGCTCCAACCCGCTCTCCACCCAGGACGACGTCGCCGCCGCCCTGGCCGAGCGGGGCGTGACGGTGCACGCCTGGTACGGCGCGACGCCCGAGGAGTACGAGGCCCACATCGACCGGGTGCTGGCCGCCCGGCCCGACCAGATCCTCGACGACGGCGGCGACCTCGTGGCCGCCCTGCACACGCGCCACCGGGAGCTCCTGCCGGACATCCGGGGCGGGTCGGAGGAGACCACGACGGGCGTGCAGCGCCTGCGGGCGATGGCGGCCGAAGGCACCCTGGCCTTCCCGATGCTGGCCGTCAACAACGCCTATATGAAGTACCTCTTCGACAACCGCTACGGCACCGGCCAGTCGACCTGGGACGGGATCATGCGCAACACGAACCTCACGGTGGCCGGGAAGGTCGCCGTGGTGGCCGGGTACGGCTGGTGCGGCAAGGGCGTGGCGATGCGGGCCCGGGGGCTCGGGGCCCGGGTCGTGGTCACCGAGGTCGACCCGATCGCCGCCAACGAGGCGCTCATGGACGGCTTCGAGGTGATGCCGATGCGCCGGGCTGCCGCGATCGCCGACTTCATCGTCACTGTGACCGGCAACCGCGGGGTGGTGCGGCGCGAGCACCTCGAGGTGATCAAGGACGGCTGCATCCTGGCCAACGCCGGGCACTTCGACGTGGAGGTCGCCAAGCCCGACCTGGAGGCCCTCTGCGGCCCGCCGGTGCGCGTGCGGAAGAACGTCGACGAGTACCGCTTCCCGGACGGGCGGCGGGTCTACCTCCTGGCCGACGGGCGCCTGGTGAACCTGGCCGGCGCCGACGGCCACCCCGCCGAGATCATGGACCTCTCCTTCGCCGTCCAGTGCCTGGCCCAGCTCCACATCGCCCGGCACGGGCACGAACTGCCCAGGGACGTCGTGCCGGTGCCCCGGGAGATCGACGTGCGGGTGGCCGAGCTGCGCCTCCGGGCCCTGGGCGTCGAGATCGACCGGTTGACCCCGGAACAGGAGCAGTATCTGCGCTCGTGGCGGGTGTGACGCCGTGGTTCACCTGTTCCTCACCGTCCGGGGCCGCTACGCCGGGGAGGAGGTCCAGCAGGACGGGATCCGGCTGGATGCCGGCTGGCACGGCGGCGAGCTGGGGCTGTTCGAGGACCTGGCGAGCTTCTGGGCCGCGGTGGCGGCGGCGGAGGCCCACGACTGGATCGTGAGCGTCCACTGGCCGCCCGTCCGGGAGGGCGCAGGCGGCTACCTGCGCCTCCTGGAGCGGGACCGGGACCTGCGCCGGCAGGCCGCCGAAGGCGCCGTCCGGGCCCTGCAGCAGGCGAAGGCGGCGGGCGCGCGGGACGTGGTCTTCCATTTCCCCTACCCGCCGCTGGCCGAGGACGACCCGGCCCGCTGGCCGGGTCCCGCCGAATGGCTGGCGCCCGACGCCTGGAGCCGCAAATCCCTGGCCGACGCCGCCCGGCAGGCCCTCGAGCCGCTCGCGGAGGCCCGGGAGCGCCTGGGCACCGGGGTGCTGCTGGAGATCGACGGCCCCGCCCGCTGGTTCTACGTCGACGGCCTGTGGCCGGAGCTGCTGGGGGAGTTCGGCGTGCTGGGCGTGTGCCTGGACACGGCCCGGCTGGGGCGCCTCGCGCGCCTGTACGGGCGCCCGCCCGGGGAGCTGGCGGATCCGCTCCTGCCGTGGGTGCAGGCCGTGCACCTGCACGAGGGGCGGGCCTCCGGGGAGGACCCTGCGTCCGGGGTACCGGCCCGCCCGGCGCTCACGTTCGACGACGGCTGGGCGGGGGCCGCCGCGGTGGCGGAGGAGGCGGTCAGGCAGAACAAGAGGGTGCGCCTGGTGCTGCAGCACCGCCCGGCCCTGGCCACGCCGGAGGAGACCGAGGAGAGCCTGGGATGGGTCCGGAAGCTGGCCAGGGGGCAGGAGGCCGGCTGAAGGCACGACGTCGAGGAGGAGTGCGGCGTGGAGAGGATCCTCATCACCGGAGGTACCGTGCTGACGATGACCGGCCCCGACGCCGTGTACGAGGGCGGTCTGGTGGCGATCGAGGATGGGCGCATCGCCTACGCCGGGCCGGCGCAGGCCGCCCCGGCCGAGGTGAGGGCGCCGGGATGGGCGCAGCGGACCATCGAGGCGACCGGCCGGCTGGTGCTGCCGGGCCTCGTGAACACCCACACCCACGCCGCCATGGTGCTCCTGCGCGGCTACGCCGACGACATGCGGCTCATGGAGTGGCTGGAGACGAAGATCTGGCCGGTCGAGGCGAACCTCACGGCCGAGGACGTGTACTGGGGCACGGCCCTGGCCTGCCTGGAGAGCCTGCTGGCCGGGGTCACCACGTTCAACGACATGTACTTCTTCATGGCCGACGCCGCCCGCGCGGTCGCCGACACCGGCGCGCGGGCGGTGCTGAGCCGGGGGATCATCGGCAGCGGCGAGGACTTCCGCTCCCGCCTGGCCGACGCCTGGGACTTCTACCGGGCGTGGCACGGCAAGGCGGACGGGCGGGTCCTCACCATGCTCGCCCCCCACGCCCCGTACACGGTGGCACCGCCCGAGCTCGAGAAGGTGGCGGAGGCCGCGGCCGAGATGGGCGTGGGCATCCACATCCACCTCGTGGAGACCCGCGACGAGGTGGAGCTCCTGCGCCAGCGTTACGGCAAGACGGCCTTCGAGATCATCCGCGACGCGGGGCTCACCCGCCACCCGGTGGTGGGGGCGCACTGCGTGCACCCGACGGACGCCGACATGGAGATCTTCGCCGCCGCCGGCGGCCGGGTCGCCCACTGCCCGGTCTCCAATCTCAAGCTGGCCTGCGGGGTGGCCCCGATCCTGGCGTGGCGCAGGGCCGGGGTGCCGGTCGGCCTCGGCACGGACGGGGCGGCCTCGGCGAACCAGATGAGCCTGTGGGGCGAGATCCGCCTGGCGGCGCTCTTGCAGAAGAACGCCTCCGGCGACCCGCGGGCCTTCACGGCCTACGACGCGGTCCACGCCGCCACGGCCGGCGGCGCCCGGGTACTGGGGCTGGAGGACCGCATCGGCACCCTGGAGCCCGGCAAGCGGGCGGACCTCATCCTGGTCGACGCCCGCCGCCCCGGCCTCACGCCGGTCCACGACCCGTTCTCGATCCTCGCCTACTCCACCAACCCCGGCGACGTCGAGACCGTCCTCGTCGACGGCCGGGTGGTGGTGGAGGACCGCCGCCTGACCACGATGGACGCGGCGGAGATCACGGCGAAGGCGGCCGAGCACGCCCGGCGCCTGGTGGGCGCGGCCTGACGGGCCCGCGTCATGGGGACGGCGGCGGCGGCATAGCCTTGCCCGGGCCCGCCACCGACGCGGGTCCCGGGGGGATGCGACATGGCCAACCGCTGGTCCCGGCGCGGCGACGAGGCCCTCGCGCAGCGCCTCGTGCACCCCCTCCTTCTGGCGGCGGGGCTCCTCCTGGTCGCGCAGCCCCTGGGACGGCTCGCCGCCGGCGCGGCGCTGCTCCGGGTGCCGGCTGCCCTGGAGACCCCGTCCGCCCCGCCGGCGCCGGCGGCCGGGTCGCCGCCGGCCGTGCCGGCAGGACCGGCGCCCGCCGCCCCCGCGCCCGGCCCGCCCGAGCCGCTCACGGGCGGAGACGTGCTCGACGGCTTCCCGGACTGGTCGCCGGACGGGACGCAGATCGTCTTCATGCGCGACGGGCGGACCTGGGTCATGGCGGCGGACGGCTCGTCCGCCCGGCCCCTCGCCGCAGGGCGCGACACGTGGGACACCCAGCCGTCCTGGTCGCCCGACGGCCGCTGGATCGCCCTCATCCGGCACCCGCAGGACGGGAAGTCGGACCACGGTCAACTGGTGCGGATGCGGGCCGATGGCACGGGCGAGCAGGTGCTGGTGGAGGCCGGCGAGCCCCTCGGCTACCTTGCCTGGCATCCGGGCGGAGAGGGGATCGCCTTCACCACGCGAGGCCGCCTGGTGCACCTCGACCTCCGGACGCGCATGACCCGGATCCTGGCCGAGGCCGGCCCGGAGGGCGACCTCCTCCCGGGCGGCGTCGCCTGGTCGCCGGACGGGCAGTGGCTCGTGTTCGGGTCGGGGCGGCGCCACCCGGACCGGCTCGACCTCGACCTCTACCGGGTCCCCGCCGCCGGCGGCGAGCCGGAACGCCTCACCACCGGCGGGGGGATCATGCCCCACGTCTCGCCCGACGGCCGGAAGATCGCCTTCCGCAGCCCCCACAGGCAGAGCGGGATTCACGTCCTGGACCTGGACTCCGGACAGACGGCGGTCCGCCAGCCCGACCAGCGCGCCGATCTCTACTTCCACCCGCGCTGGTCGCCCGACGGCACGCGGCTCCTGGCCTCTCGCCTGAACCTGCGTTCGGACGCACGGGGCGTGCACGTGACGTCGGCGATCGTCGTACTCCGGTAAGGAGGGGGTGAGGGCGTGGGCTACATCCACGAGCTGGCCCACAAGCTGGCCAAGGCCCTCCAGGCCAGTCCGGAGAACCAGACGTTCCAGGAGGCCCGGCGCCGGGTGAAGGCGGACTCGCGGGCGGAGAAGCAGCTCCTGGCGCTGCGGAGCAAGCAGTGGGAGCTGGCCGCGCTGCAGGCGCAGGGCAAGACGCCGGATGCGGAACACCTGAAGGCGCTGCAGGAGCTGGCCGCCGCGGTGCAGGCGAACCCGGTGGCCCGGGAGTACGTGGAGGCCGAAGCCCAGCTCACCCAGCTCTGGAGCGAGATCAACCGGATTCTCGCCGAGGCCCTCGGCCTGCCGGTGGCGGCGCAGGGCTCCGGGCCAGGCAGGTGATGGGGGTCACATCCGGACCGGAGAGAGCCGGGTACGCTTCCCTCCGAAGGTCGCTACTGCGGTGGTGATCGCCGTGACGCAGCCGGGCGTCCGGCACGAGCACGCCCTGAAGCTGGAGGCGGCCCCGGCTCCCTGGGTTCCCCTGGCCTTCTTCCTCTCGGCGACGGCCGCGCTCGTCGCGGCCTTCGCCGTGGCCTCCCTGCACCCTGCCGCCTTCCTCCGCCACTGGGTGCACAACGGGACGGTGCTGACCGCCCTCCACCTGTTCGTGCTCGGGTGGGGGACGACCCTGGCCATGGGGGCCGTCTACCAGATGGCCCCCGTGGTCCTGCACGCGCGACTCTACAGCGAGCGACTGGCCCTGGTCCACCTGGGGGTCCACGCCGCCGGCGTGGCCCTTCTCGTCACCGGCTTCGGGTGGCTGCACACGCCGCGGATCATCGCCGGGGCATCCCTGCTGATGACCTCGGTGCTGGTGTTCGCGTTCCACCTGGCTCTCACGTTGCGGGGCCGCGCCCACCCGGACCGGGTCGGCGCCGGCATGGCGATCGCGGCCGCTTACCTGGTGCTGACCGCCACCTGGGGGCTGACACTGGCCCTCAGCCTGCGCTGGGGGTTCATCCGGGCGACCGGGCCGGTGACCGGCAGCCACCTGGCCCTCGGGGCCGGGGGCTGGTTCACCGTGCTCATCGCGTTCGTGAGCCTGAAGCTCACGCCGCTCTTCGCCGTGGGGGCGCCGCCGCCCGCCCGCGCCGCGGACCCGGTGCTGGCGGCCCTGTCCGCGGTACCCCTCGGGCTGGCGCTGGCGGGGAGCTTCCTCCCTCCGGCGGCCCGGGGCCCCGCCGTGCGGGCGCTGGTCGCCGTCGGAGCGGTGGCGGCCCTCCTGTACGCCCGCCTCGTCTGGCGCAGCGCCCCGCGCCGCGCCCACCGGCGCCTGGAGCCGCCGGTCCGCTTCGCCCTGGCGGGGTCGGCCCTGTTCGCGGCCCTGGCCGTCGTGGGCGCGGCCGGCTACGCCGGCCTGGCGCCGTGGCTTTTCTCCCGGCCCGAGCGGCTGATCGCCTGGGTGTACGCGGCGCTCGTGGGGTGGGTGGGCACCGTGACCATCGGGCAGCTGTACCGGATCCTGCCGTTCATCGTCTGGCTCGAGCGGTTCCGCAAGCACACCCCGGGGGAGCAGCTCCCGTTCCTGCACGAGATCGCCGACCGCCGCCTGGGGGACGCGCTCCTGGCCCTGTGGCTGGGCGGCCTGGCCCTGGGCGTGGCCGGGCTCTGGGTTCGTTCGGCCCCCCTGGTCCGGGCGGGGATGGCGGCGGGCCTCGGCGGCAGCCTGCTCCTGGCTTACACCGAGGCCCGCGCGCTGACGGTCTGGCGGGCGGGGGTGCGCTGGCCCAAGCTGCCGCCCCGGCCGGCGCCGGCGGCGGTGGGTCAGGCCCGCCTCAGAGGTTGAAGACCCCCCTCGGCTCCAGGCCCGCCTGCCGGAGGGCGGCCAGGGCCGTGTCTTGCTGCCCGGGATCGGTGCGCACGGCGAGGCCGCAGTCGAGCCGGATCGACGCCGGCTTCACCACAACCTTGCAAGGAAGCCCCGCCACCGCCAGAACGGACTCGGCCTTCAGCGTCTCGTGGGTGCTTCGAAAGACGAGGTAGACCCGGCCCATCGGCTCACCCTTCGGCCAGCCAGCAGGTCAGCCCCGAAGGTGGGCGGCGAAGAACGTCGCCCCCTGCGGACCAGCGGTGAATCCCCGCACCGCGCCGCGGGGGATCACCGCCAGTTGGCCCGGCATGAGGGGGTACACCCGCCCGTCGACGTGCAGGTGCAACTCCCCTTCGAGCACCAGCATGAAGCTGTCGCCCGCGTCGTGCGGGTGGGGCGGCCGGTCGGCGCCGGGGTCGGCCCGGACGAGGTTGAAGTCGTGGGCGTCCGCCCGGTATAGTTCTTCCTTCAGGACGGGCGGGGTGCCGGGGGGTTTCCGTTCGGTACAAGTGTAGATGGTCGGCTCCATGGAGATCGCGCCTCCTGTGATCCACCCGTAGCGTCATTCCAGGTCGTCGAGGTTGCAGACCCCCCGGATCGGGGAGCAGGCCCGCCACATGGGGCACGTGATGAAGACACCCACGAGCAGGGCGATGAGGCCCAGCTTGGTCAGGACCAGACGGCCCCACGCGCTGGTGAGGAGCGGCTGCCACCCCCAGCCGAACATTGCCCAGGTCTGGACGAGCCCCGTGGCGACGAGGGTGGGGAAGACGGTCCGCACCACCACGCGGAAGCGTTCGAGCTGGAAGTTGGCCAGGATCACGGTGTCCATGTTCACCCGGGGCAGCCCGGCCGGAACGGCGATGAAGATGTTCCACAGCGCCCCGCCCAGCCAGGCCGAGAAGGCCCACACGTGCAGCACCCGGTTCGGGACGAGGAGCCACGGGCTAGCGGTCGCCGGCTGCAGGACGACGTCAAGCCCGCCCAGCGCCAGGGCGGCGCCCGCCAGCCCGCCGAGGGCGAGCCAGGCGGGAGCGCCCGGCCGGCGGCAGTCGGGCCGCGCCCACCAGTCGCCGGCGATTCCCGCGGCGGCCAGGGCCAGGGCGCCCCCCGCGACGACGACCCAGGGCCGCGCAATGGGGCCGTGGCGGAGGTACAGGGCCAGATCGGCTCCCACCAGGAGGATCGCCGCCGGCAGCAGGACCCTCTGCCAGGCTCGGTGCAGGCGCACCATCGCCTCGCCGTAGTCGACCGCCTCCGGCACTGGCCGCTGCCGGACCGAGGGCGCGAGGTAGAAGAGCTTCCACATCTGCGAGCCGAGGAGGAGCGCCAGGACCCAGTACGCGCTCCAGCGCACCGCCAGGGCGGGCCAGCCGAACCAGCCGTGGCGCAGGCCGGTCAGCACCGCGCCGGCCATCGACGCGGCCGTCACGAGGGTGAACGCCACCTTCGGGAGCACGTACTTGTCCAGGACGCGGGGCACGCTGGGGCGCACCTCGACGAACGGCTCCATCCCGCCGAGCACCTCCCGCTCAGCGCCGGGCCAGGGCCGCCACGGCAGCGACGGCCTTCACCGCGGCCTCGATGTCCTCTTCCGTGTTGAAGTATCCGGGGCTCAGGCGCATCGTGCCGCCCAGGGGCAGAGTGCCGAGCACCTCGTGGGCCCCGGGCGCGCAGTGCAGGCCCGCGCGCCCGACGACGCCGAACGCCGAGTCGAGCTGCTCTTCCAGCGCGCCCGGGTCGAGCCCGTCCACGCTCAGGCTCACCACCCCGCACCGGCGCGCCGGGTCCGCGGGGCCGTGGACGGTCACACCTGGCAGGCGACGGAGCCCCTCCACCAGTGCCGCGGTCAGGGCGCCCACCCGGGCGTGGACCGCCTCGACCCCGACCGACAGCAGGAAATCCGCCCCGGCCCCCACTCCAGCGATGCCCGGGACGTTGAGCGTCCCGCTCTCGAACCCCTCGGGGAACACGTCCGGCTGCTCGGCCAGGGTGGCCATGGACCCCGTGCCGCCCTCGCGGACGGGGCGGAGCGGCACGTCGGGGGCGACGTAAAGGATGCCGGTCCCCTGCGGGCCCAGGAGGCCCTTGTGTCCGGGGGCAGCGAGAAGGTGGATCCCCATTGCCTCCACGTCGATGGGGTGGGAACCCGCGGTCTGGGCGGCGTCCACGAGGAGGAAGACGCCGGCGCGGCGGGCGATCTCCCCCAGCTCGGCCACCGGCTGCAGCGCGCCCGTGACGTTGGAACCGTGCGCCAGGGCGATGAGCCGGGTGTTCGGACGCAGGGCGGCCCGGACCCC
Source organism: Caldinitratiruptor microaerophilus (assembly GCF_025999835.1). Taxonomy (NCBI): domain Bacteria; kingdom Bacillati; phylum Bacillota; class Clostridia; order Eubacteriales; family Symbiobacteriaceae; genus Caldinitratiruptor; species Caldinitratiruptor microaerophilus. Next base: position 1,175,290 of record NZ_AP025628.1, on the reverse strand, counting down.
GCCCGGGTCCACGATCCCCTCCGGCGACACGGGGAGCCACGTCACCTCGACCCCCCGGAGGGCCAGGGCCACCAGCGGGCGGCGCAGGGCGTTGTGCTCCGCCACGGTGGTGATGCAGTGGTCCCCGGGGTGCAGGAGGCCTTTCAGGGCCAGGTTCAGGGAGTCGGTGGCACTCGACGTGAACAGTACCCGGGCTGCATCCTTCACACCGAAGAGCGCCGCCACCGCCTCGCGGGCGGCAAGCACCCGCCGGCCGGCGGCCAGGGCAACCCGGTGGCCGCCGCGGCCGGGGTTGCCGCCGGCACGCAGCGCCCCGTCCGCCGCACGGTACACGGCCTCGGGCTTCGGGTGCGAGGTCGCGGCGTTGTCCAGGTAGACTACGGAACCTGAGGATGGCAAGGCGGGCCACCGCCTTTCGATCTGGATGGTACTGATTCTCATTATCCGGGCCACCGGGCGTCCCAAAGTGATGCCGATCACAGCGCGACGGGGACCGCGCGGCGCCAACATGGGCATGTGGGGCTGCCCGCGCGCAGCCCGGCTCCCGGGCAGGACGTGTCTCGGGAACGAAGGGGGACGACGGAGGTGCAGACGGTTTTTCGGCCTCGCCCGGCCCGACTGCCGGTGGCAGCCGCCATGGCCGCACTGCTGGCGGCCCTGTGGGTCGGGCTGGCGCGACTCGGCTGGCTGCCGGCGGAAGGCGTCCCGGGGGGTCTGGGTGCGCACGGGCCGCTGATCATCCTGGGCTTCCTGGGCACCCTCATCAGCCTGGAGCGGGCCGTGGCGCTGGGCAGGCGCCTGCCGTACCTGGCCCCGATCCTGACCGGGACGGGGGCCGTTCTCTACATGGTCCCGGCGGCCCTCCGGCTGGGGGAGGTCCTGATGACGGCCGGCGGCCTGGGGCTAGTCGGGACCTTCGTCCTGATTTACCGCATCCAGCCGTCGCTGCACGCGGCGACGATGGGTGCCGGCGCCGCCCTGTGGGCGATCGGGGGCGCGTTGTGGCTGGCGGGCCTGCCCGTGTACCGGGTCGTCCCGTGGTGGGCGGGGTTCCTGGTACTGACCATCCTCGGGGAGCGCGTCGAACTCTCCCGGATGGGGCAGCCCACCCGCTGGGCCCGGCTGACGTTCGTGACCGCCGTTGCCATCTTCGTCGCGGGGCTGATCGTGTCGGTGGCCGCACCCGTGGCAGGCGTCCGCCTCGCCGGCGTCGGGCTGTTCTTGCAGGCGCTGTGGCTCGTGCGGTACGACATCGCCCGCCGCACCGTGCGCCTAGCCGGGCTCACCCGGTTCATGGCGGTGTGCCTCCTCGCGGGGTACGCCTGGCTCGGGGCGGCCGGCCTGCTGTGGATCCGGTTCGCCGGGTCGGCGGCAGGCGCGGCGTACGACGCGATGCTGCACGCGCTCTTCCTGGGCTTCGTGATGTCGATGATCTTCGGCCACGCGCCGGTGATCTTCCCGGCCGTGCTCGGCACGCCGGTCCGCTTCACCCCCCGCTTCTACCTGCACCTGGCCCTCTTGCACGGCTCGGCCGTCCTCCGGCTGGTCGGGGACCTGGCCCTGCTGCCCGGCGTCCGCAACTGGGGCGGGCTCCTGAACGTGGCCGCGGTGCTGCTCTTCCTCATCCAGACGGCCCTCGCCGCACGGCCGGCCCGCACGGGGGCGTAGGGGCGGCGGGGTCCGGCGCTCGCGCCCCGGCCCCGGAGCCGTCGGCCAGACATGGCAATTCCTCTGCCAGTCCACCGCGGTCCGGGTCAGCGGCCCCGGCCACCCGGGGATCGGCGGGACGCGGAGAGCCGGTCGATCGCACACCCTCCAACAGGCAATCGGTACGAGTCAAACGGGGCCGTTGACTCGCACGTTTTGCCTCACCGGCGACTCCGGGTTCACATAAAGCCGAAGCCGGCCAGGCAGTGAGTTTGCTGGGTCGACATAATGATCATTTCCGGTCCCCATCGCGCGCCCTGCACGGTGACTCCGGCGGGGTCGGCGGGGGCGTGGGGCAATCGGTACCACACAACGCCGGCGCTCGACCCTCACGAATTGCCTCTCGTCCCACGCTGCAGATCGACGTACCGAGTTGTGGAACACCGGGGGCCGGCGGTGACGGCGGCCACAAGCCCGCCGGGTCCGGCGCCGCCCAACTCGGCCACAGCCCGCGGCGGGCGGAGGGCCGGAGAGGCCCGGCGAGCGCGACGGGGGCCTGGCGGCGAGCCAGGCCCCATGCTGTCGGTTCGGCGGTCCCGTCCGGGGTGGGGCGCCTCAGTGGCTGTTCCCGCCCGCTCCCGGGGCGTCGAAGATCTCGGGCTTCGGGTCGCCCTCGACCACGATCTGCGCCACGGCACCCTTGCCGAGCGCCCGGCTGATCGAGTGGTCGACCAGCGTGTAGGTGCCCGGCACGTCGACCGTGAACTCGGCCCAGGCCGCCCCACCGGCGGGGACGAGCGTGGTCTGGACGTTGCTGGTGGCCTCGCTGGCCCCTTCCTTGTGCACCTTGTCGAAGATCTCGCCGATCACGTGGAACGAGGAGATCAGGTTGGGCCCGCCGTTGCCGATGAAGATCCGGATGCGGTCGCCGACCTTCGCCCGCATGGCCTTCTCCCCGGTCAGGGCCTGGAAGGCGCCGTTGAACACCACGAAGTTCGGCTCCTCGGCGGCCAGGGCCTCGCCGTCGTAGTTCGCGTGACCCTTCTGGCCCGGCTTGAGGTCGGTGTAGAACTCACCCTGCATCACGTAGAACTCCTTGTCGACGGGCGCCAGGCCCTCCGGCGGCTCCACCACGATCAGCCCGTACATGCCGTTGGCGATGTGCGCCGGGATGTACGGCGTGGCGCAGTGGTAGACGTACACGCCGGGATTCATCGCCTTGAACCGCAGGACCTTCTCCTCGCCGGGCTTCACCTGGGTGCCGACTGCGCCGCCGCCTGGGCCGGTGACCGCGTGCAGGTCGATCGAGTGGTTCATGCCGCTGTCCGCCGCGTTCTTGATGTGGAGTTCGACCGTGTCTCCCTGGCGCACCCGCAGCATCGGGCCCGGAACGGTGCCGTTGTACGTCCAGTACTTGTACGTGATGCCGTCGGCGAGCCGGCCGTTGACTTCCCGGGTTTCGAGGTCGACCCGGACGGTGGTCGGCTCGCGGCGCCCGACCGGACCCGGGATGGCGGCGGGGTCGGCGCTGATCGGCCTGGCATCGGCCACGGCAGGCTGGACGGCCGGCGTCTGCTGGGCTGCGCCCGACCCCTGCGCGCTCGCCGCCCGGGGGCCGGAACCGGCACAGGCACTGGTGAGGAGCAGGACGCCCACCAGGGGCACGCTCCAGCGGAATACCCTATGCAGATCACGCTTCATGGTGGTACCTCCTCGCGAAACGCCCCATTCACGAACTACCGAGCTTCGGGGGTATGCACTTCTAGCGTAGGAGACCGGCGGCGGGGCGCTGGTGACCGCCGTCACACGCCCGCAAGAATCAGGCGGCCACCCGAGCGGGAGGCCATGGTTCACCGCGCGAAATACCTGGAGGAACCGAGGTGGTGACACGACTTGCATAACCCAAAAGTACTAGCAGGCGCCCAGACCGTCTCGACCTCACCTGCCCGGTGGCGCGCCCCTCTGTGCGGAACCCGGGTGCGGACACCGGTGAGCCTGGCGGGCCGGAGGCACAAAGAATCGACCCACGTGCCGGGTGGGGCGCGTGGGTCGGAGGAGGGCGCGCCGGCGCCGCGCCCGCCCGTGGGGGGATCCTCGCCGGGCCCGTCACGGCCGTGGGGCGATGACCGCCAGCACCACGAAGCGGGAGCCAGGGGCGGCCGCCATGCCGTGGGGCACGAAGGGCGGACAGGCGGCGATCCCGCCGGGGCCGGCCTCGTGGTCCTCCTCGCCGACGCTCAGGCGGCCGTTGCCCTCCAGCACCGCCATCACCACCGTCGAGGTGCTGACGTGGGGCGGGACCGCCTGCCCCGGCTCCAGGCTGAAGAGGACCACACGACAGTCGGCGTTCTCGGCGATGAGCTGGCTGACCGGTTGTCCCGGGTCGTACCGGACCACGGCCCGGAGGTCGGCGAACATGATCCCACACCTCTCCCGAGGCCTGTCTCCGCCTGAAGCCTACTCCCGGCGGGGTCCGGGCGCCGTGACGCAGGTCACCGGGGCCGGGCGGGGGCCACGCCGGGGCCTGGCGCGTAGACTGGCAACTGCGCCCCGGTTCGCGCGAGCGGACGCAGCGGCCGGGGGAGGAGGTCCACCCGATGAGTGTCGCGATGGGGCCCCGGGAAGTCGAACTCGCCGCGCGGGAACTGGCCGGCCGGCCGCCTGAGGACGTCCTGCGCTGGGCGCTCGACACCTTCGGGCCCGACGGCGTCGCCCTGGCGTGCAGTTTCGGCGCGGAGGACGTGGTGCTCGTCGACATGGCGTCCCGCATCCGCCCGGGCGTCCGGGTGTTCTACCTGGACACCGATCTGCTCTTCCCGGAGACCTACGAGACCTGCGAGCGGGTGGCGGCCCGTTACGACGTGCGCCTCGAGCAGGTGCGGCCGGCCCTCTCGCTGGCGGAGCAGGCCGGACGGTACGGCGACGGGCTGTGGGCCCGGGACCCGGACACGTGTTGCCGGCTCCGGAAGGTCGAGCCGCTCCGGGGGGTGCTCGCCGGCCTCGAGGCCTGGGTCACGGGCATCCGGCGGGAGCAGTCGCCCACCCGGGCGGGGGCCGCGGAGGTGGAGTGGGACCACCGGTTCGGCCTGGTCAAGGTCAACCCGCTGGCCCGGTGGACGTGGGACGCGGTGTGGGGCTACATACGGGCCCACGACGTGCCCTACAACCCCCTGCACGACCGCAGTTACCCGAGCATCGGGTGCATCCCGTGCACCCGCCCCGTCCGCCCCGGCGAGGATCCCCGGGCCGGGCGCTGGCCCGGCTTCGCCAAGACGGAATGCGGCCTCCACCGGTAGGGACCCGCACGTGGGAGGTGAAGGGCATGCCGGACCGTTCTGCGGCGGGCCTGGTGCCTCCGCACGGGGGAACCCTGGTGGACCGCGTGCTCCGCGGGGATGCCCTGTGCGCAGCCCGGGAGCGGGTGCGGCACCTGCCTGCCGTCCGCCTCGATCCGGTCCGCACCGCCGATCTCGAGTGCATCACCACCGGTGTCTTCAGCCCCCTGGACGGGTTCATGGACCGGGCCCAGTACGACAGCGTGCTCGAACACATGCACCTGCCGGACGGTCTCCCCTGGACCCTGCCCGTCACCCTGCCGGTGCCCGTGGGGCTGGCCACCACACTCCGCCCGGGTGCGGAGGTCGCCCTCGTCGGTCCGGAGGGGCGGCCCCTGGGGCTGATGCAGGTCCGGGAGGCGTTCAGCTACGACCCGGAGCGGGAGGCGCGACGGGTCTTCGGCACGTGCGACCCGGCCCACCCCGGCGTCGCCCGCCTGCGGCGGCAGCCCGAGGTCTACCTCGCCGGACCCGTCTGGCTGCTGGAGCGCCCGCCCGCCCCGTTCCCCGACCTGGCCCTGGACCCGGCCGAGACGCGCCGGATCTTCGCCGCGCGGGGCTGGCGGCACGTGGTGGGGTTCCAGACGCGCAACCCCGTCCACCGGGCGCACGAGTACATCCAGAAGGTCGCCCTGGAACTGGTCGACGGCCTCTTCCTGAACCCGCTGCTCGGCCCCACGAAGGACGACGACGTTCCCGCCGCCCTGCGCGTCCGCTGCTACCGCGCGCTCCTGGGCCGCTACTACCCCGAAGCGCGCGTGCTCCTGGCCGCCTTCCCGGCGGCGATGCGCTACGCCGGGCCGCGCGAGGCGGTGTTCCACGCCATCTGCCGCAAGAACTACGGCTGCAGCCACTTCATCGTCGGCCGCGACCACGCCGGGGTCGGCCACTTCTATGGCCCGCACGACAGCCAGCGGATCTTCTCGGAGTTCGACCCCCACCGCCTGGGCCTCACGCCGCTCTTCTTCGACCGGGCGTTCTGGTGCCGGACCTGTGGGGGCATGGCGTCCGACAGGACCTGCCCCCACCCGGAGGCCGACCGCCTCATCCTGTCCGGCACCCGGGTGCGCGAGATGCTACGGGCCGGGGTGCTTCCCCCGCCCGAGTTCACCCGCCCGGAGGTGGCCCGGCTCCTGGCCGAAGGGATGCGGACGGAGGCGGAGGCGCTCGAGCCCGTCGCCGGCGGAGAGGAGGTGCCTGGCGGTGAGTGAGGACTGGCTGGCCACGCTCGTCGGGCTCGGCCTGCTGTTCCTCGTGTTCGCGGGGTGGCTGCCCTCATTACTCTGGTGAGTCCGTCGGGGGAGGTCGGAAGATGGCGGGGCCGGTTGGGGCGCCGCTGGCCGCCCGGGCGGTCGTGTGGCGGCGTGCCGCCAGCTGGGCGCTTTCGGGGGCACTGGTCCTGAGCCTCGCCCTGCTGTCCCGCTGGCTGGCCGGGGAGGCGCGCCGGCTGCCGGGGCTGGGCCTCGTGGACTACCCGCTGTGGGCGGCCGGCCTCGGGCTGGCCGCCCGGGGCCTCCTGGGGGCCATGGGTCTGCGGGGCCGGGTGCGCCGGGCCGCCCGGACCGAGCTTTACCTCAAGATCGGCGTCGTGCTGCTCGGCGCCGGGATCAGCGTGGGGGACGTGCTGCAGGTTGGCGTCCGGGCGATCCTGCAGTCCGTCGTCCTGGTCCTGGTCGTGTTCGTCACCACCTGGCTCGTGGCCGGGGCGTTGGGAGTCGACCCCCGCCTGCGGGCGATCCTGGCCACGGCGGTCTCCGTGGGCATGTCCGGGGCCGTGGCGGCTGCGGGCGTGACCCGGGCCCGCCGCGAGCAGGTGGCCTACGCTGCCGCCCTCGTCGTCGCCTTCGCCCTTCCGCTCATGGTGCTCCAGCCCCTCGCGGCCCGGCTCCTCGCCCTCCCCGACGCGGTGGCCGGGGCGTGGATCGGCGGGAACATCGACACCACCGCGGCGGTGCTGGCAGCCGGCGCCCTGTACGGCGAGCGGGCCATGCGGGTGGCGGCGGTGGTGAAGATCAGCCACAACCTCCTCATCGGCGCCGTCACCGCGCTCCTCAGCCTGTACTGGGTGACCCGTCTGGAGCCCGGCGCGGGGGCACGGCCCCGGCCGCGTGAGCTGTGGGCGCGGTTCCCCAAGTTCGTCCTGGGCTTCGTGGCGGCCTCGTTCGCCGCGAGCGCGCTGGCGGGAACCGGGCATCTCGACAGGGCCGCCCTGGAGGCGGTCGCTTCCCTCCGCAACGCGTTCCTGACGCTGGCGTTCGTCAGCATCGGGCTGGAGACCAGCTTTCGCGGGCTCGTGGCGGAGGGTCTGCGGCCGGTGGCCGTGTACGCCCTGGCAACGCTTTTCAACACCCTCGCCGCGCTGGCCGTTGCCTGGTGGCTCTTCGGCTGAAGCGTCTGGTTCCGGTGACGGCGTTGTGTTATCTTGAGGAGGACCGGACAGGCTGGGGTGGATTCATGCCGACGACCTTTCTCCTGGCGCGCCACGGGGAGACCGAGTGGAACCGGGACGGACGCTGGCAGGGTCAGAGCGACGTCGCCCTGAGCGCCCTCGGCCTGGCGCAGGCCCGGGCCCTGGGGCAGCGGCTGGCGCCCGAACCCGTGGCCGCCATCTACTCGAGCGACCTGATCCGCGCGCGGGCGACGGCGGACGCCATCGCCCGGGCCCTGGCGCGCCCGGCCCCGGTCCACCTCGACAGGCGGCTCCGGGAGGTCGACGTGGGCCGCATCGCCGGCCTCACCCGCAGGGAGGTGGCGGAGGCCTTCCCGGAGTTCTGGGCGGCGCTGAAGGATCACCCGGTCGACACCCGCTTCCCCGGCGGCGAGACGTTCCGCGAGCTCGAGGCACGCGTGCTGGAGGCCGTGCAGGAGATCGCCGCGCGCCACCCCGACGAGACGGTGGTGGTGGTCACCCACGGCGGGGTGATCCGTTCCGTGGTGGCGTGGGTGCTCGGCCTCGACCCGGAGCGGCGGGGACGGCTTCTCCTCGACAACTGCGGGCTCACGGTGATCGAGTGGAGCGAGCGCCCCCGGCTGCGCACCCTCAACGAGACCGGCTTCCTGGCCGCCGTCCCGGACGGGGAGGTCCTGCGCCGGGGCGGCTGACGGGGCCGCGGCGCGTCGCGGCGTGCTGGGCCGCCTGCCCCGGGCATACACCTGTCCGGGGGTGAGGCGGGTGCCGGCGTGGGCACGGCTCCTGGCGGCCGGTTCGACCGGCGGCGGCATCGTCATCGCCGGCCTCATCGCCCTGGCCGCCTGGCGGGAAGGCGGTCCGGGCTTCTGGCCGGCGCTGTGGCAGTACGTGGCGACCGCGGCCTTCTGGGAGCGGGCGCTCCAGTTCTGGTTGCTCTCGCTCCTGGCCCTGGTGCTCACCCGGGTCGGGAGCCGGACCCTGCCCCCGGTCGGGGCCGCACTTGTGGCGGGCGGCCTGGTGGCGTTCGGCCAGTCGGCGTACCTCATGGGACAGTACCGGCTCGAGCCGGGCCCCGTGCTGTCAGAGGCCCTGCTCGTGGCCCTGTGCTACGCGGCCGGCAGCGCCGTCGCCTCCCGCCTGTACGAACGCTTGTGATGGAGGCGCGGGCGTGCTGGTCGAGCGGTACGTGGCGGTCGACCTGGAGACCACCGGCGGGGACCCGGCCGCCGACCGGATCATCGAGATCGGGGCCGTGGTCTTCGAGCACGGCCAGGAGGTGGCGGCCCGGTCCTGGCTCACCGACCCCGGCCGCCCCATCCCGCTGCGTTTCCAGCAGCTGACCGGCATCACACCCGCGGACGTGGCCGGCCGTCCGCCGGCGGAGGCGGTCCTGCCCGAGTTCCTCGCGCTGGTCGGCGGCTCGCCGGTGGTCGCGCACAACGCCGCCTTCGACGGCGCCTTCCTGGCGGCCGCCCTCCGCCGGGCCGGGCTGCCCGCGCTGCCGCCGCTCCTGGACACCGTGCAGCTGGCCCGGCTGGCGTTTCCCCTGGCCCGCAGCTTCCGCCTCGGCGCCCTGGCCGAGGAGCTGGGGGTCGGGCTGCCGCGCGCCCACCGCGCGGTGGACGACGCGCGGGCCTGCGGCCGGATCGCCGCCCTGTGTCTGGACCGGATCGAGGCGATGGAGCTGGCGGTGCTCGACGACCTGGGCCGGCTCGCGCCGCCCGCCAACGCGCTCTCCCGCCTCCTGGAGAAGGCCAGGGCTCGCCGTCAGGCCGCCGGCGAGGCGCCCCGCGACCGCAGGGCCTGGATCCCCCCGGCCGCCGTGCCGCTGCACGGGCCCGAGGACGAGGAGGAGCCGGAGGCGCCTCCCGCCCTGGACCCCGGGGAGGTCGACGCCGTGCTCGGCCCCGGAGGCGCCGTGGCGAGCGCCTTCGCGGTCCGGTCAGGCCGGCCGTACGAGCACCGGCCGCAGCAGCTCGAACTGGCCCGCCGGGTGGTCACGGCCCTCGGCCGGGGGCAGGTCCTCGTGGCGGAGGCCGGGACAGGTACGGGCAAGTCCCTGGCCTACCTGGTGCCCGCGCTGCTCTGGGCGAAGCGCGGCGGGGGACGGGTCGTCGTCTCCACCCACACGATCACGCTGCAGGAGCAGCTGTGGGAGCGCGACCTCCCGTTCCTCCTCCGGGCGCTCGGCTGGGAGGACGAGGTGCCGGTCGCCCTGGCCAAGGGCCGCTCGAACTACGTCTGCCTTCGCAAGTGGGAGGAGGCCGTGGAGGGGGCGGACCTGGCCACGGGACCCGACGAGCGGGAATTCCTCCTCCGCACCGTTCCGTGGCTGGCACAGACCGACACGGCTGACCGGGCCGAACTCGGGGTGCTGGCCGCCCAGGAGGAGTACTGGCGGCGGATCCAGTCCGAGTCCGTGACCTGCCTGGGGCAGCGCTGCCGCTGGTACCAACGGCACTGCTTCGCCTTCCGCGCCCGGCGCCGGGCCCGGGACGCCCGCGTCCTGGTGGTGAACCACGCCCTCCTTCTCTCCGACCTGAAGGCCGGGGGCGGCGTGTTGCCCCCCTACGAACACGTGATCATCGACGAGGCGCACCACCTGGAGAGCGCGGCGACCGAGCACCTCGGCGTGGCCCTCGGGCAGTGGGACCTGGCCGGTAGCCTCCTGCGCCTTTACCGGCCTTCGCGCGGGACCGCCCCGGGAGGAGTCCTGCCGGCCGTGGCGCGGCGGCTCCGCGAGGCCCGGCCGGAGGTCGAGGAACTCCTCCGCCAGGTGCAGGAAGCCCGGGAGCGGGTCGACGAGCTGTTCGGCCTGGCCGGGGCCCTGGCGCTGGCTACCGGCGGCGGGGAGGAGGACGGTGCCCGCTCCCTGCGCGTCACCCCTGCCGTCCGGGCGCGCCCGGAATGGGACACGATCCGGCTCGCCCACGAGAACGCGGGAGTTGCCCTCGGGCGCCTGGCGAAAGGGCTGCGCCGGCTCGGCGAGGAGCTGGAGCAGCTGGCCGGTGCGGGCCACGGCGGGCTCGACAGCCTGCGGCTCGAGGTGGCGCGGGAGGAGGCGGTCGTCCGCCAGGCGGTCAGGGACCTGGACACCGTCCTGGCGCAGCACGGGCCCGAGATGGTCCGCTGGATCGAGGCGCAGCCGCCCCGCTCCGGTGGCGACCGGCCCGCCGCCGTGACCCTGCGGGCGGCCCCGGTGCACGTGGGGCCGCTCCTCCGGGAGCTCCTGTGGGACCGGGTGCGCTCGGCCGTCCTGACGTCCGCGACCCTCACGGTGGGCGGCCGGTTCGATCACGTGCTCGAGCGTCTCGGCCTGGACGCGCTGCCGGAAGGGCGGCTGGCGCTCGCACAGGTGCCCTCGCCCTTCCGGTACGGCGAGCAGGCCCTCGTGCTCATCCCCGAAGACATCCCGACCCCCAGGGCCGGCGAGGCGGAGTTCCAGGCGGCGGCGACGCGCCTCCTCGCCGACCTGCTCGTGCAGGTCGGCGGCAGGACGCTGGTGCTGTTCACCTCCCACCGCCAGCTGCGCCAGGTGTACAATGAATTGAAAGGGCCGCTCGAAGCGGCCGGGCTCGTGCTCCTGGCCCAGGGTCTCGACGGCGCCCGGGGGCGCCTGGTCGAGGAGTTCCGGGCCGGGGAGCGGGCGGTGCTGATGGGGTCGGCCTCCTTCTGGGAGGGGGTCGACATCCCCGGGGAGGACCTTTCCTGCGTGGTCGTGGTGCGGCTCCCGTTCCAGCCGCCCGGCGACCCGGTGATGGAGGCCCGGTCGGAGGACCTGGAAGCCCGGGGGCTGTCCGCCTTCCAGCACCTCAGCCTGCCGGAGGCGATCATCCGCTTCAAGCAGGGCTTCGGCCGGCTCATCCGCACGGGGACGGACCGCGGGGTCGTGGTGGTCCTGGACCGCCGCATCGATCCCCGGGAGGCCCGCTACGGACGGCAGTTCCTGCGCTCGCTCCCGGACCCCCGGGTGGCCACGGCCCCCGCGGACGAGATCGCCACGCTGGCGGCCCGCTTTCTCCGGGATCCGCCAGGGACTGCGGCCATGCACGGCGAAGCGTGATAGGGCGCCGCGTCCCAGGGCGTCGCATTCCACGACGTCACATCGACGGCAAGAGGTGCATCCGTTGAAACGACCCCTGATCGCCCGGGAGGGCTGGCCTTTCGCCCTTGGTCTCGGTCTCCTGACGGCTGCCGCGTGGTGGCTCTGGCCGTACGCCGCCATCGTCCCCGGGCTATTGACCCTCCTGGTGCTCTGGTTCTTCCGGGATCCCGAACGGGCCATCCCGGGCGACGAGGCCGACGTGGTCGCTCCGGCCGACGGCCGGGTGCTCTGGGTCCGGGAGGTCGACGAGCCCAGGTTCCTCGGCGGCCCGGCGGTCGGGGTGAGCATCTTCCTGTCGATCTTCGACGTGCACGTCAACCGGGCGCCCGTCGCCGGGCGGGTCGCGTACCGGGAGTATGTGCCCGGCCGGTTTCTCGCCGCGTGGCGGGAACGCGTCGAGGAGACCAACGAACGGGCTTACACGGGCATCGAGGGGCCCGGCTACCGCGCCCTGGTCGTGCAGATTGCGGGGCTGGTGGCGCGGCGCATCGTCAACTGGGTGGGGCCCGGTGAGGCCGTCCGGCGGGGCGAACGCTTCGGCCTCATCAAGTTCGGCTCCTGCACCCAGGTGTACCTGCCCCGGGGCACGGAGATCACCGTGCGCCCCGGCCAGCGGGTCCGGGGCGGACAGACGATCATCGGGAGGTTGCCGCCGAGATGGAAGGAGCAGGAGGAGGCCGGCGCCCGGGGCGGAGGCAGTGGCGCATCCGGGGCATCCGGGGAGGCAAGTGGTTCCGGGAGCGGGGCCTGAAGGGCCTCTCGATGATCCCCCACATCTTCACGCTCGTCAACCTGGCCCTCGGCGTCTTCTCGATCGTGTACACGGTGCGGGGGGAGTACGAGCGGGCGGCGCTCCTCGTCGCCGGGTCGCTCCTGGCCGACGGGCTCGACGGGCGGATCGCGCGGCTCGTGCGCGCCGCCGGGGAGTTCGGCAAGGAGCTCGACTCCCTCGCCGACGTGGTCTCCTTCGGCGTGGCGCCGGCCGTGCTGGCCTACTTCGCCGCCCTGGAAGAGCTCGGACCCTACGGCCTGGCGCTCCTGGCCGTCTTCCCCATCTGCGGGGCGCTGCGCCTGGCCCGGTTCAACATCGTCCGGGTGAGCGGGTACTTCGTGGGGCTTCCCATCACGGCGGCCGGCACCCTGCTCGCCGGCCTGGTCTACTACGGGGAGCGGGCCGGGTACACCGATCCCCGCTTCCTGCAGGGGGCCCTGCTGGTCCTGGCCTACCTCATGGTGTCGACGATCCCGTACCCCGACTTCAAGAAGCTGCGCGGGGCGCGGTTTCGCGTTCTCGAGTGGGCCGGCCCGGTCGTCCTGGTGCTGGTGGCGCTGCGCCGCGACCCGTCGAGCCTCATCCTGCTGCCCCTGGTGACCTACGCCTTCCTGGGCCCGTACCTCTACCTGCTCCGGCGGGCCGGCGAGAAGGTCGCTGCCCTCCGCACCGCCGGCGGGCGCTGAGGGGCCACCCGGCACGGATCGAACTCCGTGGGCCGGCTCCTGCCATGTGCGGGCGCCGGCCCGCATAGTCTCTCCCGGGGGTGCACGCGTGGCCGGGGCCTGCCGGAGGCCCCACGGCGTGCGGCCGGGAGGGAAGGCCGATGCAGCGCTCGGAGAGCGCGACCGGCGGCGTGGCCGGCCGGGCCATCTGGGACGGCCTCGTCACGGGGCTCACGGTGATGGCGGTCTGCGCCCTGGTGCTGGCGCTGGTGGCGTGGCGGCTGCCGGTCACGCCGCGCACGCTGCAGGTCCTGGGCGTGGCTGCCCAGCTGATCGGCGGCCTGGCAGCGGGATTCCTGAGCGGCAGGCGTGCTGGGGCCGCCGGGCTGGTGAACGGCCTTCTGACCGGCGTGGGGCTCGCCGTGCTGCTCACCCTGCTGGGCGGCGTCGCGGCGAGCTTTCCGGCCGTAGGGGCCCTGCTCCGGCGTGCCGCCCTGCTCGCCGGGGTGGGGGCGCTGGGGGGGGTGGCCGGCGTCGCCACGCGGTGACCGGACCCGCTCCGAGGCCGCAAGAGCGAGTGGCGCATACGTTATGGCAACCCGGGGCAGACTTCCGCGAGGAACCTGCCCCGGGAGCCGCGCCCGGGAAGGGGTGAGGTGCTCCGGGGCACGGATGGGGTGTATGAGGGGCCATGGGAGAACGGCAGGACGGGACGTTGAGGGACGTGCTAATGCGCGCGGCGGCGGCGCTCGTCGCGGCCGCCCTCACCGGAAGCGTCGGGTGGCTTCCCCCCGGCCGGGGCGCCGCCCACCCGAAGGTGGCCTCCGGGGCGGCAGGACCAGGGGGGCCTGTCCCGGAAGGCCCGGTGGCGGTTCGCCACCGGATCCGGTACGGGGAAACCCTCAGCGAGATCGCGCTGCGGTACGGGGTGAGCATCCGGGCGATCGCCGAGGCGAACGGCATCCGCAACCCCGACCGCATCGTCGCCGGCAGGGTGCTCGTGATCCCGGGCGAACCCGCGCCGGCGCGCCCGGCGAAGGCGTCGCCCGAGCTGCCGCCTGCGCCCGGCAAGGCCACCGCTGGGCCCGTGCAGCCCGCCTCCCAGCCCAGAACCTCCGATCGGACCCCTCAGGGCGCCGGGCCCGTCGCCGCGGGCACCCGCGAGCCGTCCGGGGAGCGCCCTGCAGCCCCCGGCCGTCCCTCCTTCCCGGCCGGGCTGGCAGATCTCGTCTTCGAGGGTCCCGGCGGGATCCGGGTGCAAGTGTACGGCACCCTCGCCCCGCCGGCCGTCCCGGTCCCGGCCCTGCCGGGCGCCGGCGGCGCGCGGGGGGTGATGGGGCCCGGCTTGCTGCCCCCCGGCGTTCTCCCGACCGCCCCGCCGGCCCCGCGGCCTGCCCCCGCGGGGGCGCCGGATGAACCGCTCTTCTCGCTGCGCCTCCCGCCCGCGGAGAAACTCGTGGCGCTGACGTTCAACGGCCTCCCGGACGCGACGTCGCTTCCGGCCCTGGTGCGGGCCCTCGACAGCACCGGGGCCCGCGCGACATTCTTCGTCACCGGCGCGGCCGCCCGCGGTGGCGGCAGCGTCATCCTCGAGCTCCTGGCCCGCGGCCACGAGGTCGGCATCCAGGGGCTCGAGGCCGAGGACCTCACCGCGCTCCCGGCGGAGGAGGTGGCCGCCAGCCTCGACGCCGCCCGCCGGGCCCTTCTGGAGGCCGGCGCCCCGCCGCCGCGCTTCTTCCGCCCGCCCCTGGGGCGCTTCGACGCCCGGGTGCTGGGCGCCGCCCGCCGCCTGGGCCTCGAGACCGTGCTGTGGTCGAGCATCGGGCTGCGGGACCTGAACGATCCGGAGCCCGCTCTCCTGGTCGAGCAGGCGCGCGCCGCCGCGTTCCCGGGGGCCATCTTGATGCTGCACGCCGACCGGCCCGCGACCGCAGCCGCCCTCCCGGCCGTGCTCGGCGCGCTCGGCCAGGATGGTTACCGCGTCGTGTCCCTGAGTGAGCTCCTCGCGCGGGCCTCGGAGGTGGGCGGGTCGGTCCGGTGACGGGGCTCCACCCGGAGGAGCCGCATCCCGTTCAGCGTGACGAGGACGGAGGCCCCCATGTCGGCAAGGATGGCCAGCCAGAGGGTGAGCCAGCCGGGGAACGCCGCCAGGACCGCCAGGAGTTTCACCGCGATGGAGAAGGCGATGTTCTGCCGGATGACCCGCAGGGTCGCCCGGCTCAGCCGGACGGTGAAGGGCAGCTTCGTCAGGTCGTCGGCCATGAGCACGATGTCCGCCGTCTCCAGCGCGGCGTCCGTGCCCGCCCCGCCCATGGCGATGCCGACGGTCGCCGCCGCGAGGGCCGGGGCGTCGTTGATCCCGTCGCCGACCATGGCGACCTTCCCGTGGCGCCGGCGGAGGGCCTCGACCGCCCGCACCTTGTCCTGCGGCAGGAGCTGGCTCTGAACCTCGTCGACGCCCACGCGCGCGGCGATGGCCCGTGCGGTGGCCTCGTTGTCGCCCGTGAGCATGACGGTGTGGCGGATGCCGGCCCTGCGCAAGGCGTCGAGGGTGGCCCGGGCGGTCTCCCGCACCTCGTCGGCCATGGCGATGACCCCCAGCGGCCCCTGCGCCGTACCCACCAGAACGGCGGTCTTCCCTTCCGCCTGCAGGCGGCGCACCTGCTCCCCGGCCGGCCCGACGGGAATCCCGAGCTCCTCGAACAGCGCCGGGTTGCCGATGTAGACCGTCTCGCCGCCCACGGTGGCCCGGGCACCCCGACCCGCCAGCGCGGCGAAGTCTCCGGCCGGCTCGGGGCGGAGGCCGCGGGCCTGGGCCTCCCGCAGGACGGCCGCCGCCAGCGGGTGCTCCGAGCGCGCCTCGACGGCGGCGGCGAGCGCCAGCAGGTCACCGGCCGTGCGGTCTCCGAGCGGGACCACGTCCGTGACCGCCGGCCGGGCCCGGGTCAGGGTGCCCGTCTTGTCGAAGGCGACGGCCGTGAGGGCGCCGGCTGCCTCGAGGTGGACGCCGCCCTTGATGAGTACCCCGTGCCGCGCTGCGTTGGCGATGGCGCTCACGATCGCCACCGGTGTGGAGACGACCAGGGCGCAGGGGCAGGAGACCACCAAGAGGGCCAGGCCGCGGTAGATCCACGGCCCCCAGTCCCGGTCGAAGACGAGCGGCGGCACCACCGCCAGGCCCGCCGCCAGGGTCAGGACGATCGGGGTGTACACGGCCGCGAAGCGGTCGACGAAGGCCTGCGAGGGCGCCCGCCTCGCCTGCGCCTCCTCCACCAGGTGGATGATCCGGGCGAGGGTCGTGTCCTCGGCCCGGCGGGTCACCTCGACCTCGAGGGATCCGTCCGTGTTCAGGGTGCCGGCGAAGACCTCGGCGCCGGGCTCCTTGTCGACCGGGACGGACTCGCCCGTGATGGGAGCCTCGTCGACCGCCGACCGTCCGGCGACGACCCGCCCGTCGACCGGGATCATCTCGCCCGGCCAGATGATCACCACGTCGCCCACCCGGACCTCGGCGGCGGGGACCTGCACCTCGCCACCGTCGCGGCGGACGGTCGCCACCCGCGGGGCTCGGTCCATCAGCTCGCGGATGGACCGGCGGGCCCGGTCCATCGTCCGGGACTCGAGCAGTTCGGAGACGGCGTACAGGAAGGCGACGATGGCGCCCTCTTCCCACTCGCCGATGGCCGCCGCCCCGATGACGGCGACGGTCATGAGCACGCTCATGTTGAAGTCGAGCCGCGGCAGGGCGTGGTACGCCTTCCGGGCGTTGCCCCAGCCGCCGATCACCATGGCCGCCACGTAGAGCGGGACGAAGACGGCTGCAGCCGCACCGGCCCGTGCGGCGACGAAGGCGGCGGCAAGGGCCGCGCCGGACACCAGCGTCCGGACGAGGCCCCAGTCGACGCCCCGCCCGGTGGGGCGGGCGCCCCGGCCCGGGGCGCGCCTCTCTCCGGCGGGGGTTGGATCGGCCGGGACGGTCCCGATCGGGGCGATGGTGTAGTTCTCCTTCCGGCCCTCCCGGCGGATCGCCTCGAGGTCGACCACGCCCTCGACCGTCAGCCTGCCGGTCGCCGGGTTGAGCACCGCCCTGGTCACGCCAGGGAGCGCCGCCACGCTGCGCTCGAACTTGGCGGCGCAGTCCAGTCAGGTGATACCGTCGACCTGGAGCACCGCCCTGCTTGCCCGAAGGGCGTCCCCGGCACGCGCCATCCGTCAGCGCCCTCCTGGAACGGACTTCGCCGTTTCGACCCGCTCCAGGACCTGCCGGACCAGTTCCCCGACGTGCGGGTCGGCGAGGCGGTAGTAGACGAGCTTGCCTTCTCTCCGGTACCTCGCCAGCCCCATGTGGTGGAGGAGGCGGAGGTGGTAGGAGGCGGCGGCCTTGCTGCCGCCGATCAGGGCGGCCACGTCGCACACGCACAGTTCGTCGCGGCTCAGTGCGTACACCACCTTCAGCCGCGTGTCGTCGGCGAGGGCCTTGAAGATCCCCGCCAGACCCTCGATCCTCTCCACCTCGGGCCGGAGCCGGTTCACCCGGTCCTCATGGACCACGTTGACCTGGCAGACCGGGGCCACTTCCGGCCGGCCCCGCGCCGGCTCTGCTGCCACGGGCGGTTCCCTCCCGTCTGTTCAGCTTGTGAGGTTGGTTAAACGATCAAGTGCATCCTTGACCAAGATCGCGCATCCGGGGGGCGGTGTCAACCTGCGCCGGGGTGGCCGATCCGAGGCGGCCGCCGTCCACCGGACCGTGGCCGGTCGTTCCACGGGTCAAGGTGCCACTCCAGCACGACGCCGTCGCGTAGTGGGTTTGCTACGTACAACGGAAGGCCGGAGGATGTGCGTGGGTTGACAGAAGATGCACGTATGAAAGACCTCAGGTCGTGATTGTGACCCTGTCCCCCCACGATCCCGGTGCGCGAGGGGGCTGTTGTGCACTTCCGTACCCACAAGCCGGACCGTAGCGGTTCCTGTATTGCACATCTGCGGGCCGGAGCCTGTGCCTTGGTTGACAGAACGTGCACTTATGGAAAACCTCAGGCCGTGATTTCGACTCCCACCCCCCACGGTCCCGGTGCGCGAGGGGGCTGTTGTGCACTTCCGTACCCGCAAGCCGGACCGTAGCGGTTCCTGTATTGCACATCTGAGGCTCAGGGCCGGCGCCCCCGTCGTGGGCGACCTGGACTGTACCCGGCCGGAGGCGCCGTTACCCACGGCCCTCCCTCAGCATCCGGGCGAACTCGGGAGGTAGATCGGTGGCCTCGATGGCCCGGGCAGCGGCCTCGAAGTCGTACGGGACCTCGATGATGTCGACGGCCACGTGGCCGGGGGTCAGGGTCAGGAGTGCGTACGTGGCGTTCGGGTTGCCGTGCTTGGGCTTGCCCGCGCTGCCGCAGTTGACGAGGTGCCTGCCCCCGAGGACCTTGTGGAACGGGACGTGCGTGTGGCCAAAGACCAGCACGTCCGCCCCGGTCGCCGCGAGGTGCGCGCGGAAGACCTCGTCCGGGACGTCCTCGTACAGGTACTCGTTGAGCCGGGCCGGGCTGGCGTGCACCAGCACCACCCGGTGGCCGTCGAACTCCCGCTCCAGGCGGTACGGCAGGTTCCGCAGGAACGCCTTGTGGTCGTCGGTGGTGTGCGCCTTGGTCCAGGCCATGGAGCGGAGGCCACGCTCCATGGCGGCCTCGTCCGGATAGTCGCAGCCGCAGGCGACGCGGAAGTAACCCACGCCGTCGTCGTAGTTTCCCATCACGGTGGGAATGCCCCGGCGCCGGATGGCCTCGACGACCTCTCCCGGGTTGGCCCCGTAGCCGACCAGGTCCCCGCCGCACCAGACCACGTCGGCGCCCCGTGCCTCGATATCCTTCAGCACCGCCTCGAGCCCGTGGACGTTCCCGTGGATGTCGGAGAAGACCGCAAGCTTCATTCCCCACCGGTCCTTCCTGTGCAGCATTCGTGGAGGCGCAGGGGCCGGGGCCGGAAGTCACGACGCCCGCCCGAGGGAATCCAGGAGCGCCTCGACCCGGCGCCGGATCTGGTCCCGGACGCGGCGACCCTCGCGGAGCACGGTGTCCTCCGGCCCGCCCAGCACCGTCGGGTCCGGCAGGGGCCAGTGCTCGCGCCGCACCTCGCGCCGGGTGGCGGGGAACCAGGCCAGGGCAGGACCGCACAGCGTGACCACCACGTCCGCCTGGTCGAGCATCTCCGGCGTCACGGCCTTGGCATACTGACCCTCCAGGTCGATGCCCACCTCACGCATCACCGCCTCGGCCAGCGGATGGATTCGCGTGGGCTCGAGCCCGGCGCTCTGCACCTCCACCCGGCGTCCGCCCAGGACCCGGGCCCACGCCTCCGCGATCTGGCTCCGGAACGAGTTGGCCGTGCAGAGGAAAAGCACCCTGGGCCTTCGCTGCCCTGCCCCTCCCGTGGGCCGGCCGGCTGCCGCCGCCGGCTCCGGCTTGAAGACGAGCGGCAGGGCGTCCCCGCCCCGCGCGCCGGCACCGCCCGTCTGCCCGGTGGGATCCGGCTGCGAGGGGCCGGCGGCGCACCAGCGCCGCCACTCGCCGCGCATGTCTGGGAGCCGTTCGATCGGAGTGTGGAAGAACGCCGACAGATCCTGGTCCAATCCGAACAGGACGTCGGCCCGGGCGGAGTAGAAGACCTCGCGGCCGGACCTGCGCTCCCGCACGAGGCCCGCCGCCTTCAGCCGGGCGAGGTGCTGGGAGACCCGGGACTGGCCTGTGGCCAGGACGTCGACCAGTTCGTGGACCGAGCACTCCCGCTCGACGAGGATGCGCAGGAGCTTGAGGCGAGTCGGATCGGCGAGGGCCTTGGCACGGGCCACCAGCTGCTCCATGCACGTTGCCGCCTTTCCACCGAGCGGTCTCATCGGGATCATCTTATCACGATTGGATGATGAGTCAACCTCGTGGTGATCGCACCCCCGACACGCCTCGCTGCCACACGGCACGGGGCCGGTTGCCCGGCGGGGTACCGGGGGGCGCCCGCCGTGACCCTGCCCGTCCCGATGGCCGTTGCGGTGCACGGGGCGGTCTTGGCCGTCCGGCCCCTCGTCCATACACCGGACATCCACACTCCGGACTTGACGCTCGCGCGTCTGCGGAGCTACACTGAAACCATATATTTCGAGATCTAGATATGATCTCCCGAGGTGGCCACGCGATGGAGCACGGACAGGCGGTCTGGCTGCCGGGCGACGAGACCCGCCGGTGGGAACTCCACGCGAAGTTCTTCGACGGGCTCGCCAACCCCACCCGGCTCAAGATCATCGAGTTCCTCCTCGAACGCGGGGAGATGAACGTGAGCCAGATCACGGAGGCCGTGGGGATGTCCCAGAGTCAGGTCTCGAACCAGCTGGCCTGCCTGAAGTGGTGCGGGTACGTCACCTCCCGGAGCGAGGGGAAGTTCGTGTACTACCGGGTCACCGACCCGCGCATCCGGGAGATCATCCGGCTGGCGCGCGCGGTCGTCGCGGACAACGCCGAGCATGTCCGCTCCTGCACCCGGATGGGACAGGGATGAGCCGCCTCAAGACAGGGCTTTTTCGGCCCTGGCGCCCTGCCCCCGGAGAGCTGTCACGGCGGCCCTGACTGTCACCGGCATGAGTTGAGAGGGCTGCGCGTGGGCCCCCAGGACGTTCGCTCCGCAGGACGGTCACAGCGGCTGGCCACGGCGTGAAGCAGGCCGTGCATTCCAGTACGGGTCAGGAGCTGGTGTCACGATGGCACAGGAGACCGCGGCACGGGCGGCGCGGCTCGAGGTGCGGGGGATGACCTGCACGGGCTGCGAGGAGCACGTGACGGAGGCGCTCGTCCGGGTCGGGGCACAGGACGTGCGCGCCGACTTCCGGCGCGGTGAGGCGCGCCTCCGGCTGCCGGCCGGCTTCGACCCGGAGCAGCTCCGGGAGGCGGTGCGCCGGGCCGGCTATGAGCCGGGGGAGCTCGAGTTCCTGGACCCGGAGGGCGAATCGGTCCGGCAACCGGTCGACCGTGCGGGCCTGCCCGTCCGCGACATCCAGGGGAAGGGTGACCCCTATGACCTGGTGATCATCGGCTCGGGGGCCGCAGCCTTCTCGGCGGCCATCCAGGCCAGCGAGCGGGGAGCCCGGGTGGTGATGATCGAGCGCGGGGTGACCGGCGGGACCTGCGTGAACATCGGCTGCGTACCTTCGAAGACGCTCCTGCGGGCGGCAGAGATCCACTTCCGGGCCCGCAGCCATCCCTTCGCCGGGCTGAGCACGAGTGCGGGCCCGGTCGACATGAGCCTCCTGGTGGGGCAGAAGGGCGAGCTTGTGACCAGGTTGCGCCGCGAGAAGTACGAGGCCCTGATCGACGCGTACGGCTTCGACTTCGTCTGCGGCGAGGCCCGGTTCGTCGATGCGACCGCCGTGCAGGTCGGCGACCGGCTGATCCGCGGCAAGGCGTTCCTCATCGCGACGGGAGCCGACCCCGCCGTACCGGACATCCCGGGGCTCGGGGACGTCGACTTCCTCACCAGCACCACGGCGCTGGAGCTGCGCCGGGTGCCCGAGAGCCTGGCCGTCATCGGATCGGGGTACGTCGCCCTGGAGCTGGGACAGCTCTTTCGCCACCTGGGCGCCCGGGTCACGCTCATGCAGCGCGGCGAGCGGCTCCTGAAGGCGTACGACCCGGAGATCTCGGCGGTCGTGGCCCGGATGCTCGCTGAGCAGGGGATCGAGGTCCTCACGGGGGTCCGCTACCTGCGGGTCGAAGAGGGCCGCGCCGGGAAGCGGGTCGTCCTGGAGGCGGGCGGGCGGCAGCGGGCGGTCGAGGCCGAGGAGCTCCTCGTGGCGACCGGCCGGCGGCCGAACACGGCCGCACTGGCCCTCGACCGGGCGGGGGTCCAGGTCGGGGCGCGGGGTGAGGTGGTGATCGACGACCACCTCCGCACCAACGTGCCCCACATCCACGCCGCCGGCGACGTGACGATGGGCCCGCAGTTCGTCTACGTGGCCGCCTACCAGGGGGCCGTGGCGGCCGACAACGCCCTGGGCGCCACCGACCGCCGGGCGGACCTGCGCGTCGTGCCCCGGGTCACGTTCACCACGCCGGCCATCGCCAGCGTGGGGCTCACCGAGGCCGGGGCCCGGGCGGCGGGCCACTCGGTCCGCACCTCCGTGCTCCCGCTCGAGGCGGTGCCTCGGGCGCTGGCCAACCGGGAGACCACCGGCGTGTTCAAGCTCGTCGCCGACGCAGACACCGGCCGGCTCCTGGGCGCCCACGTGGTGGCGGACAACGCCGGCGACGTGATCTACGCCGCCACGCTGGCCGTCAAGTTCGGCCTGACGATCCAGGACCTGAAGGAGACGCTCTGCCCCTACCTCACCATGGCCGAGGGCCTCAAGCTGGCGGCCCTCACCTTCGACGTCGACGTCGCCCGGCTCTCGTGCTGCGCAGGATAGCCGAGCGGTGGGGCGCCGGCCCCACCGCTCGCATGTCGCCGAAAGCTCACACCTTCACCAGCTTCACCCGCGTGTCGTAAAAGACTACGCTGCCGCCGGCGAGGTCCTGCAGGCTCACGTTCTTGAGATGCGGATCTACCCGCATGGCGGCGTTGCCGTGGACGCCCCGGCCGCGCCGGCCGTCGCCCTTCACCACCTGGCCGTCGATGATCACGTCCCAGGCGCCGTACGCCCAGTGGCCGTAGCCGAGCGGGAACCCGACCACCCCGGGCCGCATGCCCTGCACCACCTTCACGGTGGCAATCATCTCCTTCCGTCCGCCCGGGCCGAAGTCCCACACGCCGTCGGGGTTGGAGGCCGAGACGATCTTCACCTGGTCGCCTGTCCGCAGGCCCAGTTTCGCCGCGTCCGCGGCGCTCACCAGGAGCCCGCCCTCGGGGTCGAGGGGGAGGACCCAGTAGTTCCCGGAGGTGCGGGACTTGGTGTGCTGGATGTACCGGAACGTGATCAGGTTGAGCGGGTACTCGTTCTCCTCGCCCAGGAGGCTGTTCCCGAGGGCGTCCTGGTACGGCGGGAAGAAGGTCGGGATGCCCGAGAGGTGCTTCCCCGTCATGGAGTCCTTCACCAGGTAGGTCTTCTCCTGGTACAGGTTGATCTGCTTTCCGTAGACGTTCTTGACCTTCTCGCCGTCGTACTGCTTGCCGGGGTCCTGCCAGCGCCCGCCCCGGTTCAGGACGTAAACCGTGCGGGCCCAGTGCTCCTCGCCCACGATCGCCTTCCACCGGTCCGGATCGAACACCGTCCTGGGCAGGTGCCGGCGGGCCTTGATGAAGAGCTCGATCTCCTCGGGGCTGGCCTCCGGGACGGCGTCGCTGCCGTCTTCCTTGTCGCCGAAGGCCACGTTGGCGGCCATGGGCAGGTAGTACTCGTCCATGTTCGTGAAGTGGCGCCCGGGACCGAAGGCGTCCTTGCCGAACCCCGGCAGCCCGAGCTTCTCCGCCAGGGCCAGAAGCATGGTCTCGAAGGAGATCGGCTGGTCCTGGCCGTAGACGGTGACCGTCTCGGTCAGAGGTGCGATCACCGGCTGACGGATGGGCTGAGATTTGACGGTGTTGCTCGGGTGCGAGCCCTGGAACTCCCAGCGCTCGAGGTAGCTGAGATCCGGGAAGATGTAGTCGGCAAACATGGAGGTCTCGCCGATCACGATGTCCGACGACACGAACAGGGGCAGCTTCTCCACGTCGCGGAGGATCTCGGCCACCTTGTGCCCGGCGGGCAGCGAGTAGACGGGCGAGCCCATGTACTGGAAGAGGATCTTGACCGGATACGGGTAGCCGTCGCCGATGGAGGCGAAGACCTCCTGGTACACGTCGCTCGACAGCGGGAAGAAGGGGCGCTTGGCGGGGTAGCCCTGGAAGAGTGTCGTCTTGTCATACTTCGCGTCGTGGCGGATGATGCTGAGGCCAAAGGTCGTGGGTTTGCCCGGGAAGGCGTCCTGGTTGAAGGGCTTGCCCTTCTTGGTCCCCACGTTGTCGTACGTGGACGCCTTCACCATGCCGCCCTTCCAGTCGAAGTTGCCGAGGAGGAGGTTCACGCAGTAGAAGACCCCGACGTTGTAGAAGCCGTTCGTGTGCTGCGAAACGCCCCGGTGGATGTCGATGGCCGCCTTCTTCCCGTGGCTCGTTAGCTCCCGGGCCACCTCGACGATGTCCTGCTCCCGGAGGCCACAGAGGTCCGCCCACTCCTTGATGGAGCGGCTTGCCGCCTCGTCGTAAAGGACCTGGACCGCCGACTTGACCTGAACCCCGTTGATCGTGGCCGAGACAAGCACGTCGCCCTCGACGGGGTTCTCCTTGTCGGTCGGGTCGAAGGGGACGGGCTGGCCGTCCTTCAGGACCACGAGGGGATCAAAGGTGTACGTGACCTCCCTGTCCCCGACCTTCGCCTTCCGCTCCTGCGTGGGCAGGCCGAGCTCCGACGCCCGGACGAAGGTGGTGGGCTTGCCGTCGACGATCTTGACGAGCCAGGCGCCGTTCGAGAAGGAGGGCTCCCCGTCGGCGTCCGCCGCGGCCCGGTTGGCGTTGGCGAGGAAACGCTCGTCGAAGCGCCGGTTCTCGATGATCCAGCGGGCCAGCGCCAGGCCCAGGGCGGCCTCGTAACCCGGCTTGATCGGGAGCCACTTCCAGGCCTTCGCGGCCACCTTGGAGAAGCGCGGGTCGGCGACGGCGATCTTCAGCCGGCCCTCCGCGATCCCGTTCGTGATCCCCGGCGCCCGCAGGGGCGGCCCGTAGTTGCCCTCGAAGAGGTTCGCGCCGACGAACAGGACGAACTCCGAGTTCTCGATGTCGGCCTGCCAGTAGAACTTCTCGCCGCCGCCCCAGCTGTACTCGCCCTTCTTGGGGTCGAAGGCGTACTGCTCGCTCATCGCCTTGCCGGTGAAGTAGAGCGAGCCCTGGCAGACGGTGGTGTGGCCGTGGGCGTTGACGGACCCGACCGCGGCGGTGAAGCGGCGGATGAGGGTGTCGCGGCCGGACTTGGCCCGGCCCCAGTTGAAGACGAACTGGTTCGCCTTCAGGCCCAGGTCGGGGTGGTCCGGGTCGATCAGGTACTGGAGGTAGTCCTTGTACTTCGCCTTGAACTCCTCCAGGCTGAGCTTGTGCTCGCCGACCCTGGCGGCGTCGGCCGCCATCTCCTTCGGGATCTTCACGCCCTTGGGGAGCATGACGTCCTTCAGGCCGGGCACGTAGCGGTTCTCTTCCCCGGGCACGTGCTTGAAGAGGTAGCCGCCCTCGGCGATCTCCCGGATGGCTTGGTCGAAGTCGATGGTCATCCACTTGTTCTCGCCGCGCCGGCCGGCCCGCTTGAGCACCTTGCGGATCCGGTACGGGTCGTACACGGTCTGGATGCCCGCCTGGCCCTTGGGACAGATGGCGCCCTCCACCGTGGCGAGTTCCGTCATCTTCGTCTTCATGGGCAAGTGCGGGTGCATCGTCCACGGCGACAGCGGGTTGCCGTCGATCTTCACGGCCACCCCGTCGAGGATCTTCACCTTGATCGGGCAGCCCGTGTTGCACTGCAGGCACACCGTGAACAGCTGGTTCTCGATCTGCGCGAGCTCGTAGGCCTCCGCGGGCGACAGGGTCCCGGCCTCCGCCTTCTGCAGGAGCTCGGTGATCCGCCCCAGCTGGCTCCCCAGGAAGACGCCGCCACCCACAAGCAGGCCGGCCTTCAGGAAGTCGCGGCGGGTGATCTCCTTCTCACGAGTACCGCTCATGTGTCTCCACCTCCCGGGTCTCGATGAGGGGCAGGTACCGGAAGCCCAGCCACAGGGCGCCAAGCCCGACTGCCACGAGGAACAGGAGTACCAGCCACTCGTGGGTGGTGGGGACGTAGGAGAAGGTCAGGCGGTGATCGGAGAAAGCGTTCTCCAGCCCCCTCAGCTCAGGGGTCACCTGGCCGGGGATGACGATGTTGAGGCGCACGGCCAGGAAGGTCAGCGCCGTCAGGGCGCCGGCGATCCCCACGCACGTGGCGTGATGCGGCCGCCAGAGCAGCAGGGCGACGGGGACCGCGCTGCCCAGCACGAGGTGCACGACCCAGAAGACCCACCAGAAGCGGCCTGTGAGGATCTGCATCAGGACTTCCTTCTCCGGGCTGACGCCGTACCAGAGGGGGATGGAGAACTCCGCCCACTCCAGGACCAGGTCCAGGGCGATCAGGCCCAGAACGGTGCGCCCCAGGACGTGGAGCATGTCCGACCGGTCGGGCCAGAACACGGAAGCGAGGGCCGCCATAAGGGCCGCGCCGGACAGAAGGGCTCCCACCACGAAGAAGATCGGGTAGAGGGGCTGGTGCCAGTACGGCTTGGAGGACAGCGTGGCGAACAGGGCGCCGCCCCCGCCCGGAAAGGCGATCGCCAGCGGAATCCCGACCGTGTAGAGCGCCCTCACCATGCCGGTGTTGCCATTGCGCTCGTACCACATGAGGGCCAGCAGCAGGATTCCGTAGGCCGCATAGAGCCAGACCATCCACGTCATCATGGAGGAGAAGTTGGGCGACGTGAAGACCTCGAACGCCCGGTTCATGTGGCCGAGGTCGAACAGAACGGCCAGGAGGGCCACGGCGATGCTGACGAGGGCGGTGAACAAGGCTGTGCGGCTGAGAGGCCGGAGGACGTTCACGTTCAGGACGTTCACCAGCGCGGCGAAGAGGAACGACCCGGCAGACAGGCCCACGAAATACGCGTAGGCCGCCACCCAGAGGCCCCAGACGACGTAACTGCCGTAGCCGGCCAGCGTGTGCCCGTAGGCGATCCGCTGCCAGACGCCCACGAGGCCGAGCGCGAAGGCCACGGTCCAGAGGCCGTACAGGACGGCTCGGGCTGCTCGCATCCCACAGCACCTCCTAGACCAGGTAGTACACGCGCGGCATGGTGCCGGCCTCGGGCTTCAGCACCTGAACGTTGGGCCGGCCGATGAGTTCGTGGACCAAGCTCTCGGGGTCGTTGGCGTCGCCGAAGTACGTGGCCCGGCCCACGCAGGAGGTGACGCACGCGGGGAGCATGCCCTCCTCGAGGCGGTGGAGGCAGAAGTGACACTTGCGCGCGTTGCCCACGGGCGAGGCACCGCCACTGCGCACCCGCTTCTGCCCGTACTCGTAGGTGGGGGCTTTCTCGTACGGCTGAAGGGCCGGCGTATCCTCGGTGTAATACTCGCCGAAGTCGAAGGTACGGGCGTTGTACGGACACGCGGCGATGCAGTACCGGCAGCCGATGCACCGGTCGTAGTCGATCGCGACGACGCCGTCCGGCCGCTTGAACGTGGCGGCCACGGGGCAGACCGGCACGCAGGGCGGGCTGTCGCACTGCATGCACGGACGCGGCGTGAACACACGCGAGACGTGCGGGTAGGTTCCGATCTCCTCGTCGATGACCGGGCGGTAGACCACACCGGGCGGAAGCTTGTTCTCGGCGATGCAGGCGATGGTACAGGAATGGCAGCCCATGCACCTGCGCAGGTCGATCACCATGACCCACCGGCGCTCGGCGACGGGCTTCTCCAGCGCCCGCCGGAGATCGGCCTGCATCCGGAGCAGGACGTCGGCTTCCGGTCCGGCCGCGGCGGCGGGCAGTGGCGCCAGCTCTTTCCCTGCCATGCGGTGCCCCCCTTTGAGGCATTGTCTCCGCTTACCAGCATGGCAGCGCGGCCGTCACCGGGGTATCGGTGAAACCCCGAAACACGCCGCCGGTGTCAGGGAAACCCTGACACCGGCTATTCCAGCGGGATCTTCACGGCGACCGTGGTGCCGCCGCCGGGGCTGCTCTCGACCCTCAGCTGGCCGCCAAAGAGGGCTGCCCGCTCCCGCATGCCGGCGAGCCCGAGGCGGCCCCCTCCGACCTGATTGGGGTCGAAGCCCACCCCGTCGTCCTCGATGACGGCAGACACCTGGTGCGGCCATACGTCGATGACCACGCTCACTGCCCTCGCCCGGGCGTGGCGGGCGACGTTCGTCAGCGCCTCCTGGACGATCCGATAGAGGCATGTCTCCACCCGCGCGGGCAGGCGCAGGTCATCCCCGAGGGTCTGGAAGTCGACCCGGATCCCATGCTTCTGGGAGAAGTCGCTCACGAACCGGCGCAGGGCCGGTACCAGGCCCAGCTCGTCCAGAGCCCGTGGGCGCAACGCCAGGATCAGGGTGTGAATCTCGTCGAGGGTGGCGGCGGCCTGCCGCCGCAGCTCGGCTGCCGTGTCGCGCGCCTCCGGGTGTGCCTCCTCGAGCGCCTTCAGCCCGACGATCAGGGAGGTGAGCGACTGGCCGGTCTCGTCGTGGAGCTCCCGGGCGATCCGGCGGCGCTCTTCCTCCTGGGCGGCGATCACGCGGTCGAGCAGTTCGTCCTTCACCCGTTGCGACTCCTGGAGGCGGTCGAGCATCTCGTTGAAGGCCCGGGTCAGGACCCCGATCTCGTCAGGCGGTCCGGGCGGCGCCCGCCGGCTGAGGTTGTGAGCGGCCGCCTCCTTGGCCACCTCGGCCAGCTGCAGGATGGGTCGGGTGAGGACCTGGGTCAGCAGGTACGCTCCCGCCAGGGCCACACCGGCTACCAGCAGGATCATCGTGCTCAGCCGATGCGCGAGGTCCATCGCCTCCCGCCGCAGGCGCTGGGGCGACATGCCGACCCGAACGGTCCCGGCCGAGCCGCCCAGGATGGGAACAGCGACGTCGTGCAGCAGCCCCTCCTCGGTCATGACGAGCTCGACCCGCGCCCGTTCCCCGGGCGCGGGGAAGGGGAGGCGGAGCAGGTCCGTCGGGAATCCGCCAGTGAACGTGTGGGCGGCGACCCGGTGCCTGGCATCCAGCACCACGATGTAGCGTACGTCCTCGTTGTTCTGCAGGGTGGCCAGGACCAGTTCCTGCAGGCCGAGCAGGTTGTGGGTCAGGAGCAGGTCGGCGCCCCGTGCAGCCACGTCGGAAGCGATGGACACGCCCCGCCGCTCCAGCTCGGCGCTCGTCGACCGCAGGAAGGCGGACTGGGCGAGCAGGGACGCGCCGAGCCCCATGAGCAGCACCATGCCGACGGCCAGGCCCATGATCTTCACCCGGACGCTGAAGGCCTGGGTCCAGTCAAGCAGCCTGCCGACGCGCTCGCCCACGCTCATGGGGCCACGCCGGCTGCCTCGGCCAGCTTGCGGACAGGATCGTACGCCGCGTCCGGGAGTGTGACGAAGCGGTCGACGCCGAGCGAGGCCAGGACCGCGCGCCCTTCCGGGTCACGGTGCATCTCCAGGAGGACCGTCCGCACGGTGTTCTTGAGCTCGGGGTCGAGCCGTGGGCTGGCGACGATGGGCGGGCTGGGCAGAACAGGGGAGCGGTCGATGACCCGCAGCCGGTCCACTGCGTCCGGGTGGCCACGGAGCCACTGCTCGTACACGAGGCTGTCCACCGCCGCCGCGTCGACGACTCCACGGACGACCGCGGCGATCGAGTTGTCGTGACTATACGTGTAAGTCGTAGACTGGAAGAACGTGCCCGGGTCACGCCCCTGGGCCTTCAGGAGCGTCAGAGGGTAGATCCGTCCGGTCGTGGACAGGGGGTCGGTGAACGCGAAGCGCTTTCCCGCCAGCTGCTCGAAGCGGGTGATGCCGCTGTCCCCCCGGGTGATGACGAACGACTGATACTCGGGCTTCCCGCCCACTTCCGGCGCGGCGAGCACTTCAAGGCCGATCTCGTCATGGCCCAGGACATACACGTAGGTGCAGACCATGGCGAGGTCGATGCTGCCGTACTTCAGGAGGTCGTACGTCTCCTGGTAGGTTCGCCGCTGCACCAGCTCGATCGGCCGGCCGACCTTCTTCTCGAGGTACGCGAGGAAGGCGCCGTAGCTTCGCAGCGTCTCCTGCGGGGAGAGGATCGACGCCGCCGCGATCCGGATGGGGGCAGCGTCCGCTGCGCCGGCGTCGGGCACCTCCGGGGCGGGGCCCGTGCGGTGGAGGCTGACGCGGGTGACGGGCCTGGGCACGGTGCAGCCGGTCAGGAGGAGCACGAGCGAGAGCAGAGCACCGGCGCGGTGCATGGTCATTCCCCCCGGCGATCAGACCACGTGGTGGGACAGCGCGTAGCGGACGAGTTCGGCCCGGGTCCGCAGCCCCAGCTTCTCCATCAGCCGGGCCCGGTGGGTCTCGACGGTCTTCACGCTCACCCCCAGCTGGTCGGCGATCTCGGCGTTCGTGTGGCCCAGGACGAGAAGCTTCATCACTTCCATCTCGCGCTGGCTGAGAGGAGGGGAAGCAGGCGGGGCAGCGCCCTCCGGGGGCCGGGTGACCAGCTGGGCCGCGAGGGTCGGATACACGTACGTCTCGCCCCTGCGGATCGCGCGGATGGCCGCCAGCAGTTCCGCGTCCGCCGCGCGCTTGATCACGTACCCCGCCGCGCCGGCCTCCAGGGCACGGCGCAGGTACTCGGGGTCGTCGTGCATGGTCAGGACCAGGACCTTGAGCCAGGGCATCTCGGCGCGCAGGCGCTGAAGGAGGTCCAGCCCGCTCAGTCCGGGGAGGCTCAGGTCCAGGAGGACCAGCTCGGGCCGCAGCCGCCGGGCGAGAGCGAGGGCCTCCGCGGCCTCCCCCGCCTCCCCCACGACCTCCAGACCGTCCTTGCCGTGCAACAGGAGGCGGAGGCCCGACCGGAGGACCGCGTGGTCGTCCACGATGAGGATGCGCATGGCCGGCGACCCCCTTCTGCCACCGCACGTGGCGCCTTGGTCCTCTTCCCCTTGACGGTACCGTGACCTGACATAGACACGCATGGCCCGAAAGAACTGGACCGACCGTGCTTTCGGGTCTTACCGGTCACCGGGGCAGGCGTCGCAGCGTGTCGAACCCTGTCGATCAAAAACTGGCGGAAACGGAAAGGAACGGTTCGCCCCAAGAGAGAATTCCTGCCAGGTAAACCGCGGTTGGGGGACGTACCGATGCAGCGACTCCGCAGGGGGATCTTCACCTACCTGAAAGTGCGCCGCGCCGCTGCCCAGCTCCCGCCGTGCGGCGGCCTGCCCCCCGCGTGGGGCCGGGCCCTGCGCCTGCTGATGTGGGGAAAGACACCCGAGGCGGCGGTGGTGGCCCGGGATCTGGCGGTGGCGGGACCGCCGCGGCCGGAGTTCGCCGCGCGGCTGGGGATCCTCTTCCTGCACCTGGAGTGCCCTGCCGAGGCGGCGGAGCAACTCCGCCGGGCGGCCCGACTGGACCCGGAGTGTGCCTTGTACCGGTACTGGCTGGGCGAGGCGCTCCTGCGCCAGGGAAGGTGGGACGAGGCGGAGGCGGCCTTCACGGCGGGGCTCCGGCTGGCGCCCGAGGATCCCCGCCTGTGGCTCGGCAAGGGGCGGGCACTCCTGGAGGCCGGGCGGGCCCAGGAAGCCCTCGTGCACCTCGACGCGGCAGTGGCGGCCGACCCGGACCGCGCGGCGGCGTGGAACGAGCGCGGCCTCTGCCTCGCCCGGCTGGGGCTCGACCGGGACGCGGCCCGCAGCTTCCGGCGGGCCGTCACGCTCGACCCCGACCTCGGGCCGGCCTGGGCCAACCTCGGCATCACCCTGGAGAAGATTGGGGAGGCGGAGGAGGCCCACCGGTGCCTGGTGCGGGCTCAGGCCCTCGCCCCGGGCGACCCGGTGGTCCTCCACAACGTCGGCCACGCGCTGGCCACGCTCGGCCGGCCCGCCGAGGCCGCAGAAGCGTTTCGCCGCGCCCTCGCCCTGGAGCCGCACTCGGCCGAGACCCTGCACAACCTCGGCGTGTGCCTCCTCGAACTCGGGCAACCCGGCGAGGCCCTGGAGGTGCTCGAACGGGCGCTCGCCGCCTCACCGGGCGATCCCGCGGTCGTCCTGGCATACGGCCGGGCGCTCGAGGTCCAGGGGCGCTACCCGGAGGCGCTGGCGGCCTACCGGCGGGGCCTCGAGGCGGACCCGCACCATGCCGGCCTCGTGGGCCAGACGGCCGTGTGCCTCTTCCGGATGGGAGACTACCGTCAGGCGCACGCGTGGTTCGTCCGGGCCCGGGCGCTCGAGCCGGCCAACCGGAGCCATCTCTGGGGTCAGGCGGCGTGCCTGGAGCGCATGGGCCGGGCCGAGGAGGCCGTCGAGTTCTACAACCGCGCGCTGGCCTGACGCCATGCGGGAGGCCGGCCAGCGGGCCGGCCTCCCGGTTACACAGGGAACAGGCGCTGCGCCTGGGAGCAAGAGGGTCGGGACCCGACCGGAACTCAGCGTCCGGGTGACGGGCCGCGCCCTGCCAGTGCCTCTTCCGCCCTGCGGACGAGAACCCGCACCATCGGGCCGCCGATTCGCCCCCCGATCCGGCCGCAGTCCCGGGAGGTGGCCTCGGGCCAGCCCTGCTCCAGGATCTGGCCGGTCAGCCCCAGCTCGGTCGCGATCTCGTACTTGAAGAGGTCCCGGACCTCGTGCGGCAAGAGCTCCGGAGCGAACTTCGGCATGGGACTGCACCTCCTACCGCGGGGGCACCTCTAGTCTCGGCGGGGCGCGGCCGCGTTATGTCTAGCAAACCCTGCCTCCATGGGGTCCGGGAACCTCTCCCGATCCAAGGAGGAGCGGGGGGCTGGAGAGCCGAACCATTCACGGAGACGGTGTGGGTGCGATCTCGGCGGCCAGCCGGGCGAGCTCGGCGGCGAAGGTGCTCACGGGGCGGCCCGCCCCCACGGCCTGTTCGATGTTCATGATGCTCTGGACCAGCTCGGGGCGGGTGGTGACGTAGACCCGGTCGATCCCGAGGTTCGCGCGCCGGACCCGGTCGCCCACGGCGCGCTCGATCTCGGCGTTGCGCCCGGGCGCCCGGGCGCCGGCGGCGTCGACGTCGATGCCGACGTACGCGGTCCGGCCGGCCGTCACCACCCAGGCCTGCCGCACCCCACGGACATCACGCGCCACCTGCGCGAGCACCCGGGCCCGATCCTCCTCGGCCGCTCCGGGGCCGGCCGGCGCAGGGGGCGCCGCCGGGGCGGGGAGCGCACCCGGCGGTCCGCCCGGGGGCGCCGGCGCGGGGCGCCGCGCGGGGGCGGGGCACCCCGCCAGACTCACGGCCAGCGCCAGGGCGCCACCCAGCGCGGCGATGCTTCGATCGCGGCGCTTCACCGCTCGTCACCTCTTCCGCAGCGCATCTCGTCTGCGTTAATCTCCCCGCTCGCGCCGCGCTCGTATGGCAGGGAATCGGCGGAAACGGCGCCGGCGCCTGTCGCAGACTGAATCGCGTGTTGCTCCGCCGGCGGGGCGGGCCACCCCTGCCGGCGCTGCCCGATCGAAAGGATGCGAGAGGATGGATCTGCGAGCCGATCACGCGCCCCTGCCCAAGCTGGCGGAAACGGTGCTGCCGGTCGAGGACTACCCGGTCCGGCTGGTGACCTTCCTGAACCGTTCCCTGAAGGACCGGGGGTTCATCTTCGGCCTCCGGCGGGTGGACGAAGGGCGGTTCAGCCTCACCATCTACGAGGCGGGACCGCCGGCCGGGCGGGGCGACGGCGAGGGGTGAGCCGGTGGGCGGCGAACTGGCCTTCAGCCTGGACATCGGAACGCGCAAGGTGGTCGGCCTGGTCACGCAGCCGACGGCCAGGGGCCTGCGCATCGTCGCGGCGGAGAAGATGGAGCACCGGAGCCGCGCGATGTTCGACGGCCAGATCCACGACGTGGTCGAGGTTTCGTCGGTGGTGGCCGCCATCCGGGAGCGGCTCGAGGCGCGCTGCCGCACCCGCCTGGAGGAGGTCGCCGTGGCGGCCGCCGGGCGGGCGCTCCGGACGTTCCGGGGGATCGCCGTACGGACCGGGCGGGGTGACGGCCCCTTCACCCGGGCCGAGGTCCGCACCCTCGAGCTCGAAGCCGTGCAGGATGCCCAGCGCGCCTTGGCGGAGGGACTCCGCGACGAGGGCGAGGCCCGGAACTACCTCTACGTCGGTCACTCGGTGCTGGGCTGGGAGCTCGACTCCGTCCCCCTCACCCGGCTTGAAGGCCAGCGGGGGCAGGTCGCCCGGGTCGAGGTGATCGCGACCTTCCTCCCTCGGGGCGTGCTCGACTCCCTGCTGGCGGTTCTCGAGCGCGTCGGCCTCACCATGACGGCCCTCACCCTCGAGCCCATCGCCGCCATCGGGGTGGTCGTTCCGCCGACGATGCGCCACCTGAACCTGGTGCTCGTCGACATCGGGGCGGGCACGTCGGACATCGCCGTGACCCAGGGCGGCACCGTCGTGGCGTACGACATGGTGCCGGTCGCGGGGGACGAGATCACCGAGGCCCTCTCGGAGCACTACCTCCTCGACTTCACCGTAGCCGAGGCCGTCAAGCGCCAGATCAACCGGGGGCAACCCGTCCGCTTCCAGGACGTGCTCGGCGTGACCCACGAGGTTCCGGCCGCCGAGCTGGCCGCGGCCCTGCGGCCCGCCGTCGAATCGCTGGCCCGCCGGCTCGCCGAGCGGATCCTGCGGCTGAATGGCCGCGCGCCGCAGGCCGTGGTCCTGGTGGGCGGGGGCAGCCAGACGCCGGGGCTGGCGGAGGCGGTCGCCGCCGAGCTGGGCCTGCCTCCGGCGCGCGTGGCGGTCCGCGGGCGGGACGCCATTCAGGGCGTGACGGGTGCCAAGGCGCTCCTGGGCGGCCCCGATGCGGTGACGCCCATCGGCATCGCCGTCGCGGCCCGGGAGGAGACCGCCCTGGGGGTCGCCTACGTGTACGTCAACGGCGCCGGGGTCCGGCTCTACCATCCTTCCCGGCTCACCGTCGCCGACGCGCTGCTGGCTGCCGGCTACTCGATGCGGGACCTGCAGCCCCGCCTGGGACCCGGCTTGACCGTCCGGGTGAACGGCGAGCTGAAGCTCGTCCCCGGCACCGCCGGCCGGCCGGCGCGGATCGAGGTGAACGGGGCCGCGGCCGGCCTCGACAGCCCCGTGCGCCACGGCGACCGGATCACGGTGAAACCGGCCGCCCCGGGGCAGCCCGGCCGGGCGCGCGTCCGGGACGTGCTGCCTGACCACCCACCGCTTGCGGTCACCGTCAACGGGGAGGAGCGGCGGATCGAGCCGCTCGTGCTCGTCAGCGGGAGGCCGGCCTCCCTGGACGAGGAGCTGAGGGACAACGACGACGTGGTCGCCCGCCTGCCCGCCACCCTCGGCGAGGTCCTCGCCGCGCTCGGGCTCGTGGGGGCTGACGAAGCCGTGACCCTGCGCTACCGGGTCGCCCTACCCGGCGGCCCGGCGGAGGGGGTGGAGCACGTGCTCCGGCGCCCCCGGTTCCGGCTGGCCGTCGACGGCCTTCCCGCCGACCCGGCCACGCCCGTCTCCGGCGGCAGCCGCATCGACGTCACGCCGCTGCCGCCCCCCACGGTGGGGGAGGCCGTCACTTCGGCCGGCATCGCGGACCGCCCCCTGCGCGTGCGCGTCAACGGGCGGCCGCTGGCGCTACCGGTGCCCCTCGAGATCCGGCGGGACGGCAACCCCGTCCGGCCGGAGGAGCCGCTTCACGACGGGGACGTCCTGGTGGTGCAGCCGGGGGGATCCTCCCTGATGCTGGCCCACGTGCTCGAGCACGTGGATATGGCCTCGTCCCCCCCGTCCGGCCAGTCCCGCCTCGTGTTGACCGTCTCCGGCCGCCCGGCGGACTTCGCCACTCCCATCCGTGACGGCGATGACATCGTGATCGCGTGGGAGTAGGAAATTTCTGGAGGAAGAACGTCCTTGCTCACGGAACTCAAACCGGGTATCTTTTACTGGCAAGGCGGGGTCAATTTCGGGGTGGTGCTGGGCGAGTCCGGGGAGATCATCCTCATCGACGCCGGGCTGGACGCCGGCGCCCCCCGGAAAGCCCTCCGCCCGTTTCTGGAGCAAGGGTACCGCCTGGCCGCCGTGGTGGCGACGCACTGCCATGCGGACCACATCGGCGGCGCCGCCGAGCTGCACCGCCGCCATGGCCCCGCCGTCTACGCCCCGGCGCCCGAGCACGTGATCCTCGAGCACCCCGACCTCGCCCCGATGGCCATCTACGGGGCAAGCCCGCCTCCCGGACTCTCGGTCAAGTTCCTCCGTCCTCCCGCGCCCTGTCCCGCGATGGCCCTGCCCCGAGAAGGCCTGTTCGAGGTGGCGGGGCGGTCGCTGGAGATCGTACCGCTGCCCGGCCATTCACCGGCCCAGGTGGGAATCGCCGTCGACGGGGTCCTGTTCGCCGGGGACGGGGTGTTCTTGCCCGAGGTCCTCGAGCGGCACCCGGTGCTGTTCCTGGTCCGGGTGGATGCCTTCCTGGCCAGCCTGGAACGCCTTCTCGCCCGGCCCGAGGGGCTGATCGTCCCGGGCCACGGGCCACACCTCGATCGAGGCGCGGACCCGGGCGGGGACGGCGACCCGCTTCGCGTGGCGGTTGAGGCGGACCGAGGGCACGTCCGCCGTATTGGATCCCTGATCCTGGACATCCTGGTAGACGGACCCTTGAGCGAAGACGACCTCCAGGACCGCCTGGCGGCAAGACTGGGTAAGACCTACGACAGCGACGTGTCCTACTACCTGGACCACGCGGCCCTGCGGGCGCACCTGAGCGAACTTGCCCGGCAGGGAGCCGTGGCCCCGGCCTATGCGGGCTCCCGGCGCCGGTGGCAGCGGGTCGCCGGCGTGCCGGGCGCCGGGGCCGGCGCCGCTGCCGCAGCAGCGCATCCGGGTTGACCGCCCGGGGCCTGTCCCGGCGACCCCCGGCACGGGGCTTTCCCCGCCCGGGCGGGGGAACAGGGGGGACCGGAATGCTGAACCTCGAGCGACTCAGCGACATCACGCACGAGCTGTCATCGAACCTCATCCGTTCCATCGTCCTGCCACGCGGTCTCTGGCGCCGCCTGACCGGCCACGCCCGCAGGTCCCGGGACGCGGCGGCCGCCGACGCAGCCGCGGGCGAACCCTACCTCCGGTCGGGTACGGTGATCCTCTGCGGCTCCGAAGAGGTTCCCCACGACGCGGTGATTGCCGCCATCCACCGGGTGGGGGGTCGGGACTTCCGGGTGATCGTGCTCCGCGCGGGGGAGCTCGCGGAGAAATCCCCGGAGGCGCCGGCCGGATCGCACGGGTCCCAGGCCGGATCCCCTGCGGTCCGGGCCTTTCGCAAGTACGGCATTCCGGAGGTCCACACGGTCAACCTGCCCGGCCGCGCCGCGGCGGAAGACAGCGCCCTGGCCGCACGCCTCGCCGAGGCGGAGGTCGTCGTGCTCGAGGCCGGAGAGATCGCCGGGGCGCTCGACACGCTGATGGGCACGGCCGTGCACCGCGCCCTCGGGGAAGCCCTGGGCCGTGGCCACGTGCTCGTGGCGACGCGCCCGGCCCACCTGCTGCTGGCGGAGCGCCTGGTGATTCCGGGGGCGGGCGGCGGCACGTCGGCCGTCCCCGGGCTGTCCCTCCTGCCCGGGGTGGTGGTCCATGCCCCCCCGGGGAGGCAGCCGAGTCCCGCGGGCCTTCTCCACGCCCTCGGCACGCACCTCTCGCCCCAGCACCTCGGGATGGAGCTGGACCCCGGCGCGGTGCTGGTCGTGCGGGGGAACGAGGCCCAGGTCCTCGGCGACGGCGCCGTCACCTTCGCGGACGGCCGTGAGACCTCCACGACCTGCGACGAGGTGCTCCCCACCCGCGACCAGCCGCCGCCGGGCGATCTCCCGCCGGTGTGCAGCCTGCGCCTGCACCTCCTGGTACCCGGGTACAGCCTCAACCTCCGCACCCGCCGGCCCATGGCGCCGTCCCGGGAGAGCGCGCAGGCCGCCGTGGCGGCCGGAGACCGTTCCGCGTTTCCCGCGTGAACCGGGCATGACCCCGACCGGACCCGGCGGGTCGCCCCGGGTCGGTGGGGCCGGAGGGGACCGGCCGGCTAGATCTGCGGCAGCCTGCGGATGGTCTCCCGCAGGTTCTCGCGCCGGACGTGGGTGTAGATCTGCGTGGTCGAGATGTGGGCATGGCCGAGGAGATCCTGGATCGCCCGCAGGTTCGCCCCGCCCTCCAGCAGCAGCGTGGCGAACGTGTGGCGCAGCTTGTGCGGGGTGAGCGACCGGACCAGGTCGGCCGAGAAGCCGGCCCGCTTCGCGTAGGTCTTGATGAGGAACTGGACCCCCCGGGGGCCGATCGGCGTCAGGTCCTTCGACAGGAAAAGCGCGTCGGACACCCGCTGGCCTTCCAGCGGGTGTCCGGCAGGGAACACCGCCGGCCGCTGGCGCAGGTAGGTCTGAAGCCGCTGGGCGGCCGTGGGCGGCACGGGCACCACCCGTTCCTTGTCGCCCTTGCCCCGGATGGTGCAGAAGCCCAGCCGCAGCATCTCCTCCGCATGCCGCAGCCGCAGCGAGCACAGTTCCGAGACGCGCAGGCCCATGGTCAGGAGGAGGGTGAAGAGGGCGGCGTCCCGCGCCTTCATCCAGCTCTGCCGGCCGCCCTGGGCGTCTTCCCGCTCGAGGATGGTCCGGACGAACTCCCGCGCCTGTCCCTCGCTGAGGAAGACGGGCAGGGCCCGCTGGCCGCCCCGGGCGCGCGGCTGGAAGGCGCTTCGCTCGACCATCGGGTTGTCCTGGGCACGGATGAGGCCGATCTCGACCATCAGCTTGAAGAAGAGGCGGAGGGCCGACTCGCGCCGCGTTCTCGTACTCAATTTCAAATTGTCCTTCACCATGGCGACGCGGTAATCCAGAATATGGATGGGCCGGATCTCGGAGACCCGCTGCACGCCCGTGCCCGAGGCCACCAGCCACTCGAAGAAGATCCGCACGTCCCGGTAGTAGGCCTCGGCCGTCCGTGCGGCCCGGTTGGACCCCGTCACCGCCGCCCGGAAGCGCTCGAGGTTCTGGTCGAGTTCCGGCGGCAGGGGCGGCTTCGCCGGTTCGCCCTCGCCGGCGTCAGGACCGCCGGCCCCGCTACCGGACGCCGAGCCTGTGGGCCGTGCGCCGCCGGCCGTCGTGCCCGCGGTCTGCACCTGGCCGGCCGTCGCGGTCTCAGACCGCACTCCGCCGGGCGCTGAGCCCCGGCGCCGGCGCGGCGTCCCGCCGTGCGGCGTGCCGCGGTCCTGCGGATCGGACACTCGGTCGTCGCGGTTCGCCATCCGTTCGACCTCCGTACGCGGGGTGGCCCTGGAAGTGTGTCCCCAGGGGAAGTTCGCTGCCCGGCGGCGGCAACCTGCCTGCCGCCACAACATCGCATAAGATACATTATGCGATGGATTTGAAGCGGCCATTCTCCTTCCTCCACAGCAGTTCTGGGCTCACCCTGGCGGGCAGCACTCGGCCCCGCGCGGCCACCGCCCTTGTAACACGCGTGCCCCGGTGCGAGGAAACTCCGCACCATGCGAGCGACCGGGGCGCGCAGCGGGATGCGTACAAAGGCTCCGGACAAGTAAGCCTGGGGTCGCGCCGCGGGGCGGACGCTGCCCCCCACCGAACTTTTTCATCCCCCATGTGATCCATCCCCCGTCGTGCCCCGTATGTCCAGGTGAACATCATCCATCCGCCGATTGGGGGTACAGCGTGCAGTGCGCAGGTTCGGTGTTGCGCTGGGGCTGGCCGCCTTCCTCACCCTGGGCACGGCCCTGACGGCCTTCGCCCACGATGCGAGCGGCACGTTCGTGGTAGGCTCGACCCAGGTTCGGATCGCCGAGAAGGACGTCACCCTCGAGGTTCCCGTCCACGTGTTCAAGGACAACCAGGTCTGGGTCCCGGTCCGGGCCGTCGTGGAAGCCTGGGGAGGCAAGGTCGACTGGGACGGCGAAAAGAGGCAGGTACACGTGTTCGGCCCGGCCGGGCAGCACTTCATCCTGACCGTGGGCAGTGCCGAGGTGAACATCCTCTCCGGTGGCGGGTCCAGCCCCCTGTCCGGTCCCGTCCACATCGTGAAGGATCGGGCGCAGGTCCCGCTGAAGTTCCTGGCCGACAACTTCGGTTACCACTACGCCTTCGACGAAGCCACCAAGACCGTCAAGGTCACCGTCGAGGGCCACTGACCGCCCGGCGGCCACCTACGCCCGGCATGGCCCGGCGGCCCCTGGGGAAGCCCTGGGGCCGCCGGGCTGTACGCCCCTGGAGGACAGTGAGATGAGCGAAACGGACGCGGCGCTCGTCACCCGGCTGGCCGCCGGCGATCGGAGCGCCCTCGGCGACCTGTACGACCGTTACGCCCGCCCGGTCTACTCGCTCGCCCTCCGGATGCTCGGGGACGCCCAGTCCGCAGAGGACGTCACCCAGGAGGTCTTCCTGCGGGTCTGGCGGCAGGCGGCGCGCTACGATCCCCAGCGGGGCGAGGCCGGCACCTGGATCCTCCACATCGCGTACAACTTGACCGTGGATGCGCTGCGGGCGCGCCGGCGCGAGACGGCCCTGTCCTCGCCGGACGGCCGGGCCGGGTTCCCCGCCGCGCCCGAGGAGGCTGCCCTGCGCTCGGTGCTGAGCCTGCAGGTCCAGGAGGCGCTCGGCCGGCTGCCGCCGGAGCAGCGCCAGGCGCTGGAGATGGCCTACTTCGGCGCACGCACGCACCGCGAGATCGCCGCCGAGCTCAGGATCCCGCTCGGCACCGTCAAGAGCCGTCTGCGACTGGGTCTGGAGGCGCTCCGGGCCGCCCTCCTCGCGCCCGGTCCGAAGGGGGCCGACGATGATGAGCGAACGCGAATGTTCCTTCACTGAAAGCATCGCCGCGCTGGCCTTGCGAGCTCTCCCCCGGGACGAGGAGGAAACGGTGCGCAGCCACCTGGCGACCTGCCCGGCCTGCAGGCTCCGGTACGAGGAGGCGCTGGCCGTCGTGTCCCTGCTCCCGTACGCCGCGGCCGAACAGGCGCCACCCCCCCACCTCCGGCAGCGCATCCTCGCCCTGGCCGCTGCGGACGCCGGCGGCCGGCCCCCGGTCGGTGCCGGCCTGCCCGGCGCAGGGAGGCCGGGCAGCCCGGGAACGCCGGCCGGGCTGCGGGGGTGGCTCCGGCTGCCGGGGTGGGTCCGGCTCCGGGGATGGCGGCCGTGGATCGCCCTGGCGGCCGCCGTGTGGGTCCTGAGCCTCGGCGGGGCGCTCTGGCAGGTGAACCGGCTGAGCCGGCGGCTGGCGCTCCTGGAGGCGGCCGCTTCCCCTTCCGCTGCCGCCACGGGGCCGCTCGGGGAGGTCGAGGTCGTGCTGGCCGCGACCCCGGCGGCGCCGGGGGCGGTGGCCGAGGTGGCGACGTACCTCGACCCCGGCCGCCGCGGGCGGTGGATCCGGCTCGTCGCCCGGGGCCTGCCCCGCCTGGAGCCGGGCGAGGCCTACCAGCTCTGGCTCATCCACGGCCAGGAGCGGCGAAGCGGCGGCGTCTTCATCGTCGACGCCTCTGGCAGCGGAAGCCTCGCCATCTGGGTCCCCGACGACGTGCCGGTCGACAGCCTCGGCGTGTCCCGGGAGCCGGACCCCTACGGCACGGCGCCGCGCGGCCCCCGGGTGCTCTACGGACGGCTGGACCTCGCCCGGTCCGGCCAGCTCAGGCCGTGACGGTTCTCACGCCGTGTCAGGAAGGACGTGGACGAATTCCGCCTTCAGCGCGACGGTCCACTGCTTCACCGTCCCGACGGCCAGCCGGTCGTACATGTACGTGGGGAGCGTGATGTGGAGATTGGGGAGCCGCACCCCCGCGGCCCGCGCGCACGGCTCGAAGAGCAGGTTCACGTGACCCCCGTACACGACCTCCTGCACGATGGCGCCCGGAATCCGCGTCTCGCCCGGCCTGGGCGGCTCGCCGGCCTGCTCCTTGCGGACCAGCATCACGTGCTCCGGGCGGATGCAGCACTCCACCCGCTGTGCCGGTGCGAAGGGCCCCGGCGGGCCCCAGAGCGTCAGGCCGCCGGGACCGGCCACGCGGGTGTACCGCTCCGTGACCTCCTCCACCCGGCCGGGCAGGAAGTTCTTCACCCCGACGAAGCGGGCGACGGGTTTTGAGGCCGGCCGGTAGTACACCTCGTCGCGCGGCCCGAACTGGAGCACCCGTCCGCCCTCGTAGACGGCGATCTCCCGGCTCAGCGCGTACGCCTCCTCGAGGTTGTGGGTGACCAGGAGCGTCGGGATGGGGAGTTCCTGCAGGAGTTCGAGGAGCTCGCGATGGAGCCGGCTGCGGATGATGCTGTCGAGCGCGGCGAAGGGCTCGTCCAGGAGAAGTGCCGCCGGCCGTGTCACCAGCGCCCGGGCCAGGGCGACCCGCTGCTGCTGGCCGCCGGAAAGCTCGTGCGGCCGCCGGCGCTCGAGCCCTTCCAGGCGGACGGCGCGCAGCACCTGCCGGACCCGCGCCTCCCGCTCCTGCCGGGGCAGGCGGTGCAGGCCGTAGGCGACGTTCCCGGCCACCGTCATGTGGGGGAACAGGGCGTAGTTCTGGAACACGTACCCGACGTTCCGGCGCTCCGGCGGCAGGTTGACGCCGGTCCCGGAATCGAACACCACGCGGCCCCCGATCTCGATGCGACCGGCGTCGGGCGTGACCAGACCGGCGATGCACTGGAGCGTCATGCTCTTGCCCGAGCCCGAGGGCCCGAAGAGCGCCACGACGTGGTCCTTGACCTCGAGGTTCACGTGCAGGCGAAAGCTGCCGAGGTCCTTCGCAATCCGGCACGCGAGCACGGGCTCACCACCCCGTGAGCCGGGCGAAGCGCCCCACGACCGCCAGGATGGCGACCGTCACCACGCTGATCACCACTACCAGGGCGGCCGCCAGCGGCTGGTTCCCGGCCTGCACCGCGTCGTAGATCGCCACGGAGAGGGTCTGGGTCTGCCCGGGGATGTTCCCCGCCACCATGAGGGTCGCTCCGAATTCCCCCATGGCGCGGGCAAACGCGAGCACCGCCCCGGCGACGATGCCGCGCCAGGCGAGGGGCATCGTGACCGTGAGGAAGACCGACGCCTCCGAGCGGCCGAGGGTCCGGGCCGCCGCCTCGAGCCGGGGGTCGATCGCCTCGAAGGCCGCCTGGGCCGACCTGGCGACCAGGGGAACGGCCACGACGGTCGCCGCGAGGACAGCCGCCTGCCACGTGAAGACCAGGGTGATGCCCCAGCGCCCCTCCAGCAGCCGGCCGAGCGGGCTCTGGCGGCCGATCACCAGGAGCAGGTAGTAGCCCAGCACCGTGGGCGGGAGGACCATCGGCAGGGTGACCAGGGCGGCCAGCAGGTCGGCGCCGGGAAGCCGGCGCCTGGCCAGGAGCCAGGCCAGCGGCACCCCGACCGCCAGCGCAGCCAGGGTCGCCAGGGCGGCCACCTTGAGGGAAAGGTAGAGCGGAAACCAGTCGACGCCTCTCATCGTGCCCCCTCTTCCGGGCGTGCGTACCCGTATTTCTCGAGAACGGCCTGCCCCTCCGGGCCGACGACGAACTGCAGGAACCGGCGGGCGGCCCCCTCCCTGGGGGTGCCCTTCACCACCGCGGCCGCCTGGTTGAGGGGCGAGTACAGGCGGTCGTCGATCGGGGACGCGACGACCTCCGGCACCCCGGCCTCGGACCGCGAGACGATGCCCGCCTCGGCGTTGCCGGTCTGGACGAACTGGAGCGTCTGGCGGATGTTCTCCCCGAACACGAGCTTGGGTTCCACCTTCTCCCAGATCCCGGCCCGCGTGAGCGCCTCCCTCGCCGCCGCGCCATACGGGGCATGAGCCGGGTTGGCGATGGCGACCTTCC
This sequence comes from Caldinitratiruptor microaerophilus, assembly GCF_025999835.1. Lineage (NCBI taxonomy): Bacteria > Bacillati > Bacillota > Clostridia > Eubacteriales > Symbiobacteriaceae > Caldinitratiruptor > Caldinitratiruptor microaerophilus. The sequence goes on along the minus strand of NZ_AP025628.1, from coordinate 1,131,774 downwards.
GGATGCGGGGATCCGCAAGCGCGGCCAGGTCACGGACCTCGACCGCGGCGGCCCGGTTCGCGACGAGCACGATCCGGCCGCGCGCGTAGAGGACCCGGGTGTCGGGGATCATCAGCCCCCGGGCCAGGAGGGCGTCCACGTACCCCACGTCGGCCGAGGCGAAGACGTCGACGGGCGCCCCGTTCTCGATCTGCCGGGCCAGCTGCCCGCTCGCGCCGAAGGTCAGGACCACCTTCTCCCCGGTGGATGCCTCGAAACCCGCCGCGATCTCGGTGAACGCCTGCTGGAGGTTCGCCGCCGCTGCGACGGTCAGGGGGCGGCCCGCGGGCTCCCGGCGGTCGCCCGCGGCCCGCAGGCACCCGGCCTGCACGAGGAGCGCCATGAAGACGAGCGCCACGGCGAACCGGTGTCGTGACTGCATGTCCTGCTCCCTTCGTTCCTCCACCCGTCCGGCCCGGAGGCTCCCGGCGGTGGCCGGTGGGGCCGGCTTCGGGCGTGCCGGCGGTCGTCCAGTTTGTTCGACGCCGTCCGCGTCGTGTCCTGGCACGACCCCGGCACATCCGGGACCGGCCCGCCGTATACTGGGCCCTGCGGGCGGCCCTGTGGCGCCGCACCCCGGCCGCGCGGCGATCCGGGAGCCAGGGGGCGGGAGCACGTCGCCGGTTGGTTTACATAGTGTATGTGACGAGGGGGTCCACCATCCGGCGCAGGTAAGGTGAGTCACTGATGGCCGTGCTCAACATCCGGTCGCTCCTCGACCACCTCACCGGCGACCGCGTCCAGGTCTTCTTCGACCAGTCGAGCCAGGTGGGACGGGTCGCGGCGCTGACGGACGATCTCCTCGTCCTGTGCACCGCCGACGGGCAGGTCGTCTGGATCAACGTGGCCGACATCCGGGCGGTGCGGCGCCTCGACGACCGGGGCCGCGCGTAGGAGGTGACCCCCGTGCTGCTCTCGACCCGGGTCACCCGCCCGGCTCCCGACCCCCCCCGGGTGAGGGCCGCCCCTCCCGCCCTCGCCGGCCCCGTCCGCGCGCGCCACCTCCCCCTCCCCGTGCTGGCCGGGGGTGAGGATCGCCCGGACACCGGCCTGGCACACGTCCTGGATCGCATGGTCGGCCAGCCCGTGCAGATCGCCCTCGCCGGCGGCCTGACCCTGCAGGGCGTCCTGGCGGCTGCGGCGGGCGACACCCTGGTCCTGGCCGGGGCCGGTCCCGTCACCTACGTGAACGCCCGCGACGTTGTCGGGATCGCCTCGGCGAGCCGTGTGACGGCGGCGGCCGGGAGCGCGGTGATGACCACCGCCCGGGCCGCGTCCCAGCCGGAGCCCGGAGAGCCACGCCCCAGCGAGCCCACACCCGCCGAGGCGGGGTCCGAGGCACGGCCGCCCGCTCACCCCGGGGAAACCGCCCCGACGGCGGCCGGGAGCCGACGCCCTGCCGTGCTCTTCACCCAGCCGACCTCGTTCTCCCAGACCCACCGGACAGGCCCGCAGACGGCCCGCGCCGCCGTGCGGCCGCCCTGCCCGCGGTCGGTGCGCTGGCACTGCGTGGCGATCGTACGTTGAGGGCCGGCGGGGGCCACAGGGCCGGCGGCCGGTTGACAGGGGTACGGCCAGGGGTATACGATCTCCCCGATGGCCTACCTGACACGCGCCCAGATCGAGCGGGCGGCGCGGCAGCTGGCGGACATGGTGGTGGACGTCCACCTCCGGGTCGGCGTGCGGGGGCCCGATCCCGGGGCGGCCTGGGACCTCGCCGCGGACCTCGCCCGCCTGTCGCCCCTCATCCACGTCTCGTGGCTCGAGACGAACGGCCCGGACGGCGCCGACGGCACCCTGGCCCTGGCGCTGGCGGACGCCGCCGGGGCCGACCGGGGGGTGTGGTTCCGCACCGTCCCGCAGGGTCTCGAGGTCGACGTCCTCGTGCAGGACGTCGTGGACCTCTCCCGCGGGCGGCGGCCGGTGTCGCCGCTTGCCGCCGGGGAACTCGCACGGCTCCGGCGCCCGCTGCTCCTGGAGGTCCTCGTGGCGCCCGACTGTCCGCGCTGCGCCCACGCCGCCGCCCTGGCCCACCGGCTCGCCATGGCGGCTGGCGGGCTCAAGGCTGCCGTCGTGGACGCCGGCGCGATGCCGTCCTACCTCGACCGCTTCCGGGTGGGCACGGTGCCGTACTTCGTGGTCGGCGGCCGCACGGGCTTCGCCGGGCCGCTGCCGGAGCTCGTGCTGGTGCAGCGGCTCGTCCAGGCCGCTGCAGCCGGCGCGGAATAGCCGGGCGGCCTGTCCGCCGTTTTCGTGCGGTTGCGCCGCCCGGCCGGCAGGTGGTACAATGAGGTGGCCGCAAGGAAGTGAACGCCGCGGTCCGGTAGCCAAGCGGTAAGGCAAGGGTCTGCAAAACCCTTATTCGGCGGTTCGAATCCGCCCCGGACCTCCACGCCGTGGCGCCGGAGGGCGATCCGACAGAGGTCGGCCCTCCGGCGCCGTTTCGCGCCCGGCGCGCCGCTCCCCCCGGCGCGTGCCTCCGGGCGGAAACGCGTGCATTTCGTGCCGTTTCGCGCGACAATGGTCGCCAAGAACGCGCAGCAGGAGGCCAACCATGCCACGTGTCTTCTCGGGTGTCCAGCCGAGCGGCAGCCTGACTCTCGGCAACTACCTCGGGGCGATGCGCCACTTCGTCGAGCTGCAGGACCGGGCGGAGTGCTTCTACTGCGTCGTGGACCTGCACGCGCTCACCGTGCCGCAGGACCCGGAGGAGCTGCGGCGGAACACCCTCGCCGTCGCCGCCCTGTTCATCGCGGTGGGCCTCGACCCCGCCCGGACGACCCTGTTCGTCCAGTCGCACGTGCCGGCGCACGCGGAGCTCGGCTGGCTCCTCCAGTGCATCGCCCACTTCGGGGAGCTCGGGCGCATGACCCAGTTCAAGGAGAAGTCCGAGGGCAAGGAGAGCGTCTCGGTGGGCCTTTTCACCTACCCGACGCTCATGGCCGCGGACATCCTCCTCTACGACGCGGACCTCGTGCCCGTTGGCGAGGACCAGAAGCAGCACCTGGAGCTGACCCGGGACCTCGCCCAGCGGTTCAACCAGCGTTACGGCCCCACGTTCACCGTGCCGGAGCCGGCCATCGCCCAGGTCGGGGCGCGGATCATGTCGCTGCAGAACCCGCGCAGGAAGATGAGCAAGAGCGACCCCGACCCGAACGGCTACATCACCCTGCTCGACCCGCCCGACGCGGTCCGCAAGAAGATCGGCCGGGCGGTGACGGACGCGGGGCGGGAGGTCCGCTACGACGAGGAGGAGAAGCCGGGGATCTCCAACCTCCTCCAGATCTACTCGCTGCTGTCCGGCGAGCCGATTCCCGCCCTCGAGGAGCGGTACGCCGGCAAGGGTTACGGCCAGTTCAAGTCCGACCTGGCGGACGTGGTCGTCGCCGCCCTCGAGCCCATCCAGCGCCGGTACCATGAGCTCATGAACTCCGGCACGCTGGAGGACGTGCTGGCCGAAGGCGCGGCCCGGGCGCAGGCAGTGGCCGGGCCCAAGCTGATGGAAATCCGGCAGCGCATGGGCCTCCTCGACCCGCGGAGCGTCACCGGACGGGTGGGTCGGGTATAGCCCGGCTCCCGGCCGGACAGGATGCGCAATGGCAGGTTGCGGCAGGGGGTGGGCAGCCACCCGGAGAAGCTAACCAGGTGTAGCGCATCACTGCCAACGAGGGGGGACTCGCGTGAGCGCATTTCAGGAGGCACTGCGGGCTCGGGGCGTGGGGCCCGCCTCCCGTCCGGGTACGGCCGTCACCTTCGGAATCGCCGGGGAGCCCGGCAGCAGCCGCCTGCGCTGGCTCGTCGAGGGGCTCAAGGCGTCCCTCGAGGAGGCCGGCCACCGGTACGTGGCCGTCCCGCAGGGGGACCTCCGCCTGGTCCTGAACGTCGTCGATCCCGCACGCCCCCGCCCCTTCCGCCGCAAGGCCCAGGCCACGTTCGTCGTGTCCCTCACGGAGGTGCAGGAGCGTCCTGAAGACATTCTCCGGGCCGGGTACCCGATCCTGATCCGCTCCCTGTCGAACCTCCTCCTGTACCTGGTGAATGGCGGCGACTCGTTCGAGCTCCACTTCGTGACGCTCGAGCGGGGGACCTACCCGATCCCGTTCACGCCGGGGGACGAAGCAGGCTTCTTCGCCCGGGTGCGGGAGCGGCTCCTGCCTCTGGCGTGCTCGAACCTGGTCGTGAACAACATCTTCGATCCGGACCTGCCCGAGGCGCTCTGGAACGGCAACGAGACCACGGAGGCGCTGCGGCGTGCCGGGCAGCGCCTGGACGCGCTCGACCTGCTTCCCGCGCCGTTCCCCATCCAGGAACTCCTGCCGGCGCGGGACTTCCGCCACGTGCAGCGCCTGTACGGGATCGGGGGGCTGAGCTACGGCAACCTCAGCGCCCGTCACGAGGGGAACACGTTTTGGATGAGCGCCAGCGGGGTCAACAAGGCAGACCTGCGGGTGATCGGTCAGGACATCCTCCTCGTGAAGGGGTACGACCCCGAGCACAACGCGATCCGTCTCAGCGTGCCGCCGGGGATCGAGCCGCGGCGGGTCTCGGTGGACGCCATCGAGCACTGGCTCATCTACACGGAGCATCCGCAGGTCGGCGCGATCGTCCACGTCCACGCCTGGATGGAAGGCGTCCGGTCCACGGAGATCAACTATCCGTGCGGCACCCTCGAGCTGGGGCAGGCGGTCGCCGACCTCGTGCGGCAGGCGCCGGACCCGGCCCGGGCCGTCGTGGGCCTCAAGAACCATGGGCTCACGATCACGGGGCCCGACCTGGAGGACATCTTCAACCGGATCGAGGGGCGGATCCTGCGGCAGGTACCCATGTCCTGACACCGCCCTGCCCGAGGGGAGGCGCAGGAAGGCGCACGGAGGGAGCCGCCGGCGGCCACGGTGCCGGGCGGCTCCCCTCGCGCCCGGGTCCGCCTGCGGGCCCGGAGCTCAGTCCGGGATCTCGATCAGAGTGGCCATGGCCGGGCCGCCGCCGGCGCACTGGGAGGCGATGCCGCGCCGCAGTCCTCGCCTGCGCAGTTCGTGGGCCAGGGTGAGGATGAGTCGGGCCCCGGTCGCCCCTACCGGGTGGCCGAGCGCGATCGCCCCGCCGTTCACGTTCACCCGGTCCTCGGGCAGCTCGAGCTCGCGGGTGCAGGCCAGGACCTGCGCGGCGAACGCCTCGTTGATCTCGAAGAGGTCGACGTCGCCGATCCCCAGCCCGGTCACCTGAAGGAGCTTGCGGATCGCCGGCACGGGCCCGATCCCCATGACGCGCGGCTCCACGGCCACGCTCACCGACGCCACCAGGCGGGCCAGCGGCCGGATGCCGCGCAGGCGGGCCGTCTCCTCACTCATGAGCACCAGCGCCACGGCGCCATCGTTGATCCCGGAGGAGTTCCCGGCCGTGCAGATGCCCCCCTCCTCGAAGGCGGGCCGCAGCTTCGCCAGGCCCTCGGCCGTGGTCCATGGCTTGGGGTGCTCGTCCTCCTCGAAGAGCACCTCCTCCCCTTTCTTCTCGCCGGGCACCTTGACCGGGACGATCTCGTCCCGGAACCGGCCCTCCCGGATCGCCCGCGCCGCCCGCTCCTGCGAGCGCAGGGCGAAGGCGTCGGCCTCCTCCCGGGTGATCCCCCGCTCCCGGGCGACGATCTCCGCCGTCACGCCCATGTGCCGGTCGATGAACGGGTCCTGGAGGGCGTCCCACAGAAGCCCGTCCTGCAACGTGTCCGCGCCGAGGCGGTGGCCCCAGCGGTGGCCGAGCAGCAGGAACGGAACCTGGCTCATCGCCTCCATGCCGCCCGCCACCACGATCTCCGCGCGCCCGAGCTGGATCTGGTCCGCCCCGATCTGCACCGCCCGGGACCCCGAGGAGCACTGCTGGTTGATCACGCTGGCGGGGGCCCCGATGGCGACCCCCGCCCGCAGGGCCGCCTGCCGGGCGGGGTTGGCGCGGAAGCCCGCCTGGTAGACCTGGCCCATGACGACCTCGTCGACCTCGTCCCCGCTCACCCCGGCACGGTGAAGCGCCCCCCTGATGGCCTCCGCGGTGAACTCGACCAGCGGCACCCGGCTGAGCCGCCCCCCGAAGGTGCCGAAGGCCGTGCGGGCGCCGGCTGCGATCACGACGCCAGTCACCTTGCACTCCCCTTTCGCGCGGAATGAAAAGGATTTCGCCGGTGCCGCCCGCCGACCCTGTCCCGGGCCCCTGACTCCGCCGCGCGCCGGGCCATGCGCCGGTGCGGGCCATACACTGGTGAGCGGAGGCGGGAAAGGGGGAAAGCCCGTTGCGGGATTCCCGGCTCATCCTGGCGCTCAGCGGGCTCGCGCTGCTGGCGGCGTCGCGGCGCCCGGGTCCGCCGATCCGGTACGTGGCCCTGGGTGACTCCCTGACCGCCGGCATCGGCGCGTTCTACGGCTTCGGGTTCGCCGACCACGTCGCGCGCCTCCTCCGCCGGCTCGGGAGGCCGGTCCGCTACGTGAACCTCGGCCGCATCCGGATGACGAGCCCCGGCCTCCTCCGGGCCCTCGACCAGAGCGAGAGCCTGCGGGACGAGATCCGTGGCGCGGAGGTGATCACCCTCTGCATCGGCGGCAACGACCTCCTCCGCTGCCGCGAGAACCCGGACTGCCTCGAAGCGGCGGCGGCGCGGTTCCCGGCCCACTGGAGGGCCGCGGTCGAGAGGATCCGGGCCCTGAACCCCGGGGCCACCCTCGTGGCCGTCACGCTCTACAACCCCTACCCGGCCGGGCACCCCAAGCGGGAGCAGGCCGAGCGGTTCATCGAAGCGATCAATCGCACGATCCGGGACCCGGACCTCGCTCGCGCGCACCGGCTGGTCGTGGCCGAGGCGTGCGCCGCCATCGACGGCCGGGAGCCCACCCGGACCTGGGTGCTCCTGGGCGACATCCACCCGAACGGCATCGGCCACCGGGCGGTGGCCCGGGAGATCTACCGCTGCGTGGCCTCCGCCTGCCGGCCTGATCCGAACCCGGAGCCGGGTTCGTCGCGTCCTCTTACCGGATAGGCGTCGGCCGGGTCCCCCGGTGTTCCCGGGACAGGGGAACCGGCCGGGGAGGGACGCAGGTTGACCTGGGTGTGGCTGGCGGTCCTGGCGGGGGTGGCGCTAGGCGTGGGGTGGAACTGGCGCCAGGCGGAACGGGAGCGGCGCAGACGCCACGAGGACCGGCTGCGCTCGCTGAACGAGGCGTACGGCCGGGTGGCGGAACGCGTCGTCGACCTTTTCGACGCCGTCCACCGCGCCCGGGAGGGCAGCGGGCGCACGGCCTCCGCCTTTGCCGCGGTCGAGCGCGCCTTCGAGGAGGCATCCCGCGCGCATGGGACCGTCGCCGGGCTCATGGAGGCGATCCGGGAGGCCGCCGCCCGCGGCAACTGGAGCGTCTTGCGCGAGAGGGAACAGGAGGTGCGCCGCCGCCTGGGCGAGGTGACCTCAGCTCTGGATCGCCTGGAGTCGCAGCTCGCCGCCTTCCGCGCCGAGTGGGAGGCCGGGCCGGCGGCCGTCGAGGAGGCGGCCGGGCGCGTGGAGGCGCTCGGTCGCCGGCTCGAGACGGTCGAGGCCCGCCTTGGCTTCGCCGTACCGGCGCGGCGGCACGTCGAGAGCCTGAGGGCGTTCCTCGACCGGGCTCGTGCCGACCTGGCCACCGGCAACCCCGTCGCCGCCCGCCACAAGGCCGAGGACCTCGCGGTCCGGCTGCCCCAGGTCGAAGACCACCTCGGGCTGTACGAGAGCGCGGCCGGGGCCATCGAACAGGCGGCGGCCGACCTGGCGCGGGCCGAGGCGGACGCCGGCGGCGACCCGGCCCTGCAGGGGCACCTCGAAGCGGCGCGGGCGGCCCTGGCCGAGCTGAGGCCGCTGGTGGAGCAGGGTGAACTGGAGCGCTTTCAACGGCGCCTCGCCGATCTCCACGCGTCCCTCCGCGCGGCACGCGGGAACGGAAGGGCCGGGGGAGACACCGTGCACTGAGCGACGAGCTATACGCCATGACCATGACGGTTGTCCTCAGCGATAGAGATTGTCATGAAGATGCGAACAACGGTCCACAGTTTCCACAGACTTATCCACAGACCCGCTGTGTTCTGGTTCGAACTGCAAGGGGCGCGTCCATGAAGGACGCGCCCCTTTCACACCTGCTGGGCCTTCTGCTGGGCCCTGGCCTGCTCCTGCTGCTGCTTCTGCTGCTGCTGGTTGAGCGGGTTGTTCTGGTTGAGGTACTGCAGCCGGGACTCCAGGATCTTCACGTGCCGCTCCATGTCCTGGCGCATCTCCGTGAACATCGCCTTGGCGGCCGGATCCTGCGTGGACTCGGCGAACATGGCGTACGCTCCCTGCGCCTGCAGGGCGCCCGCGATCGCCTTCTGGAGGTCCTGCTGGATCGTCAACGCGGCCTCCCCCTCGTCGAGATCATCCTTTCGGGTTGAACACCAGGGCCGTCAGGAAGCCGAACACGATGGCGGCCGCGATGCCGCTCGACGTCATCTCGAACATCCCGGTCAGGATGCCCACGAGGCCGTGGGCACGGGCTTCCATGAGAGCCCCCTGGACCAGGGCGTTGCCGAAGCTCGAGATCGGGACCGTGGCCCCCGCGCCGGCGAAGTCGACCAGACGGTCGTAGAGCCCCAGGCCCCCGAGAATTCCGCCGGCGACGGTGAGGCCGGTCAGCACGTGGCCGTTCGTGTACTTCGTGTTGTCCAGGATCAGCTGGGCGATGAGGCAGATCAGCCCGCCGACCAGAAACGCCTTCAAGTAGATCATCTGGCCTCGATCACCACGCCGTGCGCCACCGCCGGGATGTTCTCGCCCTGCTGGGCGCTGGTGGTGGACAGGAGGGCTCCCGTCGCCACCAGGAGGAGGCGCCGGATCCGCCCCCGCTCCATCTCCCGGGCGAAGTGTCCGAACGTGACCACGGCCGAGCAGGCGCACCCGCTGCCCCCGGAGTGGACGCCCTGATCTTCCCGGTAGATGAGGATCCCGCAGTCCGTGAAGTTGTCGCCCAGAGTGATCCCGGCGTCCCGCGCCACCAACTCCCGGGCGAGCTGGTGCCCGAAGCGCGCGAGGTCACCGGTGGCGATGAGGTCGTAATCCTCCGGCCGCCGCCCGGTGTCGAGCAGGTGGCGGACGATCGTGTCCGCCGCTGCCGGCGCCATCGCGGCTCCCTGGTTGTACGGGTCCTTCACCCCGTGGTCGAACACCTTCCCGAGCGTGGCATGGGTGACCCGCGGGCCCTCGCCCTCCCGCGACAGCACCGCTGCCCCGGCCCCCGTGACGGTCCACTGGCTGTACGGCTTGCGCTGCCCACCGTACTCGACCGGATAGCGATACTGGCGCTCGGCCGTCGCGTTGTGGCTCGAACAGGCGACCAGCACCCGGCGGGCGAACCCGCCGTCGATGAGCATGGCCGCCAGCGCCAGCCCTTCGGCCGACGTCGAGCACGCACCGTACACCCCGAGATAGGGTGCCCCGATCTCGAGTGCGGTGAAGCTGGCCGTGATGATCTGGTTCAGGAGGTCGCCGGCGAGGAAGAAATCCACGTCCGCCGGCGTGAGCCCCGCCTTCTGCAGGGCGGTCAGGCAGGCGTTCTTCATCATCTCGCGCTCGGCCTTCTCGAAGCTGTCCTGGCCGAGGGTCACGTCCCGGTAGACGTGGTCGAAGTCGGCGCCGAGAGGCCCCTCCCCTTCCTTCGGGCCCGCCACCGCCGCCATCCCGACGATCACCGGCGGGTTCTGGAACGCGACGGTCTGGCGTCCGAGTCGCTTCTCCGCCACCGGTATCACCCCGGGATGAGCGTGGCGAGGAGCGCCACGACGAAGGCCGTGACGACCCCGAAGGTGATGACCGACCCCGCCAGCATGAACATCTTGCTGCCGACGCCCTGGACCAGTCCTTCCCGCTTGAACTCGAGCGCGGAGGCGGCGATGGAGTTCGCGAAGCCGGTGACGGGGACGGCCAGCCCGGCACCGGCGTACTTGGCCAGGCGGTCGAACACGCCGAGGCCCGTGAGCAGGGCTGCCACGAAGATCAGGGTCACCACGGCGGGGCCCGTCGCCGCCTTCTTGTCGAGTCCGAGGGTCAGCCGGTAGAAGTCGGTGAGGGCCTGGCCGAGCACGCTGACCAGGCCGCCCACTCCGAACGCCATGAGCGCGTTGCGAAGGCGGGGGGGACGGGGCTCCCGGGCGCTCACGAGCTGGTGGTACCGGACCTGTTCGGCGCTCCTGGGTTTCTTCGCCACTGGGCGCCACCTCCCGGCCGCTAGTCTGCGGCGGCCGGAATGCCCGTATACGGCGCGAGAGAAGGCCCGGGTAGCCCCCGGGCCCGCTCCCGACGGCGCCCCGGCTTTCGAGCGAGCCGCGCGCCGGCGGTTCGAAAGCCGCCGCGCTCAGTCGCCGCCCACGTAAGAGTGCAGGCCGACGATCAGGAGGTTCACCCCGATGAGGGTGAACAGGACCACGCCAAAGCCGAGGACGGCTGCCCAGGCCGACGGTCGCCCGGCCCACCCCTTGTTGATGCGGAGGTGCAGGTACCCCGAGTACGTGAGCCAAGTGATGAACGCCCACGTCTCCTTGGGGTCCCAGAACCAGTAGCGGCCCCAGGCTTCCTTGGCCCAGATCATGGCGAACACGAGTCCGCCCAGGGTGAAGATCGGGTAGCCGATGGCGATGGCCCGGTAGCTGACCTCGTCCAGGATGTCCTCGTCCAGCCCCCGGACCAGTCCTGCGAATCCCTCGCCGAGCGGACGGCCGCGCAGGAGAAGCCCGCGCAGGGCGTAGTACAGCAGGGTGCCGGCGAGGACGGAGAACAGGAGCGTGTTCAGGTTCTTCCCCTTGAGGGCGGCCGGCGCAGCCACGAGGGGCAGCGGGAGGCCCAGCAGCGTCCCCTTCTCCCCCACCGCCGCCCCGGCCGGGCCGATCACGGGGGGCAGGTGGTAGAGCACCGTCTTGCCGTCCAGGGAGAAGACCCACTGCATCCCCGCGACGTTGCGCAGGCCGTAGGCGAGGACCGTGAAGGCGAACAGGGTGAGAATGGCCCAGAGGACGCCCTCGAGCGCCGCCGCACCCCACCTGCCGGCCCGGTCACGGGTGCGGACGAGGTACAGCAGGGCGGCGCCGAAGGCGACGGCGAAGAACCCCTCGCCCAGGGCCGCCGTGCTCACGTGCAGCCAGAGCCAGTAGCTCTGCAGCGCCGGGATGAGCGGCTTGACCTCCTTGGGGAACACGTAGGCGTAGGCGAGGATCACCACCGCCAGGGGCGCCACCACGGTGCCCAGGGCCGGGAGCCGGTACATCCGGTACAGCACCTGGAAGGCGAGCATGCTGGTGAATGCCATGAAGCCCACGAACTCGTACATGTTGGACGTGGGCCAGTGGCCGGCGCCCTGCCAGCGGGCCAGGATGCCGAGCGCGTGCGCCGCCGTCCCCAGCGTGAGCAGCCGGAACGCCAGCTCCGGCGCGGTGCGGTACCAGGCCGTGCCGGCGGCAGCCCCCGGTCCCCCGGCGCCGGCCAGGGCGGGAACCACGGCGGCGCGGCGCGCCCCGATCACTCCGGCCGCATAGGCGATGCTGGCGACCAGGTAGCTGAAGAAAGCAATCCCCAGGAGCCAGAAGCTCAGGCTAATCCAGGTGGACTGCATGACTTTGGCCTCCTCGCACCCGGAGATCCTCGCCGCCAGGACCCTCCGCTGCCCGGGCGGGGGCGGCAGACGCCGGCAGGGAGACAGGCGCGGCCGCAGGACTGGCGAGTCCCCGGTAGCCCTTGATCACCGTTCCGCCCATGTCCCCGGCGATCCGCTCGACCTCGCGCTGAAGCCCCAGCCGGTTCTTGTAGGTCCACCCGCCGAGGACGATCCGCGCCCCGGTGTCCACCGCCCAGAGCTGGCGGTGGAAGAGGAAGAAGGTCATCCCCATCCCGATCATCACGACCGTGAGTGCAGCGAACATGAACGGCACACTCCGGTCGCGGTGGGCCTTCAGCCCCGTGTACCAGCGGGTCCGGAGCCCCGTCTGCTCGAGGTAGACGGGCCCCGAGGCGAAGAGCGGCACCTCCTGCCCGGGCGCGATCAGCACGGCGACGGCCTGCCGGCCGACCTCGGCGCCGCGTTCGTCCGTGAAGCTCAGCAGGAACACCGGGTTGAGGATGTCCCGGCTCTTGTTCGTCGGCTGCTTGGTCTGGGGGTCGATGGTGAAGTCCGGGTAGTACTCGCGCACCACCACCCGGTAGGGGCTGCGGGTGGCGTACTCGGGCGCGGGATCCTTCAGGTCGATCTCGAGGTCATCGAGGACCCGGCCGGTATTCCTGTCCACCAGCCGGAACAGCGCCACGCCGGGCTCCTCCCGCCACGAGGCCTGGTAGATCTCCCACCCCTGGTAGCGCAGCGGGTGGTTCACCTCGATGGCCGCCCGCTTGACCTCCTGTCCCGAGTCGATCAGCACCGCGTCCGTCCGGTACTCCTTCGGCATGCCGGACGGGTACGTCTCCAGGGTGAACTTCTCGTTGCGGATGGCCAGGCGAGTCCCCGGGATGGCCACGGTCTGGCCGTCGGCAACCCACAGGTCCTGAGTCACGTCCCATCCCGGCAGGACCTTCGACGTCGCCGCGAACGCCGCGATGATGAGGCCGATGTGGATCACGTACGGCCCGTAGCGCGACAGGCGCCCCCGGTCCGCGTGCAGGCTTCCTTTCCCCGTCCAGACGCGGAACCCACGCCGGCGGAGCAGCTTCTCGAGAGCCTCGAGGCGCCCACCGCCGGAGGGCAGCTCGGCAACCACCGGCAGGCGGCGCACGAACGACTCCGGCTTGGCCGCCTGCGGCCGCTGCAGCGCCCGGTGCAGCGGCACGAGCCGCTGCAGGCTGCAGACGATCAGGCTGATCACGCCCAGGTAGACGAGCGACACGAACCAGAAGGACTTGTAAGCGTGGGTCAGCCCGAGCTGCATGAACAGGTTGCCCCAGAAGGGGCCATAGCGCGCCGGGTAGTAGAGCTCGGGGGGGCGCCAGTCGTTGTACAGCCCCTCCTGCTCGATCAGGCTGCCGGCGATCGACGCGACCGCGATCAGGAAGATGATCACGGTCGCCACGCGGGTCGAGGCGAAGAAGTCCCAGGCTGCGTCGAGGAACTCCGTCCACGCCGACCGGGTACCGGCACCCCCGGGTGTGCTCACCCCCGGCGTGGGCCGTGGGGCGGTGCCGCGTGCATGGATGCCGTCCGCAGCCGCTTCAGCGTTCCCGTCTCCGGCTACCGCCGCGCCGCAGACGGCGCAGAAGCGCGCTTCGCCGCGTGCGCCAGGGAGGACGGCGCCGCATGCCGGGCAACGCCCGGTAGCCGTAGCGGCCAGTTCTCTGACGTGCATTCGTCCCCCACCTGGAAGTCATGATTCCGTACCCTTCTGTGTCGGCATGCGAGATGCTCCTTTGAAACGGGATCTGCAACGCAGGACGGGCTCAGAAGCCGGAGAAGCCGGTGACGGCGATGAGCCACGCCAGGATGCGCTCGAGGCGTCCCGTCGCCAGCAGGACGCCGGTCAGGATCATGAGGCCGCCTCCCACCCGCTCGACCATCCCACTGTACCGGGCCAGCCAGCGGGCCGAGCCCAGCCCGTAGGCGAGCAGCAGGAAGGGCAGGGCGAACCCGACGGAGTACGCCAGCAGCAGCGGAACCCCTGTCCCCGGCTGGGACGCCGCCAGCGCGAGGACGGCGGTCAGAATGGGTCCGATGCACGGCGTCCAGCCCGCCGCGAAAGCCAGGCCCACCACGAAGGAACCCATGTAGCCTGCCGGCTTCCGCGCGAGTTGCAGCCGCGCCTCGCGCTGCAGGAGCGGGATCCGGAGAACGCCGAGGAGGGCGAGCCCCATCGCGACCATGATGACCCCGCCGACCAGCCGGAGCACGCCGCGGCCCGAGTAGAACAGGCTGGAGAGGGCCGAGGTGACCAGGCCGAGTGCGACCCAGATCACGGAGAAGCCGAGCATGAAGAAAATGGCGTGCTGCATCACCTGGGCTCGGGCCTTGGACCCCCCCGCCTCGATCTCGCCGAGGGACATCCCGGTGAGGTACGAGATGTAGGAAGGGTAGACCGGGACCACACAGGGCGAGAGGAAAGACAGCACACCGGCTCCGAAGGCGAAGAGTATGCTTGGCGCCGCGGTCTCCAACCGCACCCCTCCAACCGGTCCGCCTACGGCGCCAGGACGCGCCGGACTTCCGAGAAGACCCGGTTCCGGTCCATGGCGCCTTCTACCTTGCTGCGAACGACACCCTGGCGATCGATGAAGAAGCTCGTGGGCAGGGGAATGATCCCGTATTGCTCCGTCACGTGTAGATCCCTGTCCAGGAGCACGGGGAGGCGGATGCCGTACCGCTCCAGGAACGACCGGATGGCCACCGGGCTCTCGTCCAGGTTGACCGCCAGGACCACCAGCCCTTCCGGCCCGAAGCGCTCCTGCGCCTCCTGCAGGTAGGGCATCTCCTCCCGGCAAGGGGGGCACCAGCTCGCCCAGAAGTTCAGGAGCACCGCCTTGCCCCGGAGGTCCGAGAGGCGGACCGTGGAGCCGTCCAGAGCGGTCAGCGCGAAGTCCGGCGCCGGCGCGCCCGGGATCACCGTCCGCCGGGATCCCCCGCCGGGCCGCAGCAGGAGAGCCAGGACGAGGCCCAGCGTCACGAAGGTGATGGCCGCCATGGTCCGGCGTTTCCACGCCGGCCGGCCGTAGGCCGGGTTTCCGTGGGCGGCGGCAGCCCCGGCGGCGGCGTTCTTGCTGTCCCAGCCGCAGTGATGGCAGAAACGCCCGCCGCGCCACAGGACCGTGGCGCACTCCGGGCAGACGATGCCGGCTGTGTCGGCCGCCGCCAACGGGGGTTCACCTCCCGGCCCGGGACGTCGGGATTATCATAGCACACCCGGCCCACGCACAAGATTATCGTTACGAAAAGTCACTAGCATGGTATGTCTGCGGCGCCCCGGTGTCAATGCGGCGAGACACCAATTCTCTCGGGCGCGGGCCGGATGGCGCGAGAAGCCGCCCGTGACGGACGGGCGACGGTGCTTCAGGCCCGCGGGGTGCCGGAACGGGTCAGACGGGCTCGCAGGGCGCTGTCGAGCGCCCAATCCGAGAGTTCCGGGAAGCGGCGGGCGACCGCGATCGACAGCTCGCGCATGGGCAGGCCGCGCTCGGCGGGGGGCCGCCGCGCTTCGCGGGCCAGCAGCCGTCCGATCGCCCGGGCGAGGGCCCGGAGGTCGTCGCCCCGGCTGTAGTCGCCCTTGCGGGCCAGCATCAGGGCTTCCCCGAAGCGAGACCGCATCTCGTCGATCTCCCCGGCGAGCGCCGGCGGCAGCGGGGCGACGCCCGGCCCCGCCGCATCCTGCCGGATTGCCAGAGCGGCCTGCATTGCGCTCCCCCCTGGACGGTCAGCGCAGCCTACCGGTCGCCGCTCGGAACCGGTACGAGCAAGACCTGCCCCGGTTCGATGCGCGGGTCCGGCAGGTGATTGGCCTCCATGATGTCCCAGACCACGTCACGAACGTCCCGTTCACCACCGGACAGGCGGACCGCGATCCCCCACAGGGTGTCTCCCGGCGAGACGACCACGGTTTCCATGCGGGGCCGCGGCGCCCCGCCGGCGATGGCCTCCACGATTCGCGGCACCAGGGCCCACAGCATCAGGGCAGCGGCGGCCACCACTCCCAGGCGCCGCAATAGCCGCCGGCGTTCCCGGTTCGAACGCGAGCGCCGCACTCCGACTCCACCCGCCTTTGCCTTCCCGGCCGTGAGGTAGCCCCAGGGCGAATGCATGTGCGCCGAAACAGGTGTTCGCTATCATGCTAGCACGAACTGGCGTTCGATGCAAGTGCCCGCGCCCGATTTCGAACACCTGTTTGCAGACGAGCCAGCCTGTGGTACAATTGGTGCCAGAATGCGATCCAGCCCCGGCCGGAGAGGCCGCGGGCCCCGTACCGTGAGGGACCGAGCCGCACGGAAAGGAGTGAACGGTCCGGACCCGCAGAGCCCCGGGTTGGTCGCCGGGGACGTAGCCCCGCGGCGGGCCGGGCGGCACCACATGCCGGAGCGCCTCACCGAACGGCAGCGCCAGGTTCTCCAGTTCATCAAGGACCAGATCCGCCGCAAGGGCTACCCGCCCTCGGTCCGGGAGATCGGGGAGGCCATCGGCCTCAGCTCGAGCTCCACGGTGCACGGCCACCTGGCCCGGCTCGAGGAGAAGGGGTATCTGCGCCGGGACCCCACCAAACCCCGGGCGATCGAGGTTCTGGATGACGAGCCAAAGGCGGTGAAGCGGGTCGTCAACGTGCCCGTGGTCGGCCGGGTGACGGCCGGACAGCCGATCCTGGCGGCGGAGAACATCGAGGACTACTTCCCGGTGCCGTCCGACTTCCTGCGGCCGGACGAAGAGTACAACGTCTTCTTCCTGAGCGTGCAGGGCGACTCGATGATCGGCGCGGGCATCCTGGACGGCGACTACGTGCTGGTGCGCCGCACCTTTGCCGCCCAGAACGGCGATATCGTGGTGGCCCTGGTGCCCGGGCCCGGCGAACCGGAGGCCACCGTCAAGCGCTTCTTCCGCGAGGTGGATCACATCCGGCTGCAACCGGAGAACCCGAACCTGGAACCGATACGCGTCCGGGAGTGCACGATCCTCGGCAAGGTGGTCGGGCTCGTCCGCCGCTTCGACTGAGTTCCGGGCGCGAGAACCCGAAGGGCCAGCCGTCTCCGGCTGGCCCCTGGTCGTTCTTCAGGATCGGGCAGTTCCCGGCTCAGCGCCCGCGCCCGGCGTTCCGGGTCCGGCGGGCCCCCGGCTCCGCCGAATCGGCAGCCGCAGGCGGTGCGGGCTCGTTCCTGCCGGGGCCCAGGAGCGCCTGGGCCGCACGCAGTGCGGTGAGCTTGGCCTGCAGCTGCTGCATCTCGACCTCGAGGTTCTCGATCGTCCGCCGGGTGTTCTCCCGTGCTTCGACCAGCGCCGCGACCTCGACCTGGAGCGCCCGCTGGTGTTCCTCGGAAAGCTCGCCAAGGAGTTCCAGGGTCCGCTCGAGGCGGTCCAGGTTGGCCTGCAGGAGCTCGAGCCGCGCCTTCTTGGTCGTCCACGCTTCCTCGAGTTCCCGGGTTCGCTGCTCGAAGTAGGCGATGGGGTCGAAGAAGTCCAGGTCCGGCATGGCGATCGCCCCCCGGATGTACCGGCGCCAAGTACGTCTAGTAGTCCTATTCTAGCGCGAGGGTCCGGTCCCGTCGATACCGGGTCAGACGGCGCGTGGCCATCCTCCCGCCTCGGCGCCCCCGGGGCCGGGAGGCAGGGGCCCTCAGAACACCCCGAGGTACTGGTCCAGCTCCCACTGGTGCACCTGGCTCCGGTAGATCTCCCACTCGACCTCCTTCGCCTCGAGGAAGTGCGCGTAGATGTGCGGGCCGAGGGCCTCCTGGATGACCTCGTCCTCCCGGAGCGCGTCCAGGGCCTGACCCAGGCTGCCGGGCAGGGGACGGATGCCGAGCTCGCGGCGCTCCTCGTCGGTCATCCGGTAGATGTTGCGGTGCACCGGCGCGGGTGGCTCCATCTGCTTGCGGATCCCGTCGAGCCCGGCGGCCAGGGTCACGGCCAGGGCGAGGTAGGGGTTGCAGGACGGGTCCGGGCTCCGGAACTCGAGCCGGGTGGAGAGGCCGCGCCGGGCGGGGATGCGGACGAGGGGGCTGCGGTTCTGCTCGGACCAGGCGATGTGCACGGGCGCCTCGTAGCCCGGCACCAGCCGCTTGTACGAGTTCACGAGCGGGTTACAGATCGCGGTGACGGCGGGGGCGTGGTGGAGAAGCCCGGCCAGGAAGTGCATGGCCACGTCGCTCAGCTGGTTGGGGGTCGACGGATCGTAGAAGGCGTTCTCGTTCCCCCGGAACAGGGACATGTGCAGGTGCATGCCGTTGCCGGGGATGCCGTACACGGGCTTGGGCATGAAGCTGGCGTGCAGGCCGTGCTGGATGGCGATCGTCCGCACCACGAACCGGAAGGTCGCGATGTTGTCCGCCGTCGTGATCGCGTCGGCGTACTTGAAGTCGATCTCGTGCTGGCCCGGCCCGACCTCGTGGTGCGACGCCTCGATCTCGAAGCCCATCTTCTCCAGGGCCACGACGATGTCGCGCCGGGTTTCCTCGCCCTGATCGAGGGGAGCCAGGTCGAAGTAGCTCGCCTTGTCCGTCGGGCGGGTCGTCGGCTTGCCCTCCGCGTCGCGCTCGAACAGGTAGAACTCGGGCTCGGGGCCGACGTTGAACGTGAACCCCATGGCCTTCGCTGCCTCGACCTGGCGCCGGAGGCAGTTGCGCGGATCGCCCTCGAAGGGGGTGCCATCGGGGTTGTACACGTCGCAGATGAGCCGGGCCGTCGCCGTGGCGCCGCTCTCCAGCCAGGGGTAGACGACGAAGGTCGACGGGTCGGGCCGCAGCAGCATGTCCGACTCCTCGATCCGGACGAACCCCTCGATCGACGAGCCGTCGAACATGATCTGCCCGTCCAGCGCCTTGCCCAGCTGGCTCACCGGGATGTCGACGTTCTTGGTGATCCCCAGGATGTCCGTGAGCTGCAGGCGGATGAAGCGGACCCCCAGCTCCTTGACCTTCGCCATGACCTCGTCCTTGGTGCGAGGACGCTCCGGCACTGCACGACCCCTCCTGAGCGGTTTCGTCGGGCACTCAGCCAGTCCGATCGCGGGACGGCGCGTGGCGACCGGCCACCCGGGAGCCGTCCGAGACCCACAGCGGTATCGGATTCGCTGCCAAGCGGACTTCTCCTGCTCTGCTTGTCAGGTTCGTTTACAGCCTGGCTCCCGGCCCGCCTCCGGCATGCCCCCCGGCGGCCGGGATCAGCCCGCGCCGCCAGAGCGCCGCCGCCGCCTGCAGGGCCGCCACGACGACGTGCTCCCGCGTGAGCCCGCCCTGGAAGTACGCGGCGTACGGCGGCCGGAGCGGGCCGTCGGCGCTGAGCTCGATGGACGCCCCCTGGACGAAGGTGCCGGCGGCCATCACCACGGGGTCGTCGTATCCGGGCATGGCCTCGGGCCGGGGACGGGCGCCCGAGTCGACCGGAGAGGCCGCCTGCACGGCCTCGCAGAAGGCCACGAGGGCCTCGGCGGAGCCGAGTTCGACAGCCTGGATGAGGTCCGTCCGGGGCTCGTCAACCCGGGGCCGCACGTTCAGCCCCAGGCGCGCGAAGAAGGCCGCCGCGAAGTGTGCGCCCGCGAGGGCTTCGCCCACCACGTGCGGGGCGAGGAAGAGCCCCTGCAGGATCAGCCGGGTGGTGCCGAGGCTCGCCCCCACCTCCGCGCCGATGCCCGGCGCGGTGAGCCGGGCCGCGGCCGCCTCCACGAGCTCCGCGCGCCCGACCACGTACCCGCCGGTCGGCGCCAGCCCGCCGCCCGGGTTCTTGATGAGGCTGCCGCAGACGAGGTCGGCGCCGGCGGCGGTGGGCTCGGCCGTCTCGCAGAACTCGCCGTAGCAGTTGTCGACCACGCAGACGATGTCTTCGCGGACCCCGCGCACGGTCTCCACGATCCGGCCGATCTCGGCCACCGTGAGCGACGGCCGCAGGGCATAGCCGCGGGAGCGCTGGATGAAGACGGCCCGGGTCCGGGGCCCGATCGCCCGCCGCAGCGCCTCCAGGTCCGGCCGGCCGTCCGGGGCAAGCGGCACCTCGCGGTAGGAGACGCCCCACTCGGCGAGGGAGCCCGGCGCGCCGCGCAGAACGGGGAGCAGCGTGTCGTACGGAGTGCCGGCAGCGGCGATCATCTCGTCTCCCGGCCGGAGGACCGCGAACAGCCCCAGCGTGATGGCATGGGTGCCCGAGACGATCTGCGGGCGCACCAGGGCCGCTTCGGCGCCGAAGACCCGGGCGAAGACCTCCTCCACCTTCGCCCTGCCGGGGTCCCCGATCCCGTAGCCGGTGCTGGGCGCGAGGTGGTGCTCGGCCACGCCGGCCGCCTGGAAGGCTGCCAGGACGCGGGCCTGGTTCTGCAGGACGACGGACGCGACCCGCCGCCACCAGGGTTCCGCTTCGGCCAGGGCGGCCCGGGCGGCGGCGAGGACGGGTCCGGGCAGGTCGGGCACCAGTTCTGCCAGGACGTCGGCGTCGTACAGCTCCGCGTTCACCTCCCGGACCGCTCGGCGGGCGCCCCCTGGCCGTTCCGCGCCGTCCCAGGGGGGCCCAGGGCGGCGCGCACCCGGTCCGCCAGCGACGTTTCCATCTCCGCCCGGATGAAGACCCCGCCTGCCCGGTACTCCTCGGCCAGCACCCGGCCCCGCTGGTGGATGAAGGCGGCCAGGTGGGCCATCGGATACGGGACCAGCGCCTCGACCACCGCGCGCCGGCGCCCGAGCGCGTCCTGGATCGCCCGGGACAGCTCCGGGAACCCCTCGCCCGTGACGGCCGACACGGCCACTGCCCCGGGGAAGCGGTGCCGCAGCCGCTCCACCTCGGCCCGCGCGCCGTCCTCTCCCAGCATGTCCCGGAGCCGGTCGAGCTTGTTCAGCACCACCAGCCGGGGCCGGTCGCCCGCGCCGATCTCGTCGAGCACTGCCTGGACCGCGTCCATCTGCCGGTCCCGGGCCGGGTGGCTCACGTCGACCACGTGGAGGATGAGGTCGGCCCGGACCACCTCCTCCAGCGTGGACCGGAAGGCTGCCACCAGGGTGTGCGGCAGCTTGCGGATGAAGCCCACCGTGTCCGCCAGGAGCAGCGGCTCGCCGTCGGGCGGCTCGACGCGGCGCACCATGGTGTCCAGTGTGGCGAACAGGCGGTCCTCCACGTAGGCGTCGCTGCCCGCCAGCCGCCGGTGCAGGGTGGACTTGCCCGCGTTCGTGTACCCGGCCAGCGTGACGAGCGGGACGCGGTTCTCTTCCCGGCCGGCGCGCTGGCGCTCCCGGTGGGCCGCGACCTCCTGCAGTTCCCGGCGGAGGTGGGCGATCCGCTCCCGGATGCGCCGGCGGTCGATCTCCAGGCGCGTCTCGCCCGGGCCCCGGGTCCCGATGCCGCCCCCCAGGCGGCTCAGGTCCACGCCCCGTCCGGTCAGGCGCGGCAGGCGGTACTGCAGCTGCGCCAGCTCCACCTGCACCCGGGCCTCGCGGGTCCGGGCCCGGCGGGCGAAGATGTCCAGGATGAGGGCGGTGCGGTCCAGGATCCCGCAATTGATGATGGCCTCCAGGTTCCGCTGCTGGGACGGGCTCAGCTCCTCGTCGAAGATGACGAGGTCGAAGCCCTGCTCCTGGCGCAGCCGCTCGATCTCCCGGGCCTTGCCCTCGCCGATCAGGGTGGCGGGGCTCCACTCGCGCCGGCTCTGGATCACGGTCCCCACGACCTGCGCCCCGGCGGTCTCGGCCAGGAGCCGGAGCTCCGCCAGGGACTCCTCCGGGGACGGCTCGTCCGCCTCCGGCCGGGCGCGACGGGGCGCGCCGCCGGCTTCCACGGCCACGAGAAGGGCGCGCTGAGGGGATGTGTCGGCCACGGGGCTCGCCTCCGGTCGTGCAGCAACGTTATCGTATGACCGCCGCTTCCGGGCGTCAAGCTTTCAGACTCGTCCGGTGACCGCGGGCTGCCCCGGGAACCGCCTGCCAGGGGCCACGCCACAGGAGCCGCCGGAGGAGGCCGAGCCCCTGCCCGGTCAGGGCGGAGACGGGCACGAGGATCCCCGGCTGGAGGCACCTGCGCACCAGGACGAGCCCGGTGGCGGCCCAGGGCAGGTCCATCTTCGTCGCCACCACGGCGTATCCCCCGCGCCGGGCGCCCAGGAGCGACAGGGCCTGGTCGACGCCGGCGAGAGCCTCTTCCCCCTGCTGTCCCGCCCGGCTGGCGTCGACGACGTGGAGGAGGCCGGCGGCCGCCGCAATCCGCTCGAGGGCCAGGGCCTGGGCCCGGCGCCGTGCGGGGTCCGGGTGCACCCGGTCCGTGAGCCCCGGCGTGTCCACGAGGCAGACCCGGCGCCGCCACGGGCCGTGTCCCCGGGTGGCACTCCAGGCCCGCACCTCCGGCGGCGCGCCGGGCGTAGCGCCCCCGGTCCCTGCTCCGGCCAGCCGGCCCAGGCGCTCCCACAGGAGGGTCTTGCCCGACCCGGGCTGTCCCACCAGGACGAGGTCCACCGCCCGCTCCCCCCCGCCTGGGCCTCACGGATGCCGGAGCGCCGCGTCGAGATCCTGCCGGGTCAGGGTCATGAGCTCCTCCCGCGTGTGCGGGCCGCGGCCGGCGAGCCGAAGCGCCTGGGCCCGGATCGCCCGCTCGAGCAGGTTGCGCACGGCGCGCGCGTTGCCTGCCTGCGCCCGGAACCGGTGCGGCTCGAGCAGGATGACCTCCCTCAGCCGCACCAGCGCCGCCGGGGCAAGGACGTACTGGCGCTCGGCCAGCATCCGGTCGGCGATCTGGACCAGTTCCGGAGGCGAGTAGTCCGGGAAGTGCAGGTGGATGGCGACCCGGGAGCGGAGCCCGGGATTCTGGGCGAGGAGCCACTCCATCTCGAGCGGGTAGCCCGCCAGCACCACGGCGAGGTCGTCTCGGTGGTCCTCCATGGCCTTCACCAGCGCGTCGAGCGCCTCCCGGCCGAAATCTTTCTCGCCGCCACGGGCAAGGGAGTACGCCTCGTCGACGAAGAGCACCCCGCCCAGCGCCCTGCGGACGGCCTCCCGGGTCTTGACGGCCGTGTGCCCGATGTACTCACCCACCAGGTGGGCCCGCTCCACCTCGACGAGATGCCCCCGGCTGAGGAGCCCCAGCGCCGCGAAGAGCCGGCCGAGGAGGCGGGCCACGGTGGTCTTGCCCGTCCCCGGGTGGCCCGTGAAGGCCATGTGGAGGGTCATCGGGTCGGCGGCGAGGCCCGCCTGCCGGCGCAGGGCCTGGATCGCGGCGTACGCGGCGATCTCCCGCACCGTCCGCTTCACGGGGCCGAGGCCCACCAGCCGGTCGAGCTCGGCCAGGACCGCCTCCGCCTCGGCAGGCCGGTCCGCCGCGGCGGCAGGGGCGGCGCCCCGGGGGCTCTCGGGCGGCGGGGCCACGGCCGGGCGCGGCCCGGGCCGCCCACGGGCGGGGACGGGCTCCGCGCCGCCCGCACGGCTCCACTCCCGGAGCACCTCCAGGGGGCTGCGGCTCCCTTCCTCGACCCACGCGCTCCACTCGGGACGGGCCGCCCTCCCTCGCTGCTGCCCCAACCGCTCGCCCTCCCCTGTCACTCGCGTGCCTGCCTACCCATCTCTACGCCGGGGCGCCCCGAAGCCTGCCCGGCGCGCCGGACGGTTCCCCCGGTGCAGGATGGACTGCCGCCGCCGAGGAAGTCTATGTTCCGGGCACATCGCGTACCGAACTTTTGACCGGGAGGTGACGCCCGGGCGGCGTGGCGCCGCGTCCGGGGGGACAAGGGGCATGATGAAGTACCGCAAGGTGGGGAACACGGGCCTCAAGGTCAGCGAGATCAGCCTGGGGAGCTGGCTCACGTTCGGGACCGCCACGGAGCGCGAGCAGGCGCTCGCGACCGTGCGGCGGGCACTCGAACTGGGCATCAACCACTTCGACTGCGCCGACATCTACGGCCACCGGCCCGGGGCGGCCGAGGAGTTCCTGGCGGAGGCGCTCAGGGGCGTGCCGCGCCACACCTACGTCCTCACCACCAAGGCGTTCTGGCCGGTCGGCGAGGGGCCCAACGACCGGGGGCTCTCGCGCAAGCACATCGTGGAGAGCGTGAACCGGAGCCTGAAGCGGCTGGGCACCGACTACGTCGACATCTTCTACTGCCACCGTTACGACCCCGAGACGCCCCTGGAGGAGACCCTCCGGGCCATTGACGACCTGATCCGCCAGGGCAAGGTCCTCTACGCCGGGATCAGCGAGTGGCCGGCGGTGCAGATCGCCCGCGGCGCCCGCATCACCCGCCAGCTCGGCCTCAACCCCATCGCCGTCAACCAGCCGATCTACAACATGCTCGACCGGAAGATCGAACCCGAGGTCCTGCCCGTGTGCCGGGAGGAGGGGATCGGCCTCGTGGTCTTCTCGCCCCTCGCCCAGGGGGTCCTGACCGGCAAGTACCGCCCCGGCCAGGGGGTGCCCGAGGGGACCCGGGCCGCGGACGAACGCGTGAACCAGTTCATGCAGCGCTTCCTCACCGAGGCGAACCTGGCCCGGGTGGAGCGCCTGCGCCCCATCGCCGCCCGCCTCGGCCTCACCCTGGCCCAGCTGGCGCTGGCGTGGGTGCTGCGGCTCCCCGAGGTGGCCAGCGCCCTCATCGGCGCCACCCGGCCGGAGCAGCTCGACGAGAATGTGCGCGCGATCGGGGTCACCCTGTCGGCGGAGGACCTGCAGGACATCGAGGCGGCGCTGGCGTGAAGCCCCGGACGGGGGCCACGGGGTCGGGCGCCGGAGACAGGGAAAGGGGCCGGCAGCGAGGGCTGCCGGCCCTGAATGTCCGTCCCCGGGGGGCGAGCCCGGTCACGCCTCCCGGCGCGGCGCCGGCGGCGAGGCGGGGTGCGGCCCCTGGGCCCCCTGCTGGGCGTGCCCGGCCTGCTGGGCCTGCTGCAACTGCTGGAGGTACTGCTGCTGGGCGGCGTGGAGGTTGATGGGCCGGCTCGGCGCGATGGTCGACAGCGCGTGCTTGTACACGAGCATTTGCCGGCCCTCGTTCTCGAGCACGACCGTGAACTGGTCGAACCCGCGGACGATGCCCCGGAGCTGGAAGCCGTTGACAAGGTAGACGGTCACCGGTACCGCTTCCTTGCGGACCAGGTTCAGGAACGTGTCCTGCTGGTTGATCACGATCTTGGGCAAGCGCAACCCGCCCCCCGTGTGGTGTACTGTGTTCCAGGTTTCCTACGCCTTTTCCACGCGCCCCGGCCATTTCCCTGTCACCAGCCGGACGATTTCCGCCGCCACCGCCTCCACCCCCGCGGCCATGTCGAGCCAGGTGACCCCCTCCTCGCGGCGCAGCCAGGTGAACTGGCGCTTGGCGTAGCGCCGCGTGTCGCGCTTGATGCTGGCCACCGCCTCCTCCCAGGTCACGAGCCCGCGCAGGTACCCGACCAGGTGGCGGTAGCCGAGCCCCGTGAGAGGGCCGGTGGTCGCCGGCACGCCCGCGTTCACCAGACGCACCACCTCCTCCAGCCAGCCGGCGGCGAGCTGGGCGTCGGTGCGTGCCTCGATCCGCCGGTACAGCTCCGACCGCTCGAGCGTGAGCCCCACGACGAGGGCGTCGTAGCGCGGCGCCCAGGTCGCCCGGTGCAGGGACGAGATCGGCTGTCCCGTCTGTTCGTAGACCTCCAGGGCACGGATGACCCGCTTGACGTTGTGCGGGTGGATGCGCTCGGCAGCCGCCGGGTCCACGGCCCGCAGCCGCTCGTGCAGGGCGAGGGGCCCGTGGGCGCGCGCGACCTCCTCGAGCCGCCGCCGGATCGCCGGGTCGGGGTCGAGCTCCGGGAAGCCGTACTCCCGCAAAACCGCGCGCACGTAGAAGCCTGTGCCGCCCACCAGGATCGGCAGCCGGCCCCGGGCCTGGATGTCCTCGATGAGCGCGTCGGCGAGCAGCCGGAACTGGAAGACGCTGAAGTTCTCCCCGGGGTCGCAGATGTCGATGAGGTGGTGCGGCACCCCGCGCCGTTCCTCCGGGGTGGGCTTGGCGGTGCCGATGTCGAGCCCCCGGTAGACCTGCATCGAGTCGGCGCTGATGACCTCGCCCCGGAGCCGCAGCGCCACCTCGATCGCCACCGCCGTCTTCCCGACCGCCGTGGGGCCCACGATGGCCAGGAGGGGTCCGGGCCTCATCCGCGGCGGCCGAACCGGCGTTCCAGTTCGGCCCGGCTGACCAGGATCAGCGTGGGGCGCCCGTGGGGGCACTCGCCGGGATGCTCGCAGGCGGCCAGCGCGTCGAGGAGGGCCTGCTGCTCGGCGGGGGCGAGCGGGTCGTTCGCCTTGATCGCCGCCCGGCAGGCGGCCAGGGCGGCCACGGCCCGCCGGCGCCGTTCGACGGTGGCGGAGGGCAGGTCTTCCTCCGCCAGGCGGTCGAGGAGATCGGCGACGAGGCGCACCGCGTGGGCCTCCGGCACGCCGTCCGGAATCGCCGTGATCCGCAGGGTCTGGCGGCCGAAGGGCTCGGCGTGGATGCCGGCATCGCGCAGGATGTCGGCCACCGAGGTCCAGAGGGCCCAGCGGGCCGGCGTCAGCTCCAGTGTGGCGGGGAACAGGAGGAGCTGCACCGCCACCGGCCGGGACTCGAGCTCGCGGAGCACGCGCTCGAAGTACACCCGCTCGTGGGCCGCGTGCTGGTCCACCAGGTACAGGCCCTCGGGGCCGTCGCAGGCGATGTACGTCCGGTGGACCTGCCCCAGCGGCCGCAGGCTCCGGATCAGGTCCGCCGGGGTGCGCGGCTCCTGGCCGGGCGCGGGGTAGCCGAGGGCGGCGCGCTCCGCCTCCTCCCGGGACAGGAGGTCCGGGCCGGGGCCGCCGTCGGCGCTGGCGGCCGCCGCGGGCGGCGCAGGCCGCGCCGCGCCCGCTGCCACCTCCCGCACCGCGGACGGGAAGGCCGGGAAAGCCCGCTGGAGCGGCGCTGCGGACGGCGCGCCCGGGGGCGGGGCAGGGCCGGGGGCCGGCCCGTACCCGGAGCCGAACCCGCGCGGCGCCAGGCCGGCGTGGGCGGCCAGGGCCTCCCGCACCGCCTGGTACACCGCGGCGCGCACGGCCCGCTCGTTGCGGAAGCGCACCTCCGCCTTGGCGGGGTGCACGTTCACGTCGACCTCCTCCGGGTCCACCGCCACGAAGAGGACGGCCACGGGGTGGCGGCCCTCCGGGATGGCGTTCCGGTAGGCCTCCTCGAAGGCGAAGCGCAGGACCCGGTCGGTGACGGAGCGGCCGTTGACGAAGAAGAGCTGGTGGGCCCGTCCGGCGCGCACGAGCTGCGGCAACCCCGCGTAGCCCCATACCCGGACGCCTCCGCCCTCCCACTCGACCGGCACCAGCGCCCTGGCCACCTCGCGGCCCAGCACGGCGTGGACGGTCGCCAGGAGGTCCCCCGTTCCCGGCGTCGTGAGCAGCTCGGCCGGGCCGGCACGGAGGCGGAAGACCACCCCGGGGCTGGCCAGGGCCAGGCGCCCGACCACTTCGGTGATGCGGCCCAGTTCGGTGGCGTCGGTCTTCAGGAACTTGAGGCGGGCCGGCGTGTTGTAGAACAGGTCGCGGACCTCCACGGCGGTGCCGGGCGGGCAGCCGCACGCCTCCACCTCCGGCGGGCCGCCGCCCTCCACCCGGACGCAGGTGCCCTCCAGCCGGTCCCGGGGCCGCGTGCGCAGGACCAGCCGCGACACGGAGGCGATGGAGGGGAGCGCCTCGCCGCGGAAGCCCAGGGTCCGGATGCGCCGGAGGTCCTCCGCCGAGGCGATCTTCGACGTCGCGTGCCGCTCCAGGGCGAGGCGGGCGTCGTCGGGCCCCATGCCGCAGCCGTCGTCCACGACCTGGATGAGCTCGCGGCCGCCGCCGGCGACCTCGACGGTGATGCGCCGGGCTCCGGCGTCCAGGCTGTTCTCGACCAGTTCCTTCACGACGGACGCCGGGCGCTCCACCACCTCGCCGGCGGCGATCTGGTTGGCCGTCCGCTCGTCCAGGACCCGGATGAGCCCCACCGCCACGCCTCCCGGAGGATACGTCTTCCCTTCCAGATTGTAGCCGACCGGCGCGGGCCGGCGCAAAGCGGGCGCCTAGCGCCCCTCCTTCGCCTTCTCCTGCAGGCTGTGCAAGAGATTCAGCGCCTCCAGGGGCGTGAGGGCCATCACGTTCAGGGCGAGGAGCTCCTCCACCACCGGGTGCGGCCGGGACTCGAAGAAGCTGAGCTGGACGGGCTGCCGCGCCCGGGCGGCGGCCGCCTCTCGGCGGGCGCGGCGCTGCCCCTCCTGCTGCTCGAGGGTGGCGAGGATCTCCCGGGCCCGGTCGACCACCGCCCGGGGCAGGCCGGCAAGGCGGGCCACCTGGATCCCGTAGCTGCGGTCGGCCCCGCCCCGGACGATCTGGTAGAGGAAGGTGATCTCGTCCCCCTTCTCCCGGACGGCGACCGAGTAGTTCTTCACCCCCGGCAGGAGCCCCTCGAGCTCGCACAGCTCGTGGTAGTGGGTGGCGAAGAGGGTGCGGGCGCCGATCCGGGTGGGGTCGGCGACGTACTCCGCCACTGCCCAGGCGATCGACAGCCCGTCGAAGGTCGCGGTTCCGCGGCCGATCTCGTCGAGGACGATCAGGGACCGCCGCGTGGCCGCGTGGAGGATGGCCGCCACCTCGGACATCTCGACCATGAAGGTGGACTGCCCGGTCGCCAGGTCGTCCGAGGCGCCGACCCGGGTGAAGATGCGGTCGACGAGCCCGATGCGCGCCGCCTGCGCGGGCACGAACGAGCCCATCTGGGCCATGAGGGTGATGAGGGCGACCTGGCGCATGTAGGTGGACTTGCCGCCCATGTTCGGGCCGGTGATGAGGAGAAGGCGGTTCTCCCCCGTGTCCAGCAGGCAGTCGTTGGGCACGAAGCGGCCCTCGGGCAGCACGCGCTCTAGGACGGGGTGGCGGCCGCCCTGGATCTCGATGACCTCGCCGTGGTCGACGACCGGGCGGGTGTAGCCGTACACCGCCGCCACCTCGGCCAGGGCGGCCAGCACGTCGATCTCCGCCACCGCCCGGGCGGAGGCCTGGATCCGGCCCACCTGCGCCGCCACCTGCCGGCGGACCTCGGCGAAGAGCTCGTACTCCCGTGCGGCCAGCCGCTCCTCCGCCCCGAGCACCTGCTCCTCCATCGCCTTGAGGTCCGGGGTGACGAAGCGCTCGGCGCCGGCGAGGGTCTGCCGGCGCTGGTAGTCGTCCGGGACGGCGGCCAGGTTGGCGCGCGTCACCTCGATGTAGTACCCGAAGACCTTGTTGTAGCCGACCTTCAGCGACTTGATGCCCGTCCGCTCCCGCTCCCGGGCCTCGAGGGCGGCGATCCACGACTTGCCGTCCCGGGCGGCGGCGCGGAGCCGGTCGACCTCCTCGTCGAACCCGTCCCGGATCACCCCGCCCTCCGTGGGCGAGACGGGGGGGTCGTCGGCGATGGCCCGCCCCAGGAGGTCGCGGACGTCGTCCAGGAGGTCGAGCCGCTCCCGCAGCTCCACCAGCCGGGGGGAGCCGGCCTCCTCCAGGAGCACCCGCAGGGAGGGCAGGACGGCCAGGGAGCGCCCGAGGGCGACGAGGTCCCTGGGCCCGGCGCTCCCGTAGGCCACCCGGCCCGCCAGCCGCTCCACGTCCCGCATGTCGCCGAGGAGGGAGCGCAGCTCGCCGCGCAGGAGCGGGGCCTGGACGAGCTCGCCCACCGCCTCGTGACGGGCGCGGATGGCGGCCAGGTCGAGGAGGGGCTGCTCGAGCCAGGCCCGGAGAAGGCGCCCGCCCATGGCCGTGACGGTGCGGTCGAGCACCTCCAGGAGCGTCCCCCGGCGACCCCCGTCCCGGAGCGCCCGGGTCAGCTCGAGGTTGCGCCGCGTCGCGGGGTCGAGCACCAGGTAGGACCCCGGGTAGTACACGTTCAGCGCGGTGATGTGGCCGAGGGTGGTCTTCTGGGTCTCCTCGAGGTACTGGAGCACCGCGCCGGCGGCCCGCACGGCCAGCTCCTTGTCCTCGGCGCCGAAGCCGCGCAGCGAGTGGGTGCCGAAGTGCCGGCACAGGAGCCGGTACGCCGCCTCGTGGCGGAAGGCCCCCGAGCCGTACGGGGTGAGGGCCGCCCCCATGCGCTCCAGGGGCGCGGTGATGCCCGGCGCCCGCTCCAGACCGGGTTCGAGCAGCACCTCGCGCGGCTCGATCCGGCCCAGCTCCTCCACCAGCTGGCGCAGCCCGTGGGCGCCCGAGAGCTCGCAGGCGGCGAACTCGCCGGTGGACAGATCGGCGTAGGCCAGGCCGAAGCCCGTCCGGCCCTGGCAGACGGCCGCCAGGAAGTGGCTCTCCTTCTCCTCGAGACTCCGCGGCTCCACCAGGGTGCCCGGGGTCACCACCCGGATGACCTCGCGCCGGACGAGCCCCTTCGCCTGGCGGGGGTCCTCCATCTGCTCGCAGATGGCGACCTTGTGCCCCCGCTCGATGAGGCGGGCGATGTACGCGTCGGCCGAGTGGTAGGGAACCCCGCACATCGGGACGCGGCCCAGGGCCTTGCCCCCGTCCCGGCCGGTCAGCACCAGGTCGAGTTCGCGCGCGGCCACCTCGGCGTCCTCGAAGAAGAGCTCGTAGAAGTCGCCCAGGCGGAAGAGGAGCAGCGCGTCCGGGTACTGCTGCTTGAACTCGCGGTACTGGGCGAACATGGGCGTGAGCCCGGCGTCCTGGCCGGGAAGGCTCATCGGGTGGACCTCCTCCGCTCGGGGCGCCCGGCCGGCGCCGCAGGGACCAGTCCGGCCGCCTCCACCAGCCGGGAGAACGCGCGGGGCAGCGGGAAGCCCTCCAGCTCCCCGGGCGTGAGCCAGCGCCAGCCCGGTCCTTCCGGCGGTGCCTCCAGCAGGTCGCCGGCGAACGCCGTCATCTCCCACGTCCGGTGGCTGAACACATGGCGGGCGCGGGCAACCGGCGGCCCCACCCGCACCCGCAGCCCGTGTGCCTCCTCCAGGTGACGCTCGAGAGCGGCAGCGACCGCCCCGGCGGGGGTCTCGGCCCCCACCTCGAACGCCGGCAGGCCCCACATGCCGGCCAGCAGGCCCACGGCGGGCCGGCGCGCGAGGCCGACCCGGCCCGAACCGTCCCGGATCAGGGCCGCCGCCAGGGGCACCGCCGGCGCGGCGGGGCGGCGGGTGCGCCGCGGCAGGACGCCCTCCAGGCCCCGCCGCCTGGCCTCGCACCAGGCTGTGATCGGGCAGTCGCCGCACCGCGGCCGGCGGGGGACGCAGACCGAGCCGCCGAGTTCCATGAGGGCCTGGTTGAAGTCCCCGGGGCGGTCCTCCGGGACGAGGCGCGCGGCAAGCCGGACCGCCTCCCGCCGGACGGCGGTGCGGGTGATGTCGCCCTCGAGGGCGCCCAGCCGCACCAGCACGCGGAGGGCGTTGCCGTCGACGGCGGGCAGGCGCAGCCCGTAGGCGATGGAGAGAACCGCGCCGGCGGTGTACTCGCCCACCCCCGGCAGCGCCGCGAAGGCGTCGGGATCCCTCGGCACCTCCCCGCCGTACCGGGAGGCGACCTCGCGGACCGCCGCGTGCAGGTTACGGGCCCGGGAGTAGTACCCGAGCCCGGACCACAGCGCCAGGACCTCTTCCTCGGGCGCCCGGGCCAGGCTCAGGAGGTCCGGGAAGCGCTCGAGCCACCGCAGGTAGTAAGGGATGGCCGTCTCCACCCGGGTCTGCTGGAGCATGACCTCGGAGACCCAGATCCGGTACGGGTCCCGCTGTCGCCGCCAGGGCAGGTCCCGGCGCCGGGAGTCGTACCACTCGAGCAGTGCGCGATCCAGGGTGTCCGCCAATGCTCGTCCTCCCGTGCCAGCGTCGCCCCAATTATACCGCAGGCTGGCACGGAGCGGGCCGCAGCCGGCGAAAGGGCTAGCCGCCCGGGGCCGTCGCCGCCACGGCCGGGGGGACGAGGTGCAGGCGGAACCGGAAGGCGAACCCGCCCCGGAAGTCGGTGATGTTGACAAGGTATCCGTCGGGGCCCGGCGTGTACGTCAGCAGCGGGTGCCTTGCGAAGCGGAGGATCGGCCCGAGCGCCGGATCGGACTCCGCCGCCCGGACGACGGGGTCACTCCTCAGGGGCTTGTAGTACACGGCATACTCCGACGGTGTCCCGAACGGGTGCACCGCGCCCAGCCGGAACGCCTCGGGGGTCTCCACGACGTACTCGTAGCGGGTCAGACGCCAGTACGCCGGCTGCATGCTGGCGGAGAGCACCGGCCCGCTCGCCGCGTAGGTGCGGACCACCCGGCGCAGGAGCACCTCGTGCGTGACGCCCCGGTACCCGATGAAGAGCATGGCCGCGGCCAGCCCGGCGCCGAGCCAGCGCCGTGCCGCGGCCGGGCGCCGCCAGGCGACGAGGGCGCCCAGGAGGAGTGGCAGGACGATGAGGGGTTCCGTGAGCGCGATCCAGTCCAGCGCGTAGAACGTGTTGTCCCACGGCAACAGGATGCGGGTCCCGAAACTCGTGATCAGGTCGGCGAAGAGGTGGCCGACCAGGACGGAGACGAGGCTCCAGCCGAACACGGTGCGCGAGCGGGCGCGGGGCCACCGCCACCGGGCGAACACCGTGAGCAACCCGGCGAAGACGACCGCTGCGGGCACGGAGTGGGTGATCCCCCGGTGGTAGACGATCTGGTTCACCGGGTTGCCGGGAAGCAGCACCACGTCGATGTCCGGGAGGTTGGCCCCGAGGACGGAGGTCCAGCGCACGGCCCGGACCGTGACGGCCTCGTCCGGACCGGTCCCCGGCCGGCGCAGCGCGGTCAGCGAAAGTCCGAAGAGCGTGTGGGAGAGGGTGTCCATGCGGTCCCTTCCGTTCCGCCGTTCTGAAACCCGAAGGTAGGTCTACGCTCATCCTAACGAACGATTGGCGTTGAACTCAATTGTATAGTCGTTACCTGGTCTGGTATCCGCTGGTTAGCGGAAGGATGCCCAAGCGTACGTCCGGCCCCCTATCAGCAGAGGGTACGGCGCGGAGAGGTTGCAAGAACTGCAGTACTCCGTGGCCCCCGTGGAGACTTCAACGCTTGGGCGGCCGAGCGTGGTGACCCGAAGTCCGACATTCCGTCAACTGCGGGGCGGGCTTCTGCAGATTTTGCAGACACCCGCGGCGGGGAGATCCGCAGAAATCGCGATTGGTGCCTCCGGTGTTGACCCGCCCCGGCGGCCGGGGTACGGTACGTGCGCGCGTTCGGCGCTGCAGCACGTCCACCCCAGGGCTGGCGGTACCCGCACACCGCGAAGCGGGGCCGGCGACCGGCCCCGCTACGGCGAACCCAGGCGACCGCACCCTCCCGGACAGCCCGCCCCACCGCCGGGACGGAGCCGGCCGGTCACCGCGAAGTTCAGGATGTCGCTGATTCGCGCCACCAGGCGGTCGAGCTCCGCCCTCGCCTCCTGGTGCGCCACGATCAAGGGGTGGTTGCGGTACTGCGCTTCGACGGCCAGGAACTCCCGCACGACCCTGGCCCGCTCGGCCGGCGCGAGGAGCCCGGCGGAGGCCACCCTGCGCCTCAGCTCGCCATGGCGCCGCACCAGGCGGACCGCTTCCGGGTCGGCGAGGAGGGCTTCCTCGGTGGTGCGAAAACGCTCCACCTCGGGCGTGCGGGCGAGCGCATCCGCCAGCTGCCTGGTCAGGAGCCAGACGTCCGACCGGGCCATGCGGGCTGCTCTCCCCTTCCGTCAGCCGGTCGCCACGGCAGCCTCGACGACCGAGCCCTCGAGCGTCCAGATGTGCGCCTCCGTGATCCGGACCGGCACCAGGCGGCCGATGAGGTCGGCGCTGCCGGGGGCCGTCACCAGCTTGTTCCCGCGGGTGCGGCCGTACACCCGGTCCGCCTTGCCCTTGTCGAGCCCCTCGACCAGGATCTCCTCCACGCGGCCCACCATGGCCTGGTTCTTGGCCAGGCTGACGCGGTTCTGCAGCTCGATGAGCCGCTGCAGGCGCTCCTTCTTGACCTCCTGCGGCAGCTGGTCGGGCAGCGTGGCCGCCTCCGTGCCCGCGCGGGGCGAGAACATGAACATGAAGGCGGCGTCGTAACCCACTTCCTCGACCAGGGACAGGGTCTGGCGGAAGTCGTCCTCGGTCTCGCCGGGGAACCCCACAATGATGTCCGTGGTGATCACCGCATCGGGCATCCACTCGCGGATCCGGCGGACGAGGTCCAGGTACTGGCGCCGGTTGTAGCTGCGCCGCATGCGCCGCAGCACCGCGTCGGACCCGCTCTGCACGGGCAGGTGCAGCCACTCGCACACCTTGGGGGCCCGGGCGATGGCCTCCACCATCTTCGGGGTGAAGTCCTTGGGGTGGTTCGTCGTGAACCGGATCCGCTCGATGCCCGGGCTCGACTGGTCGAGGAGAGTGAGCAGGTCGCCGAAGTCCGTGTATCCCAGGTCCTTGCCGTACGCGTTCACGTTCTGGCCGAGCAGGGTGATCTCCTTGTAGCCCTGCCGGCCGAGCTCCTGGACCTCGGCGACGATGTCCTCCGGGAGCCGGCTGCGCTCGCGGCCCCGGGTGCGCGGGACGATGCAGTAGCTGCAGCGCTTGTTGCAGCCGTAGATGATGGTCACCCACGCCTTCAGGGTGCCCGCCCGCTGGACGGGGAGGCGTTCGGGGATTCCGTCCGGCCCCATCGACTCCCACACGTCCACCACGGTCTCGCGTTCGTGCCGCGCTCGCTCGATGAGCTCCGGCAGCTGGTGGATGTTGTGGGTGCCGAAGATGAGGTCCAGGTGCGGGAACATGCGCAGGAGGCGCTCCGTCTGGCCCTCCACCTGTGGCAGGCACCCGCACACCCCGACGACGAGGTCCGGGTTCTTGTACTTCAGGGGCTTGAGCTGGCCGATGCGCCCCAGGGCGTGCTCCACGGCGCTCTCCCGGATGGCGCAGGTGTTGAACAGGAGCACGTCGGCCTCCTCGGGCCCGGACGCCTGCGCGTAGCCCATGCGGCCGAGGATGCCGTACATGATCTCCGTATCGTGCTCGTTCATCTGGCAGCCGAACGTCTCGATGTAAACCTTCGGATCCAGCCGCGCGTGCAGGCGCCGGGCCGTGTCCGGGTCGAGGTTCAGCGCGCCGGCAAGACGAGCCCCGCCTGCCCGGTCCGACTCACCGGGCGGGGTCAGGGCGAGATCGATCTCGCGGTCCATCCGGCACCGCCCTCCGGGCAAACCGATAGACGGGCTACTCAGCCCGCCTCCGAGATGTCAAGCGAATTATATCATGCCGGCTCCCCGCTGGCGAACCGGCCGCCGCTCGGGCAGGGCGGGAAGATCCTGGTGCGCCGGGCCGGGCGCTTCCTGCTCGCTCTTACGGGCGGGCAGCAGGGCCTGCCGCAGGTCGTCCCACCGGGCCACGACGACGCCGCCGATCACGAGCGCCACCCCGGCCCACTGCTGCAGCCCCCACCGTTCCCCCAGGATCAGGCGGGCGCCGGCCGCCGTGAACACGGGGCCGAGATTGTTGAAGAGGGCAGCGCGGGCGGCGCCGATGCGGCGCACCGACCACACGTAAAGGGCGTACCCCGCGCCGTTCGAGACGGCCGCCGCGTACAGGAGCGCCAGCCACGACCCCATCGGGACCGCACGGAAGTCCTGGGCCAGGAGCGCCGGGAAGTTGACCGCGACCAGGCCGGCGGCCGCGAAGATCATCGCCACCGCGGTCACCCGCAGGGGGCTCACCACGCGGACGAGGGGCAGCGCCGCGACGGTATAGATGGACCACGTCGTGACCGCGCCGGCCAGCAGGAGGTCGCCCGCCGTCAGGGAAAGGCCTCCGGCCTGGGCGCTGAGCACGGTCACGATGCCCGCGGCAGAGATCGCGGCGCCCAGCACCATGCGCAGGCTGACCCGCTCCAGCCCGACGGCGGCGCCGATGAGCGCGACGAGCACCGGCGCCAGGCCCAGCCAGGCGCCGGCGTTGCTGGCCGTGCTGCGCGCCAGGCCGTTGATGAAGAACAACTGGTTGAGCCCGTTGCCGATGATGCCGAGAAGCGCCACCCGGGGTAGGAGCGGCCTGGGCACCTGCAGGCTCCCTTCCACGCCCAGCACCAGGGCGCCCAGGAGGGTCGCGCCGAGCGAGAAGCGCACCGCGTTGAAGGCACCGGGGGTGACCCACCCCGCCAGCGCCCCCTTCATGAGGACGTTGTTCAGCGCCCAGATCAGGACCACCAGGACCATGACGAGGTCCGTGAGCCACCGGGCCAGGAAGGACACGGCACCATCTCCGCTCGGACATCCCTCACTCGCCGCACATCTTGCAGTGTACGAAACTTCCTGCGAGTGAACAACACCGGCCGCAGGCATTTGCCGGCGGTGGGTCGCGCCGGCACCCCCGGTTTCCCCTCGAAGGTCGGTATATCCTCGCCGCCCGCCCGAATATGGTGGCGGTAAACAGGGCTACCGGGAAGGCAGCAGTGGCAGCTCCGACCCTTTACCGGTAGCGATGCTTGTGTTACCGTAGGTCTTGGGTTTGTCCTACGCTGGGAATTGCAGGGGAGTAGCGGCCGGCCCCGAGGCCGGTACGGCAGGCCGTCAGTACGGCACGAACAGCCCGGTCTGTCCGCCCGCCTGCCCAGGCAGGGATCACGGGACGCAAGACCTGCACGCCGGTGGCGTGCAGGTTTTATTTCTTGGGAACCGCGGGAGGGTGGGGTGCCGATGTCCCATGAGCTGTGGCTTTGGGTCCCGTTCACGATCATGATCGTGACGGCGCTGGCGGTGGACCTCGGGGTCCTGAACCGGAAGGCGCACCGGCCGTCCACACGGGAGGCGGGGCTGTGGGTGCTGGTCTGGGTCGCCCTGGCCCTGGCCTTCAACGTGTTCGTCTACTTCTGGGAAGGTCCCGAGCGGGCCCTGGAGTTCCTGGCGGGTTATCTCATCGAGTATTCCTTGAGCGTGGATAACCTCTTCGTATTCATCATGATCTTCTCGTATTTCCAGGTGGCGCCGGAGTATCAGCACCGGGTGCTCTTCTGGGGCATCCTGGGCGCGGTGGTCATCCGCGGCATCTTCGTCGCCGCCGGCGCCGCTCTCTTCGAGGCGTTCCACTGGATTCCGTACGTGTTCGGCGCCTTCCTGGTGTACACCGGCGCCAAGATGGCCCTGGCCAGGGACGAGAAGCTGGAACCGGAGGCCAACCCCGTGTTCCGCTGGGCCCGCCGCGTCCTGCCCCTGACCGAGGGGTACGAGGGTGAGTTCTTCCTGGTCCGCCGCGCCGGCCGCCTCCTGGCGACCCCTCTCCTCCTGGTCCTCATCCTGGTCGAGACCACCGACGTCGTGTTCGCGGTCGACTCGATCCCGGCGGTATTCGCCGTATCGCATGACCCGCTGATCGTCTACACCTCCAACATCTTCGCCATCCTCGGCCTCCGGTCGCTGTTCTTCCTGCTGGCCGGCATCATGGACCTCTTCCGGTTCCTGAAGTACGGCCTTTCCGTGATCCTGGCCTTCGTGGGCGTGAAGATGCTCATCGCCGGCTTCTACAAGATCCCCATCCTGGCGTCCCTCGGGGTCATCTTCACGGTGCTGGTCGTGTCGGTCCTCGCGTCGGTCCTCATTCCCGCGCCGGCGCACGAGCAGACGGCGGCCAGCGGCGCCGAGGATCCCGCCCGCACGCACACGGGCTGATCCCGCTGCCCGTCACGGCCCGGGCGGGTGCCCGGTTGGCGCACCGCCCGGGCCGGCCGCGTCCGCCGGCGGAGCCCAGGACGCGCGGGCAGGCTCGGGGGCAGGGCCGGGCGCTGCCGGGGGTACCGGGGGCGTCCACGCCGGTACCCCATCGCCCTGCACGGGCTCGGCCGGGGCAGCCGGCGCACGCGGCTCCCGCGGGGCGCGGGCCGGCCGGGCCAGGAGGCTATGCCGCCGGCCGTAGGCGAAGTAGACGGCCAGGCCGATCGCCAGCCAGACCCCGAACCGGGTCCAGGTCAGCACCGGCAGCCGGGACATGAGGTACAGGCTGGAGACGACCACCCCGAGCGCGGTCCAGGGCATCCCCGGGGTCCGGAAGGGGCGGCGGGCCTCCGGGCGGGTCCGGCGCAGGACCCACACGCCCAGCCCCACCGCGACGAAGGCGGAAAGCGTTCCGATGTTCGCCAGCTCGGCGACCACGGAGATCGGGAGGAAGCCCCCGATCACCACGGCCACGGCTCCGGTCAGGAGCGTGCCCGCCAGGGGGGTACCGGTGCGGGGGTGCACCCGGGAGAAGATCGGGGGGAGCAGCCCGTCCCGGCTCATGCTGAAGAAGATGCGGGACTGGGCGAAGGTGACCGCGATCAGCACGCTCAGGAGCCCGACCTCCGCCCCTGCGGACACCACGCCGGCGGCCAGGCGCTGGCCGTGGGCCAGCAGGGCCATCGCGACCGGCGAAGCGGTGTCGAGCCGGGGGTAGGGCACCATGCCCGTGAGGACGAGCGAAACGGCGAGATACAGCGAGGTCGCCACCACGAGCGCCCCCAGGATGCCGCGGGGCACGTCGCGCTCGGGGCTTCGGACCTCCTCGGCGGCCGTGGCCACGGCGTCGAAGCCGACGTAGGCGAAGAAGATGATCGCCGCCCCCCGCGCCACGCCTGCCCAGCCGAACGGCAGCAGCGGCCGCCAGTTCGCCGGGTCGACGAAGCGAATCCCCACCGCCAGGAAGAGCAGGACGACGGCGAGCTTGAGGCCGACCATGACGCGGTTCGCCCGGGCACTCTCCCGGGTCCCCAGCGCGACCAGGGCCGTGACCGCCACGCTCACCAGCATCGCCGGGAGGTTCACGAGCCCTGCGGGCGGCGGCTCCGTGAGCGCCGGCCGCAGGGTGACCCCGGCGGCCCGGAGGAGGTCGACCAGGTAGGACCCCCAGCCGATCGCCACGGCCCCCCCGGCGACCGCGTACTCCAGGATCATGTTCCAGCCGATCACCCACGCCACGATCTCGCCCAGGGCGGCGTACGCGAAGGTGTACGCGCTCCCGGAGACCGGCACCATGGCAGCCAGTTCGGCGTAGACGAGCGCGGCGAGTCCGGCGACCAGCCCGGCCAGGAGGAAGGAGAGCGTGACCCCGGGGCCGGCGTACCGCGCCGCGCCGACGCCGGTCAGGACGAAGATGCCCGTGCCGATCACGGCCCCGATGCCCAGGACGCTCAGGTCGACCCACCCGAGCACCCGGCGGAGGCCCGCACCTTCGGCCGGCGCCGGTTCCGGGTTGCGGGTGCGGAACAGTTCCCGGAGAAGTCCCACCCGTTCTCCCCTCCGCGGACTAGTATCACCGGGCGGTATCCGCCAGTCTCGCGCGACGCGAACCCACCGGGGCGAACGTCCGCCCCGGTGGGTTCCGCGCCGTGCCTTCGGGCCGGTGGGCGCCTCAGGCGGAGATACCGGCCGCCCTACTCCTCCGCGAGGGCGAGCTCGCAGCGGGCCGCCAGTTCGAAGTCCTTCTCCGTCACTCCCTTCTCGCTGTGAGTCGTGCACATGAGCGTCACGGACCCGTACTGCAGGAGCACGTCCGGGTGGTGGTCCAGAGCCTCGGCGATGGCCGCCACCCGGTTCACGAACGCCAGCCCGTCGGTGAAGGCGCGGAACGGGTAGCGCTTCTCGATCCGGCCGCCCGTATACGTCCAGCCCGGAAGCCCCTTCAGGCGCTCACGGACCTCCGCCTCGCTCAGGCGCACCGCACATGCCTCCCCTCGGAGTGGTGTCCCGGGTGCCCGCTCAACCTGCAGCGCCGCGGGTTCTGGCCGGCTCTGCCGGGGCCGGCCGGACGGCCGCCTGCCCGTGGCCGTGGAAGCGCTCCCGGATGAACTGGGCGAGGTTGGCGGCGGCCGGTGACAGCCGCCCGTCCCGGCGCAGGATCATGCAGGTGGTCCGGGCGATGCGGGGCAGGCCCTGGACCCGGACCTCCACCAGCTTCCCCTCCTCCAGGTCGCGGCGGGCGGCGGAGGCCGGGACGAGGGCGATTCCCAGCCCCAGCGCGGCCATGGCCTTGGCCGCCTCGTGGCTGTCGAACTCCATCAGCACCTGGGGGTGGATCCCGAGCCCCTCCAGGGCAGAGTCCACGAAGCTCCGGTACCGGCTGCCGCGCTGGTAGCCGATCACCGGCAGGCGGCCGAGGTCTTCCATGACCACCGGGTGGGGCAGCGGGAAGCGGGGCTCGGGCGAGGTGACCACGAGCACGGGATCCTCGTAAAGCGGGACGCACTCCACGCGCTCGTGGCTCACCGGCGCCGTCACCAGGCCGATGTCGATCTCATGGCGGAGGAGCAGGTCCAGGGTCTGGGCCATCGGCGCCGTCTTCACCATGAGGCGGACGTGGGGATACGCCCGGGCGAAGTCGGCCAGAAGGTCCGGGAGGGTGTAGAGGCCGATCGTGTGCACCGAGCCCACGGTCACCAGGCCCACGTCGGGGCTCTTCATGGCCTGCACCGTGGCCTGGCAGTCCAGCACCGCCTGGTGGATGCGCTTGGCGTAAGCGTAGACCGCCTCCCCCGCGGGCGTGAGGTGTATCCGCTTGCCGTCCCGGTCCAGGAGCTGGATGCCGAGGAAGGCCTCGAGGCTGCTCACGTGCTTCGTGACGCTCGGCTGGCTCAGGTTGAGGGCCTGCGCGGCGCGGGTGAAGCTGCCCGTCTCGACGACCCGGGAGAACGTGATCAGGTGCTGCAGCAGCATGGTGGCCATCATTCCCTTGGGTTATCCGCTGGATTCCACCCATTCATTTGAAGTATACCAGGCCCTGCGCTATCCTCAAGGACGGAAGGACCACCGATCCAGGAACAGTAAAGCAACAGGGCGCGGACCAGGTCCTTCTGCCCCTCCCCTCCCATTCGGGCGGCCGTACGGCCGCCCTGTTCATTCCCGTGCGTGGTACAATAGGACTGCGACCCGGACGCGCCGCCCCTGGCGTGCCCCGACTCGCTTGTGCAGGGGAGGTGGCAACCGTGACCCCGAACCGGGCGGAGCGGCCCCCGCACAGGGCCGTCACACCATCGCTCAGCCTGAGGCACGTGCCACCGGACCTCGACGAGGAGCCGGCGTACCCTGACGACCCGCTCCTGGGGTGGACCCACAAGCCGGAGCCACCGCCCGGGCTGCGCCTTGCCGACGGCCCCTGGCCGCCGGCGCGGCGGACCCGCGTGGGACCGAGGGTGTGATCCGGGGCGTGCAGGCGGGCACGCGGTGGCGGCACGGGCGGGCGGCCGGATCGACTTCCGGCCGCCCGCCCTCTCTCTGCCTCGCGGAGCCTCAGCCGCCCGCGGCGGCGAGCCGCCGGGCCGTCGCCACCAGGGTCCGCAGCCCGACGGCCGTGGCGCCCTCGTCCGCCTCGGCCGTCTTGTCCCTCAACCACGCGGTGGCCGCGATGTCCATGTGGACGGTCGGCACCCCGCCGACGTGCTGGAAGAGGAAGACCCCGCCCTGGATCGTGGAGGCCTCCCGCCGCCCCCCGTTGGTCATGTCCGCGACCGGCGACCGCAGGAGTTCCCGGTAGTCCTCGTCGGACGGAAGGCGCCAGCCCCGTTCCCCGGCCTCCTCGGCAGCCGCCGCGACCTCCTCGTACCAGCGGTCGTCGTTGGCCAGGAGGCCGAAGCGGACGCTGCCGAGCGCCACCGCCACGCCGCCCGTGAGGGTGGAGATCGTCACCAGGCGCCGTGCCCCTTCCCGGACGGCGTAGGCCAGGCCGTCGGCGAGGATCAGCCGGCCCTCGGCGTCCGTGCTGCGGATCTCGACGGTCTTGCCGGACAGGCCCCGGATCACGTCGCCCGGCTTGTAGCTCGCGCCGTCGGGCATGTTGTCGGTGGCCGGCACGACCGCCAGCACGTCCAGGGGCACGGCGAGCTGCGCGATCGCCCGCATGGCCCCGAGCACCGCCGCGCCGCCGCACATGTCGAACTTCATGTCCCACATGTTCTCGGACGGCTTGATGGAGATCCCGCCGGTGTCGAAGGTGAGCCCCTTGCCCACGAGCGCCAGCGGCCACCCGCCGCCGGCCTGCTGCCCGGAAGCCGCCCGGCCGGAGTTCCGGCCGCCGCGGTGCCGGAGCACGATCACCCGCGCCGGTTCCGCGGAGCCCCGGTTCACGGCGAGGAGGAGGCCCATGCCGAGCCGCTCCGCCTCCTCGGGGCCCAGCACCTCCGCCTCGAGCCCCGTGTCGCGCGCCATGGCGACCGCCTCGTCCGCCAGCATCGCCGCCGTGAGGCGGTTCCCTGGCCGGTTGCCGAGGTCCCGGGCCCAGGCCGCCGCCTCGGCCAGCAGCCGGCCGGTCCGCGCCCCTTCGGCCATCGCCCGGGCCCTCTCCGGGTCCCGCTCGACCAGGAGGAACGCCTCCACCTGGGGGCGCTCGGGCTGTGGCTCCGTGCGGTACCCCGCGAACCGGTAGAGGCCGTGCAGCGTCCCGTCGACGGTGAACTGGGCGGCCCGGGCGGGGTCCAGCCCGCCGATCCCCGCCCCGTGAGCGATGGAGGCGATCCGGGTGGCGCCCGACGCCCGGGCGGCCCGCGCCGCCAGGGCCGCCACGCGGAAGACCTCCCGGTACCCGAACCGCGCCGCCTGGCCCAGGCCGGCCACGAGCACCTTCCGGGCTCGGATCCGGCCCCCAGTGTACAGGATGGCCGTCTCACCCCAGCGCCCGGTGAGGTCCCCGGCCCGGATGGCGTCCGAGATGAGGCCGCCGAGCGCGGCGTCGACCGCCCCCGTGGCCCCGCCGGGGCGGGTCACGCCCTCGAAGAGGTTGACGATCAGGACGTCGCAGTCGATGTCGGTGATGTTCCCGGTCACGACCTGCACTTCGGTCATGGCGTCTCCAGCCTCCCCGGCGCTTGGACTTCCACGCGCGCCCGGCGCGTTCCTCCGCCCAGGCGGCGCCGGGAGCGGTTCTGGGCGCACATGGAGCGCCGCCGCCCGGCAAACCGGGCGGCGGCGCGTCCGCGTTCCCTAGCGGGGCTGGACGATGAGCTTGATGGCGGTGCGTTCCTCACCGTCGATCTTCAGGTCCGTGAAGGCCGGGATACAAATGAGGTCCATCCCACTGGGGGCCACGAACCCCCGGGCGATGGCCACCGCCTTGACTGCCTGGTTGAGGGCCCCGGCACCGATGGCCTGCAGCTCCGCGCACCCCTTCTCCCGGATGCAACCGGCCAGGGCGCCCGCGACCGCGTTCGGGCTGGACTTGGCAGACACCTTTAGCACGTCCACGGCAGGATCCTCCCCCATTCCTTCCCTCTGCCGGATGAAGCTCTGGTCCGCACCGGCTGACTTCAATCCGAATTGTCAGGGTCGTCCGGCTGCTCGTGCTCCAGGATGCGCCGGATGCCCAAGGCCTTCCCCGTCCCCGGGTCGACCGTGATCACCACCGCCGACAGCACCGCCGGGCCCCTGGCCACCTCCAGGCGGACCGGCAACTGGGTCAGGAACCGCTGCAGCGCCTGCTCCACGTCCATGCCGATGACCGAGTGCTGGGGCCCGCACATGCCCACGTCGGTGATGTACGCGGTACCCCCGGGGAGGATGCGCTCATCTGCCGTCTGCACGTGCGTGTGGGTTCCGACGACCGCGCTCACCTTGCCGTCCAGGAAGTACCCGAGGGCCGCCTTCTCGGACGTGGCCTCGCCGTGGAAGTCCACCACGATCACGGGGGTGATCTCGCGGAGGCGTTCCACCTCCGACTGGACCACACGGAACGGATCGTCCGGGTGGAACGGGAAGAAGACCCGTCCGTGCAGGCAGACGACCGCTGCCCTGCCGGCGGCCGTGTTCACCACCGCCGAGCCGAAGCCGGGCGTACCCGCAGGCAGGTTGAGCGGCCTCAGGAGCCGGGGCTCCGAGTCGATGTACGTCTGGATGTCACGACGGTCCCAGGCGTGGTTGCCCAGCGTCACGACATCCACCC
Source organism: Caldinitratiruptor microaerophilus (assembly GCF_025999835.1). NCBI lineage: Bacteria > Bacillati > Bacillota > Clostridia > Eubacteriales > Symbiobacteriaceae > Caldinitratiruptor > Caldinitratiruptor microaerophilus. The sequence goes on along the minus strand of NZ_AP025628.1, from coordinate 1,088,230 downwards.
CCAGGCGCAGGAGCTCCTGGGTGACGGCCGGGGTGATGCCGGCCCCGGCGGCGGCGTTCTCCCCGTTCACCACGACCAGGTCCGCCCCGTGCTCCCGCCGCAGGGGCCCGAGACGGCGGGCCAGGAACTGCCGGCCAGCCTTGCCGACGACGTCGCCGAAGAAGAGGATGTTCAAGCTCTTACCCCCACCGGCAGGATTATAGCAGAGTGCCAGCCGGTGGGGCGGCTCCCACCTCCCGTGCCGGACCCCACAACGCCTTCACGACGAATTACGCAGCGACCCGCCCCCGGGTTCGCGCCGGCAGTCCCCGGGTGTTTTCTATGCCGCCTTCCCGCCGCGCGTGACCGCGTTTATCGCACCTGTCGCGTCGGAAACGCAGAGGGGCCGCACCCCGCACGGGGGCGGCCCCTGCCCTGCCGGCGGCCGAGCGCCCGGCTCAGCGCGCGTACTCCACCGCGCGGCTCTCCCGGATGACCGTGACCTTGATCTGGCCCGGGTACTCGAGCTCGTTCTCGATGCGCTGCGCGATCTCCTTGGACAGCTTGATCGCGCCGAAGTCGTCCACCCGATCCGGCTTGACCATGATCCGGACCTCGCGCCCGGCCTGGATGGCGTACGCCTTCTCGACCCCTTCGAAGGAGTCCGCGATGGCCTCCAGCTTCTCCAGCCGCTTGATGTAGCTCTCGAGGGTCTCCCGGCGCGCCCCGGGGCGCGACGCCGACACGGCGTCCGCCGCCGTGACCAGGACCGCCTCCACGGAGCGGGGCTCCACGTCCCCGTGGTGGGTCTCCATGGCGTGGATCACGTCAGGGTGCTCCCTGTACTTGCGCAGGAGGTGCACCCCGATCTGCACGTGGGAGCCCTCCATCTCGTGGTCGACCGCCTTGCCGATGTCGTGCAAGAGCCCGGCCCGGCGAGCGACCTCGGCGTTCACGCCCAGCTCGGACGCCATGATGCCTGCCAGGTGGGCCACCTCGATCGAGTGCTTCAGGACGTTCTGGCCATACGAATAGCGGAACCGGAGCCGGCCCAGGAGCTTCACCAGCTCGGGGTGCAGGCCGTGCACGCCGGTCTCGAAGCACGCCGCTTCGCCCTCTTCCCGGATCCGCTGCTCGATCTCCCGCTGCGCCTTCTCCACCATCTCCTCGATGCGGGCCGGGTGGATCCGGCCGTCGGCGATGAGCTTCTGGAGAGCCACCCGGGCCACCTCGCGGCGGATCGGGTCGAAGCCGGAGACGACAACGGCCTCCGGCGTATCGTCGATGATGAGGTCGATGCCCGTCAGGGTTTCCAGGGTCCGGATGTTCCGGCCCTCGCGGCCGATGATCCGGCCCTTCATCTCGTCGTTGGGCAGCTGCACCACCGTGATGGTGGTCTCCGACGTGTGGTCGGCGGCGATCCGCTGGATGGCGGTGGACAGGATGTCCCGCGCCCGGCGTTCCGCCTCCTCGCGGGCCTGCTGCTCGATCTCCCGGACCAGCCGGGCCGCATCCTGGCGGGCCTCCTGTTCGACCTGCGCGAGGAAGAGCCGCTGCGCCTCCTCCTGGCTGAGCCCGGAGATCCGCTCCAGTTCCGCCCGCTTCTGCTGTTCGAGGTCCTGGAGCACTTCCTGCTGCCGCTGGAGCTCCCGCTCCCGGCGTGCGAGCTGCTCCTCCTTGCGCTCGAGGCTCTCGACCTTGCGGTCCAGGTGCTCCTCCTTCTGCACGAGGCGGCGCTCCAGGCGCTGGATCTCCGCCCGGCGCTCCCGGAGCTCGCGCTCGAACTCCTGGCGCTGGCGGTGAACCTCTTCCTTCGCCTCCAGCACTGCCTCCTTGCGGTGCGCTTCCGCCTGCCGCTGGGCCTCCTCGAGGATCTCGCGCGCCCGGGCCTCGGCGGCCGCCACCCCGCGCTCGGCCTGCACCTTGCGGAACAGGTAGCCGGCGGCGGCCCCGGCAACGAGCGCCACCGCTGCGATCCCGATCGTGATACCTGCCGTCGTGCTCTTCACCCCCTCCGGTCCAGGGTCTCTGCCCGTGTGAGCCTATGAGCAGAGAAAAAGAAGAAGCCGAACCTGTGCGATCCGGTTCGGCATGGATCGTTCCCATCGCGCGGCCGACCTGGGTCATTTTGCTTATGTCGCGGGACGCCCCCCGGGGGCTCCCGCCGGACGCGGCTTCGCCGCAACCGCCATAAACAAAATTCGTTCCGGTCGTGCAACCCTCCGCCGGGCGTAGTTCCGGAAGTCCGGACCGTGTTTCCGGCCACAGCGGGTGCAGTGTGCACCCGGATATGTTCCGTCGCCCGATAGGGCGGCAACGGGGCCACGCTACAGACCCTGCTGCCGATCTATGCAGAACCTGATGGGGGATCACATGCCGACGCGAATCTACGCGTTAGCATACCGCCCGCAGTTCTCTTGTGTCAAGATTCGCCTCCCACGGGCGCTGGGCCCGCCATACCGCCCGAGAGCGCCAGCGCGACCCAGCCGGGGAGAGGGAATCCCCCCGGCGCCCCCGGGTCCGGCGGCCCCGGCCGCAGGTAGCGCGGCCCCACGTGGAAGTGGAAGGTAGCGTTCACGTCCACGAGCAGGCGCTCCCACGCCCGGCGGCGCGCCCTCTCTCCCGCCGACAGCAGGTCGTGCACCTGCCACAGGGTCACGAGGAACTCCTCGTAGACGGTGGCGAGGTCGCGGGCCAGGGGCCGGCGCACCTCGGCGGGGAGCCCCTCCGCCTCCATCCGGAGGTCCAGGCGCTCGTACAGGAGGTGGCGGCGCTCGTAACGCCCCTCCAGCTTGGGAGCCTCCTCCGGGGGCGGCGCCGGCGTCACCGCCCCGGCACCCGCCGCGGCGGCGGGAGGCCAGTCGTCGGGGTCGAGGCGCAGGCTGTCCAGGAGGACGAGAAACGGCCGCTCGCTCCAGTCGACGGCGGCCCACGCCGCCCGGCACCAGTCCGCCAGTTCGTACAGGTGCAGGGACAGCTCTCCGGCCGGCGCAACCAGGAGGGATTCGGTCACCTGCACGAGATCGCAGGCGGCCAGGTACAGCCGTGCGAGGCCGTGAGCCGGAAGGAGGCTCAGGTGCGCGTCGAAGCCGGCCTCCCGCAGCCGGCGCCAGATGCCGAGCGCCAGCGTCGCCTGCCCGCGCTGGCGGAGCGCGCGGTGCTCGGCTTCGTCCCACCAGTGCAACGGCGCCCCGCCTCCCGGTGCATACTGCTGCGAGGGGGATGAATCGTGAGGCTAGACCCCGGTGAGCGCAGCATCCTGGCCACCTTTGGCCAGTATCCCCGGGCCGTCGCCGCCCGGGAAGCCCTCCTCGGGGCCGGGTTCCGGACGGTCCAGGTGGACCGGATCGGAGCCGGGGGTTACGACCCCGAGCCCGACCGGGCCCGCCTCCGCACGGGGGAGACCCCCACACAGGGGGTCGTGTGGCAGGACGAGACGGGCAAGCTGCCCGGCGACGACGTCCGACCGCTCGTGGCGGCGATGCCCGAGGTGAGCGGCATGGCCGGCCCCCTCGTGGCCGGGGGCCATGGCGTCCTCCTCACCGCGGTGGTGCCGGAGGAGCGGCTCGAAGAAGCCCTGGACATCATCCGGAGGCTGGGCGGACGCTGCTGAGGCCCGGCCGGGGCTTCCCGGCGGTCAGTCCGCGCCCGGCGCCCGGGCACCGCGGCGTGCCCCCCGCCGCCAGGCCCAAACCGCGGCGTAGAGCACCGCCAGCAGCCCGCCCACGAGGAGCAACTCCTCGAGGTAGGCGAGCACCAGTTGCCAGTTCTCACCGAGGAGGTAGCCGGCCGTGAGGGATGCCGCCGCCCAGGCCCCGTACCCGACCAGGCTGAGGATCAGGTAGCGGCCGAAGGGCATCCCGGCCATCCCTGCCGGGTAGCCCACGAGTGCGCGAACGAGGGGCACGAATCGTCCCAGCAACACCGCCCAGGTGCCGTGGCGCGAGAGCCACGCCTCCGCCAGGCGGACGTGCTCCGGCCGGACGCCGAACCGCCGGCCGGCCCCGAGCAGCCACCCGGTGCCGACCGCAGCCCCGATGCGGTAGCTGAGGGTGGCGCCGGCGAGCGCGCCGGCGAGGCCCGCTCCCAGTGCCCCCAGAAAGCCCAGGTGTCCCCGCCCCGCGAGGTACCCGGTCAGGAGCCACGTGGCCTCGGAGGGGACGGGGATCCCGCTGTTCTCCAGCAGCGCGTTCAGAAACGGGACCAAGAGCCCGAACCTGCGAATGAGCTCCCCGGGGTCCACGGAGGTCCTCCTTCAGAGCTGGCGCAGGCGCGCCCCGAACTCGGCCAGCAGGAAGTCCACCGCCTCCCGCAGGCCGGCGGACTCGGCCTCCCCCCGGGCGGAAAGCTGTACCTGGTTGTTGCCGCGGTGGATGAACACGGTCAGGAGCCCGCCGTCCTCGAAGGAAAAGCACCACATCGGGTGGTCCTGGTCACCGTGGTGGGCGCTGGGAACGCCCAGGATGGACTTCGCGATGAGGCGCGCCGCCCGCTCCTTCCCACGGGTGAGTTCCTTCCACTCGTTCTGCCGGTACTGAAGCGGCCGTAGCCCCCGGGAGTAGTCGCCGAAGAGCTTGTGTTTCAACAAGGCGGTCATGGTCACGGTCGTCAACTACGGGATCCCTCCGGATCACAGGCCATAGATCGAGCGAACGTAGGCCGGCCGGAACCCGAGCTTGGCATAGAGCCGCTCCGGCCCGCTGCCGGGCCGCGTGTCGAGGAACAGGAACCCCTGCCCGCGACGGGAGAAATCGGCGATGGCCCGCCGCACCAGCGCCGTGGCCAGCCCGCGGCCCCGGAACCGGGGCACGGTGCCGACGGCGAGGAGCTCCGAGGCCTCACGGCCCTGGTAGAGGATGGCGGTGGCGGCGGGCTCGTCGCCCGCGTACGCCAGGTACCAGGTGCCGGCCGGGCCCATGTTGGCGAAGGCCCGCTCCTTCTCCCGGAGCGACTCCTCCTCGGTCTGGCCGCGGGGCCCGAACGCAGTGTAACAGATCCGGTTCCAGAGCGGCAGCCGGTCCTCGCCGACGACCTCGATCCGGATCGGCAGCGGCCGGCGCAGGAGCCGGATGAGGCCGCGCCGGGCGGGCCGGAGGGGGGCCGGCTGGTCGCCGGGCTCGTAGATGTAGGTCCCCTGTCGCTGCACCAGCCGGTATCCGGCGGCGCGCAGGCGACTGGACAGGTCATGGGGCTGGGTGAACGGGGTGACGACCACGTACGCCTGGCGCCGTCGGGCCTCCGCCACCAGGGCGTCGGCCTCCTCGGGCGTCCCGTCGACGAGCCCGACGAGCTCCCCCTCGGGCTCCACCAGGAGGGTGCCCGAGTGGAACGGGCGTGGCACCGCGCCGAACCAGATGGTCCGCATCTCGAGGAGGAGCTCCTCCATGCGCCACCACCGCGGGTCTCGCGCCGGGAAGGAGGGCGTTTCCGAGATCGCCACTCCCCCCACCTCCCCCCTGGAGCAGCACGCGCCGCCTACCGGATGGCCCGCTCCGTCTCCGGGTCGAACAGGTGCACCTTGTCCGTGTTCAGCGCGATGGTGAGACGGTCGCCGTCCTGCACGCGGAGACCGGGGTCCACGCGGGCCGTGAGGTTATGTTCACCCGCGCGCAGGTAGAGGTATACCTCGGAGCCCAGGGGCTCCACGACCTCCACCACGCTCTCCACACGCGTCCCGGGGTGCGTCTCCACGAACGCGGGATCGGCCTCGATGTCCTCCGGGCGGATGCCCAGGATGACCGGCTTGCCTGCGTAGGCTGCCGCCGGCTGCCGGAGAGCGCCGTTCAGGTGGATCCGGAGCGCACCGCCGTCGAACACGGTCCGGTCGCCCTCGACGACGATCCGGCCCCGCAGGAAGTTCATGGCGGGGGAACCGATGAAGCCTGCCACGAACACGTTGGCGGGGCGGTCGTACAGTTCCTGGGGCGGGGCGACCTGCTGGATCACGCCGTCCTTCATGACCACGATCCGGTCGCCCATCGTCATGGCCTCGACCTGGTCATGGGTCACGTAGATGGTCGTCGTCTGGAGCCGCTGGTGCAGCTTGGCCAGTTCGGTCCGCATCTGCACGCGGAGCTTCGCGTCGAGGTTCGAGAGGGGCTCGTCCATGAGGAACACCTTGGGGTTGCGGACGATAGCCCGCCCGAGCGCCACCCGCTGCCGCTGGCCACCGGAGAGCTCACGCGGCTTGCGCCCCAAGAGGTTCTCCAGACCCAGGATCGCGGCCGCCTCCCGCACCCGCCGGTCGATCTCGTGGCGGGGGAACTTCCGCAGCTTGAGCCCGAAGGCCATGTTCTCGTACACGTTCATGTGCGGATACAGGGCGTAGTTCTGGAACACCATGGCGATGTCCCGATCCTTGGGCGGCACGTCGTTCACGAGGCGGTCGCCGATATAGATCTCCCCCGACGTGACCTCCTCCAGCCCAGCGACCATCCGCAGGGTGGTTGACTTGCCGCAGCCCGATGGGCCCACGAACACGACGAACTCCCGGTCCTCGATCTCGAGGTTGAAATCCCTCACCGCCACGACTTCGCCGAACTTCTTGGTGACGCCGCGGAGCACGACCCTGGCCAAGCCGCTTGTCCCCCTTTGGCCCCTTGAGCCCTGGTGTATTCGCGCGAGCCGGCCGGCCCCCGGCGGAACGCCGGCTGGTCCCGCGAACGGCCGGCCCACTCAGGCTCGCGAAGATTTCGTTGCGGAGCGCCGCATCTCCTTCCGGGGCGGCTTCCCCGCGGCCCCGGCCGGCCCCTGGCGGGCCCCGGGCCGCCGGGACGGCGGGCGCCGGGGCGATGGGGCCGGCGACGGCTCGGGCACGCCGGCTGCGCCGCGCTCCGGCCCGGCCGGCACCGGGGCCAGCGGGCCGGGCGGGTCGGCCGGGAGCCCGGCGGCGTGCCGCAGGCTCTTGATGTCGCGCAGCGTCAGGTAGCGGAATTCCCCCGGGGCCAGGCCGGCCAGCCGAAGGGGGCCAACCCGGGTCCGGGTCAGCTGGATGACCTCGTGCCCCACCGCCGCCAGCATGCGGCGAACCTGGCGGTTGCGGCCCTCGTGGATGGTGAGCTCCACCGTTGCCACCTGGTTCCGGGGGTTTCGCCGGTCGGTGCGCACCGCCAGGAGCCGCACGCGGGCCGGGGCGGTGATGCCGTCTTCGAGCCTCACGCCCTGCTCGAGGGTCCGGAGCTTGGCGGCCGTCGGGACCCCCCGGACCCGGGCCACGTACGTCTTGCTGACCTCGGAGGACGGGTGGGCCAGCGCGTGGGCCAGCTCGCCGTCGTTGGTGAGCAGCAAGAGCCCCTCCGTGTCGTAGTCGAGACGGCCGACCGGGTACAGCCGCACCGGGGCGCCCTCGATGAGATCCACCACCGTGGGGCGCCCCTCGGGGTCGTGAAGCGTGGTCACGTAGCCCTTCGGCTTGTTCAGGACCACGTAGGCCAGCGGCTCCCGCTCGCCGATGGGCCGGCCGTCGACCTCGATCCGGTCCACCCCGGCCACCGCCCGGGTGCCGAGCCGGGTGACCACCTCTCCGTTGACGCGGACGCGGCCGGCCAGGATGAGCTCCTCGCTGTGCCGCCGGGAGGCCACGCCGGCGCGGGCCAGGATCTTCTGCAGGCGTTCCGGCTCCCCGGTCACCAGGCCGGTCTCCGCGGCGCGGCGCCGGCCCGGGGCCGGCCGCCGCCGGGCGGTGTCCTCCCGGCCGGGAACCTTTTTCCTGCCCGACTCCGGCCGTGACGTGGGCTTGTCCCGCCTTGCCATGGCCAGCACCTCACCCCGCTCCGAGCCCGGGAATACGATAGGGCAGCCGCGCGCAGGTAGGTGACGGCTCCGTGCGCCTGGGCGTCGAACTCGTGGCCCGCTCCCCCACCCGGCTCGGCCTCGGCTCCTTCTTCGAGACCTGGCTCATGCTGCCCGCCGGCGTCCTCCGCCGCTCCCTGGGCCGCGACGAGTATCACCTGCCCGTCGTGATCCAGGCGGGGCGGCGACTGGCGGGCACGGGTCGCACCTACATCTGCCAGATCGACGCCGAGGCCGCCGGCCTCGGCCCGAACCAGGCCCGCCCCTGCCTTCCCGTACCGGTCCCCCTTCCGGCCGGCAGTCAGGTGGTCCTGGGGCTCAGGACCAACGTGTTCCGAGACCTGCCCGCGCTCGTGGACGGCGTGCACCTGGTGCTCCGGACCGACCTGGCCGAGCCGGTGTCGGCGACGCTGGACGATCCCCGGCTCGTCGCGGAGGAGATGCTGCCGGGCCGGTACCGCATCGGGCTGGGCCGGCTCCTGCCGGCCGCCTGAGGCGCCGCGCTACCCGGGGCCGGCCCCGTCGGCGACCCGCGCGAGGACCTCGACCTCGACGGCGGCATCCCGGGGCAGCACGGGGCACCCGACCGCCGAGCGCGCGTGCCGGCCGGCGTCACCGAAGATCTGCAGGAACAGTTCGGACGCGCCGTTCGCCACCTCGGGCTGTCCCGTGAACGACGGGTCGCTGCTCACGAACACCGTGACCTTGACGATCTGTTCGATCCGGTCCAGGGAGCCGACCTGCGCCCGGATCGCCGCCAGCGCGCCGAGCGCGCAGAGCCGCGCCGCCTGGTAGGCCTCCTCCGGGCTGACGTCCTTGCCGACCTTACCCTTGTAGCGGAGGGTACCCTCCACCATGGGGATCTGGCCCGACGTGAACACCAGGTTCCCGGTCCGCACGGCGGGAACGTAGGCCGCCACGGGCCGGGGGACCTCCGGAAGCGTGATGCCGAGTTCCTTCAGCCTGGCCTCGTAACTCACAGCCTCACACTCCTTGGCATGTACCGGCCCACAGGCTTTCGTCGGTCCGCCGACCTTTTCCTTCCTTCATGGCGGTCCGCCGTAAAACCAGCGGCACGCCCAGAGGGCGGCGACGAAGCCGGCGGCGTCGCCGCACAGGCCCGACCACAGGGCGTAACGCGGCTTCTTGACCCCCACCGAGCCGAAGTAGACGCTGAGGACGTAGAAGGTGGTGTCGGTGGAGCCCTGCATCACCGAGGCCAGCCGGCCGACGAACGAGTCGGGCCCGTGTGCACGCAGGAGGTCCGCCACCGCCGCCAGGGAACCGCTGCCGGACAGCGGGCGGATGAGCATGAGCGGCAGCACCTCCGGGGGAAAGCCGAGCCGGCCCGTGAGCGGCAGCGCCACCTGCGCCACGAGGTCCAGCGCGCCGGAGGCACGGAACACCCCCAGCGCCACCAGTATGCCCAGCATGTAGGGCAGGATCTGAACCGTGACACGCAGGCCTTCCTCCGCGCCGGCGAGAAACGCCTCGTAGACAGCCACCCCGCGCAGGTAGCCCCACAGCGGGATGCCGGCGAGGAGCGCGGGGATGGCCCAGGTGGCGACGGCGTCGAGCGCGTGCACCCTCTCATCCCCCCCGGCGCGCCCACCGCCGGCGCAGCATCGCGTCCACGGCGATCCCCACCGCCGCCGACACGGCGGTCGCCACGAGAGTGGGCACCACGATGTCGGCCGGCGACCGGCTTCCCTGGGCGGCCCGCAGGGCGATCAGGGTTCCCGGGATCAGGGTGACGGACGAGGTGTTGAGGACCAGGAACGTGCACATGGCCGGGGTGGCCTCCTCGGGGTCGCCCCGGTTGAGTTTCTGCAGTTCCTGCATCGCCTTGAGCCCCATGGGCGTGGCGGCGTTCCCGAGGCCCAGGAGGTTGGCGCTCAGGTTCATGGCCACCGCGCCCAGGGCAGGGTGGTCCGGCGGCACCGAGGGGAAGAGCCGGCGCGTCACCGGCGCCAGGAGGCGCGCCAGCGCCTGCATGAGGCCGGACTCCTGAGCGATGCGGCTCAGGCCCAGCCAGAGCGCCATCACCCCGGCCAGGTTCAGGGCCGTCTCCACCGCCGCCCGGGCGGACTCCATGGCCGCCTGCGTGACCTGCTCCACCCGGCCGGTGGCCCCGGCGACCGCCACCGCCGTGACGATCAGGACGAGCCAGACGCCGCCCAGCATGCGCTTCCCCCCGGCGGGGGGCCGCCCTCTCCGGCAGGTCGGGCGCCCCCGGCCTATGGCTATGGGGCGCGAGGAACCGGTAGAAGCGGACCCCGGCCACACGCCGCACAACCGCCCGCGGCGCGCCCGGTTCTATCCGGCGTCGCTTCCCCATATGTGGAGTGGTGAAGGGGGAAGCCTCGGTGGAGCGTGAGGCGCGGGCAAGCTTTCGCGTGATCCGCATCAACCGCTGGTCCCTGGCGGCGGTCCTCCTGGCCATCCTGGGCGTGCTGCTGTACCCCCTCGGCCGGCGCCTCCCGCTGCTGGGCGAGCCCCGCGTGCGCCCGGGCGTGACACTCCTCGGGCGGTCCATGGCGGGGCTCACGGAAGACGAGGTGCGGGCCGTGGTGCAGGAGCTGGCCCGAAGCCTGGAGACCGGGTCGGCCTCCTCGCTCGGGCCCGCCTCCGGCCCGGACCGGGCGGCGCCGGCCACCGCCGCGCCGGCGCCGGGCTTCCAGGTGGACGTGGAGGCCACGGTACTGCGCGTCATGACCGCCCCCAGGGGAGAGGCCGTGCTGCCGGCCTGGACGCCTGTGCGCCCGGCCGGCGCCAGCCGCGTGCAACCGGACCTGCCGGTGCACTCGGGCGATCCGGCCCGGCAGGCCGTCGCTCTCGTCATCAACGTGGCCTGGGGAACCGAGCACCTCCCCGAGATGCTGACCGCCCTCAAGCGGGCAGGGGCCCGGGCCACCTTCCTGGTCACCGGCCGGTGGGCAGAGAAGAACCAGAACCTCCTCCGCACCATCGCCGCGGGCGGGCACGAGATCGGGAACCACGGCTACGACGACCGCCGCTCGCCCCTCGAGATGTACCGGACAGGGCAACTGCGGGCGGACATCGAACGGGCCGACCGCATCATCCGCGAGATCACCGGCCGCGCGCCGCGCTTCTACCAGCCCCACCGGGGCGAGTGGAACCGGGAGATGGTCCGCCTGGCCCGGGCACTCGGCTACACCACCGTGATGTGGAGCCTCGACACGCGGGACTGGATGCCGGGAGTGCGCTCCCAGGACGTGCTGCGCGAGGTGGGCAAGGCGCGGGCGGGCGACATCATCCTCCTTCACCCCACCGACCCGACCCGCCGGGCGCTGCCCGCCGCCCTCGACGCCCTGCGGGAGAAAGGCCTGCGCACGGTGACCCTGGCGGAGATCCTCCCGGAGACGGGTCCGGGGGCCAACCCGCCGGCGTCGGGTGAGCCGGGGGAGAGCGTCACCGCCGGTAGCCGTCGATGAGGGGCCAGATGCCCGGGTCCTCCAGGCCCAGGCGCCAGATGGCGACCCCCCGCAAGCCGTACTTCCGGGCCAGGACCAGCTTCTGCTCGAGCCCGCGGCGGTCCTCGACGTACACGACCCGCCGGCGACCCTCGGGATCCGTGTAGCGGAACAGGCCGCTGCCGGCGCCCTCGTCCCACAGGACGGGGGCGCCGCTCTTCTCCGCGAGGCCGTGGGCCCCGGGGACGCTCAGGCCGCGGCCCTGCGTGGTGCCCTCGATCCAGTCGTAGGCGTACTGGGGCACCCCGAGCAGGATCTTCTCCGCCGGGATCTGCGAGCGCGCGTACCGGATCACGGCCTCCACCCAGTCCGGCGCGGCGATCGGGCCGGCCGGGCCTCCGGGGAGGTGCTGGTCGTAGGCCATGACGACGAAGAGGTCCACCAGCGGCGCCAGGGCGCGGTAGTCGAAGGCGCCCGTCCAGCCGTTCTGGCGCTCGTCGCCGAGCTTCGCGGGGGCGGAGATGGTGACCAGGTAGCCGTCCGGCCGCAGGTGGGCGGCGATGCGCCGGACGTAGTCCGTGAACGCGCCCCGCAGCGAGGGCGGGATGTTCTCCAGGTCGATGTTGACGCCGGCGAAGCCGCCTTCGCGCACCGTCCAGGCCACGGCGCGCGCCGAGCGCTCGCGCGCCTCCGCCGTCGCCAGGATCGACCGGGCGATCCCGCGGTCGAAGCCGCTGCCGGCGTAGTTGTGGAACAGGGCCAGCACGGGGGTCCGGCTCCGCCGCGCCCGGTCCGTGAGGCGTGGGTATGCCCGCCCGGCGAGCTCGCCCCCGGCGGTCACCCGGAACTGGAAACTGGCCACGAGGTCGACCCGGGTGCCTGCCCGCCGCAGGCTCTCCAGCGACCGGGTGTCACCGTCCCAGTCCTCGGTGTAGTACCCGAGCACGAGCAGGCGGTCACGGGGCAGGGACGGGGCCGGGTCCTCGCGGCCGGGCGCCGGCGGGGCCGGAGCCGGGGAGAGCGGGGCGGGCGCAGGCGACGGGGCGGCCGCACGCGGCGGGATGCCGGAGGGCTCCGGTGGCGGGGATTCGGCCGTCGGAGGCCCGACCGTGGCGGACGCGACGGCCGGGGCGCCGGGCCGGGAGCGGCGGGCCTGTCGGAGGAGGCCGTGCTCCTGCAGCACCGGCTCGAGGTGTGCACCCGCCGCTGCCGGCGGCGCCGGAGAGCCGGGTTGCGGGTCGCCGGGACCGGCAGCGGGGACCCGGGCCGGCGCCGCCGCGGGCTCCGCGGGGCGTCCGACCGGGCCGGCCCCCACGGACGCCGCGGCGAGCAAGAGGGTGGCCAGGAACGTGGCCACCACGACGCTCCGTCCCACCGTGAAGCGTTTCGGGGGCATGCCCATCCTCCAGTGCGCCGGGCGGCGGCGCCCCGCGGGCTTGCCGCCGCTTCACGCGCACGGATGATTATATCGCTCCCAACGGTGGGACGTCCTCACTCAGATGTTGCCAGTTGCTTGCCTCTCCAGATCCTGGCTCATGCGCTGGCGCGGGGCGCTGGGTACCGGCTTCCGCCTGCAAGGCCGCGGTGGCGGGGCGGAGATCCTGCCGCCGGTCGAGGACGGGAGCGAAGAGGTCGCCCACCCGCCGCAGCCGCTCCCACACGGTTCGCAGGTTCACCTCGGGCACGTCGCCGGTGCGAAGCTCGTCCCAGGTCACGGGGATCGACACGGGCGCCCCCGGGCGGGGCCGCAGGCCGTAGACGGCCGTGATGGTCTGGCCGAGGCGGTTCTGCAGGTAGTCCACGTACACCTTCCCCGCCCGCCGGGCGACCACCCGTTCCAGGGTCACCCGCTCCGGGTCGATCCGGAGGAGGAGCCGGCCGATCGCCCGCACGAACTCGGCGGTGTCCCGGAAGGAGTGGCCGGGCGCGCACGGGCAGTAGACGTGGAGGCCGGTGGCGCCGGACAGCTTCGGAAAGCCCTCCACCCCCACGGCGCGGAGGATCTCCCGGACGAGCAGCGCCACCTGCCGGACGTCCTCCCAGGTGGCGCCTTCGGCGGGGTCGAGGTCGACCACGGCGAAGTCGGGCTCCTCGGGCGTGTCGCACGAGCTGAGCCACGGGTGCAACTCGATGGCCGCCAGGTTGGCCACGTAGGCGAGCGCCGCGGCCTCCTCGGCCACGATGTAGTGGTTCGGCCCCGACTCGTGGTGGTAGGTCCACGTCCGCAGCCACTCCGGCGCGCCCTCGGGCGCGTTCTTGCTGTAGAACCACTCCCCGTCGATCCCGTCCGGGTAGCGGGTGAGCACCAGGGGCCGGCCCCGGAGGTGCGGCAGCAGGAAGGGGCTCACCCGCACGTAGTAGTCGACGAGGTCCCACTTGGTGAGCCCGTCCACGGGCCAGAGCCGCTTGTCCGGGTTTGTCACTCGGACCTCGCGTCCGGCCACCCGTACCACCGTGGGCTGTCCTCCGGCAGGCAACCCCATTCCTCCCCCGGATCGGGTCACGGCAGGCGGGCGGCTTCCGGCGGCTCGGGGGACAGGCCCTTCACCACCGGGCTCCGCAGCCGCAGCCCCTCCGTCCACTCGGCGAACTCGACCCACACGGTCACCCGGGGCCGCACCCAGACCACCCGGTCGGGCGGGCGGGAGAAGCGCTCGCCCCGGAGGTCGGGGACGGGGTCGAACGGGCACGGCCCCGGCTCCAGCTCCCGCGCCGCCTCCAGGTCACGTTCGGACAGCCCCGAGCCCGCACGCCCGAGGTAGCGCAGCCGGCCGTCCCGATCGTAGGCGCCGAGGAGCAGGGCGCCGGCCCTGCCGCCGGTCACCGTGTATCCCCCGACGGCGCAGAGGAGGCGCAGCCGGCGCTTCACCTTGCGCCACAGCTCGGACCGGTCGCCCGGCCGGTAGGGCGAGTCGAGGCGCTTCAGCACCACCCCCTCGAGCTGCTGCTCCATCACTGCCGCCAGGAGCCGGGCCCCGGCGCCGGGGAAGCCCTCGACCGCCACCGCCGGGCCCCCGGGGCGCAGCGACTCCCGCAGGAGGGCCTGCCGGCGCTCGAGCGGCCAGCCGGCCACCTCGCGACCGGCCGCCTCCAGGAGATCGAACACCATGTACACGGCGGGGTCCCGGGCCGCCGCGCGGGCCGCCGCCGCGCCCTGGGCCAGGTCCCGCTCGAGGATCCCCGGGAAGCTGGGGCGCCCGTCCCGGAGGACGACCAGCTCGCCGTCGAGAACGTACCGCCCCGGCGGCAGCTGGCCGGCCAGCGCCTGTATCTCCGGGAAGCGGGGCGTGCGCTCCCGGAGCCGCCGGCTCCAGAGGCGCACCCGGCCCCCCTGGACGAGGGCGATGCAGCGGACGCCGTCCCACTTGACCTCGCCGCTCCACGCCGGGTCGTCCTCCGCGCGGTCGGCCGGAACCGGCTCCATGGGCACGAAGGGGACCTCCACGGCGGGTCAGTGCGGCGGCGCCGGGCGGGGTCCGGCCCCGTCCGCCGCGGGCACCCCGCTCGCCGGGCCGCGCGCCGCCTCGGCCAGGCGCACGCTCTGCCGGAGGGCCTCCATCAGGTCGGCCACCCGCGCCGTGGGCTCCGGCGCCTCCACCCGGTACACCTGGTCCCCGGCCACCTTCTCCCGGATCCGCTCGAGCAGCGCCTCCCGGTACTCGTCGCGCAGCCGCTCCGGCACGAACTCCGTGGACAGGGTCGAGATCAGGAGCCGGGCCATCTCGAGTTCCTGATCGCGGTACCCCTCGTCGGCCGGGATCTGGAGCCCGGCGTGGGAGCGAATCTCGTCCGGGAAGCGCATGGTCTCGAGGCAGAGGCAATCCTGGCGGTACACCCGCACCGCGGCCAGGGACGACCGGCCCCGCAGCGCCACCCTTGCCAGGCCGATGCGGCCCGTTGCCTGCAGGGCGCGGCGCAGGAGGGCGTATGCCTTCGCCCCGCCGTCGCCGGGTTCCACGAAGTAGGTCCGGAGGAAGTAGATCGGGTCGATGTCCTCGAGCCGTACAAAGTCAAGGATCTCCACGGTGCGGGCGGCGGCGACGGGCAGGCTTTCGAGGTCCTCCTCCTCGATCACCACGAACCGGTCCGGCTCGTGCTCGTACCCCCGGACGAGGTCCCCGGCCTCCACCTCGCGCTCGCAGCGAGGGCACCAGCGGCGGTACCGGATGGGCGTCTTGCACTCCCGGTGCAGCAGGCGGAAGTGCACGTCCCGGTCCTCGGTGGCCGCGTAGAGCTTCACCGGGATGGTCACCAGGCCGAAGCTGATCGTGCCCCGCCACAGGCTCCGCATGGCTACGGCCGGCGCCTCCCGCCCCGGCCGGCGTCGTCGAGGGTGCGCATCACCCGGCGGACGACCCGGTCCGCCTTGCCCGCCTCCCGGCCCTCACGCTTGCCGTCCGCCGCCGTACGGCCCGCCCGCGCACGGGGCAGGTCTTCCAGCTCCCCGGCCCCTCCGTCCGCATCCTCGCTGCCGTCGACCCCGGCCTTCTCCTGCCCCCGGGTCAGCGCTGCCTCGACCACCTTCCCGGCCAGCTCGTCGGCAGGGTGCTCCCCGTCCCGGACCCGGCGGCGCTCCCTCGTGCCCGTCAGCCGTTCGAGGATCTGGGGGGCGACGTCCAGCAGCCGGTCCATCGCCTTCCCGCCGCTGACCGTCAGCATCCGGATCCCCTGCCGGCCGACGACCAGGAACCCCACCGGCTGCACTGACACGCCAGCGCCGCTGCCGCCGCCGAACGGGAAGCCGTCCGACGACCCGCCGTAGCCGCCCTCGTACTCCCCGGCGGTCTCGTCCCGCCCGTACCGCTGCCCCCCGCGGCCGAACTCCGTACCTCCGGCCGCGAAGCCGAACGTCACCCGGCTCACCGGGATGACAGTCTGTCCGTCGGGGGTCCGGACCGGGTCCCCCACCACCGTGTTGACGTCGACCATTTCCTTCAGGCTCTCCAGGGCGGTCCGCATGAGGCCCTGGATCGGATGCTCGGCCACGTTGGGTTCCTCCTTGGGCCGGTCCCGGCTCCCACTAACCTGCGCGGCGCGGGCGGGGGGCTATGCGGAGCGCCCCGCGCGGCGCACTGCCGCCCCGGAGCCCCCGGAGCGCGGCCCGCGCCCGGAGGAGCGCCTGCCGGGCCGCGGAGAGCCCGCCGGCCCGCAGTAGGGCCCAGGCCGTACCGACGAGATCGAGGGCCCGCACGCGCGTCCCGACGTGCACCGCCCCCCACAGGCCTTCGCGTTCGAATTCCGGGATCAGGCTCACCCGCACCCGATCGGCCGGGAGGTGCACCGCGGCGGCCGCGGCCGCCAGGACCTGGCCGATCGCGGCCCAGGCGGTGCCGTACGCCAGGGCGGTCTCCATCGCGTCCCCCGCACCGATCCGGGCCTCGATGTCGAGCCGCTCCACCCGCACCCGGCGCCGCAGGTAGCCCGAGGCGGGGGCCATCGCCCGCGCCAGCCGGAGCAGGCTTTCGGTCAGGCTGCGGGCCAGCCCGAGGCGGGAGCGGTCCAGCACCGGACGCCCGCCTCGGGCGGCGAGCGCCCAGCGCAGGAAGAGGCGGCTCGGTTCGCGCGGGAGGTCGAACCGGAGCGCGCGGCGGACGGTCAGGGCCAGCCAGCGGACCTCCAGGAGGGCCCGGCCGCGCGCCCCGTCGAGGCGCGCCGTCACGGCGATGCGGACGGGCGCCACCAGGGTCGCGCAGCCGGGGATCGCCACGAGCGCCGCCAGGAACAGGACGTACGCGTTCTGCACTCTTCGAACCTCCGCGGCGGCCTTCACGCCTAGCATGCCCCGGCGGGGGACCGGGTCCCCGTGTCCGCTGCACGGCGTGCGCGCAGGTTTGCGCCCTGCCTCCCCTGCCGCCCGCATCGTGGAGCGCGCCGTCGTTCCGCACCATGTGACGCGGTTTCGCCTGGTGAGGCGTGAGGCAATCGGTGACTGGCAAGCGTTTTCGTCATGGCGCATTCTTTGCCCCACCGCCCCCGACCCCCGGGGAAGCGCCCCTGCAGGGGCAGGATGGTTACCGGAACCGGGGCTTCTGTCAACCCGCAGGCCGCTTCGCCCGCCGGCGGGCCCACGGTGGGGCAGAGAATGCGAGTCAACGGCTTGGCTCGACCGTCACGGTTTGCCCCTTGGAGGGGCATAGCGCCAGAAATGTAGGATATTGGCACCCACCGGCCGCCGAATGGCTGGCCGCCCACCGCCTCCGGCCGAACCACGTCGGCCCTCCCCCCACCCTGGCGGCCGTCACGAACCGCTGCCGAACAGCCCGCCGCCCGGCGGCTCGACCGGCGGCAGGTCGCTGAGGTCGGCGAGGCCGAAGTGCTTCAGGAATTCGGGCGTGGTGACGTACAGGATGGGGCGCCCCGGCCCGTCCCTCCGGCCCGCTTCCCGGATGAGCCCGCGCTCCAGCAGCGAGTTCAGGGTGCCCTCCACGCTCACGCCGCGGATCGCTTCGATCTCCGCCCGGGTGATGGGCTGGCGGTAGGCGATGATGGCCAGCGTCTCCAGGGCCGCGTGCGAGAGGCCGCGACCCCGGGGGGCGTGCAGGCGCTCGACGTACTCGGCCAGGTCGGGGCGGGTGACCAGCTGGAAGCCCCCCGCCACCTCCCGGATGGCCAGCCCCCGGGCCGGCGAGGCGTAGTCCCGGCGCAGGTCTTCCACCAGGAGGGCGGCCTCGTGCGCGCCGATCCCGATGACCTCCGCGATGCGCTCGGCGGACAGGGGTTCCGGCGAGGCGAGGAGGAGCGCCTCGACGATGGCCTTGCCCCGGTCCCAGATCATGCCCCGTCAATCCCTCCCTGGCCTTGCGGCGCGGGCAGGATCAGGATCTCGGCGAAGGGTCGCTCCTGCACGGCCCTGGCCCGCTGCTGGCGCACGAGTTCGAGCAGGGCCAGGAACGTGACGAGGATCTCCAGCCGCCCGGCGCCGGGACGGAAGAGGCTGCGGAACGGCACCCCGGCGGGAGACCGGCCGAGCCGCTGGAGGATCTCGCGCAGCTTGTCCCGGAGAGTGACCGTCTCGCGGGGAACCTCACGCCACGCGCCGCGCTCCTCCAGGAGCGCCCGGAAGGCAGCCACCAGGTCCGCGAGGCTCACACCGACGAGGGGCGCGGGGCCGCGCGGCGCCTCGGGGTACCAGCCGCGGGGGTAGGACCGGCCCGCCGCCTCCTCGCGGCGGCGAAGCTCGGCGGCCAGCTCCTTGAACCGCTGGTAGGCCTCGAGCTGGCGGGCCAGCTCCGCCCGGGGGTCCTCGTCCTCCCCGTCCTCCGCCCCGGCCTCGCCCTCGGGGCGGGGCGGTCGCGGCAGCAGCATGCGGGCCTTGATGTCGAGGAGGGTGGCGGCCATCACGAGGAAGTCCGCGGCCCGGTCGATCTCCACGTCCGACAGGTCGGCGATGTAGGCCAGGTACTGCTCGGCGATGCGTGCGATCGGGATGTCGTGGATGCTGACCTCTTCCTTCCGGATGAGGTACAGCAGCAGGTCGAGGGGGCCTTCGAAGTTCTCCAGCCGGACGGTCAGGTCCCGGCCGGCCCCGGGGGCGATCCCGTTCACGACAGGAGTCCCAGGAGGAACCCGGACACGCCCTCCACGGTGCCGACGAGGAGCCACCGGAAGGGCTGCAGCAGCAGGCGCAGGATGACCTGACCGGAGGGGAAGACGATGAGCAGCATGAGGGCGAACATGCCGAACTGATCGAGCCAGTCGGCGAGGCGGCTGCCGGCGAAGCCGGGGATCAGGCGGCGGAAGAACCGCCAGCCGTCCAGGGGCGGGACGGGGAGGAAGTTGAAGATCGCCAGCCAGAGGTTGATCTCCGCCGCGAGCCCGAACATCCGGACCACGTTGAAGCCGAGCGGCCCCTGAACCAGCGGCCGGCTCAGGCCCGCGGCGACGACGAACAGGATCGCCAGCAGGACGTTCATCGCGATCCCCGCCAGCGACACGGCGAGTTCGCCGGCCACCCGCGGCCGGAGCTTGTAGACGTTGACCTGCACGGGCCGGGCCCACCCGAACCGGAAGTTGCTCATGAGGAGCACGATCACGCCCAGCCAGTCCAGGTGCGCCCGGGGGTCCAGGGTGAGCCGGCCCTGGAGGCGCGGGGTCGGGTCGCCGAAGGCGTACGCCACCCGGGCGTGCGCGTACTCGTGGAAGACCAGCGCGATCAGGATCCCCGGCGCGGCCAGGAGCAGCCGCGTCAGGAAGTCGTCACCCGGCATGCGCTTCCCCCTCCCGCTGCGCCGCCCATGCCCGGGCGGCGGCGATGGCGGCGGCCAGTTCCTCTTCCCGGGTCGCTGCACGGCCATCGAGGCGCGCCCGGCGCGCCGCGGCCAGCGCGTGGCGGTACGCGGGTCCCTCCGGGATCCCGGCCTGCTGCAGGTCGCGGGCGCTCACCCGGGCCCGCACGTGCCGCCACGATTCCAGGAAGCGGAGGACGTACCCCGCCACCGGCGACCCCCGGCCGAGGATCCAGAGCAGCGCCAGTCCCTCGGCGGGCCAGCCCTCCAAAACCTCGACGACCCGGGACGGCAGAAGCCCCGGGGTGTTCAGGATGCCGAGCGCTTCCCGCCAGTGGCCGAGCACGTGCGCGAGCACCGTCCGGGGACGCCGCCGGAGCCTGAGGCGCTCCGGGAGGCCGGCGGAAGGTCCGCCGGCCGCCAGGCCCGGCGCCAGGCAGGCCGCCCGCAGGAGCCAGGGCTCGACCGCGCCGGCGAGCTGCCGGATGGCGGCCGGCAGGGGCTCATCCGCGGCGCCGTCCCCGGAAAGGAGGCGCTCCGCCCCGGCCAGCGCCGCCCGCACCGGTTCGCCCCAGCGCACGCCGGGCAGGACCTGCTCCAGGGCGCCGAGGTCGGCCAGGGCGGCCAGGCAGGCACCGGCGGCCGGCTCCCCCAGGATGAGGATCAGCTCGTTCCGGAGCCGCTCGGCGCTCACCCGCAGCAGCAGGTCGCTGCGGACCGCCTCCCCGGCGAGCCGGGCGGTCTCGTCCTCCAGGCGCATGCCGTAGCGGCACGCGAAGCGGATCGCCCGGAGCACCCGGGTCGGGTCCTCGACGAAGCTGAGGGAGTGGAGCACCCGGATGAGGCCGGCCCGCAGGTCGGCGTACCCCCCGAAGAAGTCGACGACTTCGCCGGGGCCCTCGGGGGTGAGGCGGACCGCCAGCGCGTTGATGGTGAAGTCCCGCCGGTAGAGGTCCTCCCGCAGGTCAGCGTCCTCAACCCGGGGCAGGGCGGCGGCGTACTCGTAGAACTCGCGCCGGGCGGTGGCCACGTCGACCCGGACCCCGTCCGGGAGATGGACATGGGCGGTGCCGAAGCGGGGCACGGGGTGCACCTGACCGCCGAGCGCCCGGGCGAGCTGCTCCGCGAAGGCGATGCCGTCGCCTTCGACCGCGATGTCGATGTCCATGTTCGGCCGGCCCAGGAGGAGATCCCGGACGAACCCGCCGACCGCGTAGGCGGGCTGGGCCGTGTCCCGGGCGATCCGGCCCGCGGCCAGGAGGATCCGGAGGGCGGCCGGCGGCAGCCCTGCCGCACGCTCCCGGATGCGGGCCGTCGCCTCCGCCGCCCCCTCGCCGGGCGAGCCGTGAAGCCGCCGGTGCCAGTGCGGAGCGGCGCTGCCGTAGAGCTCGCCCAGGAGGTCGCTCCGGGTGACGATGCCCACCAGGCGGCCCCCCTCGACCACCGGCAACCGCCCCACCCCGCGCTCGATCATGACGGCCTGCATCTCGTCCAGCGGCGTGTCGGGGCCGACCACGATCGGCTGGCGGGCCATGACCCCCTTCACCGGGGCGTGGGCCAGGCCGTGGCGCCGGGCCCGCTCGGCGTCGGCCCGCGACACGACCCCCACGACGCGCTCCCCCTCGGTGACGACCAGGCCGGAGTAGCCGTACCGCAGCATGAGCCGCTCCGCCTCGGCGACCGTCCGGTCCGGCGAGATCGCCCGCACCGGGCTCTTCATCAGGTCGCGGGCGGTGAGCGGGGGGCCGACCGTGGCCTCCAGCCGCTCGAGGAGGGCCGCCACGACCCCACCGACGTCGGTACTTCGCACCACCGCCGAGGCGGCCCCGGGGTGCCCTCCCCCGCCGAAGGTGGCGAGCACCGAGCGCACATCCACCCAGGGCACCTCGCTCCGTCCCACCACGTGGACGCGGTCGCCCATGCGCACGGCCACGAACGTCGCGGCCGCCGGGCGCAGGTCCAGCAGCCGGTGCACGACGAGGGCGAGCCCTCCCACGTAGTTCCGGGTCTCGCCCGGGGCGATCCGGATCTTGACCCCCCGGACGGTGTGGAGGCGCTCGGTCCGCAGGAGCTGGGAAAGAAGCTCCTGCTGCGGCGGGGTCAGGTCAGGGCTCACGAAGCGTTCGGCCAGGGCCGGGCTGGCGCCGCGCTCGAGGAGGAAGGCGACGGCCCGGGCGTCGCGGGGCGTCGTGGACGGGAGGGTCAGGAAGCTGGTGTCCGCGTAGATGCCGAGGAGCAGCGCCGTGGCCACCTGCGGGCTGAAGGGCGCCCCCGACTCCTCCAGGAGCTCGGCGACCAGCGTGGCCGTGGCGCCGACCGGCTCGGTCACCTCGACCTCGGCCTGGAGGTCCCCCGGCTCCCGGGGGTGATGGTCGTACAGGTGGACCCGGACCCCGGGGCGTCGCGCCACCGCCGACAGCGCGCCGAGGCGCCCCGGGTCGGCGGTGTCGGCGACCACCAGGAGCTCGACCCGGTCGAGGTCCACGTCCCGGGGGGTCCTGGTCGGCAGGTGGTACCGGTGCAGCGAGGCGAACGCCGCCGCCCCCGGGAGGACCAGGCCGGGCAGCACGATGGTCGCCCCGGGGTACAGGACCCGCAGACCGGCCGCCGAGCCCAGGGCGTCCAGGTCGGTGCTGGCGTGGGGGACGATGAGCTGCATGCGGTCAGAATCCCTCGGGGAGCCGGGGCTTCTGCAGCGACACCGAAGGCACGAGCAGGTTGAACCGGTCGATCCGGCGGTTCAGCTCCCGCACCCTGGCCGCCCGCTCGGGGTGGCCCGGGTGGGCCTTCAGCCAGCGGATCCCCTCGCGGATCTCGCGGTCCAGTTCGATCCACTCGGGCAGGACGCGGGCATTCCGGAGGACGTGGTGCACCAGCCAGTCCCGCTCGGCGAACGGGTCGCGGCTCAGGTCCAGGGGCTGCCCCTTGCCCGGCAGGTTGTCGAAGTCGCCCCGGGCCCGGGCCTCCTCGATCTGCTCCTCCACCCAGGACCGGTAGCCCTTCGTGGCGATCGGGCCCGGGCCCTGCCGGGTCCAGTGGGTCGAAAGCTTCTCCCCCACCGGCCGTCTATCCCCTTTCGACCGGCACGGCGTCGGGTCCGGCCCCCGTCGCGGCCGCCTCCTCGGCGGCGCCGGCGGGCCGCAGCCGGGGCGGCAGCACGTCGTGCGCGCGCACGTCGTCCCAGGTCTCACGCCGCACCACGACCTCGGCCCGGCCGTCCTGCACGAACACGACCGCCGGCCGGGGGAAGCGGTTGTAGGTGGAGGCCATACTGTAATTGTATGCCCCGGTGACGAGCACGGCCAGCACGTCGCCGGGCTCCACGTCGGCGGCCACGTCGGCGTCGTGGACGAGGATGTCGCCGGACTCGCAGGCCCGCCCGGCCACCGTCACGCGCCGCACCCGCTCGGCGCGCATGCGGTTGGCCACCACGACCTCGTACCGTGCCTGGTACAGCGCCGGGCGGGGGTTGTCGTTCATACCGCCGTCCACGGCCAGGTACGTGCGTACGCCCGGGATCTCCTTGATCGCCCCGACCGTGTAGAGGGTCACCCCGGCCTCGCCGACGATCGAGCGGCCGGGCTCGACCACGAGGCGCGGCAGCGGCAGGTCGAGCGCCGCCGCCTGCTCGGCCACCGCCTCCGTCAGCACCGCCACCAGTTCCTCGATCGGCCGCGGGTCGTCCTCCGCCGTGTAGCGCACGCCGAGCCCGCCGCCCAGGTCGAGCTCGGAGCAGGTCCAGCCCGTCTCCCGGCGGACTGCCGCGCAGAACGCCATCATCCGGGCGGCCGCCACCCGGAAGCTGTTCAGGTCGAAAATCTGGGAGCCGATGTGCGCGTGCAGCCCCACCAGCTCGACCTCGGGGGTTCGCAGCGCCTCCCGGACGGCCGCCAGGGCGTCGCCGGTCTCGATGGGGATGCCGAACTTCGAGTCGAGCTGCCCTGTCGTGATGTAGTGGTGGGTGTGCGCGGAGACGCCGGGCGTCAGCCGCAGGTAGATGCGGGGCCGCGCGCCCTGCCGGGCCGCCTCGGCCCGGAGAAGGGACAGCTCGTACAGGTTGTCCACGACGATGCGCCCGACCCCGCTGGCGACGGCCAGCGCCAGCTCGTCCGGCGACTTGTTGTTGCCGTGGAAGAACAGCCGCTCCGCCGGCACGCCCGCGGCGAGCGCGGTGGCGATCTCGCCACCGGACGCCACGTCGAGGTGGAGACCCTCCTGGTGGGCGAGTGCCGCCATCGCCGTGCAGAAGAAGGCCTTGGCGGCATACGCCACGGCGAACCGGTCCCAGCGCTCCCGGAACGCCTGCACGTAGGCGCGGGCGTTCTGCCGGATGAACGCCTCGTCCATCACGTACAGGGGCGTGCCGAACTCGCGGGCGAGTTCCACCGCGTCGCACCCGCCCACCACCAGGTGGCCCTTGTCGTTCACCGTCTGCGTACCGTACAGGTGCACCCGACTGCCCTCCGCTCCGCCGGGGCCGGCCCTGCCGCCCGGCCCGCGTAACTCCGTAAATTTTAGTCTCTACGCTAGCATGGCGGGCGGACATGTGTCAAACGTGCCCGGCCCGGCGGCCCGGCCCGGACGGCGGCCTCGTCCGCGGGGCCGGCCGGGGCGCCGGCCGGTGCCGCGGGAGCCGCCGGGGTTCCGATTCGCGGGACATGGTGCCGCGACGCGGGACGAAGTGCAGCACAGTACCCGCGACCGCCAGCGTTGCGGGTGCTCTTCTACGGGTGTTATGTCGCAGCCGAAATCCGACGGGATCACACGGGGTCGCCGCCGGCACGGGCCTGAGCCTCCCGCCGCAGGATCGCCTCGTGGCGCTTCAGGACCTGCCGGGCCCGCTCGACGATCGGGATGTCGACCATCTGGCCGTCCACCGTGATCGCCCCCCGCCCCGCCGCCTGCGCCTCCTCGTACGCGGCGATCACCCGCCGCGCGTGCGCCACTTCCTCCTCGGTCGGGCGGAACTCCTCGTTCAGCACGCGCACCTGGTCGGGGTGGATGGCGCTGGCCCCCATGAACCCGAGCCGGCGGGAGCGGCGGATGGTGGCGCGCAGCGCCTCCATGTCGCGGTACTCCGCCACGGTGCCCACGAAGCCGAGCGGGAGGATCCCGGCCGCCCGCGCCGCGATCACGATGTGGATCTGCGGGTACAGCAGGCCTTCCGGCTCGGGCAGCATGCCGACCGAGAGTGCGAAGTCCTCGGCCCCCAGAGTGAGGGCCACGACCCGGGGGGACGCCGCGGCGATCTCCGCCGCCCGGAAGAAGGCCGGGGCGGTCTCCACCATGGCGATGAACTTGGTGGTGCCCACCTCCATCCCGCGCTCCCGCTCGAGCTCGGAGACGACCTCGTCGATCATGCGCACGTGGTCGCCGCTATCCACCTTCGGCAGGGCCACGGCCTGCACCAGGGGTGAGATCGTGGCCTCCAGGTCCTTGAGCGCCAGGCGCCACGGCCTGTTGATGCGCACCACGACGTCGGCGCCGCCCCGGGCGACCTTCTTCGCCGCTTCCTGCACCCTTGCCCGGGCGGCGTCCTTCTCGCCCGGAGGGATGCTGTCCTCCAGGTCGAGCTGGATCGCATCCGCCCCCCGGGTGTGCGCCTTGTCGACGAAGCGGTCGACGTTGACCGGAACGAAGAGGAGGGAACGCCAGACAGGGAGGTCTTTCGGCTGCATCCGATCACACCCTCGCGCTTGGCTCGTCTTGGCCCGGGTGAACCGACGAGCGCCTCTGGGCAGCAGCTGCGGTCAGTAGTTCGGGTTCTTCCCCCGTTTCCCTCCTGCGCCGGTCCGCAGAGCCCGCTACGGGGCACCCCGGACGGACAGATCCGGCCTGCGCCGGACACACACGAAAACCCCGCTCTGCGAGCGGGGTCCACGCTCCCGTGGTACCACTCTCCTCCTGCATACCGCCTACCGGTTCGGGTCGACGGCGAAGGCGATCTTCACGTTCGCCTTGTACTCCACGATCTCGCCGTTGGAGACGTCGGCCGTCATGTTGTAGACTTCCACGCCGGTGATGTTGCGGACCGTCTTGGCCGCCTCCTTCACGGCGTTCGCCACGGCGTCCTGCCAGGACTGCTTCGACTGGCCCACCAGCTCGGTGACCTTGACCACGGTGCTCACGGGTTACCTGCCTCCTTCTGCTGCGAGCCCGCCGGCCTGCCGGCCTCCTCCGGAGTGCCCTGCCCCTGCTGGTCTCCTGCGCCGCCCGCGAGGACGACGTGGGTACCCTGCAGGAGCGGCTCGCCGGGCCACACCCGGCTGGCGCCGGGTTCGATGCGCGTTCCCACCGGCTTGCCCTGGCGGTACACGTGGGTCGGCATGGATCCACCTCCGGGGAGGCGCCGAACCGGGCGGCCGGGGCTCGTCTCTAAGGCTGCAGTCCGGCAGAGCGCCCAGCCGCCGGCCGAGCCGTACAGCAGCCGCCCGCCCCCCGGACTACAGGTGCTACTAGTGTGCAACCGTGCTCCGGCGGTATGCGCCGCTCACGCTTCACCGGTCAGGTACCGTCGCACCTGTGCGAGCGCCCGCCGCTCGAGGCGCGACACCTGGACCTGGCTGATGCCGAGAAGCCGCGCCACCTCCACCTGGGTCTTGTCGCGGAAGTATCGCAAAAGCAGCACCTCGCGCTCCCGCTCCGGGAGCCGCCTGATCCCCTCGCGCAGCGCCACGCGGTCCAGCCACGCGGGTTCCACGTCCCCCTCCGTCAGCTGGTCGCCGAGAAAGATGGGGTCGCCGTCCCCTTCGTGGATGGGCTCCTGAATGGAGGCCGGCGGCCGCGAGCCCTCCAGCGCGGCGACGATCTCCTCGACCGGCACCCCGAGGCGGGCCGCAAGCTCGGCCACGGTGGGCTCCCGCCCGAGCTCCTTGGACAGGTCGTCCTGGACCCGGTATACCTGCTGCGCGAGGGCCTTCAGGGAGCGGCTCACCCGCAGGGGGCCGTCGTCTCTCAGGTGGCGGCGGATCTCGCCCAGGATCATCGGCACGGCATAGGTCGAGAACCGGACGTCGTAGTGCAGGTCGAACCGGTCCACCGCCTTGAGCAGCCCGATGCAGCCGAGCTGGAAAAGGTCCTCGGGGTCACGGCCGCTGGCGGCGAACCGGCCGGCGATCGAGCGCACCAGCTTCAGGTTCGCTTCCACGAGGCGGCTCCTCGCCTCCCTGTCCCCCCGCTGCGCGCGGGCGATGAGGTCACGGATCTCCCCGTCACCGCGCGGGGACTCGGGCGCCGGCGGACTGGTGTACTGCGCCACCGGCCCGCCCCCTCAGACGGCCCCGCCCGAAGCCGCCGCCGAACCGTATCCGGAGCCGACACGCTTCCGCATCACCACGCGGGTGCCGTGGCCGGGGCGGGATTCCACCTCGACGCTGTCCATGAAGTTCTCCATGAAGACGAAGCCGAGCCCCATGCGCTCGGGGTCGGTGGACCAGGCGGGCTGCCGGGCCAGGTCGATGTCCTCGATTCCAACCCCCTGGTCCGAGACGGCGATCTCGAGTTCGCCGGGCCGCGCGCACACCTCGACCCGCACGATCCCCGCGCGACCCCGGTAGCCGTGCACGATGGCATTCGTCACGGCCTCCGAGACCGCCACCTTGACCTCCTCGACCTCGGCGACGGTGAACTGCAGCTGGGCGGCCATCTGGGCAACCACGAGGCGAGCGATGCTCACGTTCTCCGGCCGGCTCGGCAGCTCCAGGACCACCCGGTTCTCGTCCACCATGCTCATTCCTCCCGCCGCCGTGCGGTGGACCCGCCACCCGAACGGGCGGGGTCCATCTCCTGCACGACCTCCATGAGCCGGAAGAGGCCGGCGAGCTCGAGGACGGGCTGGATGGCCGCGGGGGGGTTCTTCAGCACCATCCGCCCTCCCATCTGCCGGACGCGCTTGTACCGGCCGAGGATCGCCCCCAGCCCGGAGGAGTCGACGAAGGTCACCCCCGCCATGTCGACGTAGAGGTGGCGCGGACGGTAGCGGCTCAGGGCGAGATCCACCTGACGCCGGAAGGCTTCCGCCGTCATCACGTCCAGGTCCCCGGACACGTGCGCGACGAGGTTCGGTCCCTGCACCTCCAGATCCAGCTTCACGCGCGTTCTCCCTCCGCGTTCCGGGCCGCCCCGGTAGGGAACCCGGGCTTGTCCGGTCTCGGGGGGAAGGATTCGCCGCCTTGGCAGCCAGTTCCTCTCAGAATCACCAGAAATCGTTCGTGGCGTTTCGACAGGATTCGCGTGGCGCCGACCCGGCCCCGTGCGCAAACGAAACACCGCCGGCAGCGCCGGCGGTCCGGAGTCGAAGGCGCCGGCCGGGTGCGCGCCGGCCCGGCGGAGCGGACGCCGGCTCCCGGCGGCCGTCAGCGCAGGAAGAACACCGCCCCGAACGCCCGCCGCACGGCCTCCCAGGCCGTGATCCGGGGCACCGGGTCACGGGCGACGAGTTCCACCCGGGCGACTTCCTGGCCGTCCAGCACCGCGGTGGCCGTCCCCAGCACCTGGCCCCGGCTGACCGGGGCCTTGATTCGCTCCACGAGCGAGACCCGCAGCTCGGGCCGCTTCCGCTGGGATCGGGGGAGGGTGACGGCCAGGTCCTCCCGGGGGACCGCCGCCACGCTGGCCTCGGCCCCGCGGGCGACCGGGACCCGTCCCAGCTCGGTGCCCGCCGCGGCGAGGGCGACCGTCCGGTAGTTGGCGAAACCGTACTCCAGGAGCTTGAGCGCCTCCGCCTGCCGGACCCTGGCCGACGGCGAACCCAGCAGCACGGCGATGAGCCGTGTGCCGTCCCGCATGCCGGTGGCGGCGATGCTGTACCCCGACAGGTTCGTCCACCCGGTCTTCAGCCCGTCGACCCAGTCGTAGAAGCGCACGAGCCGGTTCCGGTTCAGGAGCTCGGTGCGCCGGCCATCGGGGTGGTCCATGTAGTCCAGGAAGATCTTCGTGAGCTTCAGCACTTCCGGGTACGTCTGCACGAGGTGACGCGACATGACCGCGACGTCGTAGGCGCTGGTGTAGTGGTCCGGTGCGTCGAACCCCGTGGCGTTGGCGAAGTGCGTGTTCTGGAGCCCGAGCTCCCTCGCCCTGGCGTTCATGAGGGCGACGAAGCCCTGGTGGGAGCCCGCGACCCGTTCGGCGATGGCCACCGCCGCGTCGTTGGCGGAGCCGACCGCGATCGCCCTGAGCAGCTGCGAGACGGGCTGTGGCTCGCCGGCCTCCAGGAACGCGGTCGTGCCCCCCAGGCGGGACGCCTCCTCCGACGTGACCACCTCGTCGGTGAGGCGGATGCGGCCCTCCGCCAGGGCATCGTAGGCGACCAGGAGGGTCATGATCTTCGTCACGCTGGCCGGATGCCGCCGCTCGTGGGCGCCCTTGGCGAAGAGGACCGCGCCGCTGCGCACGTCCATGAGGACAGCCGAGGGCGTTTCGAGCTCGAGAGCGGGCATGGCCGCGCCCGCCGGGCCGGTCGGCGCCTGCCCCATCTCCTGCCCGCGCGCCCGCGCCGGGAGCACGAGCCACGCGGCGACCAGGACGAGGGGCAGCACGAGGGCCGACAGCCCTACCGCGTCTTTGCGCCTGTGCACCGTTTCGCCTCCCGCAGCGTCCGGCAGGCCCGCCGCCGATCCCCGGCGGGAGCCGGGCATCTCCGGTGCATAGGATGCCCGCCGCAGGAAGCGTCTCAATCCGTGACGGCCCCGCTCACGGGCCGTCCGGGCGCAGGATCCGGCCGGCGAAGCTCTCGCCGATTCCCCGGTAGGGCGCCCCCAGGAGCTCGGCCACGGTGGCCCCCAGGTCGGCGAGGGTGGGACGGGTGCCGATGTCCACCCCGGGCCGGACCGGCCGGCCGGTGACGAGGAGCGGGACGTACTCCCGCGTGTGGTCCGTGCCCCGGAACGTGGGGTCGTTGCCGTGGTCGGCGGTCAGGACGAGGACCGAGCGGTCCCCGAGGCGCGCCAGCAGCCGGGGCAGGAAGGCGTCCACCTCCCGCAGGGCCGCGGCGTACCCCTCGGGGTCGCGGCGGTGGCCGTAGAGCATGTCGAAGTCGACCAGGTTGGCGAAGATGAAGTCCGCGGCCCCGTCGGCCATGAAGGCTTCGATGGTCTGAAGGCCGTGTGCGTTGTCCCGGGTCTTCTGGCTGCGGTCGATCCCGTGTCCGCTGTAGATGTCGTGGATCTTGCCGACCGCCCAGACCGTTCGGCCCGCCTCGCGCAGGAAGTCGAGGAGCATGGGGGGCGGCGGGATGGCGAAGTCCTTGCGCCGCTCGGTGCGCCGGAAGGCGCCCGGCACGCCCACGAACGGGCGGGCGATGACGCGCCCCACGCGGTGCTCGCCGTGGAGGATCTCCCGGGCGGCCCGGCAGATCTCGTACAGGCGTTCGACCGGGATCACGTCCTCGTGGGCGGCGACCTGGAACACGCTGTCGGCCGACGTGTACACGATGGGCCAGCCCGTGCGCATGTGCTCCTCGCCGAGTTCGGCGATGATCTCGGTGCCGGAGGCCACCTTGTTCCCGAGCACGCCGACCACCCCGGCCCGGCGGGTGAACTCGGCGATGACCTCCGGGGGGAATCCGTCGGGATAGGTCCGGAACGGTTCCCGGATGTCGATGCCCGCCAGCTCCCAGTGCCCGGTCATCGTGTCCTTACCAACGCTGCGCAGGGCCATGCGCCCGTAGGCCCCCGCGGCCCCGGCGCCGACCGGCGGCACGCCGGGCAGGTCCAGCAGGTTCCCCAGGCCGAGCCGGCCCAGGTTCGGCAGATCCAGGCCGCCCAGGCGGCGGGCCAGGTTGCCCAGCGTGTTGGCGCCCTCGTCGCCGTACTCCCCGGCGTCCGGAAGGGCGCCGATGCCCACGCTGTCGAGCACGATCAGCACCACTCGGTCCACGCGTGCCACGCCCAGCACCTCCGCGACGATGCCCGTCACAAAAGGCCAACGGGGGCCGGCGGGAACCCGACCCCCTCCTGGGACGGCAGCCGCTCACGCCCTCGGGTGGGTCCGGGCGTACACCTCCCGGATCCGGCCCTTTAGGGCGAGCTGGTTGTACATCTGCGTGGTCGAGATGTCCGCGTGCCCCAGCATCTCCTGCACGGACCGCAGGTCGGCCCCGTTCTCCAGCAGGTGGGTGGCGAACGAGTGCCGCAGGGTGTGGGGCGTGATCTCCTTCTCGATCCGGGCGTCGTCCGCGTACCGCTTGACGATCTTCCAGAACCCCTGCCGGGTGAGCCGCCGGCCGTGGTGGTTCACGAAAAGCGCCTGCTCCGCCGGGTCCTTGACCAGCCGCGGGCGCCCGCTCTCCAGGTACTCCTTCAGGCTGCGCTGGGCCAGCGAGCCCACCGGCACGAGCCGTTCCCTGGAACCCCGCCCCCGGCAGCGTATGTACCCCATCTCCAGGTTCAGGTCCGGGAGGTCGAGGGCCACCAGCTCCGACACCCGGATCCCGGTGGCGTACAGGAGCTCGAGCATCGCCCGGTCCCTGAGGCCCGCCGGCTGCGAGGGGTTCGGCTGCTGCAGCAGCAGCTCCACCTCCCGCACGCTCAGCACTTTCGGCAGCCGCTTCTCCAGCTTCGGCGACTCCAGGTTCGCCGTGGGGTCGGACTCAACGTACTTCTGTCTGACCAGGAACTGGTAGAAGGCCTTGAGCGCCGCCAGGCGTCTGGCGATCGTGGCCGTGGCCTTCCCCTGCTTCTGCAGGTACAGCAGGTAGTTGGCGATGGTCTGCCGCGTGGCGCTGTCCAGGGTCGCCGAGTCGCTCTCCAGGTACTGCGAGTACTGGCGCAGATCCCGGCCGTAGCTTTCCAGGGTGTTCATGGCGAGGCCGCGTTCGACGCTTAAGTAATTGATGAACTCATTGATCAGCTTTTTCATGGAGCATCCCCTTCGTGCCGGATCTGGAAGTATTGTTTTCGCCTGCCGGGGCGGGTTATGCGCCACGAAGTCATTCCGTCAATTCTACATAACATGGTAGACTCCTCTTCCGCCGGCAGCCGGTTCTGCCTGAATTTGCCCCGGCGATCCCCGCCCACGGTTCGCCCGCCTCGGCCGCCGGTTCCAGTCTACCTTATGACGACCGCGGCACAGCCATGCAAAACAGGACCTCCGGAAGCTCTCGCACGCCGTCAGGCTCGTCCTCAGGACACGCGCGGAGGACCCGCCCGTTCCGGGCGGGTCCTCCGCTTGCCCCTGGCGCCGGGTACGGTTCCCCCGGTTCAGCCGAGCACCTCCGCCAGCGGCGTGTACGCCAGCCCGTGCGCCTGGGCCACCGCCTCGTGGACCACGCGGCCCTCGACCACGTTGGCCCCCCTCGCCAGCGCGGGGTCTTCCCGCAGGGCCTGACGCCAGCCGCGGCCGGCGATCTTGAGCACGTATGGCAGCGTGACCCCCGTCAGGGCCAGCGTGGAAGTGCGGGGCACGGCGCCCGGCATGTTCGGGACCGCGTAGTGGAGCACGCCGTGCCGTTCGAAGACCGGATCGGCGTGGGTGGTGGTCCGGTCCATGGTGGCGATGGACCCGCCCTGGTCGATCGCCACGTCGACCAGGACGCTGCCGGGCTGCATGCTCCGGACCATCTCCTCCGTCACGAGCTTCGGCGCGCGGGCGCCGGGGATGAGTACCGCGCCGATCACGAGGTCGGCTCGCTCGACCGCCGCGCCGATGTTCCCCTCGTTGGAGTAGACGGTCTCGACCCGGCCGCCGAAGATGTCGTCAAGGTAGCGGAGGCGGTCGGCGTTGATGTCCAGGATGGTCACGTGCGCCCCCAGCCCCACGGCCATCTTTGCCGCGTTCGTGCCGACCGTGCCGCCGCCCACGATGACCACCCGGCCCGGCGGTACGCCCGGTACGCCCCCGAGGAGGACGCCCCGCCCGCCGGAGTGCTTCTCGAGGAAGTGCGCGCCGATCTGCACGGCCATCCGGCCTGCGACCTCGCTCATCGGGGTGAGGAGGGGCAGGCTCCGGTCCTCCAGCTGCACCGTCTCGTAGGCGATCGCCACGACCCGGCGCTCCATGAGCATCCGGGTGAGTTCCGGCTCGGGCGCCAGGTGGAGGTAGGTGAAGAGGATCTGGCCCTCCCGGAAAAGTCCGTATTCCTGAGGCAGCGGCTCCTTGACCTTGACGATCATCTCGGCCGCCGCGAACACGTCCAGGGCCTGCGGCAGCACCTCTGCGCCTGCGCCGGCGTACTCCTCGTCCGCAAACCCGCTCCCCTGACCGGCTCCGGCCTCGACGAAGACGCGGTGGCCCGCCCGCACGAGCGCCCGGACCCCCGCCGGCGTGACGGCCACCCGGTTCTCGTATGGCTTGATCTCCTTGACCACGCCGATGTCCACTGCGCGTCGGCACCCCGGCCCGCCCGGACCGGGCGCCATTGCCTCCCCTTCTGCGGCGTTCGTGATCCAGAACGATTATCCCAGATCCTCCCGGCCTGCCGCAACTGACTGGCCGCCCCACCTCCCCGCCCCGCTCAGGGAATACGTCCGGCCAGCCCCATGAGGACCGGCGCCGCGTAGGCCTCCACCGCAGCGGCGCACAGGAGCAGGAGCAGGCTCAGGCCCATCCAGCGCGTGTACCGGGAGAGTTCGGCGTAGAACGCGCTGCGGCTCTTCCGCGCCTGCCCGCCGGCGAGGAGGAGCGCGAAGTGCACCGTCCCCCCGGCGGCCGCGGCCAGGCCCGGCACGGTCAGGAGGCCCTGCGGCAGCAGCGCGGCCGCCGAGTAGGCGACGCCCCGCCACCCCAGCTCCGCCCCCAGGAAGCCCGCGGCGAAGCCGGCCGCAAACCCCCGGAGGAAGGTCTCGCCGAGGGCGACCACGCTCCCCACCACCGAGAGCCCCAGCCCCCAGTAGAACAGGATGAGGCGGACGTAGTCCCGGGCCGCCGCGCCGAGCGCCACGAGGGGCGGCAGCGGGCGCTCGCCCCTCGCCAGGCCCCGGAAGAGATCGGTGACGGCGGCCATGGTCTCCCGCCGGTCGGCCTCGCCAAGGGACCCGACCGCGAGCGCGCCGAAGATCACCCCGGCCACGAAGAGCGCGAGGGCGAGGAGCACGGGGCCGACCCGTTCCTCCAGGTCCTCGGCCACGAGCTCCGAAAGGCGCTGCAGGCGTCGCACGCGGGCCACCCCCTGGGGGGGCCGAGCCCCCCAGGAATGGGTATGTCCCCGGACGGCCACGAATGCCGTTCATTCAGTTGTGAGTTGTGAGTGGTGAGTGGTGAGTCACCCGTGTGAGGCGAGGGGGCAAGCCGCCCGGCGCGCGGCCGGGCCGCTGCGGTCCGCTGCAGTCCGCTGCGGTCCGCGAATGTTGACGGGCGTGGCCAATCTCACAACTCACAACTCACCACTCACAACTGGTAAGTCAGCTTCCCATACGCCCCGCCCGCCCCGGGCGCGATGCCAAGCCGCCCGGAGCGGGCGTCGTCGATCCGCCCTGCGAGCGCCGGGCCGACCACCTCGGCCAGCTGCTCCCGGGTGGCCTCGTGCAGGACCGCCATCTCCGAGCCGAAGGCGGCCAGGAGGCGGTCCAGCGCCCGCGGCCCGAGGCCGGGCACGAACTGGAGCGGCACCTGGTGGACGTACGGTGGCCGCGGCCGGCCGCTTGGCCGCCCCGGCAGGGGCCACCCGACAGACTGCCCCGACTCCTCGCCGGCCGGGGGGCCGGCCAGGAGGTAGATGCGGTCCAGCACCCCCAGCACGAGCCGGTGCGCGGGATCGCGCGGGCAGCGGTCCTGCGGCGGCGGCCCCGTGAGGGGACCGTCGCAGTCCAGGCAGAACGAGCGGTGGTACTTGCCGAGACGGGGGTCGAGCCCGAAGTTCGCCAGCACCTGCCGCCCGTCCGCTCCCTCCAGGGCGAGCTTCAGCTCGGCGAAGGACGGCGCCTCCACCCCCAGCGCCATGTACTCCCGGGCGATCTTTCCCCGGGAGTGTGCGTCCGAGCCCGTCACGAAGGTGAAGTGCTGCAGCTCCGGCACCCGGTCGGCGAGGGCGGTGTCCGAGGAGAGGCCGAGTTCCACCCCGGGCACGTGCGCCCAGAGCTCGCGGGGGATCACCGCCTCCACCGACCCGGCGGCCGCCAGGATGCTCTTGTAAGGTGTGAACGCGTGCGCCGGGACCACGAACCCGCCGGTCGCCGCGACCCGCCGCACGACCTCCTCCCCCGTCGCCCGGTGGCGCTGGGTCGACAGCGAAGGGTTGCGGACCACGCTCTCCTGCCAGCGGCCGAACTCCTCCAGCGCGGCGAGGTCCGGAAAGTAGCACAGGAGGTGGATCGGACCCTCGTGGTACACCTCGACCTCCGCGCCGGGGATGAGGGTCACCCGGTCCCGGAAGGACAGCCCGCCCCCCGGCAGGGGGAACAGGTCGCCCTCCCGGACCAGGTCCCGCAGGACGGCCCGGGCAGGTACGGCGGCGGCGTCGATGATGCCGACCATCCCGATGCCCTTTCGCCGCACGCACTCGTCCAGCACGCCGGCGACGGTGAGGTCGCGGGCGGCCGCCATCTTGATCCCGGCCAGGTGGACGTGCAGGTCGCAGTACAGGGGTCGGTTCACCGCAGCACCCCGAGGTGCGCCGCCGCGAGGAAGAGCCCCGCGAGGGTCTTGGCGTCCCGCAGCCCGCCCCCGATGGCCCGCTCCAGGGCCGTCCCGATCGGAAGCACCTCGACCTCGATGTCCTCGTCCTCGTCGCCGTCCAGCTTCGACGGCGTCAGCTCCTCGGCCAGGTACAGGTGCAGCAACTCGGTGCAGAAGCCGGGGGCGGAGTAGAAGCTGGTCAGGTGCGTGAGCCGGCCGGCGCGGTAGCCGACCTCCTCCTGCAGCTCCCGCTGCGCCGCCTCCCGCGGGTCCTCCCCCCGCTTCAGCGTTCCGGCAGGCAGCTCGAGCAGCGTCTCCTGCGCGGCGTAGCGGAACTGGCGGACCATGAGCACCCGCCCGCCGTCGAGGATCGGCACCATGACCACCGCGCCGGGATGCTCGACCACCTCCCGGGTGACGGTGAGACCTCCCGGGAGGCGCACCCGGTCACGGTGAACGCGAAAGACCCGGCTCTCGTACATCGTCTCGGAGGACAGCCGGGTCAGGTTCGGCTCCTGTGGCATCGGCGGAGGTTCCCCCTGTGAGCGAGGTCGCCGGCTGGTACGCCGGTCCTTCCTCACCCTACCACAACGGGCGCCCGGGAACCAGCCGGAGCCGGGTCACCGCCCCCGCGGCAGGTGGATGCGCCGCAGCCGGTGGATCGTGGCGATCCGCTCCTCGGCCAGCACGTCCGCCGCCTGGGCCGTGGTGATGCCGCGGTCCCGGGCGATCGTGAAGATCTCGAGCAGCTTGTCGTAGATGGTCGCGACGCGGGCGTAGGCCCGATCCCGGCTGTACCCCGACGGATGAAACTCCTCTGACACGTTGACCAGGCCGCCGCCGTTGATCACGTAATCGGGCGCGTAGAGGATACCCCGGTCCTGCAGGGCCTGGGCGTGCCGGGGCTCCTGCAGCTGGTTGTTGGCCGATCCGGCCACGATCTGGCACTTCAGCCGGGGGATCGTGTCGTCGTTCAGGGTCGCACCGAGCGCGCAGGGCGCGTAGATGTCGCAGGGCACGTCGTAGATGGCCTCCGGCGGGACCGCCCGGGCCCCGAAGTCCCGGACGGCCCGCTCAGCCGCCTCCGGGCTGACGTCGGTGACGACGAGGCGTGCGCCTTCGTCGGCGAGGTGCCGGCAGAGGTGGTACCCCACCTTGCCCACGCCCTGGACCGCCACGGTCCGCCCCTTCAGGTTCTCGTTGCCCCAGACCCAGCGCGCGGCGGCCTTCATCCCGCGGTACACGCCGAAGGCGGTGACCGGCGAGGGATCGCCGGAGAGCTCCGCCTGGCCCGCGACGAAGGGGGTCTCCCGGCGGATGACCGCCATGTCCTCCACGGTGGTGCCGACGTCCTCCGCCGTGATGTACCGGCCGGCAAGGCTGTGCACGAAGCGTCCGAAGGCGCGCAGGAGCGCCTCCGTCTTGTCCCGGCGGGGATCGCCCCAGATGACCGCCTTGCCGCCGCCGAGGTCCAGCCCCATCGCCGCGGCCTTGTACGTCATCCCGCGGGCCAGACGGAGCGCGTCGGTGAGGGCCTCCTCCTCGGACCGGTAGGGCCACATCCGGGCTCCGCCGAGGGCGGGCCCCAGCGTGGTGTCGTGGATGGCGATGATGGCCCGGAGCCCGGACACCTTGTCGTGGCAGAAGACGACCTGCTCGTGGCCGTGTGTGGCCACCTCGGAAAAGATCGCCACCGGCGCGCCCTCCCTTTCGGTCGGTGATCGGGTCTCACGGGCTTGGCCACGGGGCGTTCCCGGCACCGTCGCCCCTCAGCTCGCGATCAGACCCAGGGCGATCGAGTACAACTTGTTCTCTGCAGTGTCTGCACGGGAGATCAGGACGACCGGCGCCCGCGCCCCCACCACCACGCCGGCCACCCGGGCCCCGGCGAGGTACACGAGGGCCTTGTAGAGGATGTTGCCGGCGTTCAGGTCCGGGACCAGCAGGAGGTCTGCCCGGCCTGCGACCGGCCCGCCCACCCCCTTGTGCCGCGCGGCCTCCTCCGACACCGCCAGGTCCATGGCCAGGGGGCCGTCCACGTGGCACGGGCCGAACTCGCCCCGCTCGGCCATCTTGCTGAGGAGGGCCCCGTCCAGGGTGGCCGGCATCTCGGGGTTGACCACCTCGACCGCGGCGAGGACGGCGACCCGTGGCTCGGACAGGCCGATCCGGCGCAGGACCTCGAGCGCGTTTCGCAGGATCGCCGCCTTGGCCTTGAGGTCCGGGGCCACGTTCATCACGAAGTCGGTGATGCCGAGGAGCCGGCCGAACCCGGGGACCTCGAGGAGGCCGACATGGCTCAGCATCTGCCCGGTGCGAAGCCCCCGCTCCTTGTCGAGCACCGCCCGCAGGAGCGCGGCGGTCGGCAGCATGCCCTTCATGAGGAAATCCGCCTCGCCCATGGCCACCAGTTCCACGGCCCGGACTGCGGCCCGTTCGGCGTCCGGCTCGTCCACCACGCGGTGGGGGCCGAGGTCCACGCCGAGTTCGCCGGCCAGCGCTGCGATCCGGGAGGCGTCCCCCACCAGGGCCGCCCGGCAGAGGCCTTCCCGGTGCGCCATGTCGACCGCGGCGAGCACCTCCCGGTCCGCCGCCGCCGCCACCGCCAGCGTGCGGGGCCCGCGAGCCTTCGCGGCAGCCAGGAGTTCGGCGAAGGAACGCACGCAACACCACCCCTGTGTCGACATCGATGTCTCAGGCGGCTCCGGCAGTAATGTTCCCGGTTCCCCGCGCCCTGGCGGCCCAGCGGTCGCCCCGGGGCACGCTCCCCCAGGGCGATAATTCACGTCGGCCCACCGCAATCCCTGCCCCGCGCGGTGTTTGGAAGAGGTTGACATGCCTGGCCGGATGTAGTAAACTGGGGTCGCTGGCGGGGTGAGCCAGATATGGAAATGGAAATCAAATGCCGCAGACGGGTGCCGGGGGGGTGCGGGAGGTGAGCGAGGAGAGCGAGGTGTGGGTTGCCACGGCCAACCCGGTGACCGGCACGGCGACGGACGACCTCATCCTTCACGGGCTGAAGATCCCGGCGGCGGTCTTCCCCTTCCAGGACGCCCTGCTCGCAGCCCTGCGGCGCCAGGCGCCGCCGGCCGTGCTCGTGCTGCACGAACTCCTTCCCGGTCCGCGTGACCCGGTCCCCTTCCTCGCCCGGGTACGGCAGGCAGCGCCGGCGACACGGGTCGTGTACCTGCTCGCCGAAGGGCCCCGCGCCGATCCCCTCATCCAGGCGCTCCTGGACGCAGGCGTGTACGACTTCGCCATCGGGTCACCCGGACCGGACGACCTGCTGCGCCTGATCCGGGAGCCACGGTCGCCTGCGGAAGTGCGCCACCTCTATCGCCGTCCTGCCCCCGCCGAGGCCGCCGGGAAGCCCCCGCAGGCACCGGTTTGGCGCGGCCGCAGGGGTCTGGCGGGGGTGCTCGGCCGGCTGCGCCCCGCGCATGCCCTGTTTCC
Source organism: Caldinitratiruptor microaerophilus (assembly GCF_025999835.1). Classification (NCBI taxonomy): domain Bacteria; kingdom Bacillati; phylum Bacillota; class Clostridia; order Eubacteriales; family Symbiobacteriaceae; genus Caldinitratiruptor; species Caldinitratiruptor microaerophilus. The sequence continues at coordinate 1,049,799 of NZ_AP025628.1, read as the reverse complement.
CCGGTCGAAGGGAGGTGCACCCATGACATCCGCCGCGCCGCGAGCCACTTTCGGGGTACCCCAGGTCGACGCAGACGTCTCGCCATCCGTGTCCACGTTCTCCCCACGGCTCCTCTGCGCCGTGTGGGGGCCCAAGGGCGGCGTGGGCACGTCGACCGTGGCCGCCGGCCTGGCCGCCGCGATCGCCGGCACGGGCCGCCCCGTGCTCGCCCTCGACCTCGACCTGCGGGCCCCCGCGCTGGGCGTTCACTTCGGGCTCCCTTCATCCGGCGGCCTCGCTCCCCTGCACGCGGAGGCCGTCACCGCCCAGGCCGTCCGCCGCCACGCCCGCCCCGTCCCGTCGGTGCCGGGGCTCTGCGTCCTCACCGCGGCGCCGTCCGACCTCCTCAGCCTGGACGGAGAGGAAGCCGGCCGGCTCATCTCGGCCTGCCTGGACGCGTGGGACGTGGTGGTGGCGGACTGCGCGCACCCCCTCGACGAGGCCACCACGTACGCCGCCCTGCGCACCGCCGCGAGGACCTATCTCGTCGTGGACCAGGACCGCGTCGCCGTCGAGCACGCGTGGGAGTTCTTGCGCCTCGCCGCCGAGGCCGGCGTCCCCCGGGACGGCATGCGGCTCGTGATCAACCGGTACTTTGCGGGTCACGGCGTCCCGCCGCAGGCGATCGAGGAGTACCTGGGCCTTCAGGCCCGGGTGGTCATCCCGGCCGAGCCCCTGTCCTACCTCCGGGCCATTCACGAGGGCACGCCGGTCGCCACCCGCGCGCGGGGCCTGGGGGAGGATCCCTGGGCACGCCTCGCCGCCGACGCCCTTGGCGGGGAGGGGGCGGCGGCGAGTCCTCGCCCGGGCCTCCTGGCCCGTCTATTCCGCTGGCAGGGGGCGGCCGGGCGTGGCTAGGGTCAACCTGCGCGACGAGATCCTCCGCCGCCGCCGCGACCAAGCGGGCCTCCCGGTCGCACCGGACAAGTCCGTCACGGCGCGCCTCGTCGAGCGGCACGCCGCCACGGTGGCCCGCGCCCTGGCAGATCCGGGCGCCGCCCAGGAGTTCCGGGAGGCGATCTCTGCCGCTGTCCGGGCGGAGGCCCTCACCTCGCAGGAGCGGGACGCCCTGGCCCGGGAACTCACCAGCCAGGTCCTGGGCTTTGGCAAGCTGCAATCCCTCGTCGACGATCCCACCGTGACCGAGGTGCTCGTGAACGGACCGGGGTCCGTGTGGGTCGAGCGGGGCGGCCGCCTGGAGCGCGCCCCGGTGGACGTCTCCGGGCCGGAACTCCTGCACCTGGCCCAGCGCCTCGCCGCGCAGTCCGGCCGGGAACTGACCGAGAGCCGGCCCCTGGCACTGCTGACCCTGACCGGCGGCGTCCGGGTCCGCATCGTCCGGTCCCCCGCCACCCGCCAGGGGCTCGTCCTGGCCGTCCGGAAACCCGCCACACCCGCGCGTCCCATCGGACCCCAGGAGCTCGTGGCCCTGGGCTCCCTCACCCCGGACATGCTGGACTTCTTCGCCCTGGCCGTGCGTGCCCGCCTGAACATCCTCGTCCTGGGCGAGACCGGCAGCGGCAAGACCACGGTCATCCGCAACCTCCTGCGCTTCGTCCCGCCCGAGGAGCGCCTGGTGATCGTCGAGCAGGCATCCGAACTCGTCTTCGACGACGTCCTGCCCCACACCGTCAACCTGGAGGCCGTGGACCGCCTGCACGATCCCGTTCCCGTCTACGAACTCTTCCGGGCGGCGCTGCAGTTGCGGCCCGATCGGTTCGTCCTGGGCGAACTGAGCGGTCCGCAGGAGGCAGCCGACCTCATCGAGGCCATGAGTGCGGCCTTCCGGGGCGGTATCACGTCCTTTCACGGCGACTCGCCGGAGGACGTGGTTCGCCGCCTCACCCTCCTCCTCATGCGGGCAGGCTTTCAGCTCAGCGAGGACCAGACCCGGCGCATGCTCCACGAGACGCTGGATCTCCTCATCTTCTGCCGCCGCTTCCGGCAGGACGGCAGCCGCAAGGTGGTGCGGGTCGTCGAGGTGTGCCCTCTCGGCGGCGGCGAACCGTTCCGGGACCTCATCCGCTTCCGCTACGGCGGACTGGACGCGCGGGGGCGGGTGGCGGGAGAGTTCGAGTACCTCCGCCACCTGAGCGCCCCCAAGCGCCTGCGGGCGTGGGAGTTCGGCCACCCCTTCCCGGACCGGTTCGGAGGCACAGGAGAGGAGGACGTGGGCCGGTGACGCTCGCTCTCCTCGCCGTGACCTTCGTGGCGGTGTACACGGGCACCCGGCTGCTCTTCAAGCCGGAGCGGGTCTTCGGGCGAATGCCGGCAGCCCGGCGCCCCGGGCACCTCCCGGGGCGGCCCCTGCGCACGGTCTCCCGGCGGTCGGCCCTTTCCGCGGTGGGCGTCCCGGCTCTCGCCGCTGTTCTGGCCGCTTCTGCGTACGCACTCTCTTTTCAGAACCTGTTCGCCGGGGCGGCGATCGCCCCGGGCGGATGGTTCGCCGGCGCGGCCCTGCTCCGGTCGCTCAGGCAGGTCCAGGAACGGCGCGTGCGCGGGGCGTGGCGGGTCGCCATCGACCTCTTCCCCGACTTCCTTGAAGCGGCCGGTTCGCCCGTGCGTGCGCTGGCTCGGGTCGCCGACCGGACGCCGGAACCGGTCCGGGTTCGCCTGCACGAGGCGCTTGCCCGACATGCGACGGGCGAATCCCTGGGAGCCGCCCTCGCCGGCGCCGCGCCCGACCGGGAGGAGGTCCGCCTCTTCGCCCGCTGGCTCGAGGTCGCCCAGCACAAGTCGCAGGACGTCGGTCCGGTGTTCCGGCGCCTGGGTCGCGCCCTCCACGAACAGCACGTGCTGGAGGCAGACCGCCGTGCCGAGGTCGCGGGCGCCCACCTGATGGCGATCGCCCTCACCGCCGGCCCCGTCGCCTTTCTTCTCGTCGAAGGGGCAGCCCTGCCCGAGCTCCGGGAGACGCTGTTCGGCCCCGCCCGCGCCCTGGCGCCCGTCTCCGCCGCGCTCACGAGCCTCTCGGCGTTCCTGCTGTCCCGGGCGGGGAGGGCCCTGTCATGATCGCGACGGTTGCCGTCCTCGTGGCGGGCATCGCCGCCCTGGTCCGCACCCTCCTGGAGCCGCCTCCCTTCCGCATCCGCCGCCTGCCCGCCCGCCGGCGCGGCGTCCGCCCGCCCGACCTGACGGGACGGTTCCCTCGTCCCCTGCGGGTGCGTCTTCAGGCCGTCGGGTGGCCGCCGGCCGCCTTCGCCGCCGTGGTCTCGGGCGGCACCCTGACGGCGCTGCTCCTCCTCCCCGCCCTGGGAGCCACGGCCCTGTTCCTGGCCCTGACGGTCCTCGCCGTCTCCTTCTGGACCCTGGAGGCCGAGTACCGGCGCTGGCAGGTCGAGATCTTCCGGGAGCTGCCGGTCTTGGCCGACCTGCTCGAGATCCACCTCGCCGCCGGCGATACGCCCCTGCAGGCCCTGGCCGGGGCCGCATCGCTCCTCTCCGGTCCCCTCCGGCCCCAGGTGGACCGGACGCTGGCCCGGGCCGCGCTCGGCCAGGACTTCGTGTCGGCCTTGCAGTCCCTCGGACAGGTCACGGGCCGGCCGGAGATGGCGGCCGTGGCCGCCCGGCTCGGGGCTGCCCTTCACGCCCGTACCCCGTCGCATCCCGGTTTCGCCGCCCTCTCCGAGTCCCTGCGCCGGACCGCGGAGGCGGAGATCCGTGAGGCATCCCGCCGGATGCCGGCGGTGTTTGCCCTGATCGCCATGGTCGGCCTGTTCAACCTCGCGCTGGTCATCGGCGGGCCCATCCTCCTGGCTTCGCTTCATGCCCTGGCGGGGCCGTGAGGCTCGAAACCCTGCGGTGCCGGTGCGGCTTCCGGGAGTCGGGGATGATCCTGCCTATTGGACTGAACATTCTTTCGGGAGGGGAAAACCATGATCCGCCACCGCCTGGTGACCTTCGGGCTCCGCCTGCTCCGCGAAGAGCGAGGCGGCATCGACAGCCTGGTCTACATCGTGACCGGACTCCTGTTCGCAGCGGGCATCTACGCGTTCTTCAGCCGCACGGCCCTGCCCACTGTCATCCAGTGGCTCACGGGCGTCATCGACACGATCACGGCCATCAAGTAGGAGCGCCGCCGGGCCTGACGGCCCGGACCTCTCGGAACGGAAAGGACGGTGAAGGCGCGTGCCTCTCCGGCTTCTCCTTGACTCGCGCGGTTCGGGCGAGGCCATCGCCCTGGTCGGCGGCCTACTGGTCGCCGGCACCGCGCTCGTGGGCGGCGTCGAGGTTGCCCGCACCGGCGCCCTTCAGAACCACCTGAAGCGGCTCGCCGAGGTGGTGGTCGAGAACGTGAGCGAGAACGGGTGCTACGACGCCCGCACGGACGCGCAGGTCCGCGAGTACCTCTCCCGCGCCCGGCTGGACCCTGGCCGCCTGGCGCTCAGCGCCACCACCGTGCGCCAGCCCTATGGCGAAGGGGTTCAGGCCCGGGTGGAGTACGTGAGGCCGGTCGCCCTCCTCGGGCTCGGCACGCCGCTCGGGGTCCGGGTGGCGGCGACCGCGACGGGAGTGTCGAACCACGTCGCGCCCGTGCGCAACGCCGCCTGCACCCGCCCCTCCTTCGGTGCCGCCACCGGCAACGCCGGCGTCGAGCCGGCCACCGTGGGTGCAGGCGCACAGGCCGGTAGCCCCAGCCCGTCGCCCGCCTCCCCGGAGGCGGCGGGTACCGACTTCGATTCCCCGGCGTTCCGTCCCTGGCAGGACACAGCGCAGGGCGAGGGGCACGAGGCTCCGGCGTGCGGTCCCGTCACGCGGACCCGGACGGCCACCCGATACCGGGATGAGGAATACCCGGTCCAGGTTGACACCCGGGAGGAGACCCGCTACCGCGAGGAAACCTACGAGGTGCCCGTGCAGCGCACCCGCACCGTCACCCGGTACCGGACGGAGACCTACCAGGTGCAAGTGGGGACGCGTGCGGAGACCCGGTACCGGGAGGTCACCCGCCGGAAGAAGGTCTGCACCGGGACTCTCTTCAAGCGCTGCACCTACCGAACCTACCGGGACCTGGAGCCTTACACCGAGGTCGTGCCCGTCTACGAGACCCGCACCCGCCAGGTGCCCTACGAGACCACGGAAACCTACACCGCGTACGAAACGCGAACCCGGCAGGTGCCGTACACGGTGTCGGTGCCGGTCTACGAGACCCGGGTCCGCAGCGTCCCCTACACCGTGACGGAAACGTACGTCGAGAATACCTGCGAGACCCGGTCCGCCCAGGGGACTTCTTCCCGACCCGGCGGCGGGTCCGGCCTCACGGACCCTTCTGTTCCCGGGAAGGAGGGGGTCGGGCGTGACCTCCCGTCCGTCGGACGAGCAGGGTAGCCTCGGCATCCTGGCCGCGGCGCTGCTCCTCCTCTTCGCCGCCTTCGCCGCGGGCCTGGCCGGCGTACACGAGGTGGCCGCCACCCGGTCGCGCCTGCGGCAAGCCCTCGTGGCCGCCCTGGATGCGGCGGCCGCACAGACGGACCCCCTCCTGACGGCGCGCGCCGGTCGGAGCGAGATCCTGGAGCCGAGGGCCCGCAGTGCCTTCCTGCACGCGTTCCCCCAGCTCGCCGGCCTCACGGCGGCCTGGGGGCCCTCTCCCACCGATCCGGTCCTGGCGGGTCCCGTGGTCCTCGAGGACTTCCGGGTCTACACGGCCTCCGACGCCGGGACGCCCGATCCCCTCGGACACGTCGTTTCCGGCCCGAGTGTATATGCCCGGGTGCGGTTCCCGGTCACCGTTCGTCTTCTCGGGGTACCGGCCGGACGCCTGGAGGTGCAGGTCGCGGCCCGCCAGGCCGCTCCCGCCTACGACCAGCTCTCCAGCTCCTGGCAGTATCGCTGAGCAGCCCGGCTTGGGGCAGAGTCCGACGAGGAGGGACCCCCGGATGAGGAGGCGCACTGCCCGGCTCCGTCTGGCGCTGGCGGTCCTCACCGCCGCGTGGCTGGGCCCCGGCTCACCGTCCCCTGCCCTGGCGGCAGGCAGGTGCTACGACCACGGGTGCGGCTCACAGCCCCCGGCATGGCTCGCCCCGGACAGGTGGGCGGCTCCTGACCTCAATCGGGATGCGGACGATGAGGGCGACCTCCGCTCGGGCAGCCGCCAGGGCGGAGATCGGACCCACCCCGACCGCTCCCGGGACACGGACCGTGGCCGGGAGCGAAGCCCAGCGCGCGATTCGCAGGGCAGCGCCATCGATCGCATGGAACAGGCGGTCCTGCGGGCAAAGGACGACTGGCGAAGGGCTTACGCGGACTACGAGAATGCGCGGACCCGGGGCGACGCCGCGGCGATGCAGGCCGCCGGCCGGCGGATGCAGGAGGCGCACGAACAGGCGGAACGCGCCCGCAGGGAATACAGGGAGCGCACGGGGCTCGAACCCCCGGAGTGGCTCCTTTCCTCCGGAACCGGCCGCCGGGAGGATCACGCCGGCCCGGGAGGCGCTAGTAGCCACGGAGGCGCCGGGTCGGGCGCCGGCGGCGCGGGCACGTACGTCCAGGCTCCCCCGGCCTTCGCTGCCCTCGGCTACGGGACCCTGGTCGGCTTCAACCCGCTGACCGTCGACGGCAGACCTCTCATCGGCACCGACGGCAAGCCTATCATGGCCGCCCAGTTCGCTGCCAACCAGAACCAGGGGGCCGGCGGGACGATCTCCGCCATTCCGACCGACCGGATGACGCCCGAGCAGGTTCAGCGGTTCCGCGAAGCAGGATTTGTGGTCGACGGCGGCATGGTGCTCGTGAGCGCGCACTTCTACGCGGCCACCGCCACCGGCGGGGGGCCCAGGGGAGACGTCAGCTGGCGGCTCTCCGGGGGAAACGATCTCCACATGGTCACGCCGGTGGGCGCCGTGTCCTCGGAGGTCCTCGCCACGCTCACCCGGACGGTGCTCGCGCCGAACGGCTGGCCGTGGTTCTACGCGGGGAGCTCCGGCACCCTCCATACCCCCGGCGGCTTCGTGGACATCTCCCTCGGCGGCTCCGCCCCCGACCGACCCGGCGGGGGCGGCAGCGAGGTGGTCGTCACCCCGCCCGAAACCCTGCCGGTGGGCATCAGCTCCGTCCACGTGCGCCCGAACCCGGTAGTCGAAGGGCAGGCGCTGGTCGTGACCGTACAGACGACCGGACCGGTCACAGAGGGCCTCGTCTCGTTCGGCTGGGGGCTGCAGGTCCGGCTCTCCGGCCCGGCGGGCACCTGGTACGCGACGGCCGTGGCTCCTCCGGTCCCGCAGGAGACCACGTACCCGGTGACCGTCGTCGTGGCGGGCGCGAGCGGACAGACAGCCACCCGTCGCACCACCGTCACCGTCCGGCCGGCCCCGCCCGAGGTGATCCGGGTCGACGTCGCGCCGGACCCGGTCCGGTTCGCCGACACCCTCACCGTGACCGTGGAACTCGACGGCCGGGCGTCCGCCCTCTCCGCCCGTGTCCTCTACCGCCGTCCCGACTACCGGGACCGGGGCGGCGATCCGGCCATCGCCCTGACGAAGGTCTCGGGGGAAGCCCCCGGGAGGACCGTCTGGCGGGGAAGCAAGCAGGTCGACTGGATCACGCCGGCCGAGTGGCAGGACGTGATGGCCGGCCGGGCTCTGCCGCCCTACGCCATCACGGTCACGGCGACCGGCCCGGCCGGCGAGGACAGCGGCTCGGCCCAGGTCACGGTCCAGGGGACCACGGTCTGGGTCGTTCCGGTGCCGGACTGACATACGGCAGGGGGATCCGGAAGGGGGATCCGGATCCCCTCCGGTTTCCATGGCAAAGGCGGGTGATCCAAGGTGCGGCTGAGAAGGCGGTATGCCGCTCTACTGTCGTTTGCCGTCGCCTCCGCGTCGGCCGTCATGCTGGTGCGCCAGGCCCGGGCCCTGGCGCCTGCCCCGGACCTCGTCCCCGTCCTCTTCGCCAGAGCCCCCGTCCGGGCCCTGGAGGCGGTCTCCGCGTCCGCCGTGGAAGTGCGCCGGCTTCCCCGGGAGGCTGTACCCGAGACCGCCCTGACCAGCCCCGAGGCGGCGGCGGGAAAGCTCGCCGCCCAGGACGTCCTTCCCGGTCAGATCCTCCTGTCCGGCATGCTGACCGATACCCCGGTGCGCCGGGGTCTGCTGCGGGGTGAGGTCGCGCTCGAGGTTCCCCTCGGCCAGGGCAGTGGTCTCTACCTGCGCCCCGGCGACCGGGTCGACGTGATCGCAACAGTCCACACGAACGCGCCGAAGGCCGAGCCACCGCAAGAGCCCGCCTCGCTCCTCGTCGCCAGGGGGCTGCGGATCGTGACCCTGAAGGCCAGCTCGGGAGCGGACGTCGACCCGGACAAGCCCCAGCCCGGCCTGATGGGGGTCGCCGGCGGCCCCGCCGTCGCGGTCCTGGCCGTGCCGGCTGAACTGGTCTCCACGCTCGTCTGGCACGTCGAGACCGCGAAGGTGCGGCTGGTGGTGAACCCGTGGGCGCCGTAAAAAGTGGACGCCCTGGAGGACCGCGAGGTCCCGAGGCGTGAAGGCGAGGCCGGGGGAACCCCCGGCCTCCGCTCTTCGCTTCCATCGGCCTGACCGGCGCGGTGGTCGTGTGCCGGACAGAGCCGCCGGAACACCTGGTCCAGGAACTGGCGGGGCTCGCCGTGGGAGACCGCCAGCCGGCGGATGGACTCGGACAGCCATGCGACAGCAGCAACGAGTAAGCCGGCACCGGCTCATAGGTCCGGAGATGATCTCAACGCCGGCAGCGGGGGAAGGTCACCCCGTCCAGGACGGGCCGGGCGGCGGCCGCCGCCGGGACGCGGACCCGCAGCGGGCCGGCGAGGCGAAGAGGCAGTGCCACGCTGGCCCGGACTTCCACTCGCCCGTCCGGGGTCAGGCGAAGACGGTCGAGTCGCGCCCCGCCTGTTGCGAGCCAGGCCGCGGCCCGGGATCGCGCGAGAGCCCAGCCTGACCGCAGGGTCCGACAGGCGGCACCGTACCGGTCCGCCGGAGACGGGCTCCCGCCCATCCGGTCGATCTCGCTCCGCCACGCCGCTCCCAACGCCCGCGCGGAGCCCAGGGCGGCGGCGTCCGCCGCTGCCTGTGCCTGCCGGTGCGCCGCGTGGACGGCGAGCAGATCCAGCGAGGCCGAGCCGAGGAAGACCAGCAGGCCTGCGGCGGCGAGAAGGGCGGCTCCGGCCGCCCCTCTCGATCCCTCGCCGCCCTTCACGCGCCGCCCTCCCACGGCATCACCACCCTTCGCTCGACCGTGACGGGCAAGAGTTGCCGGCCCGACGGACCCAGCCGCACGAGAGGAACGGCAAACCGGGCGCGCACCTCCACCTCCCGGGAGACGCGTCCCGGCATGCCCCGGGATGGGGGAGACCGGCGGAGGCGGACTTCCACGTCCTGAACCCGGAGGGAACCGGCGGCCGCCACCACCGCCCTTCGGGCTGCCAGCTCCACGTCCGCTTCCGGGGCCACCGCCGCAACCCGGGCGGCGTCGCGGACGGCCGACTCCGCCACGACCACGGCGTACGCAGCCAGGATGAACTGCCACGCCACCGCCGTGACCAGGAGGAGGACGGGCAGGAGGCCCAGGAACTCGACGACCTGGCTGCCCTCCTCCCCCCGCCGGCGGGGAACCGGCCCCCGGCTTCCGGCAGCCGCCGGCCCGGCGAACCGCTCTGGAGACCCCCCGGCCATCAAGGGCTCAGCCGGTTGACCATCGCCTTGACCTTCTGCCCCACCAGAGCCGAGATCTCCACACCGCCGTCTCCGCCGAACCACGAGATCATCACGCCCATCAGGGCCAGCACCACCAGCCCCAGACCCAGCCACTCGATGGTCTGCATCCCTGCCTGGTCGCGCAGCAGCCGGTGGACCACTCGCTGCAGAATCCGCCGCATGGGTTCCCCTCCTCACGAAAAGTCTCCGTACCCGTCAACGCAGCCGCCGGATCGGCTCCCGAAACCCCTCCTCACGGGCCGAACAGGATGCCCGTGAGACCGAACTCTGCGGGATTCTTCCACACACTCAACAGCAACAGCCCGAGAAAGAAGACCAGGGCTCCGGGCGTCGCCACGAACGTGGTCACCAGCGTGATCCGGGGCCCCGCCCTCGCGGCCTGTTCTCTGGCCCGTGCGAGGCGGATCCGGCGCAGGTGGCTCGCCTCCGTCGCCAGCACGCCGGCCAGGGGCACCCCGAGCGCGTGCGCCTGCGCCAGGGTGGCGACGAGCCAGTCCAGGTCCCGGCAGTCGTTGCGTTCCCGGAGCCGGAAGAGGGCGTCGCGGCGGCTCGCCCCCAGGGCGACCTCGGTCAGGTATCGCCGGAACTCTTCCGCCAGCGGGCCCTCGAGGCGGGACACCACGGCGGAGAGGGCCGCGTCGAGTCCGGCGCCGGCCCCGAGCGCCACAGCCAGAAGATCGAGAAGGTCCGGCAGGTCCCGGCCCAGCCGCGCCTGCCGGCGGCGGGCGATCCGCCGCACCCACAGCGCAGGTGCGAGGCAGCCTGCCGTCGTGGTCCCGATGGTGATCCAGGGACCGCCCGGCCCGGCAGCCCAGAGCAGGAGTCCCGAGGCCAGGCCCACCAGCCCCGATGCCGCCTGCAGGCCGAGAAGGCGCTCCGGCCCGAGGCCGCCCGGCCGGCCGGCCCAGCTGAGGATGCGCCGTGCCGCCTCCAGCGCACGGTGCCCGGCAAGCCGGACGGCCCACCCCTCAAGACGGCCGGCGAGGCCGAGAAGGAAGCGAGGAAAGGGCAGGGAATCCCTCGCCGGTTCACCGCGAACCCGGGTGGTGGGGGGCGTCCCGGAAGCCGGGGCCCGCGCGGCCCGCCCGTCGCCGGCCCGCATGAACACCCGCCGGCGGAGCACGCCGTCCCGCAACCACGCCCAGGCGGAGAGCACCAGGAGGGCGAGGCTCACGAACGCCAGAAGCTCGGTCAGCAGGGCCATCTCACACCTCCACCGCCGCCAGCCGCCGGATCCACCACCCGCTGAGTAGCTGAAGACCGGTGAAGACGGCGAACAGCACCATGCCGGGCAGGGTTCGCAGGAGGTCCAGCGCGCCGGGGGCGATGAGATTGAGCAGCAGGACCCCGCCGACGGACAGGAGGGGGATCAGGCCGGCGACCGCCCGGGCCTCGGCGGTCAGGGCGGCCGCCTCCCTTTTCACGGCGTGGCGCTCCAGGAGGGCGTGGCCGACCCCGTCGAGCGCTCGTGCAAGGTCCCCGCCGATCTCCCGGTGGAGTTCGATCACGGCGCACATCAGCCGGACCTCGGGCTCTCCGGACCGTTCGCCGAGACGCTCCAGCACCTCCTCGAGCGGACGCCCGAGGCACAGCTCCCCGTGCGCCCGCCGGACGAGATCCCCGAGGGGCGGCCGCAGCTCTCCCGCGGCCCGGGCGAGCCCCTGGGGCACGGTCTGGCCCGCCCTCAGGCTACTGGCCAGGATCCGAGCCAGTTCGGGCAACTGCCGCCCCAGTTCCTCGCGGCGCCGCCAGGCAAGGGCGGCAAGGATCCGGCCGCTGAGCGCGCGACCACCGATGGAGGCCAGCAGGACGTCGAGCGGGAACCCCACGCCGAGCCAGCGGCGGACCAGTACCCAGGAGGCGAGGGCCATCCCCAGCGTGGCGCCGGCCCACGCCAGCGGACTGACCTCGATTCCGGCACGAACGAGGCCGGCAGCGGCTGCGCGGCCCACGGCGGTGCCCTCCGCCCACGAGGCTGCCCACAGCCACCGCCGGCCCCCCGCCTCCCGGTGGGGCTGCACCAGGTGCCGGAGCCTGCCGGCGAGCCGGACCCGCGTCCCGCCGGTGCGGGCTAGAGCGGCGAGCGCGGCCGCCCCCAGCGCGGCGGCCAACCCAACCAGTACGGCGGCAACGACCACGGATCATCCCCCCGGAGCATCCCGCGTCGCCCAGCCGGTCCGATCAATCGGGACGGGGACCCGCGCCGGCCTCCACCAGCCGGGGCCAGTGGCGGCTCCGGGACCCGTGACCCGCCAGGTGCGGGCCCGAACCGGGGCCCGTCCGCGTGGCGGTGAACACCGGCGACGTCACGATCCGCCCGCCGGGTACCCGCGTGACGTCCGCGATCTCGACCACCCGGCGGTGTCCGTCGGGCAGGCGCTGCACCTGCACGACGAGGTCCAGCGCCGCCACGAGGTGCTCCCGGACCACCCGCACGGGGAGAAGCGTGCCAGCCATGAGGACCATGGCTTCGAGGCGCGAGAAGGCGTCGGCGGGCGAGTTCGCGTGCAGGGTGGTCAAGGAGCCCTCGTGGCCCGTGTTCATGGCCTGCAGCATGTCCAGGGCCTCCTCGCCGCGGACCTCGCCCACGATGATCCGGTCCGGCCGCATGCGCAGGGCATTGCGCACGAGCTGGCGGATGGGGACCTCGCCCTTCCCCTCGACGTTCGGCGGCCGGGCCTCCAGGGCGAGGACGTGCGGGTGGGGCACCCGCAGCTCCACCATGTCCTCGATGGTGATGACCCGCTCGGTGGGGGGAATCTCCGCGGCCAGAGCGGCCAGCAGGGTCGTCTTGCCGGTCCCTGTACCCCCGGAGATGAGGATGTTGAGGCGTGCCCGGACCGCAGCCCGCAGGAACCCGGCGGCCTCGGGGGTCAGGGCTCCGAGCTCGACCAGATCCCGCAGCGACAGGGGACGCCGCTGGAACTTGCGGATGGTGAGGATCGGGCCACCGACCGATACCGGAGGGATGACGGCGTTGATCCGGCTCCCGTCAGGCAGGCGCGCGTCGACCATCGGCGAGAACTCGTCGACCCGGCGGCCCACCCGGGCCGTGATGCGGTCGATGATGTGCCGGATGTGATCCCGATCCCGGAATCGGACGGCGGCCGGCTGGATGCGCCCCTGCCGTTCCACGAACACCGCGTCCGGGGCGTTCACCATGATCTCCGTGATCGCCGGGTCGTGCAGGAGCGGCTCCAGAGGGCCGTAGCCCGCCACCTCGTCCACGACCCCCTGGACCACGCGCTGGTACTCGGCCCTGGGCAGGATCACGCGGGCCTCCTCCAGCATCCGGCTGACCCGGCGCTCGACGCCGCGCCGCAGCTCTTCCGGCGGCAGGGCGGCAAGCGCCTCGACGTCCGCCTCGCGCAGGAGCCGCTCCACGTACTCGGTCCCCGCCGCACGCGCGTGCTCGTTCACGTCAGCCCACCAGCCTCGTAGCCAGTCGAACCACGTCCCGCAGGAGCGGGGTGAGCCTCCCCCCGGGGTTCAGGGGGAGCCGGGACCGGGCCAGGTACCCCTGGAGCTCCCAGAAGGCGGCACGAACCTGTCCCAGGACCGGGAGTCCGGTGAGGCGCTCGATATCCGGAAAGCCGAACTGGTTGCCCCGGGCGGATCGGTTCACGGCCAGCCCCATGCGGTGCAGGAGCGCCGGGCGCTCCGCCTCGATGCGGGCGACCGCCCGGCGCAGCCCCTGCACACCGGGGAGGTCGGGGGTCAGGACGTAGAGGATGGCCGTGGCTTCGGTGAGGGCCGCCCACGTCACCTCGCCGAGAGCGGAGGGAACGTCCAGGAAGACGAGGTCGTGGTGGGCCCGGCAGAACCGGAGGAGGGCGCGAACCTGGGCTGCCGATGGCGCCGGGCCCGTGCGGTCCCCCGCACACAGGACCCGCAGTCCGGTCGGGTGGACGGTGAGGGCCCGTTCGAACTGCGACGGTTCGAGTTCCTCCAGCACCGGGAGGAGATCTGCCACCCCCCGCTCCGGGTGCAGGTCGAGGAACACCTCCGCGCCCCCGAAGTCCAGGCTCAGGTCGACGAGGAGGACGCGCCGGTCCGTCCGCTCTCGTTCGGCCAGGGCGATGGACGAGGCGAGGAAGGTCTTGCCGCTGCCGCCGCGCGCGCTCCAGACGGCGATCGTGTACGCCCTCCCCGGCACCGCGCCGGATGGGTCCGGCACCCGGTCCCCGGCGTCCGGCCATGGGTTCCTATCTGCCATCCGTTCCGCCTTCCTCCCCGGAGGACTCGGTGGCACCGTCCGTTCCGCCGGAGGTCCACGCAGACCCGGCCGCCGCGGCGGGCCGGCGCACCACGCGGATCTGCTGGCCGAAGTTCTCGGCCCAGGCAAGCCGGCGGGCCTCCTCGAGGCGGATCCGCAGGGAGATCCGGGTTCCCCGGGGCCCGGCCAGGTCGGCCGCAACCGCCTCCGGGGCGGGGGGTGTGTCGACCCGGACCACGAGGGCGTCCTGGAGGTAGACCTCCGCCAGGCGGTTATCCCCGCGCTCGTAGGCCACCAGGACGTCGGCCCGGTCCCCCGGGGCCAGGTCGGGCTCGAGGAACACACGCTCGCTCTCCACCAGGGTGTAGACCCGCTGCTCGAGGGCCAGCCCGTCGGCCCGTGCGACCATGCTCGCCAGCACCGGCTCTCCCGCCGCGATCGGGACCCGGGTCACCCGCCCTGCCACCTGCGCCGGGTCGCTGTAGAACGAAGGGAAGGCGTAGCGGCGGGCGATGCCCACGGTGGAGAGGGAGGCGGGGGCGATCACCTCGCCCGCCGCCAGGGGGACACGGGCCACCACGGCGGGTACCTCCTCCCCCAGTTGCGCCTCGAGCGCCCGCAGCCGTGCGAGGGCGGTGACCGCTGCCAGAGCCCCTGCAACGAGGGCTCCCGCCAGCATCAGGGCAGTCCCGCGGTGCGCGCCCCACACATCCTCCACCTTCCTGCTCTGGCTCGTTTACCCAGGTAATTCTATGCTTTCACTCCAGATCCTGCCTCGATACAGATCGAAGTTCGTGATCGCCGACCCCGCGAGGGATCGATCCCACCCCAACACATCGGATAAGGAAGATCCCCGCCGGCCGCGGCCCGGCGGGGATCCCTCACCCCCCTCAACGGGCGCCGAGGAGCCCGTGTCGTTCGAGCTTGTAGTAGAGCGTCCGCGGCGCGATCCCCAGCCGGCGGGCCGCTTCGGTCTTGTTCCCGCCCGTCGCCTCCAGGGCCCTGCGGAGGGCTTCCCGCTCGGCGGCGGCCACCACGTCGGCCAGCGGCAGGACCGCGGTCGCGGTCCGGCCAGGCCCCGCAGGGGCCGGGGCATGCCGCCCGCCCGACAGGCCGTCCAGCGGCGGCAGGTGGCGCGGGAGGAGCACCGACTCCCGCACGTCCACGCTGACCATGGCGCGGCTGATCACGTTCTCGAGTTCCCGCACGTTGCCCGGCCAGTGGTAACGCATGAGGGGCTCCATGACGGCCGGGTCGATCGAGGTGACGGCGCGCCCGTACTCCCGGTTGAACCGCTCCACGAAGCGCTCGACCAGGGTCGGGATGTCCTCCCGGCGGTGGCGTAGCGGCGGGATGAAGATCGGGATGACGTTCAGGCGGTAGTAGAGGTCCTCCCGGAACTCGCCGCGGGCCATCTTGTCCTCCAGGTTGGCGTTCGTGGCCGCGATGATCCGCACGTTGACCGGGATGGGGGTTGTCTCGCCCACCCGGCGGATCTCCTTCTCCTGGAGCACCCGCAGGAGCTTGGCCTGCAGGCCCAGGCTCAGGTCGCCGATCTCGTCGAGGAAGATGGTGCCGCCCTGCGCCTCCTCGAAGAGGCCCCGGCGCCCGCCCCGCCGGGCCCCGGTGAAGGCGCCGTCCGCATAGCCGAACAGCTCGCTCTCCAGCAGCTGGTCCGGGATGGCCGCGCAGTTCACCCGCACGAACTCCCCCGGACGCCCCGAGGCGTTGTGGATCGCGTGGGCGAACAGCTCCTTGCCGGTGCCGCTCTCGCCCCGCAGGAGCACCGTGGCCGGGGTCTCGGCCGCCCGGCGGGCCTGCTCCACGGCCATCTGCATGGTCGGGGAGGTCGCCACGATGTCCTCGAACGTGTACTTGGACTGCAGCCGCCGGACGAGCTTCTTCTGCTGCTCCAGCTCCTCGGTCAGGCGGAGGATCTCCGAGACGTCGTGGATGACGCCGACGCTGCCCTTGAGCTCGCCGTCGACCAGGATGGGGGCCACGTCCACGATCACGTCGCGCCGGCGGGGTCCGACCTTCATCGGCACGCCGCGCACCGGTCGCCGGGTGCGCAGGACCTGGAGGTGCATCGACTCCTGGGTCTCGTCGATGTCGACGGTCGCCGGCTTGCCGATCACCTGCTCGGGCGTGAGCCCGGTGAGCCGCGTGTAGGCCGGGTTGACGAGGAGCCCCATCCCCCGGCTGTCGACCACCGAGATCGCGTCCTGGGTGGAATGGATGATCGCCTCGAGGAGGGCCTTCGTCTCCCGGAGGTCGGTGATCTCCTCGGCGAGGGCCTTGACCTCCGTGATGTCCCGGAACACGGCGACCGCGCCGACCACCCGGCCGGACTCGTCCCGGACCGGCATGCGGTTCGTCACGATCGTCGTGGAGCCCAGGTCCTGCTGCTGGTTCAGCTCCGGCTTGCCGCTCTGGAGGACGGCGTGGAGCCGGGTGCCCGGGATGACCTCGGCGGCCGGCCGGCCCAGCACCTTCTCGCGCCCGACGCCGAGGAGCCGCTCCGCCGCCGTGTTGCACACCGTCACCAGTCCCTCGCCGTTCACGGCGAGCACCCCGTCGTGGGTCGAGTCGAGGATCAGGTCCCGCTCCCGATCCCGTTCTCGCAGCCGGCGGATGAGCCGCTCGCCGGCCTCGACGAGGGCGAGCACGAGCTCCGTCGCCCCGGGCGGCAAGAGGTGTGCCCGGACCGGCTCGAGCCGGCGGATCTCGGCGGTGACGGCAGGGTCGGGGTCGGGCTGGACGACCACGTCGAGGTCCGGCCGCCCCACCAGCGCGCGCCACTCGGCGGTCACGGGGATGCCGAGTTCCCTGGCCAGGCGCGCGCCCGGCGCCTCCGGGTCGGAGGCGGCCACCCCGGCCACGCGGACGCGCTCCATCCCCGCGAGCGCGCGCAGGAGCGCCGCCGACTTCTCGCCGGCGCCGATGACCGCCACGTGCAGGACCGGAGCCTGCACGGCGCCCACCTCCTGTCGGGTCCCTGCGCAGGTTGTGCACGTTCTTGCACTCCTCGTTCGCCTCGCGCGTGCACAATCCTGCAACAGAACACCCCACCGCGGGCGGTGGGGTGCTGGGTCCCGTTCAGCCGTCTTTCTTCTCCTCCCGCACCTGGAATCGGTACTGGGCGACCGGGGTTCCGTCGAGGCTGACCGTCACGTGGTAGAAGCCCGGTTCCCTGGCCTCGAACGACAGCGGCGTCACGACGGTGGTGAAGGCGGCCTCCCGTCCGTACTCGAACTCGGTCTGGTCCCTGGCCAGGACCGTCTTGCCATCCGGGGCCAGCACCACCACTTCCTCCCGGTGCCGCCCCACGGAGAGGCCGCCCCACTTGTTCAGGATCACGAAGCGGATGTCGCCTGTGGTGAACGTACCTACATTGGGGCCGATCGCCACGGGCATGCCGAGCTCGGCCGTGACCCCCATGGTGATGAGGGACGCCAGATATACGTTTTCAGGCAGTCGGAACGTGCCGCCGGGAACGCCGGTGACGGCCGCGGGGATCCCGATCTCGGCCGGCGTCTGCCGGCCCCTGGCGGGCCCCGTCCGTCCCCGCAAGATCCGGCCGCACCCGGACGACGAAACGACGAGCGCCAGGGCGGCGACCAGCGTGAGGAGCCGTACGAGCCGCATGGCGGCTCCTCCTCTCCTGTGCTTGCGGGCTCAGACCATCCCTCCCCCGTTTCATCCTATGCCGCCCCGTGTCGCGCCGGGTGTGACAGTTCGCGGGTCGTCGGGTTACAGTTCGGTTGCCTGTGCATCAGCCGGACCGCGCCAGCAGCCGCAGGTGATCCGCCACCATGGCGATGAACTCCGCGTTGGTGTTGCCCGGTTCCCGCGTGCCGCTAACCAAGCCGCTCCGGCCGCTTCCCATGCGGGATAGCTGGTTTTGGGAGTTGCTCCCAGGTGCCCTGAAATCGGCCGTTTTGGGTCGAGTTCGCACACAATCCGCGCGCGGAGAAGGGTACTCCCGGGGGTAGGCCGAAACGAAAAAGGGGCGGCGCTGTGTTGCCAGAGGTTGAGCGCCGCCCCGGGTAGGAGGCAAGCACGATGTTCGACGGCGGTGGGGGGAATCCCTACCGGGAGATGGTCGAGCGGTGGAACGCCCGGGTCACGTTCGTGCTCGAGATCGACGCGGTCCTGGGGGGCGACACCGCCTACCCGGAAGCCGTGCGTTGGCGGGTCGCGACCTGGGCTGATGACCTCCGGGCGCTCTGGCACCGGCACGCTGCAGCGCTGGCCGCCTTGCCGGCGCCCGATGTGATTGAGCCCAGCGACGCGCCGCCCGCCCTGGCCGCGGACATCGCCGAGTGGCAGGCCCGATGGTGTCTCCAAGGGCCGTGGCTAGGCCATGTGGCCTTGGCCACCCTCGTCGCGTGGGCTCGAAGACGGCTTGTGCCCTCGCAACTCTGGTTCGTTCCCGGCGATGACCTCGCGGGCGCATGCTGCCCGCTCCCGCCGGTACGCCTCCGCCCGATCCGAGGGCGCAGCCCGTCGTTTGCCGGCTGGAGGGGCTCGGTGGCGGCGGTGCGGCCGTTCGCGCAGTACCATCCGAAGCTGAGGCGGTTGTTGCCCGCATTGGCACGATGGGCGAAGGAGCACGGGTTGCCGGCGCAGGCCCAGCGCCCTTCGGCCCTCACGAAGGACATACAGGCGTTCATCCGCACCCGGCTGGGCGGCGAATCGCCGCTGGAGCTGCTGCCCGGCGCCGACTCACGCCCGGCCTGGCAGCTTGACGTTCGCCCCATCCTTGAAGCCGTGAACCGCGTAGAAAGGCTCCTGGCCATCCCCGTTCGGCCGCGAGGGCGGCCAAAGTCGAAACAACCCTGAAACTGGCTTCGCCGTAGGACGCTCCGGCAAAAACGCGCTGGAGCGTTTTCTCATTTTCACCCAGTCGTTGCCAGGCGATGATGTGGTTGACGATACGATCCACCCCTCGATGATCCGGAGGTGAGACGATGGCCCGGTTGGCTACGGCCCGGGAGATCGCCGCAGAGTACGGGCTGCGGGTAGAGCGGGTGTACGAGCTAGCTCGACAGTCGCTGATCCCGCACGTGCGGGTAGGCCGGTCGGTTCGCTTCGACCGCCTGGCCGTGGAACGATGGATCGAAGCCGGCGGCCAGGCCCTGCCCGGCGGGTGGCGGCGGGGCGCGTAACAGACGGGAAAAAACCCGCCGGTAGCGCGGCGGGGTATGAAAGGAGCGGCACTTCAATGGACCTGCGGGAACTCCTGAACCAGCCCCAACCCGAGAGCTGGCGGCCGGAACCCGGCGGCGTGTTGGTCGGCGTCGTGGTGCGGATCGAGACCCTCGCGACGCGCTACGGGGCAGTCCCGGTCGTCACGGTACGGCCTGACGACGGCGGCCCGCTCGTGGCCGTATGGGCCAGCCACGCCGTGCTGCGGCGTGAACTGGCCCGCCGGCGGCCACAGGTTGGGCAGAAGATCGGGATCAAGTACCTGGGCAAGCAGACAGGCCGTAACGGGGCTTCGTACCAGGCCTACACGGTGGTTACCGAAGGCGGCAACTTCGACTGGGACGCGGCCGCATCCGGTGCTGAGGAGGAAGACGATATCCCGTTCTGAGACAGGCGCCCGCCGTTGGGGCGGCTGGCGCTTCTCGCGTGAGGTGGCTCTCGTGCTTACTCTACACGATGGCTCGGCTACCAGCAAGTTCCGGGATCAATTCCTCTCCCGGTTCGCCACGGAGCGCCGGAGTCGCGTCGTCAACCTGTTCACAGTGCCCGCCCGAAATCTTCGCCTCGTCTCGTCCGACGCCTTGCTGGCGCACGTCCGACAAGACCTAGACCAGCGGATCCGAGAGGCCATGTACTGGGGTGGGCGCGACCTGGACGCCTTGGTCGAGATCCGGGACGTGATCGAGGCCCACCCCGAGGAGGCGCGGCGCTTCGCATCGTGGGCGATTTCCTGGGCGTCACTGCCTGCCGGCGTTCGTGAGCAGGTGAAGGTACAACGCGCGGAGCGTTACCGCCGGGAGTGGATGGCCCATCAGCCGCCAACCGAGCGGCAGCTTGCCTACTTGTACCGCCTTGGGTACGCCGGCTCGCCCCCCTCCAATCGGGCCGAGGCGTCGGAGCTAATCGACCGCCTGGCGAAAGGGGCGACCCGCGATGGCTGACCCGGCGGAGATCCGCCGGGCGCTGCACATCCTGGTCGAGCCCGGCGGGGTCACGGAGCTGCGCATCGTGGGCGCCGAGTATGCCCGTGGCCGCGTCGGAACCCTTTCCGGCTACTACGATTACGACCATCTCGAAGATCTGGTCCAGGCAGCGGCCGAGTGGGACGGGCGGAGCCGGGGGGTATACGTCACCTTAAACCCCGTCCGCCCTGACGTGCTCGCCCGGGCCGCCAACCGGCTGCGCGTGCCCGTTCAGCAAGGCGAGTCGTCCACATCGGACCAGGACATCCTCCGCAGGCGCTGGCTGCCAATCGACCTGGACCCGGTGCGCCCGTCCGGCGTCTCGTCCACCGACCTGGAGCACGACCTGGCCCTTCAGGCCCAGGCGAGGATCTTCGATCACCTTGCGGGGCTCGGATGGCCCGAACCGGTCATGGCCGACTCGGGGAACGGCGCGCACCTGCTCTACCGCATCGACCTTCCAAACAACGACGACGCCCGGCAGACGGTTGAGCGCGTCCTCAAGACTCTCGCCTCGCAGTTCTCCGACCGGATGGTGTCCATCGACACGAGTGTCGCCAACGCGGCGCGCATCTGGAAACTTTACGGAACCACGTCCCGCAAGGGCGACAGCACACCGGAGCGCCCGCACCGGCTGAGCCGGATTCTGTACGTGCCTCCTTACTTGGCCAAGGAGCGAGCCGCATGAGCCTTGAGGATGGCATCGTCACGCTGGAGATGATGGACCAGCTCTTGGCCCTGGCGCCGCCCGAGAAAGCGCCGGAGCGGCCGGCCAGAAGGCAGGACCTGGGGCCGCTTTGGATCGATGATGTCGGGTGGTGGTTGCGCCAACACGGCGCTCCAATCGTCGCCGAAGGTCCCTACGGGAACGGCGCCACCAAGTACATCCTAAACCCCTGCCCCTGGAATCCGGCTCATACGAACCGCAGCGCCTTCGTCATCCAGTGGCCCGACGGTCACATCTCGGCGGGGTGCCACCACAACGGTTGCCAGGGGAAGAACTTCGCCGACCTTCGGGACGTGCTCGAACCCGGCTGGCGCACACGCCTGGAGAGGGCGCGCGCGGAGAGGCGCGAGCAGGTTGGGGAGCGTCCACGGGAGCCCACGAAGTTCGCCGGGTTGAGCATCCGCGACGTGCTGGACATGCCGGCGCCGGACTGGCTCATCGAGGGCGTGGCGGTGCGGGGTAGCCTGTCGGTGCTATACAGCCAGCCAAAGACCGGCAAGTCCTTCCTTGCCCTGGATCTGGCGCTCCACGTGGCCTCCGGAGTCGTCTGGATGGGGCACGCCACCCGGAAGGGGCGCGTGGTGTATGTGCTCGCCGAAGGTCAGGGCGACCTCAGCAACCGCATCCGGGCATGGCTAGAACAGCACCGCGGCGTCCCGGTGCCAGATGATGCCGTCACGTTCGTGCTGCGGCCGGTCAACCTGCTGTCGCAGGCCGACGTGGACGGGTTCCTTCAGTACACGGCCACAATGCCGGAACCGCCGGCGCTGATCATCTTCGACACCCTCGCCCGGTGCCTGCCCGCCGGGGACGAGAACAGCGCCAAGGACGTGGGCGAGGCCGTGCAGGCCCTGGACCGCATCCGTGCCGAAACCGGCGCCGCCGTGCTCGTGCTGCACCATACGAACAAGGCCGGCCAGCAGGAACGCGGCAGCACGGCCCTCCGTGGCGCCGTGGACGGCATGTTCGTGCTGGTGGATGACAGCGGCTCTTTGACCCTCTCCTGCGATGCCATGCGCTACGGCGCGCGTTTCGACCCGCTTCCGCTGAAGCTTGAGGTCGTGAACCTGCCGGACGGGCAGACGAGTTGCGTGGTGCGGTTCGAGACCCACCGGGAGCGGATCGAGGCGCTGGAGTCTGGCCACCTGAAGCCAAACCAGCAGAAGGTCATCGACACCATCTACGACCTCGACCACGGCGACGGCGTCTCGTGGTCGCAGCTCGAGGAGACGACCAAGACTCCGAAGGCGACGCTGAGTCGGATTCTTCGGGACCTGGAGGCCACGGGTTACGTGACGAAGGACCTGAAGCGAAAGAGGTTCAGACTGACTGACCGTGGCAAAGATTCCGTCAGTTCCAGGTTCCATTGAGGTTCCATGTCGGTTCCATGGAACGCCGGGTTTCAGGTTCCACGTTACCGCCCCCCTTATAAGGGGGGGGCGGAACGTGGAACCAACCTGAAACCGGCTCCCGAAGCGGCGCGAACAGGTTCCACCGGCCTCCTTTGGTTCCACCCCGAAATGGAACTGACAGAGATGTCTTTCGATTGGAGGTCTCGCCGCTATGGTTCAAGCACAAATCAAACCCGGCAACGTCCTCTACGCCTTCAGGCCCGGGCAACAGGCGCCCGCTGGGGCGCTCCTGGCGGACGAAGCAAGAGGTGGCGACCTCACGGCCCGGGGGGCCAAGGGCAAGCCCGCAAGGTTCCAGGCGGTCGGCAACGGACTCTGGCGCGGACCGGGTGGCCTCTGGCGTCTCGAGGTGGCGCCGGACGAGCCCGACGACGAAACCCTGGCCGCGTGGACGGCGCTGGCAAACTCTCGCCCCAGCGGACGTTAGGAGGTGCTCTCGGTGCTCGAACTCGTCCAGCTCTGCCACACCTGCGGCCTTACTGCACGTCTGGAACTGGTGCCCCCGGGCCGCATGGCCGAGCGCCGGCAGCGGCAGCTCGCGGAGCGGCTGAAGCGGTGCCCGGTGTGCAAGAGCCGGGACGTGGAGATCATCTCCCGGCCGATTCGCGAGGGAGGCGGCGCGGCATGATCGCGACGACCGTGAAGCGCCGTTGCCAGAAATGCCACTGGACCGCGGAGGAACTCCACGTGGGCGACGAGATACCTTTCGTCTACGCCCAAGCGGCCAAAACCCGCCACCCGGGCCGCAAGGCGAAGCCGTGCCCGCGGTGCGGGGGCGCGGTGCGCACGACCGTGCTCGTGAATGGGCAAGAGTTCCTCAGCTTCTGACGTACATTCACCACGCATCGCGCGCATATTGTTCGGATCTACACGCACATGAAGCACCTATCTGCTGACGATTATTCGGCTCTGGACGGAGGCGTGAGAGGCGTGCAAACCGCCATGCAAGCGGGCTGGAAGAGGTTCGTGTCGGGAAGTGGGAGGCGGCGGGGTGTGGGCTTTCCGCACATGCGACACGGGCTCGCGCGGGGGCGGCAGGGAGCCGGGGCCGCCCGGCCGACCCGCAGGCTGGACGGCATGAGGTACCAAGGGATGGCTGGCGTTCCTGAACGGTTCCTGAACACCATTTGGACACCGCATGGTTCTAAGCGCGCGGCGCGACCCTCAAATGTCCAGTCAAGCAGTCACACGCAGGCAGCCCGTCCGCACACAACCCGCACACCGCCACCCTGGACACGGCCTGTGAAGCGGGCTCAGGCGTGCGCCATGAATCTGCGGTTGGTCGCCGGTGCTGTGTGCGGGCCGTGCCCATGCTCGCCTGCGCGCCGCGCATCCCGCATCGCCGTAGGCACGAGGCCAACTTCGCAACGTTATGCGAAGTATTCGCCCCGGCTGGTGCCCCGTGCTGGTTCCTGGGACTCCTGGGGTCCCCGCGCGCCGCCCTCACCCTTATGGGTAGGGACGCGCGACCGCCGCCTTCACACCGCGCTTCCCAGTCAATGGCATAGCTGCTATGCTGGACCCAAGCGAACACATGAGCGGAGGTGCCACCATGGCGATTCAGATTGTGCGGACTGAGGAATGGCGTACTGGCCGCTGGCAGGGCACGCAGGCCGAGGTGCCGCACATCGCCGGTCTCCTGACCCTCGACAACAGCTACCCCACCGGCGGCTACCCGCTCGACTTCGGGGATGACCTCACCGAAGTGCACGTGGTCCTCTTCGAGCAGCGGGCTGGGTACCTGTTCGAGTACGACCGCGCTGCGAAGAAGGTCAAGGTGCTGCGGTTCGACTACCCCGCCGCTGCAGCCGGCCCGGCGGTCGAAGTCGCCGCGGGCACCGACCTGTCGGCCGTGGCGAACGTCGGGTTCATCGCCTACGGCCGGCCGAGGACTTGGTGAGGTGCGCCCATGGCCCTGCCCGCCAGCACGTGGCTTGACGAGGCGGCGGCGTTCCTGCGGGACCTGCCCGACCTGCTGCGGGAGCAGGACGAGTTGGCCGAATGGGCGGCCTACCGGCACGCGAAGGGCATCGTGGTGAGCCCGCGCCGGGACAGGGGTAGCGTACCGGACCCGACGCACCGGGCGGCGGCCCGACTGCTGGCCGAGGGCCAGCGGCGCCGGGTGGCGCTCCGGACCTGGAGCCTCGTCCGCGGGCTCCCCGATGAGGTGCAGCGCCTCGTGCGGCTCACGTTCTGGACGGCGCCCACGCTTCCGGTGCGGGCCGCAGCAAAGAAGGCCGGCCTGCACCCGGTGGCGGCAGCCCGGTGGCTGCAGCAAGTGCTACGGAGCACGGCCTACATCCTGGCCGAGGAGGTGGACGGGGATGGTGCGGACCCGGACGGTGAAGGGCCTGGTCGCTGAGGTGTGCGCCAACTTTTCCGGCCCTGACCGCTGCCTGCCGGCCGACGCGCCGTGCCGGTACTTCGCCCCGCCGGAGGGCCGGCTGCCCAGGTGCAGGTGGTTCGAGCAAGCTGTCCTACCCCTCGACCCGCAGCTCGAGAAGCTGTACTGGGCGGAGCGCAAGGCGGACGCCGAGGGGCGGCAACTCAGCCGCCGGGAGCGGGAAGCCGCCCTGGCCATCACGGTCCTGCGGGGCCAGTGCGAGAGGTGCGGCACCGCGTTCGACCGCCGCTCGAACCGGCAGCGCTATTGCCCGGCATGCATGAAGGCCGCCGCGCGCGAAGCGGCCCGACAGCGAAAGCGAAGGCAGCGCGAGGGCGCCGCCTGAGGGGCTGCATGTCACGCTTTAGCACTTTCTTCCAACCCTGAAGCCCGCCACAGAAGCCAGTTTCGAGAACAGCCCCCATGCACAAAAACGGCGCCCCGCTACACCCCTACGTGCCCGACCGAAAAGACCCCGAAGGAGGACGAGCGGCATGCGGTACACGAACCCGCTGGACGAGGCCATGAAGCGAGCCCGCCAGCGCCTGGCCGTGGAAGCGGCCCGGCAGGACGGCGACGACCCGATCCTGCAGCAGGAGTGGAACCGCGCCCAGCGCGAGCGGGACTTCACCACCCTGGCCCAACTGAAGGTCGCGCAGCAGCAGGCAGCCCCCCGGCCCGAGGACGAGCTGCACTGGCGCCCGCCTGGCTCAGGGCCCAAGAACTTCGACCAGGCGTTCCGGGGCGGCAGGGCCCGCCTGGAGAAGGCCCTTCAGGAAGAGCACGAGGCTTACGTGAAGCGCATCGAACAGGAGAACGCCGAGCGGCGGGCATCGCTCAAGCGGGACGAGGCCCGCATCCGGCAGCACCGGGAGGCAGCCCGCAAGGCATGGGAGGCCGCGAACAGCGGCGCCCGCACCGCCGGTAGCTCGCTGCGGCAGGACGACCCCTTCGAGCGGTCGGCGGCGGAGGCGACGGCCGAAGCATGGCGGGCAGTGTACGGCGACCGCTGAGGAGGTGCGCCCATGGACACGGTGAAGGCGCAGATGGAGGCGTTCCGCGAGGGGTATCGTGCCGGGTGGCGCACGGGCGCCCGCGGAGCCCTGGACCTCGTGGCGCGGCTGCTCGACTCCGGCGCCGGCCCGACCCAGGCGCTCTTCGAGGCAGCACGGCAGGTGGACGGCATGCAGTTCCCGGACCCTGAGCCGCCGGCCGACCAGGCTGACCAGAACGACGTTCAGCAGGACAGCGGCGACGCCGAGGCGCCCAGGGCGCTCCGGCAGCGCCGGTTGCGCATCCGAAGGAGGTAGAGCACATGGCCATCGCAGCGGGAGCAGGGTTCGGCGGTAGCACCAAGAAGAAGCCCGGCATGGGCGACGTGCAGGCTGCCAGCAAGCCCGCTCCGAAGCCGAATACCGCTTCCCTCACGCAGCAACTGGCGAAGGCGAAGCAGGACTGGATCGCCGCCAGCCAGCGCGGCGACACCGCCGCTATGGCCGCGGCCCATGCCCGTGCGAATCAGCTTCGGGCGATGGGCGCGAACGAGGCCGAGGCGAACCGCATGGCGACCGGCAGGCCGGAAGGGCTCGTGAGCCGTCCTGCGCCGTCTGCACCGAGCCGTCCGTCTACGCCTTCCACGCCGCGTCGTGACCGGACGCCGGTAGGCACGTCGGTGAATGAAGGACTGGCACAGATTCCTCGTGCGCCCGCGCCTTCCCGTCCGTCCGGAGGTGCGGGGATGGGTGACGTGCGCCGTACCGAAGCACAATCCCCTGGGCTTGGGGCGATCCAGCGGCGACTTGGGTCCCAAGGATCGGATTACGTCCCGTCCGTCGTCCGCCTACCCCAGGCTCCGCAGGCACCAAAACTCCCCGCGGGCCTCGACTACTTCCTGAACCGGGAAGCGAACATTCAGCGGCAGGCCGAGCAAATGAACACCATCCTGGGCTCGGTCCAGCAGGGGCCGAAGGCGTTCCGCTCCGCGGTCATGACGAGCGCCTACAGCAGCACCGGGACCATGCCCCGGACGACGCCCTACGCCGAGGCGGCCCGCCCCGCCGAGGTGAACGACGCCATCATGGAACTGGCGGCGGCGAAGCGGGCCTGGATGGAGGCACAGGCCCGGGGCGACACCGCCGCCATGCAGCAGGCTCACGAGCGGGCGAACCAGATCCGGGCGCGGCTCGGCAACTACGCCCAGGAGGCCGAGCGGGCGGCTAACCAGATCGCCACGGGGCGGCCCGAGGGGCTTCCGCAGCGGCCCGCCACTGCCCCTACGGGCGGCATGGCCCCGGCGCAGACGGGAGCGGCGGCGCCTTCGCGCCCGGCAGGATCGGCGGGAACGGGCCGCACAGGAGCCGGAGGAGCGTCCCAGCCGCAGCCCCCGCCCCAGGAGCCCCCGCAGCCTCCGCCTTCCGAGCCGCCCGCGTGGCTCCTACCGCCGGAGGAGCCGCCCGGGCGTCCTGAGCTGCCCGAGCCGCCGGCGCCGTACGAGCCGGAGTCGGCCGAACAACTCCGCTCCGACCTGCAGGAAGGCGCGGCCCTGTTCCGGGCGATCCAGAACGAGCCCATCGACGTGCAGGCGTACTTCACGGCCGCCGCGTCGCAGATCCTCGAACTCGCCAAGCAGCTCGAACAAGAGATCCGGCAGGAGTTCGAGAAGCAGCAGACCGTCCTGGACCCGCAGACCGAAGAGGCCCTGCGTGTCCTCCGGGAGCAGATGGAACTCACGCTCCAGGCAACCCGTGAGGACCTGAACCGGCGGGGCCTGTTCGAGTCGGGCATCCTTCTTGAACTGGAGAACCGCATCCGCAAGCAGGGACTGACGGACCAGCAAAAGATCCTGGCCCAGCGCCTCCAGGCCCTGCGGGACAAGCTCGAGACGCGGCTGAACCAGATCCGGGAGTGGCGGCTCAAGACCGCCGGCGACCTCTACTCCCAGGCGGCGAAGAGCCAGGCCGAGGCGGCCCTCGACTACGAGAAGCGCAGGGCCGACTTCGCCAAGGCGTTCATGGAGATGAGGGTGAAACAGCGCCGCCAGCAGTACGAGGACGCGGTGGCGCGGTACGACCGAGACATTGAGCGGCGCCTGAAGGAGTATGACCGGCTCTACGAGCAGTACCGCGACGCCAAAGAGGACGAGAAGTGGCAGTACGAGCAGGAACTGAAGCTCCTCGAACTCCAGCTCGAGACGGACTACCGCGCAAAGGAACTGGAGATCCGCCGCCAGGAGGCCCAGCGCCGGGCGCGGGGTAGCGGTTCTAGCGGCGGGGACGCGACGCTCGACTACATTCGCAACCTCGCCGCCGACCTGGAGGACGGCTCCAAGACCATCGACCAGGCGCAGTCCGACGTTTGGGACAACCGGGAGGCGCTCCAGGCGGTTGGCGTTGACCCGCACGCCGTCCTCCGGTGGATCGACCAGGTGGCTCGGACAGCGCGCCCGACCGTCGGGCAACTGCTGAGGTGATGACGCGTGGCCAGGACCGACGCATGGCTGGCCGCAAGGCTCGCGGAGAGGAACCGGGGCGCGCTACCAACGGTTACGTTCCGCGCGCCCCGCTCCGTGGAGACGGCCGGCCCGGCGCTGACGCAAGAGGAGGAACGCCTTCGTAAATCCCAGCGCGAGGCCGAGGCCCTGAAGGTGCGGGCGCGGGCGGCGGGTGTGCCCGAAGAGGAGATCCGGCGCGCCGAAACGCCGCCCACGATCACCGGCTACCTGACCGACCCGTACCGACAGCCCGCCCCACGGACGCTCGGGCAGAAGGTGGCTAGCTTCGTCGGGCGCGGCCTGTGGGCCATCGACACGCCCCGCCGAGCACTCTTCAGCGCCATGGCGGCGTCGGAGCGGGCCGAGAGGCCGGGGAGACTGGCCCTGACCGACCCCGAGGTGTGGCGCGCCTTCGGCGAGGGATTCCGGCGCGGCTGGCGCGGCGAGACCTACGGCAACCTCTTTTCCGAGGCGTACCCCGAGTGGGCAAAGCGGCATCCGACGACGGCGGCGCTGGCCGATTTCGCGGCGGCTGCCGCCACCCCCGACGTTGCCGGCAAGGTCATCGGCGCCGCCTCACGGACGGTCCGCGGCGTGCCGCAGGTCGCGCGCTTGGTCCAGCGCGGAGAACAAGCCGCCGAGGCCCGGCAAATGGTTCAGGGCCTTCGTCTAGCCCGCCAGCGGGCAGCGGAGGAGGGTATCGCACGGGGACTGAGGATCGGCGAGGGCCTGACCCCGGAACAGGAGCAGGCCGCCCGCAGACTCATGGAACGGTTGGGTCCTGAACACCCCACCGCCCCGGTGGACGTGGCGCTTCAGCGGGCCAGCACGCCGCGCACATTCCGCCCCACAGAACCCCTGGATCGGCTCCTGAGCCGCGCCGTGGGCGAGGCCCCTACGAAGCAACCCACCGCCGTGCAGCGCCGCCTGGAGGCCATGCGGGCCAAGGCCGGTGGCAAGGTGCCGGTCCGCCGCCCGACGGTCGACCTCGACAAGGCCGAAGCGTTCCTCGTCGGGCAGTACGGTGTCGAACCACGGGTGGCAAGGGCGGCGATCCAGGGGCGGCAACTGACGCAGCAGATCGCCAGGGAGTACGCCAAGCGGGGCATTCCCCTGGAGGCCCGCGAGGCGTACTTCCCGCGCATCGTCGAAGGCCGACCCCTGACGGAGAAGCTGCGGATCGCCGCCCGGAACCTGTGGCGGGGGCGTGACCCGTTCACGAAGGCCCGCGTGGTGGAGCCGGAACTGTCGATTGACGAACTCGCCAAGCTCCGCGAGGCCGGGGAGAGCGTCCCCGCCTACCGTCAGGACTTCCGCATTCCCCTGGCCGTTCGGGCCGCAGCAGCGCAGCAGCGTATCGTCCTGGACGATTACATCAAGCAGGCCCTGCAGCGGTTCGGGCGACCGGCCACGGGGCGCACGGTGGAGGAACTGGCACAGGAAGGGTTCGTGGCGGCCCGTTACAGCCCCACGGAAGGGCTCGTGCCGATCAAGTCCGGCCCTGTGCCAGAGGGTGCGTCGGTGCTGCCCAAGCCGATCTTCGACGCCATGAGCCGGTACGTCATCACCTTCGGGACCGATGACGGCGCGGCGAGACTGGCGAAGGCGGTTCGGGACTTCCACAGCTTCTGGAAGCGCGCCACGACCCTCTGGCGGTTCCCCGGCTTCACGATCAACAACGCTATCGGCGGCTTCGTGAACAACATCATGTGGGGCATGGACCCGAGCGCCTACGGCCCGGCCCTGAAGATCGCCGCACAGCGGTTCTATCGCAGGCCACTCCAGGGCGTGGTCCAGACCCCGCGCGGGCCGATGACCTTCGCTGAGGTGGTCCGGGCCGCCGAGGAGACGGGGGCGCTACAGTCCATCGTCCGGGACGTGCGCGGCACGGAGAACCTGCTGACCGAGGCGCAGCAGGCCGTCGGGAAACTCCCCGCGGCGAAACGGTTCGGCTCGTTCGTGGTCCGCTCGAACGAGGCCGTCGAGGACGCCAACCGTCTGGCGATCTTCATCGACCGGCTCGCGAAAGGGGAAACCCCACAGCAGGCCGCTCAGGCTGTGTTCCGAACGCAATTCGACTACCGACCCGAGAGCTACGGGGCGCTGGAGAACACGATCCGCGAGTACCTCATCCCCTTCTGGGTCTTCCACCGGAACAACCTCGTGCTCCACACGACCAACTTCCTGCGCCGCCCGACCCTGTACCGGGCCTACCTGAACGCCTACGAGCAGGCTTCGCGACGGGGCCGGGAGGAGCGCCCGGAGTGGCTCCGCTACGGGATGCCCGTCGGCACGACCGCGATGGGGCTGCCGGTGATCGCCGGCCCGGCCAGCATCGACCCGGTGATGAGCGCGCTGTCGATTGTGGAGCAGCCGGGCGAGTCTGTCCGCGGGGCCGGTGGCCCCATCCCGCAGACCATCGGCGCCGCGTTCACCCAGGTCGACCCGCGCACGCAGCGCCCGTTCCGGGGACCGGGAGACGTGGCGAAGTTCGCCTTGGGAGCATACGGCGGCCGCCCGGGCGAGACCGCGCAGGCCGCGTGGCGGCTTGCGACCGGCGAACCGTGGGAGAAGGCGGCGGGGGCAACGTCTCTGGTGCGGCAGTTTGTGCCAGGGGTTTATGCGGCAGACCCCGAGTACAACCGGGCGCGGAATGCGGAGGCGGAGGCCCGGCGGCTCCAGGACCTACAGCGGGCTTCTGGCCGCCCGTGGCCAACCCTCCAGGAGATCGCGAGGCGGTCGCCCGCGCCGGGCGGGACGGCGAGGACCGACTACCTCATCCGCAGCGCCAGGGCCAAGGCCGCCAGGCTGGCGCGGACGGACAAGCTGATCGAGGCCGCGAAGCGGGAGCTGTCGAAGACCAGGAAGGCAAGCAACTGATTGTGCCTGCCACTGGGCGAACAGGTGTCAACCAAAGCCCTTCGGTCGAAAGGCCGGGGGCTTTCGCGTCCGGTTCCGCGAAGCGGTTCCCGACACCCGTTCCCAAGCGCGCCCCTATATAGGGGGTACGGGGAGGCGCGCGGACACGCTCCGCGGAAACGGCGCGGGGGGTGAGCCGAATTTAAGCACTCCGGGGGGTGAACGGGCCGTTCGCCCATGCCGAGGGGGTGCACAGTATGCACCCCCTACGTGACCGGAGTCCCGCTCCACTCACCGGCGCGCCGGGGCCGGAACCGATGTGACCCCGCGGGGTGTCGGTAGTGGCGACGCCCTTGTTGCCATCGTCAACAAGGACCTGCGTTCAGCACAGACCCCTGACTTGGACTCAGGGGTAGCCGGAAGTACCGGCGCACGCGCTTCCGCACGGACCCGCCGCGGAGGCCGCTTCGGAGGCGGGCTCTACAAGGAGCCCACGGCGGGCGGGGCATTCTGCGCAGCCCTCGCCCGCGAGCTCATGGCGCGGGAGCGGCAGAAGGCGAGGGAGAGGCAGGACGAAGGGCGACGGAAGGGCGGGCGAGCACGGCAAGGCAGCTCGGTGGAACCGTTCCACCAAGCTGAACGGCAGAAAGCCCGCGACCTCGTCGGCAAGGCGGTGGGGTGGAGTGCTGGCTTCACCTGAACTGAACCCACCCCCGGGCTGGCCGTCAACGCGCGTTGACGTTTCGGGGGCCGCGATAAAGCGATTGATCGCGCCGGGCGAAGCGGGCGATTTCCCCACCTGATTACGCGCGTAATCACGCCCCGCCAGGTGGCCGATTTGGCCACCTGCTTCCACATCCTTCCGTGGCTTCCATTCCTACCGGCCCGTCTGAGGCCCGGATCGTGGCGGGGGGGCACCAGAGGGTATTGCCCCCGCCCCAAACGGGCGCAGAAGGGCCGCCACAGGGGCAAGGGGCAATGCCCTACCGTGGCCGCTCGTCCTTCGGCAGGCGGCCGGCGTCCTGGAGGCGGCGGAGGACGCACTCCTCAAGGTCTTCCTGCGCCGTGCGCCCGCGTTCGGCAAGCCATACGCGGTAGGCCCTATACACGCGCTCTTCGAGTCGCAGCGTGAGACTGCGCTTCTTCTCCATCCGTTCATCACCCGCCCTGATTATGGCAGCAATACGTCGATGCGTCAAACGCTCCTGACGTATTGACGTATTGACGTACACCTGCTATGGTGTTGCTCAGGAGGTGACGCCGGTGATCTTGGTTGGCAACCCCCGGTTCAAGGAGCGCATCGAGGAGGTGGAGCGGCAGGCCATGGCCCTGTCGACGGGGCCGGTGGAGGTGGCCCACGCGGCGTACATGCTGGGCTACCGTGACGGCCTCATGGGAGCGGCGCTGCACCTGGAGAACGTCGCCATGCGGCTCCTGGGCGAGAACCGGCACATGCGGGAAGCATCGGACGGGCTCCGTGCCCTGTGGCCGCTGCCGGAGGACGTGCTGAGTGCGACCGAACTGACCTACGGGGAGGGCGACGGCAAGTGAGCGTACGGCGGGTCAACGGCGTGCAGCTCTCGGACGGCGTGCTGCTGACCAGGCACGCAGAGAACCGGATTCACGACGCGATGAAGCAGGCCAGGGCGCTGGAGCGGAACCCGGGGATCATGTACGAAGACGCCGTCTACGTGATCGGCTGGCTTGACGGCGTGCGGTGGCTCGTGGGCGAGATGTCGAGGGTTACGCTGGCGCTGGCACAGCACCCGCTGGTGAAGGAGATCGACCGGCGCCTGCCCGATCCGGAGTACGTCCGGGCGGAGGATATCCTGGCCACGGTCGTGAGCCCCGTGGCCGGCGATGACGCAGAGGAGGCGAATCCCTGATGCCGAACCAGACACTGACTACCCACGACTACCAGGGTTGGCGCTCCCGCACCGCCGGCCCCGAGCTCGAAGGGTTCGGCGACATCAAGCCCGGCTACACGCTGCTCTGCCAGGCCGTCGAGTACCGCCCGCCGCAGGACGCCAACCTGGTGCTGGCGGTCGTGGACGGCGAGGAGCGGTTCGGCTGGCTCGTGCGCAACGGCGACACATGGTACCTGGAGAACCAGCACGGCGACCGGCGCGCTCTGCCCGGGCTGGAGGCCGTGCGGGAGGTTGTGGTCCGCGTCATGTTCGACCCGTACGAGGGGGAGGACGCCGGCACGGCGGCGGCGAAGTGAACGGAAGGGTATCAGGATTGCTGAGCCCCTGGGCCACTGGCCCGGGGGCTTCACATCGAGGGTGGCGTTTCGGTAGGCGAGGCCCCGGGCAACCGGGGCTTTGTCGCGGGTGCCAGCGAGGTTCCATACGCTAGCGGCATGGAACTGCCCCGAGGTATGCCAGATTTGAATGATTGGCGATGAACACTAGCGAAATGGCGTTGACGGTGCAAGTCCGCTATCACAGCGGCTTATCGGGTCATGTGTGCCGCGTTGTGTGCGTCCTTGTGTGCGGACATTGCCTATGATACGCTCAGATTGCCAGAGTTCGGGTAGGGGGTTGGCAAGATGCGGGGGCAGCTGATCCAGCGGGGAGAAAAGACCTGGCTCCTGCGGGTGTACCTGGGCGAGGTGAACGGCAAGCGCCAGTACAAGGCAAAGACCGTGCACGGCCTCACCAAGAAGCAGGCCGAAGCGGAGCTGCGGAACTGGGTTCGGGAAATTGAGGCAGGCGGCTACGTCGAGCCGTCCAAGGTGCTCGTGGGCGAACTGCTTGACCGGTGGCTCCGGGACTGGGCGGAGCAGCGGGTCTCCAAGACCACGCTCCTGCGGTACAGGTGGGCGGCCGACAAGCACATCAAGCCGGCGCTCGGGTACCTCCCCCTCTCCAAGGTCAACACGCTGACGATCAACGACTTCTACGCCGAACTGCGCGAGCAGGGCAAGGCGCCGGCGACCCTCCGGATCGTGCACGCCGTGCTGAACCAGGCGATGGCCGCCGCCGTGCGGTGGAAGCTGATCACCTCGAACCCCGCGGCGGGCGCGGACCTGCCCAGGGTGCAGCGGCGCCAGGTGCAGGCCCTCACCCCCGACCAGGCGGCCCGGCTCCTCGAGGCGGCGGAGGGCACGGACCTCTACATCCCCGTGCTCCTGGGGCTCACAACCGGGATGCGGGTTGGCGAGATTTGCGCCTTAAGGTGGGACGACTTGGACTTCACCACAGGCACCATCTCCATCCGGCACACCCAGGCCGTGGACGAGAACCGCCGGGTCTACCTCAAGGTGGTCAAGACGAAGAGCAGCGCCCGCCGCGTGGACCTAAGCCCCGAGGTGGTGCGCGCGCTTCGGGAGCACAAGGCGCGGCAGAACGAACTGCGCCTCCAGGCCGGACCCAACTGGCAGGACCACGGGCTGGTGTTCTGCCGGGCGGACGGTTCCCCGGAGGACCGCAGCAACGTGAACAAGCGGCTCAAGACCCTCATGCGGCGCGCGGGGCTACCGGTCCTCTCCTCCCACAAAGCATGGCGGCACACGGCAGCCAGCGTCATGCTGGCCGAAGGCGTCCACCCGAAGGTTGTGCAGGAGCGGCTCGGCCACAGCAGCATCAGCATGACGCTCGACCTGTATAGCCACCTGGCCCCGGGCATGCAGAAGGCGGCGGCGGAGAAGGTCGAGGCGGCCCTGTTCGCCAGGCGGAAGCCCGGGTCGGTGCGGTGAGTCGCTCGCAGTTCGCACACCATGCGCACACAAGACGGGGGGTGTTGATTCACGAAACCCGCATGGTTCTAAGGTGATCCGCCACCATGGCGATGAACTCCGCGTTGGTGGGCTTGCCCCGCTCCCGGCTCACGCTGTGGCCGAAGAGGCTCGCCAGGACCTCGGTGTTGCCCCGGTTCCAGCCCACCTCGATGGCGTGGCGGATCGCCCGCTCCACCCGGCTCGGGGTCGTCTGGTGCACCCGGGCGATCGCCGGGTACACCTCCTTCGTGATGCCTCCGATCTCCCCGTCCCGGTCGAGGAGAAGCAGGATGGCTTCCCGCAGGTACCGGTGCCCCTTGATGTGGGCCGGGATCCCCATCTCGTGGATCATCCGCCCTACCTCCGCCTCGAGGCGCTGCCGCTCGGGCGACGGCGGCGAGAGGGGCGCTCTCCGGGCCCCCGGCCCCGCGGCCGTCAAGCCGCCCGGCTCGGGCGCCGGGCGCACGAGCTGGCGGATCCGCTCGACCAGGACCTCCGGTCGGAACGGCTTGAGCAGGTAGTAGTCGGCCCCCAGGCTCAGCGCGCGGCGCAGGGCCGCCTCGCTCCCCAGCGCGGTGACCACCACGATGCGGGGCCTCCGTTCGAGCTGGAGGCCGGCCAGGCGTTCGAGCACGGCCAGCCCGTCCAGGTGGGGCAGCACGAGATCCAGCGTCACGGCGTCGGGCCGCTCCCGGGTGATGACCGGTACGGCCTCCGCCCCGTCCGTGACGAGCGCCGCCACCTGCATGTCCGGCTGGCCACCCAACAGGCGCCTGAGCGTCTCCCCCGTCCGGGGCTGATCCTCCACCACGACAATCCGAATGGGTTTACCGCCCACGATCCCTGGGCCCCCCAGCAGGCGAGTCGCCGGAATCGCCATAGGGGGTTCGCCCTGGATACCGCGGATTCCTTCCAGGATCAAGACGAAAACCAAGATATTGGTTAACGCTTTCACAGTTCATGGCTGAACCTCGCGGAGATGCGGCGTGCGCCTCGCGACGGCCGCGTCACGAGGCGCACACCGGCGTGATCCGCACCTCCGCCAGCAGGGCCGGCGGCGCGCCGCTCAGGCCGCGGCGGCCCGGGGGGCAAAGCCCCCGGAGCCGGCCCGCTGCTGCCCTCCGTCCAGAAGACCCGCCTCCTGCAGCATCCACTCCAGGAGCACGCCGTAACCCCGCGAGGGGTCGCTCACGAAGACGTGCGTCACGGCCCCGACGAGACGCCCGTCCTGGAGGATCGGGGACCCCGACATCCCCTGGACGATCCCCCGGGTCCTGGCCAGTAGCCGCGGGTCCGTGATCCGGATGACGAGGTTCTTCCCCGCCGCCCCGGGCGAGCGGTTCACCCGCAGGATCTCGGCGGAGAAGCGCTCGAGGCGCTGCCCGCTCAGCACGGTGACGATCTCGGCGGCACCCTCGTGGACCTGGGTGGCCACCGCCACCGGCACCGGCTCGGGGAACAGCGGGTTGCCGGGGAGCTCTTGCATCCGCCCGAAGATGCCGTACGGCGTGTTCCGCTCGATGACCCCCAGCCACCGGCCTTCCCCCACGAGAGTGGCCACCTTCTCGCCCGGCTCGCCCCGACGCCCCTCGTGCACGGACATCACGGAGGCGGCGAGGATGTGCCCCTCACGCATGGCGATGGGCTGACCGGTCTCCGGGCTGGCCACCACGTGGCCCAGCGCACCGAAGCGCCCCGTGTCCGGATCGTAGAAGGTCAGGGTGCCGACCCCGGCGGCCCCGTCCTGAACGTACAGGCCCAGCCGGAACCGGCCGGACGACGCGTCCCGGACGGGCACCACCGTGCGCCCGAGCAGGCGCCCCTGCCGGCTCACGGTCAGCTCGACGGGCCTGCCTGCCTCGCCGGCCGCCTGCACGAGACGGCTCACGTGCTCCTGGTCCTCGACGGGGACTCCCCCCACCCGGACGATGACGTCACCCACCTGGATCCCGGCGTCGCGGCCAGGCTGCACCGTGCGCCCGTCCGCGGTGGTGAGGCGACCGAATCCCACGACGAGCACCCCGTCGGACCGCATCACCACGCCGATGGAATGCCCGCCGGGGACGAGCCGCAGGGGCGGGATCACGTCGACCGTGACCCGGCGGAAGGGAATCCAGCCGAAAAGTCGGAAGTCGAGCTGCTCCTGCCCCAACCGGAGCGGGGAAAGGTTCACGGCACTCGCCAGCCGGAGCGGGCCGTCTCCCGCGCCGGTCTCCACCACGGCGCCCCGGGTGGACCGCACCGTCACCGGCACCGGGAGGGGCAGGCGGAACTGCTGACCCTCTCCCTGTACCAGGCGCAGGTGCGCCGGCAGTCTGGCGACGGCCCAGGCGGGGAGGCTTGCCACCAGCGCGAGGATCAGAGCGAGACCGAGCAGCCTTGCGGCCCCCGGCACTCTGGCCCGGGTAGTCACCGTCGCCACCACCCCGCAAGAGAGATCGGAGCGCCTTGCGCCGGCAGCCGTTATCGTCCCCTTGCGCGAGCGGGGCTATGCTGACATAAGCCGACGACTTGTTTCCGCCGCTGGCGTCGGTGAACCGCCACGTCCTGTGGTGAACCGTCACGCCCGGAGATCGGCCTCAAAGGGAGTTTTCGCGCGGGTCTGGAACCCCGTCATCCGCCGCCGGCACGAAACGCACGCACTGACAGACGAGGCCCCCCGTTCCCTGTCAACATCTGCGTCCGACGGCCGTCAAGGCCGTCCGGCGGGCGGGGCGCCTGCGGCGCGGCTCCGGCCGGCCGCACGCGTCCGCGGTGCGTTCCGGCCGGCGTTTCCCGCACGCCCTCGACAGGCTACAATCGCCTCAGGGGGTTCGGCCGGTGGCCAGACTGCAAGCGTGCGGCGTGATCATGGCCGGCGGACGGTCGACCCGGATGGGCCGGAACAAGGCGCTCCTCCCGGTCGGCGGCCGGCGTCTGGTCGAACATGTCGCGGATCTCTTCCGGGACCTCTTCGAGCAGGTCCTCGTCAGCACCAACGAGCCCGAGACGTATGCCTTTCTCGGCCTGCCGGCGGTGGCCGACCGCATCCCGGGTTCCGGCCCGCTCGGCGGAATCGAGGCGGGCCTCAAGGCGAGCCGCTTCCGCGCCGCCTTCTTCGCCGCCTGCGACATGCCGCTGCTGAACCGGGACCTGATCGCCTACCTCGTGTCGCTGGCGGCGGACCACGACGCCGTCGTGCCCCGGGTGGACGGCCAGTGGGAGACCCTGCACGCCGTGTACACGCGGGACGCGCTGCCCGCGGTCACCGCGCAGCTCGACTCGGGCGATTTCAAGGTGGCACGGTTCTTCCCCCGCGTGCGCGTGCGGGCCGTGGAGGAGGCCGAACTGGCCCGGTTCGGTCCCCCCCGCCGCCTCTTCTTCAACTGCAACACGCCGCAGGAGTACGAGGAGGCCCTGCGCCTCTTCGGCGCAGGGCCCGAACCACCCGAAGGCTAGGTCCCGGTCACGTCCTGTGCCGGACCGTCGCACCGGCCGCCGGGAGCTAGCGGCCCGCCAGGTCGGAGGTGTTGCCGCGCCCCAGCGCCTGCCGCCACGCCGCCGCCGACCGGATGAGCTCGCGGGCGTTCTCCAGGGTGAGCCGGGTGACCTCCGCCCCGCCGATCATCCGGGCGATCTCCTGCACCCGGCCCTCCTCGTCGAGTCGCTCGACGCGGGTGACCGTCCGGTCGCCGTCCGTCTCCTTGCGGATCGCGAAGTGCACGTCGGCCATCGCGGCCACCTGGGGCAGGTGGGTGACGCAGAGGACCTGGCGGCTCTGGGCGATCCGGGCGAGCTTCTCCGCCACCGCCTGGGCCGTGCGGCCGCTGAGCCCGGTGTCCACCTCGTCGAAGACCAGGGTGGGCACGCCGTCGACCCGGGCGAGGATCACCTTGAGGGCGAGCATGATCCGGCTCATCTCGCCCCCCGAGACGATCTTCGCCAGCGGCCGGAGGGGCTCGCCGGGGTTCGGGCTGAAGAGGAACTCCACCCGGTCCCAGCCCCGCGGTCCGACCTCCTCCCACGACCGCCGGGCGGGCGGCTCCACCGCGACCTCGAATCGGGCGTGGGGCATGCCCAGGTCGGCCACCTCGCGGGCGACCTGCGCCGACAGGGCGGCAGCGGCCTCCCGGCGGGCCTCGCTCAGCCGGGATGCCAGTTCCTCCGCCTCCCGGCCGAGGGCGGCGATCTCCTGGTCGAGCCGGGCGGCGCGCGCCTCCGCGGCCCCGAGCCGCTCGATCTCCGCTGCCACCTCCTCGCGGTACCGCAGCATCTCTTCAACCGTGTTGCCGTACTTGCGCCGGAGGGCGGCCAGCTCCTCCAGCCGGCGTTCCAGCGCCGCCTGGCGGGCGGGGTCGTCCTCGACGCGCTCCCGGTAGTCGGCGAGGAAGCGGCTGGCCTCGCGCACATGCACCGAGGCGGCCTCGAGGAGCTCGCGCGCCGCGCCCGCTGCCGGGTCGGTGCGGGCCATCTCGTCCACGAGGCCCAGGACCCGGCCGAGGAGGTCGGCCGCCGACTCCTGCCCGCGGGTTCCCTCGTACAGGAGGGCGTAGGCTTCCTCGGCCGCGGCGCGGAGCCGACCGGCGGCGGCGAGGACCCGGAGCTCCGCCTCGACTTCCTCCTCCTCACCGGGCCGCAGCCGGGCCCGGTCCAGTTCCTCCTTTTGATAGTGCAGGAGGTCGAGGCGGCGCGCCCGCTCCCGGGCGTCCCCGGCCAGGGAAGCCCGCTCGGCCCGGAGCGCCTGCAGGCGAGCGTGCACCTCCGCGACGCGCTCCCGCAGCGCGAGCAGGGGGTCGCCGCCGTAACGGTCGAGCACCTCGAGCGCGTGGCCCTGGCTGCGCAGCAGCATGCCGCCGTACTGGTCGAGCAGCTCGAGGTGGCGGTGCGGCTGCAGGAGGGACTGGTGCTCGTGCTGGCCGTGCAGGTCGGCTGCGCCCTCGCCCACCTGGCGCAGCATGGCGCCGGTCACGGAGCGGCCGTTGAGGAGGATCCGCCCTCTCCCCTGCCGGGCGACCTCCCGGTGGATGACGAGGAGGCCGTCCTCGGCGATGTCGATCCCGAGGTCAAGGGCGGCCCGAACCCGGTCGGGCTGGCCCGAGAGGTCCAGCACGGCCTCGATGACGGCCCGCTCCTCGCCCGCCCGCACCACGTCCGCGGGGGTGCGGCCGCCGAGGGAGGCGGCCAGCGCGTCGAGGATGATCGACTTCCCGGCCCCGGTCTCGCCCGTGAGCACGTTGAGGCCCGGCCCGAACTGGAGCCGGACCCGGTCGATGAGGGCAAACTGCTCGATCGCGATCTCCACCAGCAAGGGCTGTCCTTCCCTTCCCGCCGGCGTCAGCGGATCAGCGCGCGGAAGCGCTCGACCACCTCCGGGGCGGCCTCCTTCGGCCGCACGATGGCCAGGACCGTGTCCTCCCCGGCCACCGTCCCGATGACCTCCTTCCAGGCGAGGTGGTCGATCGCGTACGCCACCGTGGGCGCGGTACCCTGGAGGGCCCGGATCACGATGATGTTCTCGGAGTGATCGACGGACAGCACCGACTCCTGCAGGATCCGGCGGCGCTTGTCCCAGCTGCCCGGGGTGCCGTCGTCCGGCAGGGCGTAGCGGTACCGTCCGTTCCCGGCAGGGACCTTCCGCAGGTGCAGTTCCTTGATGTCCCGCGAGATCGTCGCCTGCGTGACCGGGATCCCCTCCCGGGTCAGCCGCGCCGCCAGCTCTTCCTGGGTTTCGATGGCGTGGTTCTTGATCAGCTCGAGGATCTTGGCCTGCCGGCGGGCCTTCATCATCGGCGCACCTCCGCCCCGTGGCAACTCCCACCTCTGCATATACAAGGCATTCGCTGTATATGCAAGACGGCCCGGGCCGGCGGAGGCGCCGGACCCTAACCCCCGAAGGACGTGCCGATGATCCGCTGCGGCTCGGCGAGCTTGCGCCGGAGCACGTCGTAGAAGCGGAACGGGCTTCGCCGCACCAGGCGGGCGACCTGCGGGGCCCGCTCGACCACCACCTCGTCGCCGGGCAGGAGGGGGCCGGCGGTCTGGCCGTCGAGCTGCAGGAGCACCTCGCCGGGGTCGTGGAGCTCGACGGTGACCGCCTCACCGCCCGGGACCACCAGCGAGCGGGCGTTGAAGGTGTGCGGGCAGATCGGGGTGATGAGGAGAACGGAGAGGCCGGGGTGGAGGATCGGGCCGCCAGCCGAGAGCGAGTATGCGGTCGAGCCGGTGGGCGTGGCGATGATCACGCCGTCCGCCGCGTAGTCGGCGACCGGGATCGCGCCGACCCGGGCGGTGAAGTGGACCATGCGCGCCAGCGTGCCCCGGGCGATGACGGCGTCGTTCAGGGCCTCGCCGCCCATCGCCTCCTGCCCGCCCCGCATCACCCGGGCCCGGAGCATCATGCGCTCCTCCACCTGCCAGTCTCCCGAGAGGATCCCGTCCAGCGAGGGCAGGAGCTCGCTGGCTTCCATCTCGGTCAGGAAGCCGAGGTGGCCCGTGTTCACCCCCAGGACCGGCAAGCCCAGGGGGGACGCCGCCTTGGCGGCCCGCAGGAGCGTGCCGTCCCCGCCGAGGACGATCGCCAGGTCCACCCCGTGCCATCCGCCCGGGAAGGGACGGCTGCGGTCGGGAGCCCCCACGGCGGCCGCCGCCTCCGGGGTCAGTACCACCCGCAGCCCCCGGGCGTCCAGCTCGCGCACGAGGGTCCGGGCGACCTCGACCGCCGCCGGCTTGGCAGCGTTGCACACGATCCCGATCACGTCCACGCCAACGCCTCCAGCACCTGTGCTCGTCAGGCGGGTCCGGATCGCTCATAGCTTTCTCCCGCCGCCCCGG
This sequence comes from Caldinitratiruptor microaerophilus, assembly GCF_025999835.1. Lineage (NCBI taxonomy): Bacteria > Bacillati > Bacillota > Clostridia > Eubacteriales > Symbiobacteriaceae > Caldinitratiruptor > Caldinitratiruptor microaerophilus. Next base: position 1,008,288 of record NZ_AP025628.1, on the reverse strand, counting down.
CGATCCCTCCCGGGGCGGCGCGCACCCCCCGGCGATGCCCCCGCATACCCTGCAGGGGGCAACGGGCGGAGGCCCCTGGTGCCCCTCACGTCCCATCCCGCCCCGCCGTGCCGAGGAGGGTGTCGAACCATGTCGTCAGGTTTCCCGGCTGCCGGTGGGCCCGCACCGGCCTCCGGCGCTCACGGTACATCCCCGTCCGTCCTGCCCGTCGCCGGGGTACCCGGGGTGACCGGTCCGACCCTGCCCCCGCCCCCGGCCCCGTCGATCACCCGCAGTCCCACGGTTCTCCCGGCGATGGGCGGCGGCATGAGCCCGGCAGCAGGCCCGGCCCCCGGCGTGATGCCTCGCGGGCCGGCGCCATACCCGCCGGCCTTCTGGCCGCCCGGGCCCGGCGTCACCTTCGCGCCCCCGCCCGGGCCCGGTGTGACCTTCGGACCCGCCCGGCCTGCCCCCGGTAACCTGGCCGCAGCTGTCCCGGGGGTGAGCGCCGCCGGGGTTGCCCCGGTCGCCGCTGCCGCCCCGGCCGGGCAGCCGGCGCCGATCCCGTCGCTCCCGCCGGCCCCTGTCCCTGCCGGTTTCCCGAATCCGTTCGCGACTCGCCAGGCCCCCATGGCCTCGCCGGGGATGCCGGCGATCCCGCCCGGCGCCATCCCGAACCCTGCCCTCGCGGGGATGCCGGCGCCGGACCCGATGGGCGGCCCGATACCCTTCGCCGGCCCGGTACCGGGGCCCATGCCGATGGGCGGACCGGTCCCCGGACCCGTGCCGGTGCCACCCGGCGGCGCGTACGGCGCACCGCTGCCGGCCGGCGGGCCGTTGCCCGGGGCCGTGGCGGGGCCTGCCCTGTTCGGCCCGCCCGCCGGGGTGCCCGTCGCGGTGAGCCGGCCGGCGATGCTCCCGCCCGGCGCGCCCGCTCCCGGCGCCGGCCTGATGCCCATGCCTGCCGGCCCGATGCCCATGCCTGCCGGCCCGATGCCCATGCCTGCCGGCCCGATGCCCGTGCCCGCCGGCGCGACAGCGGGCACGCCGGGCATGGGGGTGCCCTTCGGGATGCCGGTGGCGCCTGCCGGTCCGGGTCCGTGGGGTGCACCCGCGGGGCCGGCCTTCCCCGCCTGGACACCGCCGGCGGCCGGTCCCGGCGCGCCCGCCGCTGCGGCCGGACTTCCCGCGCCGCCCCCCGCCGCTTTCCTGCAGGCGCTCGCGCCCTGGGTCCAGCTCGCGGGGCAGCTCCTCCAGTCCAGCGCCGTGCGGACCAGCCTGGGTCCCGCCCTGGACTCCCTGCAGAGCCGGCCGGACCTCGCCCAGCTGGTGCTCGGGGTCGCCACCGGGGTGCTCACCTCCGCCGAGTGCCAGTCGGCCCTGCGCGACCTGGTCACCGGAGCGCTGGACAGCTCGCGCTTCGGCGAACTCTTCTCGAGCCGCCTGCGCACGCTGCTGGAGATGCACGGGCTGGTCGCGCGCCAGCCCCGCTGACGGCGGCGCGCCGCGAACCGGGGCCCCGGCGCCGGCCGGGGCCCCGGAGCGCGCCCGTGACGGTCAGTTGACCGCCGACTGTGTACGTCGCAGGCCGGCCAGCGCGACCGCGTGCTCGGTCGGCAGGAGCGGCGAGGTGCTCCTCACGCTGGGCTCGACCGTGAGGGCGACCCGGGTGAAGTCCTGTGCCCGCAGGAACGCACCGGGGATGGACTGCGCCTCCTGGACGGACACGGTGCCGTCGCCGTCCCGGTCGAAGCGGGCCACCGCGGCCTGGGTGATCGCAGCCAGGCGCTGCGGGAATGCCGTGGCCAGTGGCAGCTGCGGGAACACGGTTGCGGGGCGCATGAACACGTCGGTGAGTATGGCTGCCACCAGACCCGATGGCAGCGCTCCCCCGAACCCCGGGGAGAACCCCATGCCGAGGAGCGCCCGCGGGTCGAGCGCCACCCGGGCGGCGTCGGCCAGCGAGACCCGGAGCGAGGCGGTGCCTTCCGGACGCACGGTCAGGGTGCCGGCCCGCACGGGGACGGACACGGTGTTCCAGACCGGCACGTCCGGCCGGCCCACGGTCGGCGGCGCCCCGTCCACCGTGAAGAACTGGCCCGGCGTGTTCGCCTCCGGCGCGACCCGGGGCAGGGCGGCCAGATCGGCCGGATCGAGGGACGGCGGCACCACGAGGTCGTGGATGAGCCACGCCGCCAGTTCGGCCCCGGGGGGTAGCGGGCCCAGCCCCGTCACGGAGACCGTCAGGGTACCCGGGTCGGTACCCGTCTCCCGCAGTTCCGCCGTCCCCCGCGCGCTGCCGGCAATCCCGCCGGGCGCGCTGAAGAAGGTGGGCGGAAAGCCCTGGTTGGACAGGGCGAAATGGAAGACCGGACCCCGGCCGGACGGTGCCGGTGGGAACGGAACGAGCTGGCGCGTGGCCGGGTCGAACACCAGCGGGGTGTCCGAGGACAGCCGGCTGGAGAACACCCTGCCCCGGGCGACGTCCCGCGCGAAGGTCGAGAAGGTGCCGGCGGTCCCACCCCGCACGGAGACCGCCAGTTCGGACGTTCCGGACATGACCCTCCCCCTCTCGTGAAACGGACATGCCCCTTCACAGGCGTAGCGGCCCGCTACAGTCTACGCGCCGCCCGCCGGGGGAGGTGTGCGGGTGCGCGCCCGGCTCCGTTCCGGTGGCGGGCGGGGAGCGGTCGGCATAGGTTACGGGGAACCGGTTGACGAGGAGGCGACTTTCATGCCCTCGGGCACCTGGATCCTGCCGGGGACGCTGCCGTGGGGACCGGGCGCGGGGGCCGGCGTGGCCCCGTGGCCGGCGCCGGGCATGATGCCGGGGATGGTGCCGGGTACGATGCCCGGCATGGTGCCGGCAATGCGCCCGGCCGGGCGGGGCGGCCCCCTTGGCGGCGTCCCCGCCAGCCCCTGGACGGCCACACTGTTCCCCACCGGAGTGGCCGGCCTCCCCAGCCTGCTGGCTGGCCCCGCGGCGGGCGCCGGGGGCTGGCCGGCGACCCCCATGGCCACGCCCCTGCCGGCGTTCGGGCCGATCGGGTCCCTGCCGGGGCTGCTGCCCCACTCCCCCTCGCTCCACGCCGGCTGGCCGGCAGGCGCATTTCCGGCCCCCGCCCCGGTTGCGCCCGTTCTCGCTCCGGGGTCTCAGGCTGACCCTCCCGCAGCGGCCGGCACCGGACCGAGCGCGACCGGGCAGGTAGCCGGCAGCAGTGCCTCCGCCCGGGCCGGCTCGCTGCTGGGCGCACTGACGGCGCTCGCCGCGCACGGCGGCGTTCCGGTGCCCCAGCCACCCCAGCGACAGGGCAGCACATAGACGGGCTGCCATGGAGGCCGGCCGGCCCCCGGCAGGGGCCGGCCGGCCGCGTGTCGTGAGCCGGCTGAAACAGGAACCGCCTGCGTCAGGCGCAGCGTCGGCCTGACGGCAGGCGGAGCAGGAACAGGCCGGCTCCGGCTCGAACCCCGCCGGGTCACTCCGTGGCCACGGACGGGTCCACCTGCTGCGTGACCGGCAGGATCGCGATGAAGCGCCGCTCGCAGTCCAGCATCATCTGCAGCACCTCGGCGGCCTCCTCGCTCTGACCGCTGTCGAGGAGCACCTGGTGGTAGATCCCGAGCAGCTCGGTGAGGTCCTTCTTGCCCCGGCTGCCGGGGGGCGCCAGGTTCACTCGGGCACCCTTGGCGAGGCGCCGGCGGATGGCCGCCTCGTCGAGGCCCAGCTCGGGCTGCAGGAGCACGTAGACCACGCCGCCGGTCATGCCGGAGCACAGCCACGGGCCGGGATCGCCCAGGACCACGGCCCGCCCCCGGGTCATGTACTCGAAGGCGAACCCCTTGAGGTTTGCCCGTTCCGCCAGGAGCCCCAGGGAGTCGTCGATCGGCCCTCGCAGCCGCCCGCCGATGATCACGTCGGCGCCCGACAGGCGGATTCCGCAGCGGGCGTCCGCATCGCCCTGCACGATCAGCAGACCGCCCTGCGCGCCGTAGGCGAAGCTCTTGCCCACGGAGCCGCCCACCAGCTTGCCGTGCCGGTTGGCCCCCTTGAGGACGATCACCTCGCCGCCGAGCATACCCTTGCCGACGCCGTCCTGGGCGCCGCCCCGGACCACGAGCCGCATGCCGTCCAGGTTGAAGGCGCCAAGCCCGTGGCCCGCCAGCGAGCCTTCCTCCAGAAGGATCTCCGCCTTCGGACCCAGCTCCGCGCCGGCGGGCGCGCCGTCCACCGGGGGCGCGGCGCCGTCCTCCACGGCAAGCATCCCCCGGGCGAGTTCCCCCGCCAGGGCGGTGCCCAGGATGCGGTCCCGCGCCGTGACCCCGCTCCACTGCGACCGGGCCGGCGCGCCGGGGGAGCCGGCGTGCACGTGGGCGAGGGCGGCGATCTCCACCGCCAGCGGGTTCGTCACCCGGCGCACCGGGCCCCGCGTCCGGTCGGGCTGGAGCTCGAGCGGCAGCGGGGTGGGCATGGTCAGCTCCCGCAGGTCCGCCTGGCCGAGCCCCCGCACCTGCTGCAGCAGTTCTGCCCGGCCCACCATGTCCTGGGTACGCTGGAAGCCGAGCCGGGCCGTGAGTTCCCGGACCTCCTCGCCGATCGCGCCGAGCACCGTCACGAGGTGCTGCACCGCCGTCTCGAACTCCCGGGGGACGAAGTGCTTGAGCCCCCGCTCCCGGGCCTCCTCCACCGACTCGATCTGGGTGGCGATGCCCACGTGGCAGGTGTCGAGGTGGCAGCCGCGGCACGCCGTGCAGCCCGCGGCCACCATCGCCAGGGTGCCGAAGCCCACCCGGTTGGCGCCCAGGAGGATGAGCTTCACCACGTCCAGGCCGCTCTTCATGCCGCTGTCGGCCCAGATCTCGACCCGCCCACGCACGCCGGCGGCCGTGAGCGCGAGGTGCGCCTCCCGCACCCCGATCTCGATCGGCAGGCCGGCGTGGCGCAGGGCGTGCTTGCGGGCCGCACCGGTGCCGCCGTCGTAACCGCAGAGGGCGATCACGTCCGCGCCCGACTTGGCGATCCCGACCGCGATGGTGCCGATCCCCGGCACCACCGGCACCTTCACCACGACCTTGCCGCGCGGGTTGACGGTGTGGAGCTCCTCCACGATCTGCGCCAGGTCTTCGATGGAGTAGATGTCGTGGTTGTTCGAGGGCGAGATGAGGTCGATCCCGGGGACGGCGTTGCGGGCCCGGGCCACCTTCTCCGTGACCTTCTTGCCCGGCAGGTGCCCGCCCTCCCCCGGCTTGGCGCCCTGACCGATCTTGATCTCCATGAACCGGCTGCCGGCCAGCATCCGGGCGTGCACCCCGAAGCGGCCGGAGGCGACCTGCTGCCCCCGCCACTTGAAGTAGCGGCCGACCATGTCCGGGATCTCGCCGCCCTCGCCGTTCATGCACACGATGTCGAGCCGCTTGGCGGCCTCGGCGTAGGCCCGGAACGCCACCTCGCCCTGGGAGCCGAAGGACATGCCGGAGATGGTGATCGGGTACGCGTAGTCCTCGATGGTGGTGTCGACCTGGGCCGGGTCGACGGGCCGCTGCTCGCGCAGGTCGAGAAGGTGGCGCAGGCTCACCGGGGTCTCCCGCTCGATGGCCTGGAGCTTCTGGGCGTACGCCCGGTAGGGGCTGCGGCCGGCGGCCACGTCGCCCAGGGCCTTCCAGAGGCGCGGCCAGATGCGGAACGTGCGGGCCATCCGGGCGCCGGGGACGAGGCCGTTGGCGATGGCGTACCGCTCGGCCGCGTCCGCCTTGAGCCGGGCAAGCCCCAGGCCGCCGTGCTCCGACCCGCAGTAGTTCACCGTGTCGAAGTACTTCGCGACCTCCGGCTTCAGCCCGATGCTGCTGAAGAGGCGGGCGTATCCCCGCAGCTCGTGGATGCCAAGGGTGGAGATGACCTTCTCCAGACCCTTGTGCAGGGCCGAGAGGATGTTGTCGATCCCCGCCCGGGGGTCGCTCTGCGCCGCCACCTCGAGGAGGAGGTAGGGGTTCACGGCGTCGGCGCCCAGGCCGATCGCCATCACCAGGTCGTGCAGGTTGCGGATGGCGCCGCTCCGCAGGACGATGCTCACCCGCCGGCGGAAGTTCGTCTGGCCCTCCTGGACCGGGTGGCGCTTCAGGGCCAGGTCCACCGTGGACACCGCCAGGTGGGGGTCGATCCAGAGGTTCTCGTCCCGGAAGCACTCGGTGTCGTCCAGGACGAGGAGCTCGGCGCCCTCCAGGACGGCGGACACCGCCTGCCGGCCGAGGCGGGCGAGGGCCTGCGCCAGGCTCTCGGTCGGCCGGAAGCTGGTCGGGAGGATCCGCACCACGCCCGGGTCCCGGGGCGCCCCGTAGACGGGGTCCCACTCGAGCAGCAGGTCCTCGAAGACGTAGGTCCCGTGCGCGCGGGCGAGCTCCCGGTAGGTGGCCCGGTCGACGGGCGCCTGGCCGGTGTGCCCGCCGAGGAGCACCGGCAGGCGGAGCTCGACCCGGGTCCGGTGGACGAGCGCCTCGTCGGCCCGGTTGCGGATCGCGAAGGGCGGGCGCGCGCCCAGCACCACCCGGGTGGAGAAGTGCTCGATCTCCCGCTCCCGGTCGATCGCCGGATTGGTCACCACCGCGACGGTTTCCTTGAAGAAGTCGGCCAGGTTCTGGCGCTCCTCGCTCAGGCAGGCCAGGGGGCCGTCGTAGCCGAGCGAGCCGATGGGCTCCGAGCCCTTGGCGGCCATCTCCCGGATGAGCTGGTGGTCCTCCTGGGACCAGCCCATCGCCGCCAGGAGCGCCTCGGAGGGCGGCGGCGCCGCCGGCGCGTCGGGCACCGGCACCAGGGGGAAGTAGCCGGGCGGGCCGCCCACCTCGATGAACCGCCGCCAGCCGGAGGGCGTCCGCACCCGCCGGTGCATGCGCTCGAGGACCAGGTCCTGCATCCGGTGGTGGGGGACGACCTCCACCGGCCCCTCGGGCGCCAGGACCACCAGGACCTTCTCGCCCGGGGCGAGGGGCTTGGGGTCGCGCACGATCCGTCCGAAGGGCACCACGCCCGGTTCGGACGAGAGGAGGAGCGTGTCCTCGGTCTCCACGAGCCACAGCGGCCGGAGCCCCATCGCGTCGACCGAGGCCACCACCTCCGCCCCGGCCCGGGCCACGACGGCGGCCGGGCCCTGGGCGAACGGGCCCCACGCCTGCCGGAGGTACATGTAGAGGTCCTGCAGCTCCGGGCGCAGGAGCTTGATCTCCCCGATCACGGGCGGGAAGACCATCTCCATCGCCTCGGCCAGCGTGAGGCCGTACACGTGCAGCAGCCCCATCAGGAGCCGGTCCAGGTCCTGCGAGTCGGAGCCGCCCCGCGTCAGCGGGATGCCGAGCATCTCGGTCTGCTCGCGCAGCTGGCGGATCGTGTTGATCTCGCCGTTGTGGCCGAGCAGGTGGAAGGGCTGCACCCGCTCGAAGGCCGTCGACGTGTTCGTCGAGTACCGGTTGTGGCCGATCACCGCGCGGGTGGCGAAGTTCGGATCCCCCAGGTCGCCGAAGTACTGGCGCAGCGTCTGGGGGCCGCCCCGCACCTTGTACACCGCCGTTTCCGTCGAGAAGGAGACGACGTGGACCGGGGTCTCCTCCTCGATGGCCAGGGTCCAGCGGAACAGCTGCGCCTCGGCGTTGGTCCCCTCCGGGACGAGGACGGCGACCTGCCAGAACTCGGGCTCGTCAAGCCGCCCCTGCGGCCCGAGGGCGGAGGGGTCGACCGGAGCGGAGCGCTCGACCAGGACGGTGGCGCCATCCGCGCCGAGGCGACGCAGGACCTGCTCCTTGAGGGCCCGGGCCCAGTACACCTCGGGCCGCGGGATGAGGAAGTGGCCGACCGCGAAGCGCGGGTCGAAGGCCCGCTCGGACGGCTGCCCCGCCTCGGCCAGCACCCGCGCCCACAGCGCCCGCGGGATGTCGGTCTGGATCCCGCACCCGTCGCCCTCGCCGTCGACGTCGCCCGAGCGGTGCGCCATCGCCACGAGCGCTTCCAGGGCCTCGTCCACCAGGCCGCGCGTGGCTTCCCCGTCCTTGTGCACCACGGCGAGCAGCGCGCAGGCGTCGTGCTCCCAGTTCCGCAGGTACTCCTCCACACGGCGCGGGTTCATCTCGGGCACGGGGATCCCTCCTTCGGGCCGGCGGTGCCGGACGGACTCACCAGGGCCGCGCGGAGCGATTTCCCCCACGAAGAAGGAGGGATCGCCCCGGTGCGGAAGGCCGGCGCGCGTTTCCCGCGCGTGCGGCCGGTACGGATCGGAACGCAGCGCACCGACAATCCCTCCTTCCGTACGAGACCAGGGCGGGACGGTTCCACCGGACCTGGAAGAACCTCCCCGCCCTGGTTTTTGGCCACCCGGTGTACCTGCCCTCCCCGGCAGGCTGCGCCGCTCGGTCGCTGTCCCGCACGCAGGCGGCGGAACCCTCAGGCGCACTTCTCCATCACAGGATGCAGTTGTCGGAAGAAGGCGGCACGGGTTGTGAACACAGGCTCATGTTAGTGCGCATGGTACCATCTGCGCAGGACCCATGTCAACTTTGCTTGTCAGGTTTTTTCATGCAAGGGGGCTTTCCGATTTCTGATTGAAACGATCACGGTTCGTGATCGATCGGCGCAGGCACGGGATCCGTCGGCTCCGGGGGACGAAAGAGGGCGAGGAACTCCACGTTCCCGTCGCCGCCGGGGACAGGGGACGGGATCGGCGCCTCGGGCCGGTAGCCCAGGGCGGCGGCGGCCGCCAGCACCCGCTCGAGCGCCGCCCGCCGCGCGGCCTCGTCCCGGACGACCCCACCCTTGCCGACCCGCCCCCGTCCGACCTCGAACTGGGGCTTGACGAGTGCGACGACGGGGGCGCCCGGCGCCAGGCGGAGGAGGTGCGGCAGCACGTGAGTCAGCGAGATGAAGGACACGTCCACCGTGACCAGCGCAGGCGGCGGCCCCGGCAGGGCGGCGAGCGCGCGCACGTCCGTCCCCTCCATCGCGACCACCCGGGGATCCGCGCGCAGCCGGGGATGCAGCTGCCCGTGCCCGACGTCGACCGCGTACACCCGCGCCGCACCCCGGCGGAGGAGGACCTCCGTGAATCCCCCCGTCGATGCCCCCACGTCCAGGCAGACGAGCCCGGCCGGGTCGATGTGCCAGTGGTCCAGCGCCGCCGCCAGCTTGAGGGCGCCGCGGCTCACGTAACCCACGGGGTCGCCGTGGACCTCGATCCGGTCCTCCGCCCCCACCGGCTCGGCCGGGCGCGTGAGCACACGGCCGTTCACCGTGACCAGTCCGGCCCGCACGGCCTGCTGCGCCCGCTCGCGGCTGGGGTACAGGCCGCGCTCGACCAGGGCGCGGTCGAGACGCTGGCGGTGCGTCTCTGCACCGCCTGCCGAGCCCGAAGCGCCCGGGATCACCCGCAACTGGCCGCGGCCGCCACCGGCCACAGCCCCCGCGCTCCCGGGCCGCGCAGCGCCTGCCCGGCCGGCGGGGAACCTCTCGTACACGTACGTCCCGCACCGTGGGCAGGCGTCCGCGACGTACGGCCGGGGAATCCAGTAGACCTGTCCGCACCCCAGGCAGCGGACGCGCATGATCGGACGCGCTCCCAGGAATCCGTGGTGTCCTCGCCCCAGTGTATCCCGTCCGGAAGCGCACTGTCACGCGCCCGCCGCCTCGTCCCGGCGCCTCACCACCTCCCGGTCAGGATCAGAAAGCCCGGCACCATGCAGGTGAGGACGGCCTCGGCCAGCGTGACGTAGGCGGTGAACCTCGCGAGGTTGCGCTTCAGGGCCAGGAGCAGCCAGAACAGGAACCAGAGGAATCCCCAGGCCAGCCAGATGAGGCCGAAGCGAAGGTCCCCCGCCGCGAACGTGAGGGCCGCCGTGGGAACCGTCACCGCGGCGACGAAGAGGCAGTACCACCCCAGCGCCGACCCGTCCTCCACCTCGAAGTACCCGTTGATCGCGACCCACAGATAGGTGAACGAGAACAGGAGCGTCTGCGCGGCCGCGAAGTAGGAAGCGTCGCCGGCCGGCCGCGCCAGCGCGGTGTACATGGCGATGATGAAGGTGAGCACGCCGGTGAAGAAGTTCATGACGGACGCCCCGCGGGCGGAAACCCGCCCGAGGAGGGAGAGCGCGTTCAGGAAGAGCACCGCCCCCACGTAAAGAAGCCCCAGCCCCAGCACATCGACACCTCCATCCGTGTCCCCGGCGCGCTCAGCCGGGGAAACCCCCGTCCGACCCTGCCGCGTGGACCGCGTAGGCGGATGCGTCCAGGAGCCGCTCCGGGTCGCCCGGATCGTCCGGAACCAGCACGACCAGCCATCCCTCGCCGTACGGGTCACGCTTCAGATCCTGCATGCGCTCCAGGCGGTGCGAAAGGGGAGCGTTGACGGAGAGAACCCGGCCGGCGAAGGGCGCCGGCACGCTCCAGGTCACCTTCGTGGCCTCGATCGAGGCCAGGTCCTGTGCGCGCTCCACGTGGGTACCCTGCCGCGGCAACCGGACCGCCGTCACCCACGTCAGCTGGCGGGCGAGGTGCTCGCTGATCCCCACGCGCCAGCCGCCGTTCTCCCGGCGGGCCCACACGTGGTCATGGGTGTAGCGGCGGTCGTCCGGGTACACCGGCTCACCCCCGCATGCGGGAGGCCGCCCCGGTGGAGGGCGGCCTCCCCCGCCGCCTCGAGCGGCGCCCGCTCAGTCGGCCGCGTGCTCCTCCGGCTGGACCGTGCTCCGGGTGAGCCGCTCGGACATCTGGCGCGCCTTGGCCGGGTCGGTGACCCAGGTCCGGTAGAACTCGTACGGGCACTCGGCCACCCCGTCCTGCACGGCCGTGTACCCCCGGTGGGTGATGTTGAAGAGGTGGTTCTCCGCCGTCCAGTTCCGGCGGGCGTCCCGGATCGCCGAGAGCGAGAGCAGGGCGTAGGTCACCTCGTCAGGCGTCTGGCCGCACTCGGCGAGCACGGTGCCATCGAAGTTCACGATGTTCGACCCGCCGAAGTACGAGTAGACCAGATCACGTCCCGCCATGTTCGCGACGGCAAAGTACGTGAGGTTCTCCCAGGCGCGGACCTGCGAGATCAGCTTCTGCTGCAGGCTGGTCGGGTGCATGTAGCCCTGGATCCGGACAACGAGCTCGGCGCCCTTCATCACCGCCTCGCGCACGATCTCCGGCTGGTTGCAGTCGTAGCAGATGGTGCCGGCGACCTTGAGACCCTTGGGCCCCTCGACGACCAGGACTTCGCTCCCCGGGTACCACGGCTCCTGAGGCACCCACGGGTGGATCTTGTGGTAGTTCATCACGATCTCGCCGCGGTCGTTGATCATGACGAGCGAGTTCCACGGGTTTCCCTTCGGGTTGAGTTCCCCCGTGATCGAGAAGATGCCCCAGACCTTGTTGCGCCGGCAGGCTTCGGCAAAGATGTCGGTCTCCGGCCCCGGCACCGTGGTGCTCAGCTCCAGCCACCTGGTGGGGTGGAATCCCTGCGTGCTGTACTCCGGGAAGATGATGAGGTCCAGACCGGGGTAGCCCCGCTTGGCGCCATCGATGAAGCTGGCGATGCGCTTGCAGTTCTCCAGGACTTCCGCCTTGCTCTCCACCACCGGAACCCGGTAATTCACCACCGCAACGCCGACCGTGTCGCGCGACGAGGAGATGGTACCCACCGGCATGTGCATCACCCTCCGGCTCTGTGCTCCCGGCGGCACCTGCCGCCGGCCGGGGGTTTCTCGCAGCAAGTCCCGTGCCACGTCGGGGGCGGCCGGCAGAACCCGCAGCCCCGGGGCTTTCCCCGGGCCGGCTGTCCCGACGACCTGTCCCGCGGGACAGCGGTGCCGCGCGACATCGGTCATGGATCAACGGCCGCCGGTGACATCGTCGGGACGCCGGACCCGGCGCGCCGCGAAATCCACACCTGGCCCGCGGGGCCCCGCCTCGCCGGCCAGACCCAGCCGGCTCATCCGCCTGTAGAGGGTGCTGCGGGCGATGCCCAGGAGCGCCGCCGCGCGGACCCGGTTGCCACCGGTAGCCTCGAGGACCGCGCGCAGCCGCTCACGCTCGGACTCCCGCTGCCCTGCCTCCGGCGACGGCCCGGCTCCCGGTCCGGCCCCGAGCGCGAGGCGAAAGTCGTCCGGCGAGGGATTCGGCCCTCCCAGGAGCACGGCGCGCTCCACCACGTTGCGGAGCTCGCGCACGTTCCCCGGCCAGTCCCGGGCAGCCAGGGCCGCGGCCACCTCAGGCCCCGGCTCGGAGGGGAGCGCCCCGGGCGGGGCAAAGCCGGCGAGAAAGTGGCGCACCAGGAGTGGGATGTCCTCCCGGCGCTCCCGCAACGGCGGAAGGACGATGTGGATCACGTTGAGGCGGAAGAAGAGGTCGAGCCGGAAGCGGCCGCGGCGGACCTCCTGCTCGAGGTTGCGGTTGGTGGCGGCGATCACCCGCACGTCGACGGGCACCGGGGTCCGGCTCCCGACGCGCACCACCGCCCGCTCCTCCAGCACCCGGAGGAGCGCCGCCTGGAGATCCACCGGCATCTCGCCGACTTCGTCCAGGAAGAGCGTCCCGCCGCTCGCCGCCTCGAAGGCGCCGGGGTTTCCCCCCGGCCTGGCGCCGGTGAAGGCACCGGCCGCATAGCCGAACAGCTCGCTGGCGATGAGCTCTCGCGGGATCGCTGCACAGTTGATGGCGACGAACGGGCCGCCGCCGCGCCGGCTGGCCCGGTGGATGGCCTGCGCGAACAGCTCCTTCCCGGTTCCGCTCTCGCCCTCCAGGAGCACGTTGGCCTCCACCCGGCTGGCGGCGCGCGCAAGCCCGACGGCCCGGAGGAACGCCGGACTCCGGCCCACGAGGTCGTCGAACGTGTACCGCGCTGCGGCCCCCCTGCCGGGTCGGGTCGCCGCCACCGGCGCCGCCGCTCCGGCCCCGCCGGGGACCGCCGCCAGTGCTCGGGCCGCGATCCCGGCCAGGCACATGGCGGTCGCCCGGCCGGTGACGCCGTCCCGCCCCTGAACGCCGACCACCCCGGCCACCTCCCCGCCGGGATCTCGCAGGGCGGCCACCGCCCAGCCGGCGCCTTCAGGTCCCACCTCCACCCAGAGCGCGGTCCGGTTCTCCACCTCTCCGAGCACCCGGGGCAGGACGCGTACAACGCTCTCCCACGCGGGGTCCAGGTGGAGAGACCGCGTCCCCACCCCGCCCTCTCCGCCGGCCTGGCACACCACTCTCCCCCGGCGATCCGCCAGCACGATCACCACGGGGGTGCCCCAAACGACCTCGGCCAGCTGGGCGAACCCACGCGCGGCGGCCCCCAGAAGATCTCCACCGCGGACCACCAGTACCCCCCCTGGGAACGCACGAAGCCCGGGGGTCAACCCCCGGGCGATCTTCCGGGTCTTCATCCTGTGCAGCGTGCGCAGTGTGGGGTGAGTCCAGGTACAGCGTGTCACTCGTGGAGCCGTGTGATCATACCGATATCTTTTTGTTACATGGTGTGGCCGCCCTGCGATCCGCAAAGGTTGCGCGGCAAACGCGGCCGTCGCCTCTCAAGTATTGCGTTTGGGCCGGTCGCTTCGACCTTTCCCGTTGACATAACGCCCCGATCGCGTTGACCTCGCAACGCCGGTCGTCCTCTTCTGCCCGACCTTGCGCCTCCGCAGGGGCAGCAAAACGCAAACCTTGACACTCGAACCGGGGTCTCGCCTGTCATGCCGTGCGTTTCGTGCCACCCCGAGTGACGGTGTCCCACCAGCCGGAACCGGTCCGCGCCGGCTGTCCGTCGGTTCGGGTTCGGGGGGACGGTTCCGTCTCGCCCGAGTCCCTCACGCCCCGCCCGACCGGTGCGCCGCGACGCGGCTCCGCGCCCCGGGGCGCCGTGCCGGCATCTGGCGCCGACCTGCGAGCACGACGTCCCGGACCGCCGCCGCGATGCCCTCGGCGCTCAGTCCGATCTCCTCCAGGTAGTGGGCAGGCCGGCCGTGGGGGACGAAGCGGTCCGGCACCCCGAGGCGGCGCACCTCGACCCCGCTCAGCCCGAGGTCGGCCAGGGCCTCGAGCACCGCGGACCCGAAGCCCCCCGCCAGGGCCGCCTCCTCGACCGTGACGATCCGCCCCGTGGCGGCGGCCTCCCGCACGAGGTCGAGGTCCAGGGGCTTCACCCAGCGGGCGTCGGCCACCATCACGTCCAGGCCCTCGGCCTCCAGCGCTCGGGCCGCCGCCAGGGCGGCGGGCGCCCAGACGCCGAGCGCGAGCACGGCCGCGTCCCGGCCGGGCCGCAGCACCTCGCCCTTGCCGATCGGCAGTTCCCTCAGCTCCGCGTCGAGCGGCACGCCCTGCGCCTTGCCGCGCGGGTACCGCAGCGCGAAGGGCCCGCCCCGGTACCGGATCCCCGTGTACAGCATGTGCTGGAGTTCGTTCTCATCCCGGGGTGCCCCGACCACGATCCCGGGCACGCACCGCAGGTAGGCGACGTCGAACACGCCCTGGTGGGTGGCGCCGTCCTCCACGAGGCCGGCCCGGTCGATGGCGAACACCACGGGCAACCCCTGGAGGGCCACGTCGTGGATGACCTGGTCGTAGGCCCGCTGCAGGAAGGTGGAGTACACGGCGAAGACCGGCTTCTTCCCGCCCTTGGCCAGGCCGGCGGCGAAGGCTGCCGCGTGCTGCTCGGCGATCCCCACGTCGAAGAAGCGGTCCGGGAACTCCCGGGCGAACCGGCTCAGCCCGGTCCCGCCGGGCATGGCGGCGGTGATGGCCACCACGTCCGGGTCTTCCCGGGCGATCCGGACCATCGTGTTGCCGAAGACCTCGCTGTACGTCGTCGCCCCGGGCAGGAACCTGCCGGTGGCGATGTCGAAGGGACCGCCGCCGTGGTACTTGTCCGGGAGCTCCTCCGCGTAGGGGATGCCCTTCCCCTTGGTGGTGACGACGTGCACCACCACCGGCTCCCGGAGGCTCCGGGCCTGCCGGAGCGCCGCCTGGAGCGCCGTGAGGTTGTGGCCGTCGACCGGACCCAGGTACGTCCAGCCCAGGTCCTCGAAGAACATCGTGGGCAGCAGGAGGTGCTTGACCCCCTCCTTCATGCGGTCGACCACGTCGAAGGCCTGGGGGCCGAACACCGGCAGGCCCTTGAGGACCTCGGCGGCCTGCTGCTTCAGGGCCTGGTAGTGCGGCCCGGTGCGGATTCGGGCGAGGAGCTGGCTGATCCCGCCCACGTTCGGGGAGATCGACATGGAGTTGTCGTTCAGGACCACGATCACGCGGGTCTTGTCGTGGCCGCCGTGGTCCAGCGCCTCGAAGGCCATGCCGCCGGTGAGCGCCCCGTCGCCCACCACGGCCACCACGTCGTAGGTCTCCCCCGCCAGGTCGCGCGCCTTCGCCAGGCCGATGGCCGCCGACAGCGCCGTGGACGCGTGGCCCCAGTGGAAGTGGTCGTGGGGGCTCTCCGCGGGGTGGGTGTACCCCGCCAGTCCGCCCACCTGGCGCAGCGTGTGGAAGAGCGGCAGGCGCCCCGTCACGAGCTTGTGCGGGTAGCTCTGGTGGCTCACGTCCCAGAGGATCTTGTCCTGCGGGCTCGAGAAGACGGTGTGCAGCGCCAGGGTGAGCTCCACCACCCCCAGGTTGGGGGCGAGGTGGCCACCGGTCCGGGCCACCGTCTCCACCACGACCTGCCGGATCTCGCCGGCCAGGCGTTCCAGTTCCGGGACACTCAGGCCCCGCAGGTCCTCGGGGCCTCGTATGCCCTCCAGCAGCATGGCCTCAGCGCTCCCGTTCGATCACGTAGGCCGCCAGCTCGGCCAGGACCCGGGCGCCCGGCCCGAGGGGGGCCAGCGCCTCGGTGGCGGCCTGCGCGGCCGCCCGGGCGCGCGCCCGCGCGCCCTCCAGGCCCAGCGCCCGCACGTAGGTCGACTTGGCCTGCCGCTCGTCCGACCCGGCCTGCTTGCCCAGCACGGCCGGATCGCCCACCACGTCCAGTATATCGTCCTGGATCTGGAAGGCCAGTCCCAGGTGCAGCCCGTACGCCGTCAGGGCCTGCTCCTGGGCGGGGCTGGCCCCGGCGACGATGGCGCCGATCCGGAGGCTGCCGGCGATGAGCGCCCCCGTCTTCCGCCGGTCGAGATCCTCCAGGACGGCCACCGGCGCGTCCCGCCCCTCCCATTCCAGGTCCAGCACCTGGCCGCCGACCATGCCGGCCGGCCCGGCCGCGCGGGCCAGTTCCGCCACGGCGCGGATCGCCCGCCCGGGGCCGACGCGCGGGTCGCCCTCGAGCCCCGCCATGACCTCGAAGGCCAGGGTGAGGAGGGCGTCGCCCGCCAGCACGGCCAATCCCTCGCCGAAGACGCGGTGGGCGCTCGGCCGGCCGCGGCGGAAGTCGTCGTCGTCCATGCACGGCAGGTCGTCGTGGATGAGGGAGTACGTGTGCACCATCTCGACCGCGCAGGCCGCGGGGAGCGCCGCCTCCGGGTCGCCGCCGCACACCTCGGCGGCGGTGAGCACCAGAAAAGGCCGCAGCCGCTTGCCGCCCCCCAGGAGGCTGTACCGCATCGCCTCCACCAGCCGGGGCGGACCCGCCTCCGGACCCAGGTAGCGCTCGAGTGCGGCCTCGACCCGGGCGGCCGACTCCGCCAGGACCTCCGCCAGCGTCCGCGACGTCACGGGTTCTGGCCTCCGGGCGGCTCGAACGGCTCCGTGACGGCGGCGCCGTCGCGGATCTCCAGCAGCTTCTCGATCCGGGCCTCTGCCTCGTCCAGGCGCGCCTGGCACAGCCGGGCCAGCTCGATTCCCTCCTGGAAGAGCGCCAGCGACTCCTCCAGGCTCCGGTCCCCGGCCTCCAGCGCCCGGACCACTTCCTCGAGCCGGGCCAGCGCCTCCTCGAACGTGAGGGCCCCGGCGCCCTCGCTCCGCGCCTCCGTCACGACCACTCCCTGCCCGTACCGCCTGCGGCGCCTATGGTTATTCGCCCTTGTCCCGGGCCGCACCTGCCGCCGGCCCGGGGCCCTCGGCCCGCGCCCAGAGGCGGCCGTGCTGGAGGATCACCTCCAGGCGCTGGCCGGCGGTGACGTCGCCGGGCGCCCGCACCACGCGGCCGGCCTCGTCCCGGACGATGGCGTATCCCCGTGCCAGGACGGCGAGCGGGCTCAACGCGTCCAGCCGGCCGGCCAGCCCGCCGAGGGCGGCGCGGTGGCGGCGGATGAGCCCATCCGCCGCGAGGGCGAGCCGGCGGGTGAGGCCGTCGATCTGCTGGCGGGCCGCCAGGATGCCGTCCACGGGGCGCTGCAGGACCCGCCGGCCGGTCAGGAGCCGCAGGCGCTCGCGCCGGCGGGCGATCTGCGCGCGCGCCGCCGCCTCCAGCCTCGCCTCCGCCGTCCGCAGCAGGCGCACGAGGTCACTCTTGCTCGGGACGACCAGCTCGGCCGCCGCGGACGGCGTCGGGGCCCGCAGGTCGGCGACGAAGTCGGCGATGGTGAAGTCGGTCTCGTGCCCGACGGCCGAGACGACCGGGACCGGGCAGGCCGCGATGGCCCGCGCCAGGGCCTCGTCGTTGAACGCCCACAGCTCCTCGAGCGACCCGCCGCCCCGGCCGATGATCACCACGTCGACCCCCGGCACCCGGACGACCCGGGCCAGGGCGGCGATGAGGCTTCCCGGCGCCTCGTCGCCCTGCACGAGAGCGGGCGCCAGCACGATGTGCACGTTGGGGAAGCGGCGGCGGGCAACCGTGATCATGTCGCGGATCGCCGCCCCCGTGGGCGACGTCACGATGCCGATCTTGCGCGGCAGCCTCGGCAGGGGCCGCTTGCGGGCCGGGTCGAAGAGGCCCTCCGCCTGCAGGCGGGCCTTGAGCTGCTCGAAGGCCAGGTGCAGGGCGCCGCGGCCGTCCGGCTCGAGCTCGGCCACGTAGAACTGGTACAGCCCGTCGCGCTCGAACACGCCGACCCGCCCGCGCGCCAGGACCCGCATCCCGTCCTCCGGCTCGAACCGGAGCCGGGCGGCCTGGGAGCGGAACATCACGCAGCGGACCTGCGCGTGCTCGTCCTTCAGCGTGAAGTAGCAGTGCCCGGAGACGTGGCGCCGCCAGTTGGAGATCTCGCCCCGCACCCAGAGGTCGGCGAGCAGTTCGTCGCCCTCGATGAGGTTCTTGACGTAAAGGGTCAGCGCCCGTACGGAAAGGACCTCTCGCCGCTCCGGCAGCGCCGGGAGGACCGACACGCCCTCACCCCTCCTCCGGCAGCCCCCACGCCCTGCGGGCGGCGATGAGGGTGTTCTTCATGAGCTGGGCGATGGTCATGGGCCCGACGCCCCCCGGCACCGGGGTGATGTGGCCGGCGACCTCGGCAACCGGTTCGAAGTCGACGTCGCCCACGATCTTGTTCTTGGTCCCGGGCACCTTGTTCACCCCGACGTCGATCACCACGGCGCCCGGCTTCACGTAGTCGGCCGTGATCATCCGCGCCCGCCCCACGGCCGCCACCAGGATATCCGCCTCGCGGCACACGGCGGGCAGGTCCCGGGTGCGGGAATGGCAGAGCGTCACGGTGGCGTGGGCGTTCAGGAGAAGGGCCGCCATCGGCTTGCCCACGATGTTCGAGCGCCCCACCACCACGGCCCGCAGCCCCTTCGGGTCGATGCCGGTCACCCGCAGCATGTGCATGATCCCGGCCGGCGTACAGGGCACGAGCCCCTTCTGCCCGGTCCACAGCCGGCCGACGTTGACCGGGTGGAAGCCGTCGACGTCCTTGTCCGGGTGCACCTGGGAGAAGATGAACTCCTCGTCGAGGCCGGGGGGCAGCGGGGACTGGATCAGGATCCCGTGGACCGTCGGGTCCGCGTTCAGGCGGGCGATGAGCTCCAGCAGCTCGTCCTGCGTGGTGGTCGCCGGCAGTCGGATGAGCTCCGACTTGTACCCCAGTTCCGCGGCCACCTGCTGCTTGTTCCGGGTGTAGATCACGGAGGCCGGGTCCTCGCCCACCAGGATGACGGTGAGCCCCGGTACCAGGCCGCGCTCCCTGAGCGCTGCCGCCTCCCGGGCCAGGTCGGCCCGCAGGTCTGCGGCGATCTGCTTCCCGTCGATGATGCGTGCCGGCATGTGTGCGCCCTCCTCGGCGAGGTCGTGGGAGCAGAGCCCCGGGGCAGGCGGTCACGCGCCCGTGCGCGACTTGCGCAGGCCGTCACGGATGGCGGCCCCCAGGATACCGTTCACGAAGCGGGGGGAATCTTCCGTGCCGTACACCTTGGCGAGCTCGACGGCCTCGTTCGCCAGGACGCTCTCCGGAACCTCGGGGACGTAGAGGAGCTCGTAGAGGCCGATGCGGAGCACGTTGCGGTCGACGGCGGCCATGCGTTCCAGGGTCCAGTCCCGGGCCCGCGACGCGATCTCCGCGTCCAGCTCCGCCCGGTGGGCCGTGACCCCCGACACCAGGCGCCACGCGTACGCCCCGCCCTCGTCGTCGAGCCCGGACGAGCGCGCCCGGGCGCCCTGCCACGCCTCCTCGGGGCTGTGGCCGGTCAGGTCGATCTCGTACAGAACCTCCAGGGCCAGCGCCCTCGCGCGGCGCCGCTTCACCGCCGATGCCCCCTACCCCTGCCGCGGGCCGCCAGACCCCGGCAGGAACCGCTCCAGGAACTCCGCCACGCTCTCCGGTGCTTCGTCCAGGCGCTTTCCCACCCAGTAACCTGTGCCCGTGCACAGGACGATAAACAGCGCCCAAAGGAGACCCAGCCAGACCACCAGGAGGGCGAAGACGAGGCCGGACAGCGCTCCCAGCGTCTTGTAGCGGTGGCGGGTCAGAAGTTCCCGGACCCACGCCTCCCACACCGCCCGCACCCCCCGTCCTCAGTCCAGCCGGCGGCGGGGTTCGGTGGCCAGGCTCTCCACCCGGACCCGCACCTCGGCGACCTCGACCCCGACCACCCGGTGGACCTGCGCCTTCACGGCCGACTGCATCTCCGCCGACACGTCGGGGATGCTGACATCCGGGCTGAGCGTGCCCCGGATCTCCGCGACGAGCCCCGAGGGGCCCAGGAAGACCCCCGCCTTCACGTCCCGGACGCCCTTGATCCCCCGGGCCACCCGGCGGACGAGGCTCTCGACCGCGCTGAGCGAGATCCGCACCTCGCCGACCTCGGTCTCGTGCACCACGGCTTGTCCGGCTCCGCGGCGGGCGAAGGCGAAGAAGATGAGCCGGACGCTGACCGCGAAGAAGGCGGCCCCGACCAGCCCGAGCACGAGCCGGTTCGGGCCGGAACGCGCCTCCTCGAACCACCGCACGATCGGCACCCAGTCCGGGCTCACGGCGTAGAGAGCCGTCAGGAAGGACAGGATGGCCAGGGACAGGGTGTACAGGGTGAGGATGACCCGGTCCAGGGTGCCCAAACGTCTCCGCTCCCCTCAGCGCACCTTCACTTCGTCGGTCCGGTCCTCGCTGTGCATCGAGATCCCCTGCACGTGGATGTTGATCTCGACCACCTTCAGGCCGGTCATGCTCTCCACCGCGCGCTTCACGTTTTCCTGCACGCGCTGGGCCACTTCCGGGATCCGCACGCCGTACTCCACGACGAGGAAGAGGTCCAGGGCGCACTCCTTCTCGCCCACCTGGACCTTCACGCCCTTGGACAGCTGCTTCTTGCCCAGCATCTCCGCCATGCCGCTCACCAGTCCGCCGGACATGCCGGCGACCCCCTCGACCTCGGTGGCGGCGATGCTGGCGATCACGGCCACCACGTCGTCGGCGATGCGGACGCTGGCCGACTCCTCCGCGCCCGGAGCTCCATCCGGGGTCAACGGGATCCCCCCTTCCGCCCAACTGGCATTCTAGCACATGGAGTGGATGCCATCACCGCTCACGTGCCACGATCCGGATCCGGTCCGGGTCGACCCCCGCGACCTGGTGCACCAGGTCGGCGACGGCGGCAACCTGGACCGGCGTGAGCGAGGGGGTCCGGATCACCACCTGGGCGGCGCTGTCCCCGAGGAAGACCACCGCGTCCTCGAAACCCCGGCTGCGGATGAGCCCCTCCAGCTCCACCTCCAGGCCCATGAGCCGGCTCAGCCGGAGGTACCGCTCGTTCGCCTGCCGGCGGGCCTCCTCCGGGGTCGACGGGGTCATGAGCTCCCGCAGCATCTCCCGCTCCCGACCCCGGGCCCGGTCGCGCTCGAGGCGGAAGTCGGCGAAGAAGTCGCCGCCCTCCGCGCCTCCGTCCGCCGCGGGCGGAGCGGACAACCCGACCGGCGGGGCGGCGCCCGGCGCCTCCCAGCGGCCCGCCCGGTCACGCCCGAGCCCGCGCCGCCAGGCCGCCACGTACGCCACGAGCCCGGCCACGATCACCAGGAAGAGCGCGAACCGCACGAGGTCCGCCCGCCCTCTCCCCTTCACCGGCTGCCACCTCCTGTCCTGTCCCCGCCCATCGGCATCACGACCACCCGGTTCGGGGGGATGCCGAGCGCCACCTCGACGGCCCGCTGCAGTTCGTACCGGACGCGCGCCGAGCGCGCCCCCTCGGCCACCACCAGGACGCCGGCGACCTCGGCCCCCCGGGTCTCCTGCACCCAGGGCTCGGAGCCCCCGCCGGCACCGGCCATGACCGGGCGGGTCTCCTGGTTCTGGTCGGTCGTCCGGCGCCGTCCCCCGTCCGCGTCCTGCTCCTCGATCGTGCGGGTGCCCTGCCGCGACTCGAGGGCCGGCACACGCTCGGGCCCGGAGGCCAGGGTCACCTGGACGCGGACCTCGCCGGCGCCGGCGACGGCGGACAGCACGCGCTCGAGGTCCTGCGCCAGGAGCGTCTCTTGGCTCCGCAGGTCCGACGCGACGGGGTCGGCGGGACCGGCAGCGGGCCCGGTCACGAGCGTGCCGGCTGGACCCTGGCGCATCCGCCCGGCGCCGAGGAACCGGTCGAACTGGACGATCCACATGCCGGCCAGGCCCAGCACCAGGATGTACAGGATCGCCCGCACCTGCCGGTCCTTGAGGTTCAGCCACCGGCTCAGCAGCCCCTCAATGGTGGGTCGCTCGCCCTCCATCGGCCGTCCCTCCCCTGTCTGCGCTCGCTCACGGCCCCCCAGCCGGCGCCGCCTCCCGGACGGTTACGAGCACCCGGGACGCCGGCAGCCCCAGCGCGGCGCTCACGTGCCGCTGCACCTCCCGCGCCAGCGCCCCCGCCGGGGGGCCGGTCGGGAGGCTCCTCCCGGGCCCCTCGCCGGCGCCCACCCGCACCGGTTCGACCGGCCGGACGGGCTCGACGGCGGCCGCCTCCGGTTCCGGCCGGGACCCGGGCCGGACCTCGAGCCGGACCAGGGTCACCTTCGGCGGGCCGAGGGGCGCCTCGGGAGGGCCGAGGTGCACGTCGGCGCGGGCGGACGCCACGCCGGGCAGGGCCCGGGCCGCCCGCTCGGCAGCCCGCCGCACCTGCTCCCCGAACTCCCGGGCGATGAGACCCTCGTTCTCCTGGCGCAGGCGCTTCGTGGCGGCGGCGATCTCCTCCAGCGTCGGGAAGCGGGTCGAGCCGGGGTCCAGCGGGCCCGCCGGCAGGGCGGCGACCGGGCGGCGGGCGAGGGCCAGGACGGGGTCGAGGATCACCAGCATGGCCAGGAGGCCTACGGTCGCCCGCACGTAAGGGCGCATGGCGCCCTGGGGGAGGGCCATCTCCAGGCCCAGGGCGAGAACGGCGAGGATCACGAGGCTACGGGCCATCTCCCGCAGTGCGTCCATGGGACTCCCCTCAGCGCAGCATGGCGGCCGCATTCGCCGCCCCCAGGAGCACCCCCACGCCCAGGAAGAACATGAGCCCCACAAGGGAGGCGGAGACGAACATCAGGGTGAGGGCGCCGGCCATGGTGTGGAGGAGCGAGGCGACGCCCGTGGGGCCCAGGGGCTGCACGAGGGCGGCGGCGCCGCGGTAGACCAGGATCAGGGACAGGATCTTCAGGCACGGGAACGCCGTGATGAAGAAGATGCCGGCCAGCCCGAGGAGACCCAGGGCGTTCCTGAGGAGGAGCCCGGAGGACCAGACCAGTTCCGCGGCGTCGGCGAACATCTTCCCCACGACGGGCATGAGGGCGCCGCTCATGTACTTGGCGGTCCGCAGCGCCAGGGAGTCGCCGACCGTCCCCGCCACCGCCTTGACCCCGGTCACCCCGAGGAACACCGTGAGCGCCAGCCCCATCACCACCAGGGCCGACTGGCGGAGGAGGGAGGCCAGGTGGGTGAGGCGCAACCCCTCACCCAGGCCGCTGACGATGTCGAGGACGGCGGCCAGGTAGATGAGCGGGAACACGACCGTCGACGTGATGGCGATGACCCCGCCCGTCAGGACCGGCAGCGCAGGCTGGAGGAGGGCGGTGGTCGCCGCCCCGCCGAGCCCCCCGAGGGCGACGAGGAGGGTCGGGAGTAGAGCGAGGAGGAAGCCCTGCAGGTCGGACATCACCTGCCGGGCGGCCTCGGCGGCCAGGCCGAAGCCGGTGAGGGCCAGCCCGGCCAGCGCCAGGTACACCACCGCGTGGGCGATGCGGGACGTGGCCTCGTGCGCGAACGCTCCCTGGAGGTGCCCCAGGAGGGCCGCCAGCGCGCTCAGCACCACGAGCTTGAGGAGGAGACCGGAGTTGCCGAGGACTTCCCGCAGGAAGTAGTGGGCCAGCCCCCGCAGGATCGAGACCGGGTCCCACCGGCGGCCCTCGCCCCGGTAGAGGTCCAGGACCTGCTCCAGGCTGAGCTCGGGCCCGTACCCCGCCCAGGCCCGGTTCATCTCGCTCAGGACGCCCTCGAGCGGCGCCGTGTCGAGGGCTTCCAGCTGGTCCTGGAGCAGCTGGCGGGGATCCGGCGTGGCCTCCGCGTGGGAGGCGGACGGGGCTGCGAGGGCACCCGGCGGCCCGGCCGCGCCCGGCGGCGGGCTCCCCGCCGCCGCCGCCCGGGGTCCGGCGGCCAGGGAGGCCAGGACGACCCCCGCCGACAGGAGCACCCGCGCACGCCACCCCACCGCCTCCCCCTCCCCCGCAGCCGGACGCATGGCTCACCCCACCATGTCCAGCAATCGCTCGAGGATCGCGACCAGGATCGGGACCGCCAGGAGGAGGATCAGGACCTTGCCCGCCATCTCCACCTTCGCGGCGATCGCCCGCTCGCCGGCGTCGGTGAGGACCTGGCTCCCGAAGTCGGCCAGGTAGGCGATCCCGATGATCTTCAGCACCGTGCCGAGGTACGCGACGTCGATCCGTGCCCGGCTGCCGAGCGCCTCCAGGGTCTGGATCACGGCCAGGAGGCGGCCCACGACGAGGGTGAAGAGCACCACCCCCGTCGCCACCGACAGGAGCAGGGCCATCTCAGGCCGCTGCTGGCGCAGGACCACGAGCACCACGCCCGCGGCGAGGGCGAGCCCGAGGACCTGGAGCATTTCCATCGCGGGACCCCCGGTTCAGTACAGACGGAATATGGTGCGCACCGTCTCGAAGAAGCGGGCCACGAGGGTCATGACCATGGTGAGCACGACCACCACGCCGACGATGGTCACCAGGAGCCCGTGCTCCTCCCGGCCGGCCTGCTTGAGCACGACGAACAGGGCGGCCACCAGGATCCCGATGGCCCCGATCTTCATGATCACCTCGACGTCCACGCCAGGCTCCCCCTCGTCCCGGCGGTCTAGGCGGCCTACAAGAGCAGGATGGCGGCCGCCGCCCCCGCCGCCAGCCCGAGCTGGCGGTACACCCGCTCGTGCCGCTGCCGCTCCGCCTCCGCCTGCGCCTCGGCGGCGGCCAGGCGCTCCCGGCACAGGCGGAGGTGGCGGGCCTGGTCGGCCCGGTCCGAGGCGCCCAGCACGCGCGCGAGCAGGGACAGGGCCTGGCGGTCGGCGGCGGTGAGCGACGAGTTCGCGTACAGCTCCGCGAGGGCCTCCTCCAGGGCCTCGGACGGCAGCCTCCCCTGCCGGCAGAGCGCCGCCGCCCGGCCGTAGAGCGCAGCGGCCGGCGGGCCGGCGGAGGCCGCGCGCTCCAGGGCGGCAGGAAGCGGCGTTGCCCCGTAGGCGATCTCGGTCTCCAGGAGCGCCAGCCCCGCGGCCAGCGACCGCAGTTCCTCCGGCCGGCGCCTCAGGGGCTGCGCGAGCTGCCAGCCGATCGCCGCCCCGGCGCAGAAGACCGCGCCGGCTCCCAGGAGCCGCAGGAGCATCCGCACCACCTCACCCCGCCGGCCAGACGGCCTCCACCGTTCCGGGACCCGAGCGCCGGCTCAGGACGACCGCCCGCTCGAACGCCCCCTCGCCCAGAAGCGGGCCCAGGGCCGGGCGGCGCCGCGCCTCCTCCACCGACCCCGCGTGGGCGGTGGCGAGGACCGTGACCCCGGTGCGCAGGGCTTCCCGCAGCGCGACCACGTCCTCCGGACGGCCGATCTCGTCCACCGCGAGGACCTCGGGCGAGAGTGCCCGGATGGCGAGCATCATGCCCTCCGCCTTGGGGCAGCCGTCGAGCACGTCGGTCCGGGGCCCGACGTCGAGGGAGGGCACCCCGGCCACGCACCCGGCGATCTCGGACCGCTCGTCCACCACCGTCACCCTCGCCCCCGCGAGCCCCAGGGCCGGCACCCCGCCCGAGACCAGCCGGATCAGGTCCCGGAGGAGGGTCGTCTTGCCTCCGCCGGGCGGCGCCAGCAGGATCGTCGAGGCCAGCCGGCCGCCGGCACGGCGGAGGCGCGGCAGCAGGGAAAGCGCCGCGCCGCGCACCTGGCGGGCGATCCGGATGTTGAGCCCTCCCACCGGCCGGATCGTCCGCACCCGGCCCCCCTCCACGACGGCCCGCCCGGCCACGCCGACCCGGTGCCCGCCGGGCAGGGTGACGAACCCGCCCCGCAGCTCCTCCTCCCAGGCGTAGACGGAGCCCTGGCAGACCAGCTGGAAGGTGCGGGAGACCTCCTCGGCCCCGATCGGACGCCCAGCCTCCGCCTCGGCGGCGAGCCGGCCGTCCTCGGTCACGAACCCGCTGCCGGCGGCTGCCACCAGCTCGACGGGGCGGCCGGCACGCAGCCGGATCTCCTCCAGCCCGGGCAGGCGGCGGGCGGCCCCGGCCACGGGCTCCCGGAGCGAGGGGGCCAGGTACGGGAGGACCGCTTCCACCGCCCCGGCCACCTCCCACGCCGCATGGATACGCCCGGGCGGGACAGGTTATGCCTGCGCGCCGGGGGCCCGTCCGTGCGGACGGGCCCCCGCGCTCGGGTCGCCGGCCTCAGCTCACCGGCGCGCCGCAGTTCGGGCAGGTGACGGACACCGCCCCGTCCGTGCCCTCCCCTGCCGTGACGGCGACGGTCGCCCCGCAGTTGGGGCAGCGGATCTCGGTGACGTCCGCCCCCGCGGCCTCTTCGTCCGCGTCGCCGTCGTCGCCTTCCTCGTTGAGGACCTGGCCGTCGGGGATGAAGGCGATCTCGCTCACGAGGTCGTCCAGGTCCTCGCTCACCTCGTCTACGTACTCTTCCAGTTCCTCGGCCTGCCGGCTCAGCGCCTCGACGGCCTCCGCCATCTCGCCGAGCACGCCCACCATCTCGGCCAGCACGCGCCCCTCGGCTGAGCCGGCCTCGACGTCCAGGCCCTCGATCAGGCCGGACAGGTAGGCGACCCGGGCCCGCAGGTCTGCCATGGGCCAGAGCCTCCCCTGATCGCGCGCATGCGTGTCTTCGATGACCAGGTTTAGCATGACCGGGCCCGGCCCGCGCCATGTAGTCCGGCAGGGAGCGGAAAACTGGAAGGGCCGAGCTCAGGCCCGGCCCAGGTATTCGCCCGTTCGTGTGTCGACCTTCACCCGGTCGCCGACGTTCACGAAGAGCGGCACCTGCACCACGTACCCCGTCTGGAGCCTGGCCGGCTTGCTGCCGCCCTGGGCGGTGTCGCCGCGCACGCCGGGCTCGGTCTCCACCACCTCGAGCTCCACCGTGTTCGGCAGCTCGATGCCGATGATCTGCCCGGCCCAGTTGACGAGGTACACGGTCATGTTCTCGACGAGGAAGTTCTTGGCGTCCCCGACCTGATCGGCGGTGAGGGTGACCTGTTCGTACGTTTCCGAGTGCATGAAGGTGTAGAGGCCGTCGCTCTCATACAGGTACTGGTACTCGGCGCGCTCCACCTGCGCCCGGGGCACCCGCTCGCCGCCGCGGAACGTGGTCTCGATCACCGCGCCGGTGCGCAGGTTCTTCAGCTTGGCACGGACGAACGCCGCCCCCTTGCCGGGCTTCACGTGGAGGAACTCGAGGACCTGGTAGACCGAGCCCTCGTACTCGATGATCACGCCCCGGCTGAAATCGTTCACGTTGATCACGCGTGCGAACCTCCTGCCTGCAATTCCCCCGCCAGACCAGGGCCACACGCCCGCCGGCCTTGTATCGGAGCCTTCATTCCAGGACGATGAGTGCCTTGGGTGACCGGCTCAGGATCTCGCACCCGGTCTCCGTGACCAGGACCAGGTCCTCGATGCGCACCCCGCCCCACCCGGGGAGGTAGATGCCCGGCTCGACCGTCACGACGTTGCCCGGGACCAGGACGTCGTCGACCTCCGCCGCCAGCCTGGGTTCCTCGTGCACGGCCCGGCCGACGCCGTGGCCCGTCGAATGTCCGAAGTTCTCGCCGTAGCCCCGGGCGGCGATGAAGTCCCGGCAGGCGGCGTCCACGTCCCTGGCAGCCACCCCGGCCCGGACCGCCACCAGCCCACGCTCCTGCGCCTCCAGGACGATGGCGTAGATCTCCCGCTGCTTCTCGTCCGGCTCGCCCACCGCCACGGTGCGGGTCATGTCCGAGCAGTAGCCGTCGACGACGCAGCCGAAGTCCAGGGTCACGAGGTCGCCCCGGCCGATCGCCCGGTCCGAGGCCACCCCGTGGGGGAGAGACGAGCGCGGCCCCGAGGCGACGATCGTGTCGAACGCCAGGGCGCCGGCCCCCCGCCTGCGCATGAAGAACTCGAGCTCGAGCGCCACCTCCCGCTCGGTCACGCCGGCCCGCAGGAAGCGGAGGATGTGGTCGAACGCCTCGTCCGCCAGCGCGGCGGCGCGCCGGATCGCCTCGATCTCTTCCGGCTCCTTCACCCGCCGGATCCCTTCCACGAGGCCGGCGGCGGGCACCAGGTCGACCCCCGCGAGCTCGCCCGCATACCGGTTGTGGGCATCCACCGTCAAGTAGTCCGATTCGAAACCGACGCGCCGGATACCCTCTTCCTGGAGGATTTTCTTGAGCTCCTCGGCGTACCGGTTGCTCCTGCCCACCTGGCGGACCGCGAACCCCGGCGCCTGGGCCTGGGCCTGCTCCACGTAGCGGAAGTCCGTCAGGAGGTACGCCCCCGTCGCGGTCACGACGGCCATGCCGGCGGTTCCCGTGAAGCCCGTCAGGTACGACCGGTTCTCCGGCCGCAGGGAGATGAACGCGTCGAGCTGGCGCCGCTGCATCTCCGCGCGGACTTTCTCTACCCGCGACATTCGGGTCCGGTCAGTCCTTTCCTTCCTGCAAGATCGCCCTCACGGCCTCCAGCGCGAGGAGGTAGCTCCGGGCGCCGAATCCCGCGATGACGCCCCGGCAGGCCGGGGCGGTCACCGAGTGCTGACGGAAGGGCTCCCGGGCGTGGATGTTCGAGAGGTGCACCTCGACTGCGGGCAGGCCCACCGCGGCCAGCGCGTCCCGCAGCGCGTAGCTGTAGTGCGTCAGCGCCCCGGGGTTCAGGATGATCGCGTCGACCTCGGTGCGGGCGGCGTGGATGCGGTCGATCAGCGCGCCCTCGTGGTTGGACTGGAAGGTCACGACCTCCAGGCCCAGCTCCCGTCCCCGCTCCGCGAGCTGCCGGTCGATCTCCGCCAGCGTGGTGGTGCCGTAGATCCCCGGCTCCCGCACCCCCAGGAGGTTCAGGTTCGGGCCGTGCAGGACCAGCACCCGCGCCACGCCGTGCGCCCCCCTTCCGGCAAGTCGCCCGCGCTAGTGTAGCATCCGGGCCGCCGGCCCCGCAAGTCGGCCACAGGGGGCGCAGGAGTTACGCAGCTCCCCGCGCTACCCCGGATCGCAGTGACAATTCGCGGCCGTTGGTGTGACCCGCAAAATTCGCGGCCTGCCTAGGAGGAATTTGTTGGTAAGGCGCGAAGAAGAATCCCGGACCACCCATCCTCTCCCAAATGGGTGGCCGGGGAGGTCGAGAATGAAACTCCTCAGCCAGTTCCTTCGCTATGCCTCCAGCACGTTTCTGCTCCCCCAGCTCCTCGCCCCTGTCCGTGCCCACCGCCATCCCGCCCGTGCCCAGATCCCTACCCATTCCGCCCTGCTTGCCTGGATCCTCGGTTTCGTCGCCCGCGTCCACAGCCGCGAGGAACTCGGCCGCCTTCTCGACCGTCCCGCCCTGCACCGTCTCACCGGTCGCCACATCAGCGCCGACTCCCTCGCCCGCATCGCCGCTCAGCTCGACCACGACTCCCTCCGCACCCAGCTCCTCGTCCCCCTCATCCGCCGCATGCGCCGCAACAAGCTCTGGTCCCCCGGCTCCGTCGGCCCCTTCGTCATGGTCGCCATCGACGGCAGCGAGCCCTTCCACACCCCCCACCGCCACTGCGCCGCTTGCCTCTCCCGTACCCGGGCCGACGGTCAGACCGAATACTACCACCGGGTTGTCGTCGCCTCCATCGTCGGCACCCACCCCCGCATCCTCCTCGACCTCGAACCCGTCCAGCGGGGCGAGTCCGAAGTGGCCGCGGCTGGCCGCCTCGTCGACCGGCTCGCCAACGCCTTTCCCTGGGTCCACGTCTTCCTCCTCGACGCCGGCTTCGCCCAGGGACCCTTCCTCGCCCAGATCGACCGGCTTGGCCGCGGGTTCATCGTCCGGGTCAAAGACCAGGAGCGCCGCCTGCTGCTCCGCGACGCTCAGGCCCTGGCCGCCCGCTCCCAACCCGCCCGTTGGGTCACTTCGTGGGGCCACCGCCGCCTCCGGGTCCAGGCATGGGACGAGGACCACTTCACCTCGTGGGACTCGTACCCCGGCGCCCTGCGGGTTCTGATCGTGGACGAGGAGGAACTCCCCGAACCCGCCACCCGCCGCCGCCAGACCCCCTTCCCCGGCAGGCTCCGCCCCAGGGCCTTCTACGCCACCAACCTGTCCCCGGGACAGCTTCCCACCCGGGCTCTGTGGGAGGCGGCTCATCACCGCTGGAACCTCGAGAACACCGGCTTTCACCAGCTCAAGCACGAGTTCCACTGGAACCACCCGTTCGCCCACCAAAGCCCGGAGGCACTGCTCAGCACCTGGCTGCTCCTGGCGGTGGCCTTCAACCTCTTCCTCACTTTCGTCTACCGCCGCCTCCGCATGGCCAGGCAGGGTGAGAAGCCGGCCCGGTGGTTCGCTGGCGAACTGTACGCCGCCCTCCGGGTCGCCCCTGCTGAGCTACTCCCTTACCTGGCCGCCGGCTAACCGCTCCCGGGCACGGGCGGGCGGGAGACGCAGGAACGAAGCGCAAAATCCATCTACTGGCAGACACAGAGCCCTTGCTCTGTATGTTCTCCTTCTCTCTCTCTTTCCCGGTCCCCACTGAGACCTACTCCAACCGACCTTTTCGGCCTCTCACAAACCGGAGTTGCGTAGATCCTGCAGGGGGCTTGAGGACGGCGGGCTCGCCGGCTACGCCCTGGCCGTGTGGGCCGGGCTCAAGTAGAGCTTCTGCGTCGGGTAGGCGAACTCGATGCCCTCCTCCTGGAACCGGCGGAAGATCGCCAGGTTAATGGCCTGCTGCGTGTCCATGTAGAGGTTGTAATCCGGGCTGGTGACGTAGTACACGACCTCGAACACCAGGGAGAAGTCGCCGTAGCGGGCGAAGTGCGCCCGGTCGAAGCGGGCGTGGGGCTGCTCCGAGATGATCGCCCGGACCATGTCCGGGATGGCGGCGAGCTTCTCGTAAGGGGTTTCGTAGGTCACGCCGAGCTCGAAGACCACCCGGCGCTCCTGCATCCGCTTGTAGTTCCGGATCCGGCTCTGGAGCAGGTCGGCGTTGGAGAACACGATCTGCTCGCCGGAAAGGCTGCGGACCCGGGTCGTCTTGATCCCCACGTGCTCGACGGTGCCCAGGAAGTCCCCCACGACGATGAAGTCGCCGACGACGAAGGGCTTGTCCAGCACGATCGAGAGCGACGCGAACAGGTCCCCGAGGACGTTCTGGACGGCCAGCGCCACGGCCACCCCGGCGAGCCCCAGGCCGGCGACCAGGGCGGTCACCTTGACCCCCACGCCCTCCAGGACGAGGAGCAGCACCAGCACCCAGAGCCCGACCCGCGAGATGAGCGACAGGGCGCTGTAGACCGAGGCCGTCTCGGCGTCCAGCTCCCCCTGCCGGCGGTAAAGCCGCGGCAGCCACCAGGCGATGGCGGCGTTGCCCCAGACCGCCACCTGCAGCCAGAGGGCGGTCAGGAAGGCGCCCCGCACCACCTGCTGGGCGCGGTCGGGGAGGGACACCACCAGGGTGCCGGCAAAGAGAGCCGCGATGAAGAGGAAGGGTGCCTTCGTGCGGCGCCGGATCAGGTCGGCGAGGAAGTCGTCGACCTCGTTGGCCGTCTGCGCTGCCAGGCGGCCGAGCTGGCCCGCGACCAGCCGCTGGAGGACGCGAAGGGCGACGTACGCCGCCACCGCCGTCCCGGCGGCCACCAGCCACCGCCACACCGGGTTTCCGTAGACCGAGGCGTACAGCAGGCTCGTCAGTCTGCCATCCCCCCTGCGCCGGATTCCTTGTCGCACGTCCTCACACGTCCGCCTACACGCCGAAGAGGCCGCCGCCCTGCCCGATCCGCCCCTGGTACGCCCGGAGGATGTCGCTGCGCGTGATGATCCCGAGCAGCCGCCGGGGGTCGTCGGGGTCGACGACGGGCAGACGCCCGACGCCCCGCCGCGCCAGGGCGAGGGCGGCGTCGGCCAGGGACTGGTCGGGCGTGACCACCTCGAGGTCGCGGTGCATGACCTGCCCCACGGGGACGCGGAGGCGGCCTTCGAGCGGCACGTCGCGGATATCGCCCAGCGTGATGATCCCGACCAGCCGGCCCTGCCGGTCGAGCACCGGGTAGCCGTCGTGGTGGTACCGCTGCATGAGCTGGATCACGTCGCCCAGGACCTGATCATCCCGGACGGTGTGGACCGGGGTGACCATCGCCTCGCGGACGGGGATGCCGCGGAGGTCCTGCACCTGCCAGGGCAGGACCACGCCCTTCTCGGGCAGGTGCAGGGTGTCGATCGAGTACGGCGTCAGCCGGTGACTGAACACGCTGGCGATGCCGCAGGCGAGCATCGCCGGCAGGGCGATCTGGTAGTCCCGGGTCACCTCGAGGATCAGGGTCATGCCGGTGAGCGGCGCCTGGGTGGCGCCGGCGATCATCGCCGCCATCCCCACCACCGCGTACGCGCCGGGAGGACCCACGCGGCCGGGCAGCAGCATCCCCAGCACCGTGCCGTAAGCGCCTCCGGCCATGGCGCCCAGGTACATCGCGGGGGCGAACACGCCCCCGCTCCACCCCGACCCGAGGGTGATCGAACAGGTGGCGAGCTTGCCCGCCAGCAGGACCAGGAGGGTGGCCAGGGGCAGGCCGCCGGCGAGCGCGGCGACGATGACCTCGTACCCGGGCCCCAGGGTGCCGGGCACGGCGAGGCCGATCAGGCCGAAGAGCACCCCGCCCAGCGCCGCCTTGGCCCACGCCGGCACGCGCCGCACCCGGGCCACCCGTTCCTCCGCCCCGTGGAGCGCCCGGATGTAGAGGAGGGCGAGCGGGGCGACCAGCAGGCCCAGCCCCACGTACGCCACCACCTCGCCCGCGCTGTGGAGCCGGTACGCCGGGATCGGGAAGGGCGGCGCCGCCATGATGAAGCGGGCCACCGCCCCGGCCGTGACCGAGGCGAGCGCCACGAGTGCGAAGGCCCGGGCGGTGAACTGGGTGAGGATGATCTCCAGGGCGAAGAACGCGCCGGTGATCGGGGCGTGGAACGCCGTGGCGATGGCCGCGCCGGCCCCGGCGGCCACCAGCACCTTCACCCACTCGCCGGGGAGCCGCAGCGCCTGCCCGACCGCCGACCCGGCGCCGCCCCCCAGGAGCACGACCGGCCCCTCCCGTCCCAGCGAGCCGCCCGACCCCAGGGTCACCACGGCAGCAAGGGTCTTCAGCACCGTGGACCGCAGCGGGATCCGCCCCTCCCGGCGCAGCAGGGCGACGATGACCTCCGGGATCGCGTGGCCCTTGTTCTCCGCCGGAACCAGCGCCTTGAGCGCAGCGACCACGACGCCCATCAGGGCCGGCACGCCCACGTAGGGCAGCCACCCCGGCCACCCCCGGGCGGACAGGAAGGCCGGGAGCGTCCCGAAGTCAAACCGGTAGAGCCACTGGATCGCCTCGTCGAACGCCTGGGTCAGCGCGGCGGCCAGCACCCCCGTGCCGGCCACCAGCAGCGCGAGCGCCAGGTCGGTCCAGTGAACCACTCGGACGGAGCCGTGATACGTGCGCGCCAGAGCCCCGGGGGTGGCGGCCCCCCGGGGGACGCGCTCCACCGCCCCGGCCGGGGCGGCCGGGGCCTCTCGTTGCCAGGCGGTGTTGGGATCCAACGGGGCCGACGCCTCCTCGGAGTCGCTGCCTCCTCGTTACGAACCCGCCGGGCGTGGCCTGGGCGGGTCCTGGTTCCACTATAGCACAGGGGCAGGCCCGCCGGCCCGCTGCACCACATAAGCTGAGGACGAAATCCGCGATCCGCGGAGAACCGAAGCGACGATCGGGGAGGCGAGCGACTTGTTCCTCCTGGCTCCCCCGGCCGCGGCGCCGGCACCCGCACTGCCGGTCGCCCCGGCCTACGCGGCGCCGTACCTGGGGCGGGTCCTGGAGCGCCTGATGGCCGCCCGCCACAGCCTCGAACTGCAGTGCGCCGACGCCTCGCTGGGCCACTTCATCCCGTCCGTGCGCGTGCTGCCGGGGTTTCGGACCCTTCATCGGGAAAACTACGAGGTGAGCTACCACCTCGTCACCGCCGTCGGTTCGCTGCGCCGGCTACTCGCCGGGGAGTGGCACCCGGGCTTCCTGGCCCTCGTCGTGGCCTGCCAGGAGGCGGCGGCGCGCCACCAGGCCCGTGCCGCGGAGGCCTGGGGCCGGATGACGGCGGCCGCGCCCCGGGACCCGTCGGTGCGCGGCCTGCTTGAGCGGCTCGGGGGCTTGATCGAGACCACGGCGGGCCACATCGCCGCCGCGAGGGGTATCACCGAGTCCCTGCTGGGCGCGGCCACGGTGCAGTCCCTCACGGCGTGGGTGCGGCAGGTGCAGCGATGACCCCGAGAGGGCCGGCGGAGGGCCGGCGCCACCCGGACACGGGCGCCGGCCTACTTCCCCTCGAGCTGGCGGCGCATCTCCCGGAACTGCTCGGCGGTGATTTCCCCGCGGGCGAACCGTTCCTCGAGGATGCGCAGGGCCGTCCGGTCGCGCCCCCCGAGGTTGCCGAGAACCCGCACGAGGGCGTAAACGAACCCGCCGATCAGCGCCACCCACAGGACGCCCCAGAGGATCATCCACAGCCACATCCAGCCTGTGCCCCAGCCGGCTCCCCAGTGCCACATCATGGCCATTACCTCCTTCTTGCGGCCGGGCGGAACCGGTCACCGGGGCTCTCGCCCGACCCACTCTCAGTGTACCCGGCCCGCCTTGTGGCGGTTTGGCGGCGGTGTGGAGGAAGTGTGGAGCCGCCCGGCTACGGGCGTTCGAGCACGCATACGTGCTCCGGCCCGCCGCGGCCAGGTTGAACGGGTGCGGCGGGCGCGGGGCCAGGCGGTTCAGCAAGAGCACGAGGCGAGCCGCTGGCGTCACGTGAGCTGCCATCCTTCCCCCGGCGCGCTCAACGCCAGGCGGCGGCGTTCTTGTCGTAGTCCCCAAGCGTCCGGCTCCGCCCCATGCGGCGGACCAGGTGCTCCTGGCCGAGCGACGGGGCGAAGTGGCGCCAGTAGAGGAACTCTTCCTTGCCCGACAGCCGCACGCCCCACGGAAGACGGCGTCCGGCCTCGAACTCGGCGTCGGGGATCGCCGCTGCCAGCGCCTCGAGGTACTGGCCGGTCCCGGTGCCGAGCGAGAACTTCTCCTTGCGCCGCCCTACCACCTCTTCCGGGAGGTAGGGCTCAGCCACGCGGCGCAGGAGCCATTTCTCCGCGGTGCGCTCCGGGCCGAGGAGCAGGGCCGGGTCGATCCGGAGGGCCGCCTCCACCACGGGCACCTCGAGGAAGGGAACCCGGGCCTCCACGCCGTGGGCCATGGTCAGCCGGTCGCCCCGCTGCAGGTTCGTCCGGTGCAGGCGCCGGACGATGCGGCGGAGTTCGGCGCCGAGCGCCGCGGGGTCGCCGGCAAACTCCTTGAGGTAATGGTACCCCGCGAAGAGCTCGTCGGCACCCTCGCCGGTCAGGACGACCTTCACGTGGCGGGAGGCCAGGCGGGCCGCGAAGTACGTGGCGACGGCGCTGCGCACGAGCGGCGGGTCGAACGACTCGAGGTGGAAGATGACCGGCCCCAGCACGCGCCGGACCTCGGCCGGCGTGTAGGCGTGCTCGTGGTGGTCGGTGCCGAGGAAGGCCGCCACCCGCCGGGCCATCGCCAGGTCGGGCGAGCCCGCCATCCCCACGGCGAAGCTCTTGAGCCCCGGCCCGTGGAGGCGCCGGGCGATGGCAGCCACCAGGCTGGAGTCGAGCCCGCCGGACAGGAAGACCCCGACCGGGACGTCGGCCACGAGGCAGCGGTCGACCGCCGCCACCAGCTCGCGGCGCACGGACGCCACCGCCTCCTCGGGGTCCCGCAGGCCGCCGCCCGCCGGCACCGTCCAGAACCGGCGCAGGCCGTCGCCGGTGCGGTACCAGGCCCCGGGCGGGAACGCGTGCACGTCCGGGTGCATGCGCAGGAGCGCCTTGATCTCCGAGGCGAAGAACACGCCGCCCGCCCCGTCCCGGGCCCAGTAGAGGGGCTTGATCCCCAGCGGGTCCCGGGCCAGGAGGAGCCGCCCCTGCCGGTCCCAGATGGCCAGGGCGTACATGCCGATCAGGCGCCGGAACATGGCCGGGCCCTCGTCCTCGTACAGGTGCAGGACGGCCTCGGCGTCCGACCGGGTGCGGAAGCGGTGGTGTCCCAGCCGCTCCCGCAGTTCCCGGTAGTTGTAGATCTCCCCGTTCAGGACGATGGCCAGGCTCCGGTCCTCGTTCCAGATGGGCTGCCGCCCTCCGGCCGGGTCGATGATGGCGAGGCGCAGGTGCCCCAGGCCCAGCGCGTAGCCTCCGCCCTGGTCATGCAGCACGCCCCGGCCGTCGGGGCCGCGCCAGGGCATGGCGTCGAGCACCGCCCCGACGTCCGGCTCCGGCCGCCCCCGGGGGACCAGGTACCCGGCGACCCCGCACACTCCGCCTCACCTCCCCGCCGGCGTGAGAAGCACGCCGGGCTCGTCCGGATCGGGGACGAAGCCGAGGAGCGACCGGATCCGGTCGGCTTCGGCGATCGGCCGGCCGGTGGCCGGGTCGGCGGCCACGCAGGCCCCGTCCTCCATCCGGGTCACGATCTGCCCGCGGGCCGCCGGGTTGCCGCGCAGGTGGGGCGCGTCCAGGAGCCCGGCCTCCACCGCCCGGGCGAGCGTCTCCGGGTCGGTGAGCGGATCGGGCGTGCCCGGCGGGGCCAGGTGGGCGATCGCCGCCAGGAGGAGCCGGGCCTCCTCGACCAGCCGGCGCCTCCGCGCCGCCACCCGGGGGTCGAGGGTCATGTCCGGCAGGCCCAGCAGCGCCTGCCGGATGGCGCCGTCGGCGATGCGGCAGTTCTCGATCACGTCGTCCGCCGTGGCCGCGTGGTGCGCCTCGGAGGCCGCCACCACGTGGAGGATGTGGGGCCGCAGCTGCATCTGCAGGAACGTCGTGGCCGCCAGGTGCCCCCGGGCGACGTCGGGGTCGGCGGGGAACGAGGTCAGGCCGCCCCGCGTCTCCCGCCACACCCGGAAGTCCGGGCCGGCGAGGGACTCCACCAGGTCGAGCTTCGCCAGCATCTTGGCCAGGTCCATCGCCGGCGAGGTGCCGGGCGGCGTGTTGAACATGAGCTGCTGGACGTAGTCCCGCACGCCGGCCGCACGGGCGTTGCGCGCGGCCAGGTAGGCGGCCGCCACCGCGACCACGTCGGGCGCGTCCCTGAGGCTCCAGTGGTGGGACTCGTTCATCTCCACCGGGATACCCCGCTCGGCGTGCCAGCGCATGAGCCGCTGCGCCTCGGGGATCGACTCGCGCAGCGGCCGGCGGCTGCGGCCGTCCAGGACGCCGTACCAGAAGAGCGGGGTGGCGAGCCAGGCGTTGCGGATGGTCTCCGCAAGCATCGGCGCCCACCGCAGCGTATCGCGCGTCCCGCTGTAGCAGCGCATGAGAGGGTAGTTCCCGCGGCGGGAGGCGGCGTAGAGCCGGCGGAGGTCGTCCGCCGTGCGCACCGGCACCCCGCCCGCCCCGTCCTGGGCCGGGTCCATCTCCTCCGGCCGGAAGAAGTGCTCCTGCGCGTTCTGGTCGGGGCCCAGGGAGAGCACGTCCAGGACGCCGGCGTCGGCGATCGCCGCGATCCCGGCCTCGGTCGCGGCCACCGTGGGCTGGCCGAAGTGGTGGCGGATCAGCGGGTAGGGGTGCTTCCACAGGATGCGCTCGACCAGCGTCTGGGGCGGCATGCGCCCGCTCTCCCGTGCCCCGGCGCCGCGCAGGAAGGCCAGCACGTCGGCCGGGGTGGAGCGGCTGTCGAAGACGGCCTCGAAGAGCCCTGACGCCGCCGCCACCCTCGCGGTGGGCTCCGTGCCGCCGAACACCCAGCGCCGGCGCCTTTCCCCGGCCCCGTCCACCGCCCGGACGAGGCTCTTGAGGACCCCTTCCCAGGCCTCCGGCGTGAGGCGGTAGCCCACCGCCACGATGTCCGGATCGTGCTCCCGGACCGCCTGCATGAGCCTCGGCACCGGCACCGCCGGCCCCAGCAGGATCGTGCGGTACCCGACCTCCTCCGCCAGGCGGAGGAAGTTCGCCACCCCCGCCACGTGCACGCACTCGCCGACCGCCGCGCCCAGGATCAGGCCGGGCATGCTTCCACCTCCCCTTCGAGCACGAACCGCCGGATGCCGTCGGGCGTCAGGCCGCCCAGGCCGAGCCGCTCGAGGGTCCGCCCGGTCCGGAAGTACTCCACCCCGTGCAGGGCGGAAGCCAGCCGGATGAGGGCCACCATCGTCGGGCAGGGCACCTCCGCCGCCATGCCCAGCTCGGCCAGGGGGACGAGCCCCGTGGGGACGTCCTCCTCCAGGTAGCGGTGGCTCAGGACCGTCGGAGCCCGGATGCCCCGGTAGGCCGGGTTGCGGGCGACCGCCGTGTGCAGGTCGGGGGCGCGGTGCCCATAGGCGGCCTCGATCCACTCGGACAGGGCGCGCGCCTGCACCCCGTACGCCGCCGCTACGGCCCGCCGCTCGGCGTCCACGGCCGCCAGGACCGCGGCGACGCCGGGGGTCACCCCGTCCCCGTAGAACTCGAAGCCGCGGGCGTCGTTCTCGATGCGGCCGGCGTTCAGCAGCGTGATGACGGGGTGCAGCATCGCGCCGACGTTCTCGAGCGAGGTGTGCAACACCGACGGGGCCGCCGTCACCATCGACAGGAGCGGGCTCACGGCGGCGAGGAGCAGCGGGGTGTCTCCGGCCGGCAGGGCGGCGACCGGCACCTCCCGCTTGATCCCGTGGATCGCGGCGACCCCCGGCGCCACCACGCGGCTGGCGAACGGGAACGTCTGCGCCTCCCCCACGACGACCCCCGGTGGGGCGCCATGCTCGCGCAGGGTGCGCCGGAACTCGAGCGCCCCGCCCGTCCGCCCGGGGAGGAGCAGGACGGCCTGCCCCGGGCGCAGGTGCGGCGCCAGGAGGCTTGCCACGCCGGCGTGGGCGGTCGCCGGGAGGGCCACCAGCAGGACCCGGGCGCCGGCGACCGCCGCGCCGATGTCGCACGTGGCCCGCTCGGGCTCGGCCAGGAGCTCGGTGCCGTCCGGAAGGCCCAGCTGGATGCCGCCCTGGACCTCGACTGCGGCGACCGGGCCGGGCGAACGGTTCCAGATGCGCACCGGAGCGCCCTGCAGCGCCAGGTAGGCGGCCAGCGGCAATCCCCCGTGCCCCGCGCCGAGCACCGCCACCGGCGGGAGCGAGCGCCCCGATCCGCGCGGTCCCGCGCGGCGGCCGGCTGCGGCGGGTCGGGTTCGAAACATGGACGTGCCCTCCCTCCGTGCCCGCGCTGCGCGGGTCGGCGGCCGCTCGACCGGGAGGGGAGGCGGCGGCTCGGCCCGGAACGCGAATCGCTCCAGGGCCAGGCGGCCCTGGAGCCGTGCGCCTCCGTGACCCCTGCCTCCTCCGCAACGCCTACGAGGTTAGCTGACGGGCTCGGGCAGTGGAGGTTGCCCTATCGGCCGCCTCCCGGACGGGAGGGAGCCGAATTCGCCCCGAACGGTGGGTCCCCCGCTCCCCCGCCTGCCGGCGGGGGATTCGGCGATCCAGGCGGCCACCCGCACGAGCGCGGGCGGTTCGGTTTTGCGTTCCGGGTTCATTCTACCGGCGGCAGCGTCGTCTGTCAACCTCATTCCGCCAAGTGAGGTTGCCGGCCGAGCCCAACCGGCCCG
This sequence comes from Caldinitratiruptor microaerophilus, assembly GCF_025999835.1. NCBI lineage: Bacteria > Bacillati > Bacillota > Clostridia > Eubacteriales > Symbiobacteriaceae > Caldinitratiruptor > Caldinitratiruptor microaerophilus. Next base: position 968,711 of record NZ_AP025628.1, on the reverse strand, counting down.
GCGTTCGGGTCCACCTGCCACGGGGTGCCACCCGGCCAACCTCCCGCGGCCGTGGATTGCGACCCCCGGAGCTCCCCGCGCGGTGCTTCGGGGCCCACGCCACAGGCTGGCGGTCCCGCATCCCATGCCGCTGTTCCGCTCCGTGGAATGTGCGACAGTCCGTGGGGGTCAGGCGCCGGCCTTGACTCGCAAATCTTGGCGCATCGCCCCGTCTGGACGGCCGAATCCCCGGTCGACCTGGGGCCAGCGCAACCATAATGTCACTTTCTGTAGACTTTGAGCCGGCGCCGGCGCGCCGTGGAGGCAGCGGCCAAGGGTGGTGAGACAATCTGTGTGAGTCAACGGAGCGCGTTGGAGCGCATTTCTTGTCGCTTGGAGGGAAGTGAGCCCAGAAGTACCAGGTGCAGGTATTCTCTTCGGCCTTCCTCCAGAGGCTCGGCCACGCAGCAAGCGGAAGCCGCGACCTTGCCCACGCTGCCAGAGACCCCCGTGGCCCGTGATTCCCTGAGCCAGTCCGGCATGCACCCTGTACCCGCACACAGCGCGCCCAGCGAGGCCTTGGCAGCGACCGGCGAATCCGCTAACTTGTAGGGCAAGACCGTCAGAAGGTGGATGCGATGCCGGAACCCCTGAGCCCCAAGCCACCCCGCCTTTCCGAGGTGCACACGACGGAGCTCGTCCTCCCCAACGATACGAACCCCCTCGGCAACATGCTCGGGGGCCGGGTGTTGTACCTCATCGACATCGCGGGCTCGATGGCGGCCATCCGCCACGCCGAGCGGGTCTGCGTCACCGCCTCCATCGAGCGGGTGGACTTCCTCCGGCCGGTCCGGGTGGGGCAGGCGCTCATCCTCCACGCCCGGCCCACCTGGGCGGGGCGCACCTCGGTCGCCGTGGACGTCGACGTGTTCAGCGAGGACCTCGCCACCGGCAGCCGCTCCCACACCTGCAGCGCCAGCCTGACCTTCGTGGCCCTCGGCCCGGACGGGCGGCCCGCGCCGGTGCCCCCGGTCGTCCCCGAGACGGACGACGAGCGCAGGCGGTACGAGGCGGCGGAGCGGCGGGCGCAGGAGCGGCGCGCGGCGAAGGGAGAGGCGTGAGCGTGGGCGAAGAGGTTCTCGGGCCAAAGGGCAAGCCGGTGCTCCTCTTCGACCTCGACGGGATCTGCGCCAACCTGGCGGCGAAGTGGCTGGCGGCCTACAACCGGGAGTGGGACGACGACCTCACCCTGGACGAGATCGTCGAGTGGGAGTGGCACCGCTTCGTCCGCCCCGAGTGCGGAAAGCGGATCTACCACTACCTGAGCCGGCCCGGGTTCTTCGCCGACCTGGAGCCGATCCCCGGCGCCGTGCCGGTGCTGGAGCGCCTGCAAGAGCGCGCCGAGCTGGTGGTCCTGACCGCGAGCCCCCGCCAGGCGATGGCGGACAAGGTGGCCTGGGTCCGCCGGCACCTCCCCTTCGTCCGGAAGGAGAACGTGATCATCACGTACCGGAAGGACCTCGTCCGGGGCGACGTCCTCTTCGACGACGCGCCCCGCAACCTCCGCCACTTCCACGGCATCCGGGTGCTGATGGACTACCCCTACAACCGGAACTTCCACGACGCCTACCGTGTCCGGGACTGGGCCGAGTTCGAGGCCCTGGTGCACCGGATCCTGATCGACCTGGAGGCAGGGCGCCCTGTCCCGCCCTACCCTGGCGCGTGGGCCCCGGCCCGCCGGGAGGACGGGGAACCGGGGCCCGCCCCGCAGCCAGAGGAGGACGCAGTCACCGGGTGGGCATCAGGAGAAGCAGGACCAGCACCAGCACGATGAGCAGGGTGGGGCTGATCTGCTGGGAGGTCTCGAACATCTTCATCACCCTCCGCCACAGTTTACGGAAACGGGCCTGCCGGTGCCACCGGCAGGCCGACGCATTCTTCGTGCAACCGACCCCCGGGTTCCCCCGTCCAAGGGGCGAACCATTCCGATGAGACAAGGGGGATTCGCCATGAAGCGCTGGCTCGGATCTCTTGCCCTCGCCCTGGCGGCCGCCGGCGCGGCCGCCCTCGCCGCGCCGGCGGTCCTGCCCGGCTCGCCGGCCCGTGCCGCCGACCCGGGTTCCGAGAGGCGCGGGATCGAGGTCACGGGCGAGGCGGTGGTCGAGGCCCGGCCCGACGCGGCCCGAATCACCGTGGGCGTCCAGCGCCAGGCTGCCACGGCGGCGGCCGCCTACGCGGAGGCGGCCCGGGCGATGAACGCCGTGGTGGCCGCCCTGCGGGGCAAGGGGATCGACCAGGACTCCCTCCGCACCGCGACGCTGGCCCTCCATCCCGAGTACGACTGGAACCGCGAGAAAGAGCGGCAGGAGCTCCGGGGCTACCGCGCGCTCACGAGCGTGACGGCCACCACCCGGAACCTCGATCAGGTCGGGTCCCTCATCGACGCGGCCGTGGCCGCCGGCGCCAACACGGTGGACGGGGTCGAGTTCCTCGTCTGGGAGCAGGAGCGTGCGCTGGGCGACGCCCTGCAGCGCGCCGTCGACAACGCCCGCGCGAAGGCCGGGCAGGTCGCCGGTCGCCTCGGGGTGCAGGTGGGAGCACCGCTCGAGGTGGTCGTGCTCGACGAGGGCGCCACGCCGCCGCCGGTGCTCGTCCGCGCCGAGGCGGCCGTCCCTGCGGGCGCCGGCGCCTCCATGCCCGTGCTGCCCGGCACCAGCCGGCTCGAGGTGCGGGTGCGGGTCGTCTTCGGGATCCAGTGACAGAGGGCACCCACCGACAGAGGGGCCCGGCCATCAGCCGGGCCCCTCGAAGAACCGCTCCACCGCCCGGGCGAGCGCCGCCGCCGCCCGCTGCTGGAAAGCCGGGTCCCGGAGAAGCTGGGCCTCCGTGGGGTCGCTCACGAACGCCACCTCGGCGAGGGCGGAGGGAGCGTGGCTGTACCGGATCACGTAGAAGAGGGCCTCCTTCACCCCCCGGTCGGGGCGGCCCAGCTCACGGACCAGCTCCTCCTGGACGAGCGCCGCCAGCCGGCGGCTGCGGCCGGCGTTGTAGTTCTGCGCGGACCAGTACGTCTCCGTCCCCTGCAGGGCGCCGCCGGCGTTGGCGTGGACGGACAGGAAGAGGTCGGCCCCCAGCGCGTTCGCCACGAACGTGCGGTAGTCGAGCTCGGCCCGCTCCTTCTCCCCCTCGCCGACCCGGGCCCGGAGGTCCGGAGGGAGCACGGCGGCGTCCTGCGTCCGGGTCATGTACACCTCTGCACCCCGGGAGGAGAGCACCGCCTGCAGGTAGGTGGCGATGGCCAGGTTCACCGCCTTCTCCTCGACCCCCAGGGCCCGGTTCTGCGCCCCCGGGTCGTCGCCGCCGTGGCCGGGGTCGATGACGATGCGCTTGCCCGCGAGCCCGGGCCGGTAGAGCAGCACCGTGAAACCGCTCTCATCCGGCCGCAGCGCGAAGGCCCGGTCCGTCGGGATGCGGAGCTCGAGGCCGTCCGGCCCCGGGCGCGTCTCCACCCCGCGCGGCAGGCGGCCGGCCTGGAGGACGGCACCTGGCAGGGAGATCACGATCGACCCGTCCACGTAGGCCGCATCGGGCTGGACCTGCCCCCGGACCTCCACCCGCCACGACTCCGGATCCCCATCGCGTCGCTCGACCGCCGTGACGGCCGGGCGTACCTCCACGACAAGCCGGCTGGCCGAGGACTCCTCCACCCGCCAGAACGACGGGCTGCGCCACTCCAGCGTGACGCCGGCGGGGCCCATCTCGAGGGCTCGCACGGGCCCGGTCACCACCGGCAGGTGGGCGGCACCCGAGCGGGGATCCGGCACCGCCACGGCGAGGCCCCGGTCAGTCTCGTCCACCTTCGCGCCGCGGAGGTCGCCGGCGACCTCGAGCCGGAAGACGCCCGCCTGGACCAGCTCCAGCACGGCCGACGTCACCCGGCCCGCCCCGGTGCCCACCGGGCGCGTGTAGGAGCCGGCCACCCACCCGACGGGGCCGCCCGGAAGCCGGACCTGGAGCCACTCCCCCTGCCGCGCGAGGACGAGTGCACGGGTCCCCTTCGGCAGGACGTCCAGCACCCGGGCGGAGAGGTCCGGACCCGCGCGCAGGCGCAGGCCGTCGGCCGGCCGGACCTCCCGCACCTCCGGCCGGGCGATCGACCACAGGTTCTCGGAAAGCCGGTAGATCGGACCGCGCAGCGGATCCTGCCCCGGGTCCTCCAGGTTCACGAGGGGGCCGGGCACCCAGCCCTCCATCCCCCGGGGCGAGAGGACCCGGACCCATCCCTCGCTGGCGGCCACATAGGTGAGAGGCTCGCCCGCCCGGACGCGGTCCACCGCCGGGTACCTCGGGCTGCGTCCCGTCCGCAGCGGCGCTTCGGCTGCCGCCAGCGACACCTGCTTCGGCGGTCCGGCCCGCCCGTCTTCCCGTTCGGACGGGAGGCGGTAGGTGGCTGGGTCGGGGCCGGCCGGCGTCCCGGGTGCGGACCCCGGTGCGGCCGGTTCGGAAGCGGACACCGAAGATGGCGGATCCGTCACGTCCCCGGTTCGCAGCCATTCGGGCATCTCGCTCTGAACGGGGGGCAGTGGCGCCTCCGGGGAGGGCGCGCCCGGCTCCGGCTGGGGCTCGGGCGGTTGCGAGGGGGCGGGCTCCGGCGAGGCCGGGGTGACCTCCTCCATGTACGCGCCGCTCACCCACCCGACCCGACCGCCGGTGGGCGCGACCTGCCACCAGTCGCCGGCGATCTCCCGGACCTCCAGCACCTGACCCCGGGTCACCGTCCCGACGATCGGAAACTGGACGCCGGGGCCGGCGCGGACATTGAGGACGTCCGCCGTCACCCGACCGGCGGCCGGCGGATCGTACCGCAGCCTGGCCACCCAGGAGGCGGTCCAGCCCTCTTTTCCGTCCGGCAGGCGGACCCGGTACCACTTCCCCTGCCGCTCGAGGAACGCGGCCCCCTGCCCCTGCGCCAGCGTCGACACGACGGGATACCCGGTTCCCGGGCCGCTCCGCACGTTCAGCCCCTCGGGGTCCCGGGGATACACGGTGTGGGCCGCGGCAGTGGAGGCCATCGCCAGGGAGAGGACGAATCCCAGGATCAGGCGCTTCATCCGGTGCTCCAACCCCTTGCGCCTCGTGACATGGAACCGAGCGCCAGGAATGCCTGAGCCCAGGCAACCTGCATCTATTTTACACCCAAATCGCTTCGATGTCCCTATGTTGCAGGCAAAAAATGTCGATGGCGGAGGGAATGGCCTTGCGATGGCGACGCCTTCTCGACGACCCTGCGTTCTTCGCCACGGCCGGGGCGGGGGACATCGGGGCCCGTGTGGCGGAGGCCCTGCTGGCGTGCATTCAGGAGGAGGGAGACCTGGGAGCGGCCTGCGAGGAGGCCCTGCGCCTCAAGCCGGCCATGGCGACCGTACACCGTGCAGTCGCGGCGGCGAGGAGTCCGGATCCGCCCGGCGCGCTGGCGGACTACCTGCGGCGGGCTCGCGAGGCCCTCCCCGAGCTGGCCCGGCACGGCGCCGCCCTCATCCCGGAAGGGGCCCGGGTCCTGGTCCACAGCCGCTCGCGGGCCGTCCTGGCCGTGCTCCGCGAGGCGGTGGCGCAGGGAAGGCGCCCGTCGGCCTGGGTCACGACCGGCTGGCCGCTCGGGGAGGGCAGGGACATGGCGGCCGACCTCAGGGACGCCGGCGTGCCGGTCACGCTGGTCCCGGACGCGGCGCTGGCGGTGGCGGCGACCCGGACCAGCCTGGCCCTCGTGGGCGCCGATGCGGTCCTCCCCGACGGGTCCGTGGTCAACAAGGTGGGTACCCACCTCCTCGCGCTGGCGGCGCGGACGGCCGGCGTGCCGCTCTACGTCTGCGCCGAAACCCTCAAGTTCTGGCCGGAGGACGCAGGCGCCGCAGGGCCGCCCGGTGAGGACGGCGATCCGGCCGAACTGCAGCCGCCCCCCGGCGTCGCCTGCTGGAATCCGCTCTTCGAGCGGGTGCCGGCGCACCTCGTCACGGCGCTCGTCACCGAGGACGGGGTGCGACACCCGGCCCGCCCCCGCACCGCCGAGGGGAACGGCACGTAACATAAACAGAGGAAACGTCACGGGGAGGCGATCCCGTTGCCTGAACTGGACCGCCTGCTGGTCGCACTGCTCGGGATCCTGGGGAACCTGACGATCAGCATGGTGCGGGTGGAGCGGGGCCGGGTCGAGATCAACTTCACCCCCTCGACCCAGCCCGTGACCGGACCCGCCCGGCTGATCGCCCTGATCGCCGGCCTCTCCGGCCTGATCGTGCCCGGTGCGAACGTCGACCGGGTGGACATCTCCGGGGCCGGCGTTCCCACCATCCGGCTGATCCTGCCGCCGGCGTGAACGTGACGGCCGGTTCCCGCACGACCCGGCGGCGGTGGTCAGGCTCATGCGGGCCCCGGCACGGGTGGCCCGGGCCACGGGCCGCTCCCCCCGGGCTCGTGCGTGCTCCCGGCCGTCCGGCGGGCCCAGGAGGACCCGGGCGGGCGCGGTTCGAATACCCGGGGACGAGGTGACCAGAGTCCGGTGGATCGCTGCCTGTTCCTGAGCTTCGCTCACCCGGACGACGAGTCGTTCCTCACCGCCGGCACGGCGGCCCGCTACGCCGAGGCGGGGGTGAAGGTCGTCCTCAGCACCGCCACCCGGGGCGAGGCCGGCAAGCCCGGCGACCCCCCGATCTGCACGCGCGACGAGCTGCCTGCCGTCCGCGAGCAGGAGCTCCGGCGGGCGGCCGCCATCCTGGGGATCGCCGAGGTCCACTTCCTGGGTTACATCGACCGCCGCCTGGGCGACGCCGACCCCGACGAGGCCGCCGGCCGCCTGGCCGGGCTCCTCCTCCGCCACCGCCCGCAGGTCGTGGTCACGTTCGACCCCACCGGCTCGAACGGCCACCCCGACCACGTGGCCATCAGCGCCCTCACCCGGCGGGCGGTCGACCGGGCACGGGCCGGGGGCCTCGGCGAGGTGCGCCTCCTGTACACCACCCCGACGCCCCCCTGGGCCATGGCCGATCCGCGCCGGCATCCGGACGTGGACTTCCTCGTCGACATCCGGGCCTTCGCGACGCGAAAGGAAGAGGCGCTGCGCGCCCACCGCACGCAGCACCTGAGCATCGACCGCATCTTCTTCGCCGACCGCCGCGCCTCCCGCTGGGCGTTCCGGTACGAGACCTACCAGCTCGGCGCCGGCCCGGGGCTACCGGACGGCGCGCGGCCTGCCGGCGACCTGTTCCTGGGGCTCTAGGCCGCCCCCGGGGACGTTCAGGCCTGCCCCTCGCGGAGGAAAGCCGCCAGCGCCTCCGCCCACGGCCGCAGCGGCGCCCGGCCCTCCACCCGCCAGAGATGGTTATCCAGGACCGAGTAGGCCGGCCGGGGGGCCGGCCGGCCCAACTCCGCCGTGGCGACGGGGCGGACCTTCACGCGGTCGAGGCCGGCCAGGGTCAGGATCGTCCGGGCGAACTCATGCCAGGTGCACGCGCCCTGGTTCGTCAGGTGGTACGTGCCGTAGGCCGGCGAGGTCACCAGGTCCGCCAGGGCCTGGGCCAGGTCCCGGGTGTACGTGGGCGAGCCCACCTGGTCGTCGACGACGGCCAGCGGATCCGGCGCCTCTCCCGCCCCTGCGGCCTCCAGCCGCTCCCGGGCGAGGCGGAGGATCGTCCGGACGAAGTTCGGCCCCCCGGCGCCGTAGAGCCACTGCGTGCGGACGATCCAGTGCTTCGGGCACAGGCCCCGCACGAGTTCCTCCCCCGCGCGCTTGGAAGCCCCGTACACGCCCAGGGGGGCGGGCGGGTCGAACTCCCGGTACGGCGCGCCCTTCCGGCCGTCGAAGACGTAGTCCGTGCTGATGTGCAGGAGCGCCGCGCCCGCCTCGTGGCAGGCGACCGCCAGGTTGCGCGGGCCGAGCGCGTTCACCCGGAAAGCGGCGTCGGGGTGCGACTCGGCGTCGTCGACCCGGGTCCAGGCCGCGCAGTTCGCCACCACGTGCGGCCGCAGGGTCCGCACGGCCGCCCGCACGGCGCCGAGGTCGGTCACGTCGAGGTCCGCCCGGGCGAGGGGCACCACCTCGTGCCCCCGCTCCCGCAGCGCCCGCACCAGGTCCTGCCCGAGCATCCCGCCGGCGCCGGTCACAAGAATGCGCATGGTTCACCTGTGCATGTGGGAATGATGGGCCCTTCACGCCTTCGCCCCGGACGGGTGGGGATCCTTCCGGGCCGGCCGTGCGGCGCCGCTGGCTGCACCGGCACCGGGCCGGCCTCGGCGCCCGGCACGGCACCTGGCGTGGGGCCGCCCGCCTCGGTTCCGCTTGGCGGAACCGGCTGCCGCCATGCGGGACGCCGTGCAGGTTCTGCACCCCACGTGGGGGGCAGAAACTGCGGCTTGAGCCCCGCGAGACCGCTCCTGTACCACAAGACCCAGGGTCAAGGTGCACTTTCTGCACCGCTACCGCCTGCCACGGCCCCTCAAGAGGCAGAAACTGCACCCTGGGTACCGTGCAGGAACTGCACACTGTCCCGGACGACCGACTCCCGCCGCCACCCCGTCTGCAAGACAAGGGAACGAGATGCCGGGAGACCCCTGCCAGCGCCTCCCGGCGTTGCCTGCGTAACTTCCTGCCGGCGCGCATCACGGCCTCGGCGGCGGCTCGTACCGCAGGATCCGCAGGATCTCTTCGCGCAGCGCCTCCACGTACCGGTCCGGATGCCCCGGCACCCGGCGGGGATCCGCCACGGCCTGCCGCGGTTGAATCTGCACGCTCAGGTTGATCTCCAGGAAACCGATCCTCAGGATCATGGCCATTCCCTCCTGACCGCCGGCCGGCCGCCGGCCTCCCGGGCGATCCGGCCCGAGAAAACACTGGAGCCGTGGGCTTCCGCCCACGGCTCCAGCCGGATCCCGAAGTCCGACGGGGAACCGGGTCCCCCTCGTCGGAACTGGGGCGTCCCGCGGATGGTGGGCGAGACGAGGACGTCGAAGGTGGGACGGGGCTGGGGCTCGCCGCGCAGGGTGGTACGGCGCGCGCCAAGACGCCCGCCAAGAACGAGCGTGACCGCCGTCCCGGTCCCCGTGGTGAGGCCGGTGATCGCTTTCCGCTCGCCGATGATGCCGACCGCTTGCACCTCGCTCACCCTCCTTTCATCCGCGAATCCGCCGGATCTGCGCCCGCCGGCGGGTCCCCCGCGCCGCGGATCACGCTACCGTATTATGGCGGGCGGACCATGCCTTTGTCAAGCCAATACGTATCAATAGCATCTATTGATACGATCTATCAACTCATCGCATGCCCGGTACCAGTCCTATCGAGCACGGACCGCACAAAGTCCAAGATTTCGCGGGCCAGCAACACGGACTGCTCCGAAATAGAAGCGACTTCTCGGTCAGAGCCCTCTCACCTAGTCCGATATGAAACCAACGTCAGCGACCGATGGACCTTCATCGCAAGTTCATCTTAACCTTATGGTCACGCCGAGCGCCGCTATCTTCATCCTAGCATCCCCCGATAGGGACTCGGCGCAGACTGACAGAGACCAGACGGGCTCAGGTGCTAAGGTGACAAACTGTTGCAGCAAGCCTTGAAGGATTTGGGTCAAGCACTGGCGAATGTTAGTTTGCAAAATGATATGTGCGAGGGGGGTAAGCTGCATGTCTGAAGCGGCTGCAGCCACGGCACGTATCAACCTGCGTGATGGCACCTTCGAATTTCATGGGCCGACAGACTTCGTGGCTCAGCAGTTAGAGCGGTATCACGACTTGATTGAAATGGTACTTACGAAGAAGGGTACCTTTGATCGATTTAACGAAGTCCCCGCCGCGGAGGAATCTACAGTAGCTCCGACGGCCGCCACCCCCGCTAAGACGGAAACGGAGGAAGCCCTCGAACGGCATTTTGGGGTTTCCAGGGAGCAGCTAGAGCGTGTAGTGCATTTCGATTCCGATGGGGCAATTAAGATTCTGGCGGGGGTGAAGGGATCGAAAGCCGAACAGCAGCGCAAACTCTGTCTGCTCTATCTGTTGACCAAAGATTTCTTAACCTCTGATCAGCCGGCGAGCGCCGAAGAACTCCGTGAGCTATGCAAAGAGCACGCATGCTACGATCAGAATAACTTTGCTTCAAACTTAAAGGGAACTAAGTTTTTTGTCGTTACCGGGAAAGGAGCGTCCGCATCGTATAGGTTGACCGCACCTGGAAGGGAGGAAGCCCGCAGGGTACTCGCGGCCCTAGTCGGCGTGCCGTCGTGAGATCTCATATTGAGGCCCTGCTCAGCAGTAAGTATCCTCCGGATGTTGTCGCCGCCTTGATCGATAGTTATCTTCAGATGCAGACCAGCTATGCACAACGTCGTTGGAAGCCGAGTGAATTGGAAGCCGGTTTCTTCGTCGAGGCTGCTAGGCGAATCATTGAACTTGAGTTGTTCGGTGTTACACAACCAATCGGGAAGCCGCTGAATCAATTCAACGATGCTGAAATCAAACGCTATGAAAGCGCCACTAGCGGTGACGTATCCTTTCGCATTCACCTGCCCCGAGCACTATGGTCCGTGTATAACCTGCGGAACAAACGGGGTGTGGGGCATCTGTCGCCGGTTAACCCAAATTTCATGGATGCGACTTACATCCTAGGAAGCTGTAGCTGGGTACTTGCCGAGTTGATTCGCTTGAGCTCAGGATCATCACCGGCTCAATGCCAACAGCTGGTCGACTCGTTGGTGCAGCGACGCATTAGCTTAGTATATGAAGACGATACCGTCAAGCGGGTATTGGACCCGAGGATGCCTGCACGTCAACAGGTGCTGGTGCTCCTTTACACCCACGCTGAACCGGTCTCGGATGAAGTTTTGCGCATATGGGTAGAATACCAGCACAAAAGCAACTTCCGGACTAGAGTCTTAATCCCTCTCCACAAGGAGCGGCTCATCGAGTACAGGGATCACTTATGCCGCCTAACGGCAAGGGGTATTGCAGAGGCTGAACAACTGCTAACCAAAGTAACGAAAGCCACCCTGGCGAATGAATAGGAAAGGGATCTAGCGACTCACATAGTTGGCGGTTGCGGATAGATCCATAGGCGCTCGGCAAATGAGACCAGTTCGCCAACTGTTGTCAGTACCTAATTGATAGGATCTGCCGACCGAGCGCATTCATCGCCAACTATCGCCGCACGAATCTCCTTGCCGGGGCCCCCCGGCAGGCGCCGGGTCACCGGGCACGCCCGGCCCGGTCGGCCTCGCGAGGAGATCCCGCCCCCGGCGTCGAATCCCCCGGCCCCGGGAGGGGATCGCCGTGGAGTACGTGTCCCTGGGCCGCACCGGCCTGAAGGTGAGCCGGCTGTGCCTCGGCTGCATGAACTTCGGCGGGCGGACGAGCGAGGAGGAGTCCCTGCAGATCCTCCGCCAGGCCCTCGACGACGGCCTCATCTTCTGGGACACCGCCAACGTCTACAACAAGGGGCGCAGCGAGGAGATCGTCGGCAAGGCCCTGCGGCTCTACGGGGCCCGGAACCAGGTCATCCTGGCGACGAAGGTCACCAACAAGATGGGCGACGGCCCCAACGACCGGGGATCGAGCCGCCGCCACATCATGCAGCAGGTCGACGAGAGCCTGCGCCGCCTCGGCACCGACTGGATCGACCTGTACCAGCTGCACCGGCCCGACTTCAGCACGCCGCTGGAGGAGACGGTCGAGGCGCTGAACGACTGCGTCCGGGCGGGCAAGATCCGCTACTGGGGCACGAGCGTGTTCCCGGCGTGGCGGATGGCCGAGGCCTGGTGGCGGGCCGAGCTGCGTGGCTGGGCGAAGCCTGTCTGCGAGCAGGCGCCGTACAACATCCTGGACCGGCGGGTGGAGAACGAGCGCCTGCCGTTCCTGCAGGAGTACGGCTGGGGGCTCATCCCGTGGTCGCCGCTCGCCGGGGGCATCCTGACGGGCAAGTACCCGGTGGACGCCCTGGAGAGCCCGCCGCCAGGCACCCGCCTGGCCGAGATGGCCCTCCTCCGCGAGCGGGCGACCCGGCGCGGGTTCGAGGTCGCCCGGGAGGTGGCGGCCCTGGCGGAGGCAGTCGGCACGAATCCCATCCGCTTCGCCATCGCCTGGCTGCTGCACCGCCCCGGGGTGACGGCGCCGATCATCGGCCCGGCCAGCCTGGAGCAGTACCGCGAGTATGTCGCCGCCCTCGACGTCCGCATCCCCGACGACGCCATGCGGCGGGTCGACGAGCTCGTCCCGCCCGGCTCGGCCGTCGCCGACTTCCACAACAACTCGGGCTGGTACGTGGGGGCGCTGCTGTAGGCGGCAGGCGCTGCCATCACCGGCCCGACGAGGAGGTCTTCACCCCCATGCGCGCCGTGGTGCTCGATCAGTACGGCGGCCCCGAGGTCCTCCGCATCCGGGAGATCCCCGATCCCCAGCCGGGTGCGGGCGAGGTCCGCGTCCGGGTGGCCGCCACCGCCGTCAACCGCGCCGACGTCCTCCAGCGCCAGGGCCGCTACCCGCCCCCCGAACCCCGCCCCGAGCACGAGGTCCCCGGGCTCGAGTTCGCGGGCACCGTGGACGCCGTGGGGCCCGGCGTCACCGCCTGGCGGCCGGGCGACCGGGTCATGGGCCTCCTGGCAGGCGGCGGCTACGCCGAGCAGGTCGTCACCCACGAGCGGATGCTCCTGCGCGTCCCGGACCGCCTGTCCTTCGAGGAAGCCGCCGCGATCCCCGAGGTGTTCTTCACCGCCTACGACGCCCTCACCGACAAGGCCGGCCTGCGCATGGGCGACGTGGTCCTGGTCCACGCCGGCGGGAGCGGCGTGGGCACCGCCGCCATCCAGCTCGCCCGGGCGATGGGCGCGACCGTCCTCGTCACCGCCGGCAGCGACGAGAAGGCCCGGCGGGCCGTCGAGCTCGGCGCCCACCGGGCGATCAACTACAAGACCGAGGCGTTCGACGAGGTCGTGCTCCGGGAGACCGGCGGGCGCGGCGCCGACGTCATCCTTGACTTCGTCGGCGCCTCGTACCTCGAGCGCAACCTGAAGGCCGCCGCCGTGGAGGGGCGGATCGTCTTCATCGGGACGATGGGCGGCGCCCGGGGCGAGTTCGACATCGGCCTGGCGATGCGCAAGCGGCTCCGCCTCGCCGGGACGACCCTCCGCGCCCGGCCGGTCGAGCAGAAGATGGTCCTGACCCAGCGCTTCGCCCGCCAGGTGCTGCCCCTCTTCGAGTCGGGCCAGGTCCGGCCGGTCGTCGACCGGGTCTTCCCGCTGGACGAGGTCGCCGCCGCCCACCGGTACATGGAGGAGAACCGGAACTTCGGGAAGATCGTGCTGCGGGTGGGGACCTGACCCCGCGGTTCGAGGACTGGGCCTGGTCGATCCAGGTGACGCTGGAGCGCGCCTACTGGTCCGCATGGGGCGAGGGGTATCCTCTGTCCCCCCTCTACCCTGGACGGCCGGGTTCCAGGCCCTGATCAGGATGGTGCCGGTCGGTGCCGAGTCTGGTCGCGGTTGACCGGCCCCGGATGGCGACTCACCACGTTTTCCGTTCACTTCAGGTTCTCCCAACCGGCGCGCTCCTCGTGCACGTAGTCTACGGCATCGACTCCCTTCCAGACATGCTTGTGGAGCCCTTGCAGAGCCTGGGTATAGCTCCGCGGCCGCCGGCGCAGCCGGATCTCTCCCGTCTCCATCACTTCCGCGAGCAGTTGGTCACCGGGAGAAATGTGAAGCGCCTCCCGTAGTTCCTTGGGGATGACGATCTGATACTTGCTGCTGACCGTCACAACAGACCGCATTCCACATATCCCCTGTCGATGGTCGTCCGCTTTCAGGGTATGGATCGACCACCCTGGCGTCAAGCAGCTTCCCCTCGTCCAGCCGCGGTAGACCTCTGTCTCATGCCCAGGCCGGTGGAACGCCGTGCACAGGCACCTGCTGCCGGTCAACGTCTCGAATCTCTACCCCTCCGACAGAACAGGAAACCCCGTGAACCAGGCAGGGATACCGGCGGTGAGCACGGCCACCAGCAGGGTTTCCGCCAGTTGTTGCCGCGTCGCACCCAGCCGGAGCGCCGTACGGGCGTGTAGTTCGAAGCCCTGCGGATACCGTTCCGCCGCGTTGACCCCAGCCAGGGCGAGTTCCTTCACCCACCGTGGCAACACGCCGTCGCGGAGGATGGCTGCCCGGAGGATGGCGTACGCCCGCGCAGCCTTGGGACTGGCCGCATGCAGGGCCGCGGCCCACGCCGGAACGTCTCCGAGATCGCTCTTGAAGTAGGCAAGGGCATCCGAGAGCGCCGGCGCAACTTCGTCGGCAGTGGAACTCCCACGTGGAGACGATGCTCCCGCCAACTGCAGGGCAAGGTCCACCGCCTTCATCCCGGTAAACCACGCCGGAATGCCTCGCGACAGGATGCAGGGCAGAAGGATCTCCACGACCTCCGCCGCCGTGGCCCCGGCCTGGATCGCGCCCCGGGTGTGCATGAGCATGCTCGGCTCGTACCGCCGGGCGGCGTTGATGGCGACGAGGATCAGCTCCTTGTACCGCCGGGGGAGAGCGCCATCAGGCAGAGCAGCCGCCCTCAGGTCGTAGTACCCGACCAGCGCCTTTGGCGAGGCGGATGCCAGGGCGACAACCCAGTCAGGAACCTCCCCGTAGATCGACGCGAAGACCTGGAGCACCTCATGCACCCGGCCGCCGCTCCCGGTATCCTCCTGCGGCCGCGGCGAATCCACGCCGGCGGCGCTCCCGTCCGGCCCTGCGGCTCCGTTGAACCCCGGAAGTCGCTTGTCGGCCCCCACCTCACACGCACCTCCCTGACCGGGCCGGGGACACTTCGCCCGGTCGACCTGGGGGTCAGTCGATCAGACGGCCTCCCTCGACGAACAGGACATGCCCGGTGACGTAGTCCGACGCCGGCGACGACAGGTAGACCACGGCCCCGACGAGATCCTCCGGCGTGCCCAGCCGGCCCATGGGGATCTTCGACAGGATCTCCGCCCGGCGCTGCGGATCCGCGAGGTAGGTTCGGGTCTGGTCCGTCTCGAGGTATCCCGGACCGATCGCATTCACGTTGATCCGGTACGGGGCCCACTCGTTGGCCAGCACCCGCGTGAGTTGCGCGATCCCGCCCTTGCTTGCGGCGTACGCGGCCAACCGGGGGTGCCCCCGGACGGCTGACACGGACGCGGTGTTGACGATCTTTCCCCCCGTGCCCTGGTGGATCATCTGGCGGCCCACGGCCTGGGCCACGAGGAAGATCCCCTTCAGGTTCACGTCGAGCACCGTGTCCCAGTCGGACTCCGTGATCTCCACCGCCGGCTTGCGAATGTTCAACCCGGCGTGGTTGATCAGGATGTCGACCCGCCCGAAGGTCCGCACGACCTGGTCGACCATCGCCTGTACCTGGTCGGGCTTGGTCACGTCGACGCCCACCGTGAGGAACCGGCGCCCGTACCCCTCGACGGCGCCGCGCAGATCCGCCGCAGCCTGGGGCCGCAGGTCTGCAACCGCCACATCGCAGCCGAATTCGGCCAGGGCGACCGTGAGTACACGCCCGATCGTCCCTGCCCCCCCGGTGACGATCGCCACCTTGCCGGTCAGATCGAACAGGTCCCGAAACGCCATGGCGTCACCGCCCCCCGGCGGCGCTTCCGGAAGCGTCAGAGACGCCGGTCAGAGACGTCCAGGGCTCCCCCACGAGCGCGACCGCCCGGACGGGGGAGGCGGTGGCGCCCTCGAGCCGGAGGGGCAGGCCGATGAAGAAGAAACGAGGGGGCAGCTTGTCCAGGTTGCACAGGTTCTCGTAAACGGGCATGCCAGCCGGAAGGAGCTTCATGTGCACGGGCCGCGCCATGTCCCGGCCGGTGTCGACGTTCCCGAGGTCGAGCCCCACCGCCCGCACCTTCCGGGCCAGGAGCCAGTCGGCCGCGTCCGCGGCCAGCGCGGCGGCTTCCAGGAAGCCGGGGTCACCCCACTGGCCGGGCCAGCACCGGATGAGGACGATGTCCCCCTCTCCCACGCGGACCCCGGCGGCCCGCTCGGCTTGCTCCAGCATGGCGCCGGTGACCGGTTGACTCGCCGGCTTCGAGGAGACGTCCAACAACACCCCTGGCCCCATGTGTCGTCCCAGGGGTTGGTCCGTGATCGACGCGCCGCCGGGCACGAAGTGCACCGGGGCGTCGACGTGGGTGCCGCCGTGGTCGGAGATCGAGATCATCTTGGAGGAGAAGCCCTGGCAGGGCGGCGTGTAGCGCGGCGCCGTCTCCTCGAACGTGTTGTGCGGGGCGATCCGGATGGGTGGATGCGAGGGGTACGACTGCAGTCCGTCTCGGATCAGAAGGCTCAGGTCGATGATCTGCATCCGTTCAGACCTCCTCGGGTACGGGCGCCAGGAGGACCTTGCCCGCTTGGGCGGAGTGGGCGAGCTCGAAGGCGCTGGCGGCCTCGGATAGGGGCAGGACGTGGGTCACGAGCCGCCCGAGGGGCGCACGGCCGGACGCCACCATGGCAGCCGCGCGCTGCAGCGATCTGGGAGTGATGCCGTAGCTACCGCGGAGGACGATCTCCCCCCGGACGATCTGGTTGAGCGGCAACTCGGCGGGCCGGCCGCTGATCCCGACGAGCACCAGCTCCCCACCTCGCCGCAGCGACCGGATGGCCGGACCCACGGCAGCCGGGTTCCCGGTGGCATCGAACACCGCGTCCAGTCCGGCGCCCCCGGTCAGAGCCGCTACGTACTGCGCCAGATCCACCTCATCGACGAACGCTGTGTGGGTCGCCCCCAGATCGCGGCCGCGGGCCAGGCGCGCGGCATCGGACGACAGCCCCGCCAGGATCAGGAGCTCCAGGCCCATGCCGGCCAACGCCAGGACCACGCCCAGTCCGATGGGGCCGGGACCCAGCACGGCCACGCGGTCCCCCGGCCGGACGCTGCACAGTTCCACCGCATGCACGGCGACGGCGAAGGCCTCGAGCGGAGCGGCCTCCCGGAAGCCCAGGCCCTCCGGGAGCGGTACTGCCGACGTAGCTGGAACGGTAACCAGCTCCGCAAAGCCTCCGGGACGTCGGAAACCGATCTGGAGCGAGCGGGCCGGCACCTTCTCCATGGCCGACCCACCTCCGTCGCAAAGCTGGGGACTCCCGGAGAGGCACGCCGAGCACCGGCCGCAGGGGACGTAGGGGTTCACCACGATGCGCTCGCCCACCCGCTCCCGGGGGACCCCGGCGCCGGTGGCGACGATCACCCCCGTCACTTCATGCCCCGGGATCAACGGGTATTGAACCCATTCGTACCCGGAGTGCCCCGCCCACATGTGCAGGTCGCTGCCACAGATCGCCGCGGCCCGCACGCGGACCAGGACCTCACCGGGGCCCGGCTCCGGATCGGGTACCTCCTCCACTCCGATGCCTGGACCGGGACCGCGCTTGACAACCGCCAGCATGGCTCCATCCACCTCCGGAGCGGCTTGGGGCTCGGCACGTGCCTGAGACGCCTGCCGCCGCGCCGCCTCAGAACAGGTCCCAGAGGGCGTTGCCCGAGAGGTCCTCAGGCCGGGCCTCCGCGACGATGCGCCCGGTCTTCATCACCAGCACCCGCTTCGCCACGGAAAGGGCAGCGGGCACGTTCTGCTCGACCAGCAGAACGGCAGTCCCCAGCCGGCGGTTGATCTCGAGGATGCTCTTGAGGACCTGCTCGACCATGACAGGAGAGAGACCCACGGAGGGCTCGTCCAGCATGAGGACCCGGGGGCCTTGCATGAGGGCGATGGCAAGGGCAACCATCTGCTGCTGGCCGCCGGACATGGTGCCAACCCGCTGCCTCAGGCGCTCGCCCAGGATGGGGAACGTCTCCAGTACCTGCCGCAGCCTCTCCGGGCGCTCACCGCGCGGCACGGTGTAGGCGGCCAGGTCGAGGTTCTCCTGAACGGTCAGCCGGGGGAACACCCCACGGCCCTGCGGGGTCATGGACAGGCCGGCCCGGACACGGTCAGCAGGCGGGAGCCGGTGTACCGGCCGCCCGTCCAGCCGGACCACGCCATCCGTGGGCGGCACGAGCCCGAAGATGGCGCGCAAGGTGGTCGACTTCCCGGCCCCGTTGTGGCCCAAGAGCGCAACGATCTCTCCGGGCGCCAGGTGCAGGTGGATCCCGTGGAGGACCTCCTTGTTGCCGTATGCGGCCCGGAGGCCGTCCACCTCCAGCACCGCCCTGCTCATGCCGTCACCCCGCCCCCGAAGTAGATGGCCGTGAGCTCTGCGTTGGACATGACGTCGGCCGGCTTGCCCTGGGCCAGCACGGTTCCCTGGTGAAGGAAGACGATCTCGTCCGCCAGTTCCTTGACCAGGTCCATGTTGTGCTCGATCAGGAGTACCGTCTTGCCGCGCTCGACCAGCCGCCGCACAACGGGCAGCACCGTGCGAAGCGAGTCCGGGTCCAGCCCGGAAGCCGGTTCATCGAGAAGGAGCAAGCGAGCCTCCGTCATGAGGATCCGGGCAATCGACAGGAGCTTCTGCTCGGCGTACGACAGGTTGTCGGCCAGTTCCCCTGCCCTGTCCGCCAGGCCCACGAAGTCCAGATGCTCGAGGGCCCGTTCCCGCACCTCTGCCTCGGCCCGGGACGTCATGCGGGGCCGCAGAAAGAGCGACCACATGTCCTCGCCAGGCTGGCGCTGAGCGGTCAGCATCACGTTCTCAAGGACGGTCATCTGGAGGTGCAGGCGCAGGTTCTGAAAGGTGCGCGCAACGCCCATGCGCAGGAGTCGCTGCGGCGAGAGGCCCGTGACGTCCCGGCCCTCGTAACGAATGCGGCCGGTGGTGGGCCGGAGGAACCCCGTGATGAGGTTGAACACGGTGGTCTTGCCGGCGCCGTTCGGGCCGATCAGCGATGTCACCGTGCCTTGCCGGACCCCGAAGGTGCAGTCGCTGACTGCCACCAGACCGCCGAAGTGCATGCTGACGTGGTCCACTTCCAGCAGCATGTTCACACCTCCACTTCGGGGGTGCCGGCGACCTGAGGCGTGGGCTTCCGCAAGGTCCGGGAGGGGCTCCGCCCCAACAGGCCCTGTGGCCGGAGAAACATGAAAGCGACAAGCAGCACACCATACAGCAACTGCCGCAACGGGCCGACCACGGAAAGCGGGACCGGCAGGACCTTGATGGCCTCCGGGAGCGCGGTGAGAGTCAGGGCGCCCAGGATGGATCCCCATACGCTGCCCGTGCCGCCCACGATCACCAGGGTGGCGATGAACACCGACTCGTCCGCGGTGAAACTGGACGGGTTGACGAACGTCACGTAGTGGGCGTAGAGGCTGCCGGCCATACCGGCCAGAGCAGCGGACACCATCGCGACCTTCACCTTCGCGCCTACGACGTCCTTGCCGAGGGCCATCACCGCGACCTCGTCCTCGCTAACCGCCCGCAGAACCCGACCGAAGGGGGAGTGTGCCACCCTCCACACGACGCCGAGGGCCAGCAAGACACACGCGGCCGTCAAGACGAGGTACGGAACCGGACCGGCGACACGGAAACCGAAGATCTCCGGCCGGGGGATGCCCGGAAGCCCCGCCGGACCCTGCGTGATCTCCGTCAGGTTCACGAAGGCCGCATACGCGATGACCTGCAGGGCGTAGGATGCCACGACGTAGTAGTCACCGGCGATTCGTAGCGCGGGCCCGGCCACAAGGCTGCCGGCGATGCCGGTCACGAGCACGGCCCCCAACACGGCGAGAAGCCACGGTAGGTGGAGCTCTTTCACGGTCAGCGCGCTGACGTACGCGCCGATGCCAAAGAGCGCGGCGTGCGAAAGGGAGAAGACACCGACGTATCCGATCAGGAGGTTCAGCGAAAGGGAGAGGATGCTGTAGATCCCGGCCATGATCAGGAAATTCAGCACGTACGACAGGGCAGGCGACCTCCTCCGAGTGACGACCGCCTCACAGCTTGGCGGATGTCACCTTGTCGCCGAAAAAGCCGGTGGGCCGCACCACGATGAAGACCATGAACACCGTGAACACGAGTGCTGCCGACCATTCGGCAGACACAACAGAAACCGAGAGACTCTCCGCCAGCGCCACGGAAAACCCGGCCAGCAGCGCTCCGGGGAGGCTCCCCAGACCGCCCATGATCATGATGACAGCAGAGAGGAGCACCAGGAGGCTGCCCCGGAACGGCGTGATGCCGGCGTCAGCGGCGATCAGGAGGGCCGCAGGGGCGGCGATTGCCGACCCCATGACGTAGGCCAGGCGGTACGCCTTGCGGACATCGACTCCGACGATCTGCGCCATCTCCGGCGAGTCGGCCACCCCGCGTAGCGCCTTGCCCGCCGAGGTCCACCGCAGAATGGCCTCTGCGGCGCCAAAAACCGCGAGCCCGACCGCGACGGTGACAACCTGGAGCGGCGTGACCGACACGCTCCCCAGGGACCATGGTACCTTCAGGTCGGTCTCCACCACGAGGGGGTCCTGGCCGAAGAGGAGAGCGCACAGGTTATCTAGCGTATAGAGGAGTCCCAGGGAAGCGATGAACACCACGAGCGGCGTGGCGCCCCGGCGCACGAGCGGGCGGTACACCCCCTCGTACACGGCTAGCCCACCGAGGCCCGCGGCCATCACCGCAACCACCAGGGCAGGTACCAAACCAAGAGCCAGGCGCTCTGCAACGATGTAACCCACGTACCCGGCCACCGTGAAGATGCCACCATGGGCTACATGGAACTGTCGGGTGGTGCCATAGATGAGCGTGAAGCCCATGGCGAGCATGCTGTAGATACCGCCCAGGGCAAGGCCAGTCCAGAGGAGCTGAAGGGTCAGGTCCACATTTCCTACCCCCGATGGGCGTCACGCAGCTGGGATGGCCCCGGGCGACGGGGCGCACCCGGCGTACCCGCCGCCCAGGACCCCGGGCACTGCTACTGACCCGCCTTGAGGATCTTCACATCCTCACCCTTCCCGTTCTTGAGCACACGGATGGCCACGTCCTTCGTGCTGGTGCCGTCGTCGGCAAAGGTCACCGGGCCAGCGCCGCCGGGGAAGGTACGGATCTCCTTGATGGCCTTGTAGATGCTCTCGCCGTTGAGCGGCAACTTGTGGTCCACCACCCACTCCAGGGCCTTGGCGAAGATCATGACGCCGTCATAGAACGTGAGGGAGTAGAGAGCCGGGTCCTCGCCATACTTGGCCTTGTACGCCTCAGCAAACCCCGCCTCCGGGGTGAAGTGCAGGGCCGTGAACAGGAGCCCCTCTGCCTCCGGCAGCTTGAACACGTCGGGGATCACGGACCAGGACGTGTTGGCGTAGACCCCAGGGACCCCGACCTCCCGCGCCTGCTTGATGATGACGGCCGTGTCCCGCCCGTACGTGGCGATGAACATGACGTCCGCGTTCTTGGACTTGATCTTCGCCAGCTGCGGCCGGAAATCGCTGCCGCCGAGCTCGCTGGCCTCCTCGGCAACGATCGTGCCGCCGGCCTGGGTGAACGCTTCCTTGAACGCCTTGAGGCTCGAGCGGCCCCCGTCGTCGTTGGCAAAGATGATCGCCGCCGTCTTGACGCCGCGCTCCTTGACCAGGTACTGGGCCAGCGACCGGGCCTCGAAGCCCACCAGCGGGATGTCGTTGAACAAGTACTTCGCCGCGCCGGCGAGGTTATCGCTCTGGCCACCACCGTTCATCACGACAACCTTCTTTTCGTCGGCGAGGGGCGCGACCGCCAGCGTGACGCTGGAGTAGCTGGACAGAACGTACGGCACCTTGTGCACGTCGACGAGCCGGTTGAAGCCCGTGATCGCCACCTGCGGCTTGGCCTGGTGGTCCTCGTACTCGATCTTGATCTTGATCCCCTTCACGCCGCCTTTGGCGTTGAGCTGCTCCACGGCCAGGTTGGCGCCGTTCGAGTCGAGCACACCGTACGAGGCCCCCGTGCCCGTGAGCGGAACCAGGGCCCCGATGGTCACCTCGGACGGGTACGTCACCTCGGCGGAGGCGGAACCCCCTCCGGCCGGCGCTTTCTGACCGGACCCCGCCGTCCCGGCGCCCCCACCACCGCCGCAGCCGGCAGCCAGCAGCGCGACCGAGAGCGCGGCGGCCAGCAGGACCCGGCGAGAAGAACGGCCACCCCAAAACCCACGCCCCTTGCTCAGACCATGCATCGTGCTATGCCCCTCCCTGATTGGACTGCGATGATCCTGCGGTGAATCCAGGAATCAGCCCGCTGCCTCGACGACGGTGGCGATGCCCTGGCCCCCGGCGATGCACAGCGTGGCCAGGCCGTAACGCCCGCCGGTCTGGCGCAGGGCGTGAACGAGCGTAACCAGGATGCGGGCCCCCGAATTCCCGATCGGGTGGCCCAGGGCGATCGCCCCGCCGCGCACGTTGAGCCGGGCAGGGTCGACCGGGAGTTCGCGCAGGACGGCCAGCGTCTGGGCGGCAAAGGCCTCGTTGATCTCGACCAGGTCCATCTGGTCGAGCCGCAGCCCCGTCCGCTCGAGTACCTTCCGGGTGGCCGGGACCGGGCCCAGGCCCATCACCTCGGGCGACACCCCCGCCACGGCCTGTCCGCGGATGTAGGCGAGCGGCCGCAGCCCCAGTTCCCTCGCCCGCTGGGCGGACATCACGACCATCGCGCTGGCGCCGTCGTTCCGCCCCGACGCGTTGCCGGCGGTGACCGTGCCGTCGGGCTTGAACGCCGGCTTGAGGCGGGCGAGGGCATCCAGGCTCGTCTGCCGGGGATGCTCGTCGGTGTCCACCAGGACGGTCTCGCCCTTGCCGGCGGTCACCGGAACCGGGACGATCTCGTCCTTGAAGGCCCCGGCGGCGATGGCCGCCAGCGCCTTCTCATGGCTGGCCAGCGCGAAGCGGTCCTGCTCCTCCCGGGAGATGCCGTACCGCTCGGCGAGGATCTCTGCCGTCATCCCCATGGTCAGCCGGCCGTACGTCTCCTGGGGCTGCGACCCGGGCTGGCTCTCCGTGTTGGGGTCCGCCAGCACCGCGTTGCCCGAGCCAAGGCCGAAGCGCGCCCCGCGCAGGTAGAAGGGGGCAGTGCTCATGCTCTCGACCCCGCCCGCGACGGCAACGTCGATGAGCCCGCAGGCGATGGCCTGCGCGGCGTTGTGGACCGCCTGCATGCCGGAGCCGCACTGCCGGTTCACGGTGTAGGCCGGCACTTCAACCGGCAGGCCCGCCTTCAGCGCCGCCACCCGGGCCAGGTTGGCCGCATCCTGGGTCTGCTTGGCCTGGCCCATGATCACCTCCTCGACCATCTCCCCCGGCACGCCGGCCCGCTCCAGGGCGGCAGTGATGACGCGGGCGGCCAGCACCTCCGGAGGCACGTCCTTGAACACGCCTCCGAGCCGCCCCACGGCGGTGCGGACAGCCGAGACGATCACCACCTCACGCAACGCCGGGCACCTCCTGCCAGGGTTGGATCTCCTGGGCAACGCGAAACCGGGCGGCCGTGCGGGCCCGCACGTCGTCGACCGTGACGCCCGGAGCGACCTCGGTGAGCACCAGGCCCTCCCGGTTGACCCAGCGGAAAACCGCGAGGTCGGTGACCACCACGTCCACGGGGCGCACGGAGGTGATGGGATAGGTGCACTCGGGGACCAGCTTGGGCTCCCCTCCGGGCCCGGTGTGGGTCATGGTCACGATGACCCGCCGCGCGCCGGTCAACAGATCCATCGCCCCGCCCACGCCAAGCACCGACCGGCCCGGAACGGCCCAGTTCGCGACGCGCCCCCGCTCGTCCACCTGCAGCGCGCCCAGGATGGCCACGTCGATGTGGCCGCCGCGGATCATGGCGAACGAGTCCGCGCTGTGGAAGTAGGAGGCGCCCGGCAACTCCGTCACGGGCTGCTTGCCGGCGTTGATGAGGTAGGGATCCTCCGAGCCCGGCGCCGGCGACGGGCCCACCCCCAGCATCCCGTTCTCCGTGTGGAGGAAGACGGTCAGGCCGGGGGGCAGGCAGTCGGCCACGAGGGTCGGGATTCCGACCCCCAGGTTCACCACGTCCCCGGGGCGCAGTTCCAGAGCGGCCCGCCGGGCGATGCGCCAGCGCACGTCCTCAGACACCCCGTGGCACCCCCTCGAGCTTGTGAGTGGCGATCACGAGGACGTCGACGTAGAGGTGCGGGGTGACGATCCGCTCGGGGTCCAGCTGACCCGCCGGCACGACCTCGTCGACCTCCGCGATGACGTGGCGGGCCGCCGTGGCCATGATCGGGTTGAAGTTCCGGGCCGTCTTGTAGTACACGAGGTTGCCGTACTCGTCGGCCACGTGCGCCCGGATGAGGGCCACGTCCGCCGTGAGGGCCGGCTGGAACACGTACTCCCGGTCGCCGATCCGCCGGGTCTCCCGACCCCTCGCCAGCTCCGTACCCGCCCCGGTGGGGGTGTAGAACCCGGCGATACCTGCGCCGCCAGCCCGGATGGCCTCGGCCAGCGTCCCCTGGGGCAGCAGCTCGACCTCCAGCTCGCCCCGGCCGGCCGCCTCGGCCACCTCCGGGTTGCTGGTGAAGAACGAGCCGATCGCCCGGCGGATGCGCCGCTGGCGCAGCAGCACACCCAGGCCCCGCCCGGGCTCCCCCACGTTGTTGCTGATGACCGTCAGGTCCTTCGCCGTTGAGGCAGCCAGTGCGTCGATGAGGGTCAGGGGAGCCCCGACCAACCCGAAGCCCCCGACCATGACCGTGTCCCCGTCACGGACGGCGGACACGGCCTCCGCGGCCGTCCGCAGCTTCGACGAGTGCACCAATCCCGACCACAACCCTCCGCGACCGGGCTCGATCGATAACAAAAACCTAGCACCCAGGGGTCCCCCACCGCCGCGGCCGAGCGCCTGTCGAGGCAGGGAACACACCAGGGGCTAGGTCTCGCCTGCTTCCCCGGAGGGAGGTGATCCCCCCGGCACAGGTGAACCACCCGTTGCCCCGGTGGCGGACCCCCCGCCGCCACCCGGCGGCCGGAGGGCTCCGCCCCGTCTTGGCTGTCGTTTGTTACATGCACATTACGACGGGAAGAACGTGGATTCCTCCCTTCGCGCACAGGTCACTCGAAGAAGATCGATTCGTTACCCTGAGACGATCGCTCACCTGCGGGACTTGACGTGCTCCTGATACCGCTGCGCGGCCGCCCGCAGCGCGACCACGACCGCCTCCCGTGAAGGGGCCAGGTACCGTTCGTTCAGCACGGCGACGATCTCGTCGACCTCATCCAGGAGGGAGTACCCCACGATGAGACGGCGCACGAAGTCCCGAGCCAGCTGCGTCACGAAGGTGAACTCGACGTCCACCACGCGGTGCGTCGCCGTCTCGACCTCCAGCACGATCCCCGCGTACTTGTACTGTTCGTACATCGACGTGCCCTGCGGGGCCTTCGCGTACCCGGTGACCAGGACGGTCTTGCCCGATGGGCCCACCACACCGGCCTCCTCCCCGTACGTGCACGACCCCCCGCCCGGTTCCAGCGTACCCGCGGCCCCTGCGAGACGCAAGATTCCCGGTTGGACGCGTACCGGCCCCGCGGCACCCGGGTTCTGGACGACCCGCCTACCCCCCGTCCGTCGATCGGCGGAGGGTCGCCGGGGAGGGGCGGCGCAGCCGGCCCAGCGCCCAGAGAACGACGAACCCGGTCTCCAGGGCAAGCGTCGCGACCAGGACGGCCCGGCTGAGGCGCTCCCCGGGCTCGTCCGGCAGCATCCACACCGTGAGAAGTACCGACGCGGCGGCCGCCAGGGCCAGAACCGGCCGGTCCCGCCGCGTCCGCGTCAGCTCTCCCACACCTGCGGCGACCATGTGGTAGAAGAGCGCCACCACCACGAGCGCGGTGAGACTGTAGGTAAGCCGCGCCAGGTAGTCGACCTTCTCCACCGGGAAGTTGGGCAGGCGGATGATCGATAGCACGTAGGGAAAGGGGTTGTTCAGTTCACGTGCCCCTTCCGGACCGAAGATGGCGACCGGGAACGCCACCATGGGGAACACGAGGAGCCACCCCAGCCAGAACCCCTTCGTGTAGAGCTCCAGCGCCCGGTGCGGTTCTTCCAGGAGCGCCACCACCCAGGCCAGCATGAGGGGAAGCCGGAAGGTGCCGAGCGCCGCCAGGAACGCCCGGCTCCCGACGGCCACGTCCTCAAACCGAACGGGGAGGAGCAGCCGCCACTCGCTGCGCTGCCACAGGAACGGCACCTGCAGCATCGTCACCGCCCCGACGATCCCGAGCAGGAGCGGCTGCAGCCGGGCCAGCCGCACCGGGCCCCACCACACGAGGGCGAGGGCGCCAACGGCCGAGATGATGACAACGACCCACGGCGGCGTTTGCTGGTAGAACACGCCGAACAGCGCCTGCACCGCCACGCGCAGGTCCACGGGCGCGTTCACCAACGCCGTGAGCACGATGGCGCCGCCGAGGGCTTTCCCGAGCCAGGGCCCGACCAGCACGCCGGCGTAGCGGAACACGCTGACGGGGGCGAAGCGCCGGCTGAGGCCGGCCACCACCAGCCCCGCCAGCCAGGCGGTCACGCCGGCCAGCACGGCGACCATCCAGGCCGCGCGTCCTCCCGCCTCGACGGCCAGCCCGGGCAGGAGGAAGATCGAACCTCAGAGCGTTCCCAGCGCCACCAGGGCCACGAACTCCCCGGAGGCGATCCGAGCCCGGCTCCCCGGGCCCATCCCGGCGCTTGCCAGCGCGGCCACCCCCTCTCACTCCCGGTGACCCGAGCTGGTGATCGAGATGTCGACCCGCGCCTCGACTTCCGCCTGCCGGTAGGCGGCCTGCCAGGACGCCTTGTCCCGCACGAACGGGGAGTCGGGCCACCGTACCCGGAAGTCTTCCCCGAACCCGATCGGATCGCTGCCGATCTCTTGCAGCCGGTGGAGCAGGCTCTCCAGGCGCGCCTCGGACTCGCGCGCCAGGGCCTGCTCGACCCGCGCCTGCCCTTGAGCGTCCCGAAGAAGTCCCGGCGGCGCCTCATCGAGGTCGCCGTGGAAGGACGCGTTCAGGCGCAATACCGGTCGCCCGTCCCGAAGGTCGGCCGAGTACCGGATGCGGCCGGTGACCACCCGCAGGACGGTGCGGCCGCCGGGCTGCCCATCCTGTGCCGGCACGTCGGCACTCACCGAACCGACCACCCGGCGCGCCCGGATCACCCCGAGGGTCGCCGCATCGTGCCCGTCCAGCCACCCGACCATGCGGGGGCCCGAGAAGAGGGCGACCCCGGCGAAGTCGATCTGCCCCTCGCGGGAGACCAGGCCCGGGGCGTACGGGTCCTGGAACGGCGACGGAAGGAGGCGGTTGAACAGCATCCAGACGGGTACCGGGATGACCCCGGGGTGCCGCGTGAACGAGCCCGTGAAGGCCCGGGCGGTGAAGAGCGCCGGCAGGTTGAGGGCCGGGCTGCGCGCCCGGGTCACCTCGGCGGCCGGGCCCCGGCTGACGGCCACGGACGCCACCACGGGCACGCGCAGCGACCGGCTCAGGAAGAGGAGCCGGTCGAGCCCCTCCCGCGCGGCCGCCTCGCCGATGACCACCGTGTCCATGTGACTCGTGTCCAGTTCCCGGTGCAGGCGGCTGCGGAGGTCGTCCAGCGCTTCCCGGAGCGAGTTTCCCCTGCCGGACACGAGCTCGATGGCCGCGGGCGTGCCCTCGGCGCCGCCTCCCCGGTCCTGTCCGCCCGGTACGGCGATCTGCGCCGTGAGTTGCCACTGTCCCTCCTGGCGGTCGATTGCCATGAGCAGGGCGAAGGCCCGCTGGTCGAGCGTCCGCAGGTCCCAGCACCCGGCGCTCGACACGGCGAGCGCGCCGGCCAGGGCCACGCGGCGCAGGCACCCCTGTAGGCGGCAGTTCACGGCGAACCACGCCCCTTCGGACC
The DNA here is from genome assembly GCF_025999835.1 of Caldinitratiruptor microaerophilus. NCBI lineage: Bacteria > Bacillati > Bacillota > Clostridia > Eubacteriales > Symbiobacteriaceae > Caldinitratiruptor > Caldinitratiruptor microaerophilus. The sequence goes on along the minus strand of NZ_AP025628.1, from coordinate 940,878 downwards.
GAGACGGCCGGGTGGCGCGGAGGTCGGCGTCAGGCCTTGTTGCTGCGCAACGCTGCGGGGCGCGCGGTCCGGGTCGGTCGGGCGGAACACCGATCCCCGCCACCGGAGCCGCCCCCAGTGCATCCGGTGCAGCGTGTCACGGGCGGCGTCCCGCGGGAGGTGCGGGCTGATCGGAGCCAGGTACGGCGCGCCGAAGGAGTCGATGCTGTTGAGGTAGGCCAGGAGGCAAAGCGAGGCGATGAACAGCCCGTGCAGGCCGAACAGCGCCGCCGCCCCGATGTTGAGCCACTTCACCAGACGCCACGACAGCCCCATCTCGGCGTTCGGGAACGTGAACGAACCGATGGCCGAGGACGCCACCACGATGACCACCACGCTGGAGATGAGCCGGGCCTGCACGGCCGCCTGGCCGATGATCAGGCCGCCCACGATCGTCGCCGCCGAACCCACCTTTTCGGGCAGGCGGATGAGCGATTCATGGATCATCTCCATGGTGAACTCCAGGAAGATCACCTCGACCACCGGCGTCAAGGGGATCCCCGTGCGGTCCGCCTGCATGAACAGCGTGAGTTCGGTGCGCACCAAGTCGGGGTTGTACTGCGCCACCGCCACGTACAGCGCTGGCAGGTACGTCACCACCGCCCAGCCGAGGAGACGGACGATGCGGACGAACGCCGTCAGCGCGGGGAGCGTGTAGTAGTCGTCCGGCGCCTGAAACGAATCCAGCAAGATGACCGGGACCAGGAGGGCGAAGGGCGACACGTCCACCAGCACCGCGACCCGACCCTCGAAGAGGGCGGCCGCCGTTCGGTCCGGGCGTTCCGTCTTCTCCACACGTGGGAAGGGGGATCTGCCCTCGTGCCCCAGCATCTCCGCCAGCTGGTGCGCGTCGAGGATCCCGTCGAAGTCGATGGTCTCCAGCCGGTGCCGCACCTCCCGGACGAGCTCCGGCCGGGCCACGTCCCCGAGGTACAGCAGCGCCACGCGGGTGCGGCTGCGCCTGCCCACGCGCAAGATCCGGACTCGGAGGGACCGGTCCCGGATCCGCCGGCGGACGAGGGCGACGTTGTTCACGAGACTCTCGACGAATGCGTCGCGGGGGCCCCGCAGGCTCGCCTCCACGCCCGGCGGCTCGACCGGACGATCCGGGCCGCCGGCGGCCTGCAGCGCCGCCCCGGTGCGGCTGCCGCCGACCAGGAGCACCGCCTCGCCGTCCAGGAGCGCACCGGCCAGCCGGCCCGGGTCGGCGCTGGCCTGGATGCGGGAGACGGACGTGCACTGGCGGGCGATCGCCTCGGCCGCGGTCACGGCTCCGGCGGCCGCGCCCGCCGGACCCTCGCTCTGGCCCGCCAGCCCGCCGAGGAGCGGGCCCAGGATGTCCCGGTTGAGGACCTGCGGGTCGGCAAGCCCCTCGATGTACAGGAGCGCCGCCTCCGGCCCGCGCCCCCGCCCCAAGACGAGGCGCCGGTCCTGGAGGTCGTCGGCGGGGATGAGGTGCTTGAGGGCCTGGACGTCGCGATCGAGGTCTCCGGTCAGCGCGACCCGGTCGCGCAACGGCCCACCCCCTTCTCCGATCCGCCTGCCGGGCCTAGTATGGCCCGATGCAGGGCACGATGAGCCGGGGTGCCTCCGAATGGCACCCCGGCGATCGCACCCGGACCGGGGTGGCATCCTGGCCCCGTCACGGGGGTCGCGCCCGTTACGCTGTTCGAACTCACTCCAGCTCGACCAGGATGTCCCCCTCGTCGACGAAGTCACCCTCCCGGACCTTCACGTGGCGGACCACTCCGCCCGACGCGGCCGGTACGGGAACCTCCATCTTCATGGATTCGAGGATTATGACGTCCTGTCCGGCGGCGACCGTATCGCCTGGCTTGACCAGGACGGTGCGAACAACACCGGCCATGTTGGCGACCACCATGGGAATGAACCCTGCCTCCTTTTCTGTTTCACACGGGGTGTACCGGGCAGTGCTTCGCCGGCAGCGTGCCTCGCCGGCCGCGCAGCGCCCGGAACCGCCGGATCAACTGGTCGCGAAGTTCGGACGGAGCGACGATGTCGTCCACGATCAGCTCGCCCGCCAGGCGGAAGATGTCGATGTCCCTGGCGTACCGCTCCCTCTGCTCGGCGACGAAGCGACGGCGCTCGTCGGGATCCGGGATGGCCTGGATGTCGTTGTAGAAGACCGCGTTCACGGCCGCCTCGGGCCCCATCACCGCCACCTGCGCCGAGGGCAAGGCCAGGACCGCATCGGTGCCGAAGGCCGGACCAGCCATGGCGTACAGGCCGGCGCCGTAGCACTTTCGCACGATCACCGAGATCTTCGGCACGGTCGCCTCGGAGACGGCGGCGATCATCTTGGCGCCGTGACGGATGATGCCCTGACGCTCCACCGCCGACCCGATCATGAAGCCGGGGACGTCGGCGAGGAACAGGAGAGGGATGTTGTAGGCGTTGCAGAGCCAGATGAACCGGGCCCCCTTGTCCGCGGAATCGACGAACAGGGTCCCCCCCTTCACGCGCGGCTGGTTCGCCACGACGCCGACGACCTGGCCCCCGAGGCGGGCCAGCCCCGTGATCAACTCGGGGGCGAAGAGCCGTTTCACCTCCAGGAACGAGCCGGCGTCCACGAGTCCCCGGATGAAGGCATACATGTCGAACGGCCGGTTCTGGTCGGCGGGCACGGTCGTCTCGAGGTCGATCCCTTCCTCCGGCGGTTGGGGTTCCGCCAGGGGTGGGAGCTCCTGCCAGTTCGACGGCATGTAGCTGAGGTACGCCTGCACCAGGCGGATGGCTTCCTCCTCCGACTCGACGAGGAAGTCGCCCAGGCCGCTCACCGTGCAGTGCATCCGGGCTCCGCCCATCTCCTCCAGGGTGACCTTCTCGCCGATGGCCATCTCCGCCATGCGGGGAGACCCGAGGTAGGCGCTCGCCTGGCCCTCGACCATGATCACGACGTCCGAGAACGCCGGAATGTATGCTGCCCCCGCCGGGGACGGCCCGAACAGGACGCTGATCTGCGGAACCACGCCGGACATGTGCACCTGGTTGTAGAAGATCCGCCCCCCGTGCCTGCGTCCCGGAAAGTTGCGCACCTGGTCCACGATGCGGGCGCCGGCCGAGTCCATCAGGTAGAGGATCGGGATGCCGAGTCGCATCGCGGTCTCCTGGATGCGCAGGATCTTCTCGACGGACTTGGGGCCCATGGAGCCGGCCTTGACGGTCGAATCCGTCGCGGCGAACGCGACGCGGCGATCGCCGACCCGTCCGACGCCAGTGACCACCGCGTCCGCCGGCAACTCGGGGTTCTGCACCTCGGCGAAGAGGCCGTCCTCCCACTCGATGCCGCCGGGCCCGAAAAGTCGCTCCAGGCGCCGGCGAACGAACATCTTGCCCTGCTCGGCGAGCTGACGGTGGTACTGTTCACGCCCGCCGGCCATGATGCGGGCGCGCTCTGCGTGCAGGCGCTCGATGGGGGAACTCACCGGCCTCCCTCCTCGCGACGCTTCCCTGCAGCACGTGCCGGCACGCCCTCCGGCCAGTCGATCTCCATGCGCAGAAGTGCGGCCCCCAGCGTCTTGCCGAGGTTGTCCGCCCTCAGCGACCGGGCAGCGCCGCCGTCGAGCGCCCCGTGGAGGACGAACTTCAGCGCTCGCAGGAGGGGAAGCTCGTAACGGAAGACTGGGCCCCGGACCACCCCCTCGAAGTGGGCGCGAACTCGATCGGCCGTCACCTGCCGCTCCAGTACCTCGTACGTTTCCTTGTTGGGGGCGAAGAGGCTGATGTCCGCGATATCCCCCTTGTCTCCGGCACGTGCTGTGGCAATCTGCACCAACTGTAGCCGCACCCGTGAGCCTCCCCTCGTCCGTCAATCCTCTGCGCCGAACTCACCGGGTCACACTTCCATGACCTGGACCTCCACAAACGGGTCGACCCATTCCCGCGGCACACGGGTAGGCCAGACGCCCAGCAGCTCCCGCACCCGGTCGACGCCGATGAACCCGCTGGCCGTGGGAGGGCCGCTGAGACCGAGGGGCGGGAGCAGGCGGGCGAAGGCTTCAGCGGCCTCACGGCTCCGGGTGCGGACGGCGACCCGGAGGTACACCTCGTTGAGGTCCTCGGCGTGCCGGCGGCTCGCCAGGGGGCCGTGCAGGGAGTCCAGGCCCAGGTACTCGACCCGGAACTCCTCGATCGGCAGCCGGCGGGCGCCGGCCTGGCGGCGGAGGATCTCCGCCGCCGCCTCCGCCTTGCGGAGCGCGTCGGGCCAGGAGAAGCCCACGACCCCCTGCCCCAGGAAGCCGTCCCGGTAGCCCATGACGACCTTGTACGCGGACGGAGGCCTGCGGCCCCGCACACCGCGCACCCGGACCGTGTCGGGCCCGACCTCGTCCAGTTCGACGCCTGTGAGATCCACCGTCACGTCCGGCGTGTGATACGCGGAGGGGTCGTGCACCTCGTACAGGAGCTGCTCCCGCACGGTGTCGAAGTTCACCCGGCCGCCCGTCCCGGGTACCTTGGTGATCCGAAGTGTCCCGTCCTCTCCCACCTCGGCGACGGGAAAGCCAATCCGGTCGAGGTCCGGCACCTCGGCCCAGTTGCCGCTGTGGTTCCCGCCGGTCACCTGACCGGAGCACTCCAGGAGGTGCCCAGCCACCACCCCGACGGCGATCCGATCCCAGGCCGCCGGCGAAGCGTCCGGTTCTGCGCCTCCGGGAGCCGGGAGAACCCAGCCCAACTCATGCAGGATGGGTCCCAGGAACAGGGCACTGTCCGCCACACGGCCGGTGATGACCACATGAGCCCCCTGGGCCAACGCCCGGGCGATCGGCAGCGCTCCCAGGTAGGCGTTGGCGAAGACCAGCCGGTCCCGGACCGTCTCCAGCGGCTCGCCCGTATCCGCGTGCGCCAGGTCGGCGCCGGCTCCACGCAGTTCGTCGAGGCGGCCCAGCAGGTCGTCGCCCGCCACCACCCCGATCCGCAGGGACAGGCCGAGCTGCCCGGCCAGGCGGGCCACCACCTGCGCAGCCTCGAGTGGGTTCAGTCCGCCGGCGTTCGTCACGAGACGGATCCCCTTGCGGCGGGCCACGGGGAGAATCGACGCCATGAGAGGGATCAGGTCCCGGGTGTAACCGAGCGAAGGATCCCGTTGCCTATCCTTCTGGAGGATCGCCAGGGTCAGCTCCGCCAGGTGGTCGAAGGCGATGTACTGGACTTCCCCCCGCTCCGCCATCTCAAGCGCCGGAACGAGGCTGTCCCCGTAGAAGCCCAGCCCTCCGCCGATCCGTACCGTCCTCATTCGCGTCCCCCCGCCCCACCTGTGCCGGCGTCCCCGTCTCCGGAGCCCCGGCGCCGGCCCAGGAACCGCTCGATGCCCGCGCGGAGTTGAGGGCTGCCGAATGCCACGTTGCGAAGCAGGCTGAGGTGATCGAGCGCCGGGCCCGGGTCCCAGGTCCTCAGGGCGTTCCACGCCTCCAGGCCGGTCTGCACCGCCACCGGGCTGCGGCCGGCCAGTTCGAGTGCCACCTCCTGTGCCGCCCCGAGCAACTGGTCCCGCGGCACCACCCGGTGCACCAGTCCCATCCCGAGCGCCTCCTGCGCCTGGAACCGGCGCCCCGTGAGGGCCAGTTCGAGGGCCCTGCGGGGCCCCACCGCCCGCACCACCAGGGGCAGGATCGTGTACGGGAACAGGCCTACCTGGATCTCGGTGAGGCCGAACACGGTTCCCTCGGCGGCCAGCGCCACGTGAGCCATCGCCACGAGGCCCATGCCCCCGGCCAGCGCGTGGCCGTGGGCCGCCACCACGAGCGGGGTCGTCAGCTCGAAGGCGAGGCGCAGGAGGCCCGTGCCACCGCGGGCTCGTTCGTACAGAGCCGTCGGATCCAGCGAACCGTACGTCCGGAACTCGTCGAGGTCCCCGCCCGCGCAGAAGCTCTCCCCCTCGCCGGTGAGAAGGATCGCCCGGACGGCGGGGTCACGGGCGGCGTCCCGCAGGGCGTCCTCCAGGGCCGACATGAGCTCGGAGCCGAGGGCGTTGCGGCGTTCCGGCCGGTCGAGGCTCAGCCAACATACTCCGTTCTCTACACGACGTCTTAGCATCCGGTCACGCCTTTCCACCGTACTTCTGCTTCAGCTCGCGCTTCAGGATCTTGCCGCTCGGACTCCGGGGGAGGTCCTCCACGAAGAAGACCTGCTTCGGCACCTTGAAGGAGGCCAGGTGGGCACGGCAGTGCTGGATGATGTCTTCCTCGGTCACCGGGCCCCGGCGGACCACCACCGCCGCGACGGCCTCGACCCAGTAGGGGTCGGGAATCCCGATCACGCTCACCTCGGCGACGGCGGGATGACGGGCAATGACCTCCTCCACCTCCTGGGACGAGACGTTCTCGCCCCCCGTCTTGACGATGTCCTTCAGGCGGTCCACGAAGTAGAGGAAGCCGTCCTCGTCGGCCACAGCCAGGTCCCCGGTGTGATGCCACCCGCCCCGGAACGCCTGCGCCGTGCGCTCGGGGTCGTCGAAGTACCCGGCCATGACCGCCGGACCCCGGACCACCAGTTCGCCGACCTGTCCCGGGGGAACCGGCCGGTCGTCCCCGTCGACCAGGCGGACCTCCAGTGGCAGATGCGCCCTCCCGATCGGGTCCGGACGGCTCCGGTGTTCCCGGAGTTCCTCCGGCGGGGTGCTCGCCCCCAGCGGCGTGAGTTCGGACTGGCCCCAATACCCTACCCACTCTGCCTGCGGCACCAACTGCAGCCAGCGGTCGAGCGCCTCGCCGGGCAGGTACTGGAACACCACGCACCGCCGGAGTGAACCGAGGTTTCGCCGTTCGAGGTCGGGCAGGCGCAGAAGGCCGGCGTAGGCCGTGGCGGGCAGCACCAGGTAGGTCACCTGCTCCGACTCGATGGCCGAGACCACCTCCGCGCCGTCGATCCGGCGGAGGAGCACACCCGTGGCCCCCGTCGCCAGGGTCCCGAGAAGCAGGTAGAGCCCGGCGACGTGGAACAGGGGAAGCGCCAGCAGCGGCCGGTGGCGGCGGTTGAGCTCAAGGTCGGCCAGGGCGGAGAGAAGTGCGGCGTACCAGTTGAGATGGGTGTTGACGACACCCTTGGGCGCTGACTCTGTTCCACTCGTGAAGAGGAGCGTGGCCGGCGCCTCGTTTTCCACCTGGACCTCCGGGAACTCCGGCGCCGCCTCGTTCAACACGGCAGGGTAGCTTTCCCAACCGGACGGAGGGTCCGCCGCCTGCCCGGAAGGCAGCCAGAAGCGGAAGGGAACGGACGCCAGCGTCTCGGCTTCGGTCTGGACCAGGGGGTGGAGGACCTCCTCGACGATGAGACCTCTCACCCGCGCCCGGCGCAGGATGGCGGAGATCTCCGGGCCTCGCAGCATGGCGTTCACCGGTAGCAGGACCGCGCCGATCCGGGCCAGGCCAAACCAGGTCGCGACGAACTCGGGGGAGTTCAGTGCCAGGACGGCGACGACATCGCCGGGCTGAACGCCCCGAGCCCGGAAAGCGTTGCCCACCCGGTTGGCCATGCCGTCCAGGTCGGCGTACGAGATGTTGCGGCCCCCGAAGCGCAGGGCCGGGCGGTCAGGGGTGCGGAGGGCGCTTCGCCGCAAGATGTCGCCCACGTTGAACCGGCGGAGGAGGTTCATCTCGAGGCCGGTGGGCATAGTTCCTTCCTCCCTTCTCCCTCTCCCAATCAGGCTCCACAGGTCACCGCAGGCCCAGAAGTTCCCTCGCCAGCAGCGTCCGGCGGATCTCGTTCGTCCCGGCACCGATGTCCATGAGCTTGGCGTCGCGGAACAGCCGCTCGACGACGGAGCCGCGGACGTACCCGTAGCCTCCGTGGATCTGTACGGCCTCGTCCGTCGCTCGCCGGGCAACCTGGCTCGCGAACAGCAGAGCGGCCGCGGCTTCCTTGCTCGCCCTGCGCCCTTCCTGGACGAGCTGCAAGGCGTGAAGCGCCAGGAGCCGTGCCGCCTGGATCCCGGTGTACATGTCGGACAGCTTGGCCTGAATGAGCTGGAACTCTCCGATCCGGCGTCCGAACTGTTCCCGCTGGGTGGCGTAGCGAAGGGCGAGCTCAAAGGCCTCCTCGGCGATGCCCACCCCCGCCCAGGCGAAAAACGCCCGCTCCATGTCAAGGCCGCTCATCATGATGCGCAGGCCCTCGTTCTCCTGCCCCAACAGGTTCTCTGCCGGAACGCGGCAGTCTTCGAAGACCAGCTCCCCGGTGGGTGAGCCGCGCATCCCCAGCTTGTCGAGGGTCTGAGCCACCCGGAAGCCGGGGAACGTCCGCTCGACGATGAACGCGCTGATCCCGCGCTGTCCCAGGTCCGGCCGGGTCTTCGCGTAGACCAGCACCACGTCGGCGACCGGACCGTTGGTGATGAACATCTTGGTACCGTTGAGGACGTACACGTCGCCCTCCCGGCGGGCCGTCGCGCGAATGCCGGTGGCGTCCGATCCGGCGTTGGGCTCCGTCAGACCGAGGGCGCCGATCCACTCCCCCCTGGCCAGGCGCGGGAGGTACCGCCTGCGCTGATCCTCGTTGCCGTTGCGATAGAGGTTGTGGGCGCAGAGATTGAGATGCGCCCCGTAGGAGAGCGCCACGGCCGGGCTCGCACGGGTGAGCGCCCAACCGACCAGAGCCGCCGCCAGGACGTCGCCCCCGCTCCCTCCGTACTCCTCGGGGATTCCGAGCCCCGTGTACCCCTGCTCTGCCAGTTGCTTCCATACTGCAACGGGGAACGTGTCTTCGCGATCGATCGTTTCTGCCACTGGCCCGATGATCTGACGTGCGAATTGTAGCGCGGCCTCTGCGAGTGCTTCGTGCTCTGGCGGCAATCCCACGCCTGCCAAGTCGGTCCCCTCCCCGCGTCGGTCCTCGGCCTCCTAGAGTCGAAACCGCCGCCGCAGCAGTTCGTACTGGTTCGTCTGCTGCAGGTAAACCTCGAAGGCTGCGAGGTGCTTGCGAACCCGACGAGCTGCCGCCTCCGCGTCGCGTGCCTCCAGTGCGTCCACGATCCGATCGTGCGCCCGCACGACCTGCCGCTGGACTTCCAGGCTGTACACGGGATCCCGGGTCGAAACCCGGACCAGCTCCCGGATGGCATCGTGAAGCAGTACGAGGACCTCGTTGTGGCTTGCTGCCACCACGCGAACGTGGAACTCGAGGTTCTCCTCCACGCAGGCGTCGAGGTCTGCTCGCTCCACGGCCGCGGCGAACCGGCCGCACGACTCGCGCAGGGCACGGAGCTCGTCGTCCGTGATGCGGGCGGCGGCGAGACGGGCCGCCGCGGACTCCAGCTCGACCCGTGCTTCGAGGAGCTGGGCCAGGTCCACGTGCGACGCCTCCAGGAGGATCCCGAGCGAATGGGCCAGCCGGTCCGGGCCGGGCCGGGCGACAAAGACCCCTCCGTTCGGCCCCGGCCGCGTCCGGACCAGGCCCTGGTCGGCCAGCAGCCGGAGGGCTTCCCGCACGGTGGCCCGGCTGTAACCCGTGGCCTGCATCAGTTCCCGCTCGCTCGGCAGCCGCGCGCCCTCCGGAAGCGCGGCAGCGGCGATGTGCTCGCGCAACTGATCCGCCAGCAACTGGCTCTGGTGGAGCGGGCGCCGGCGCGACCGGCTTTGTGCGAGGAATGCGGGCTCGGGGTGGCGGCTGGCGGAGTCCAGGGACATCACCCCTCCCTCTACCGACCGTGTGATCAATGAAATCAGTATACCTGATTGGCCTGGATGTCAAGCGTTTCGTGACGGAAGTGGCTGTACAGTTCCTCGATTGCCCCCGAAGGGTACGCCGGCCGCACCAGCACGGATGCCCGTCGGCGGTGGCCATCGTTCTCGTGCCCCGCGCAACGGTTGCGATAGCCCACACTGTACGCCCTGGCGGGTTCTTCGATGCTTCGTGGTCTTCACGCCGTATGCGCGGATGGCCCAGCGACACACCCGGGATGGCGCCCTGGTACGCGCCCTCTCGGGTGCGTCGCATCGGACCCTCAAGATTCCCTCATCCGGCACCCCCCTCGCGATCGAACACGGCGAGGTCGATCGTTGGCGGCCGGCCGCCGAACTGGCGGACGAGCGTGGCCACCTGCCCCAGGTGGTAGGTCTGGTGGTTGACGAGGTGCTGGACGATCTGGCCGAGGGGCTGGCGGTACTCGACGCCCGCGGTGGTGCGATAGGTCACCACCCGGCCGGGGTCGGCGGGAGGGGGTCCTTCGACGGCGGCGCGCAGGGCCCGGTCCACCACCTCCCAGCGCGCCTGGAGCGAGGCCAGGTCGGGGTGGTCCCCGGGCTGGAGGTGGGCGTCCGGGGAGACGCCGCCCAGCCGGGAGACCCAGATCATGTCGGCGCTGAGGATGTGCACGAGCGTGTCGCGGATCGACGGGAAGCTGCTGACGGCCGGCGCCGTGAAGGTCTGGGCCGGGAGGACTTCGAGGCTCGCCAGCACCCGGCCGCGTGCCCAGAGGCGGTAGGCCATGAGGCGACTCAGATCGTCCGCCGTCATCGGAGTGACCCCTCCATTGCCTTCGGATCCGCCGGCGTGACGGCCGGCGACCGCGCGCTCCGGAGGCTGCGCGCGGATCCCCTCCTCGTTCTCGGTATCGTCCAGCGCCCAGCCGCTGCGGCGGACCAGCCGCAACTGGTCGATGAGGACCTCCATGTCGGTGATGGTCCGGGGGGTCCGGGCGGGAAGGCCCGTCCGAGCCAGCAGGGCCCTGACGTCGTCCTCCGGCAGGTGGGCCAGGATCGCCTTGCCGATGGCCGTCGAGTGGACCGGCATCCGCCCGCCGATCGTCGCCGCCATGCGGACTGTGGCCGTGTCGCTCTCCACCTTGTCGAGGTAGACGATCTCGGTCCCGTGCAGCACCCCGAGGTGCGCCGTAATCCCCGTGCGAGCGACCAGCTCCCGGAGGTGCGGCGCCGCCTCCGCCCGCAGGTCCAGGGCCTGCAGGGCGACCTGCCCCAGTTCTGCCAGGCGGATCCCTAGCCGGTACCGGCCTCCATCCGGGCTCCGGGAGACGTACCCCCACCGGCTGAGGGCCGCCACCAGGCGGTGGACCGTGCTCTTGTGGAGCCCCGAGGCCGCCGCGAGGTCGGCGAGGGCGAGCCCCCCCGGCGCGCCCCGGAGGATCTCCAGCAGCGCGAGGCCCCTCTCCAGCGCCTGGGTGCCAGGAGAAGGAGCGGTGGGACGATCGGTGGAGGATCGGTCATGCCGTGTGCGACTCATCCGTTCCCTCTGTTTCAACATGTGGGATCGTGTATCATATGGGAGGATTTCGAGACGTGTTTTTCCTGCTTCGGGCAAATGGGGCGGGTGTGAGGTCGGCACTCGTGGTCTGCGCTCCCCGGACCGGTACGGGCCGGACCGGGGTCGGGTCGCGTGTACCTGGGCGCCAGGGTCCGGGAGCCGCTAGGTGCCGGTTCGCGTTCCACCGGAGGGAACCCGTCGTCACCGGGCAGGATGACCTGCACCTTCTGCACTCCGGGTGGGGGGCAGAAACCGCGCTTTGACCCCCGCGGAACGCCTGAACCGGCGACCGGCGGGGGGCAACGCCCGAACAGCTGCCCCAACCGGCAACGGAATCCGGGCACCACAGTTTCCTCGATGACCTTGGCGGCAGTGACACCGGTACCCCGTGGGGACCGTTCCGGGCCGGCGCAGCTCCTGCTTCCGCTCCCCTTGCTTGACCCCTTGTTCCTCTCTCCTTACCATGAGGGTAAGGAGGCGATCGCATGGCGACGGTCACGAGCAAGGGGCAAATCACCGTGCCAAAGAAAGTCCGGGACGCGCTCGGGCTGCACCCTGGTTCGCAGGTCGACTTCGAGATCCGGGGGGAAGAGGTGGTTCTTCGCAAGCGCGTTCCCGGAGAGGTTTTCCAACGGTGGCGCGGCTTTCTCCGGGGTCAGATCGGCGGCGAGGGTACCGATGAAATCATGAAAGAGCTGCGCGGCGAATGAAGACAGCGGTAGACACCAACGTACTCCTCGACGTTCTCACAGACGACCCGCGCTTCGCAGAAGCCTCGCTCCAGGCCCTGCGCGACGCCCTTCGCCTCGGTTCCGTGGTCATCTGCCCGGTGGTCCACGCCGAGTTGGCTGCCTTCTTCGACAGAGCCGACGTGCTGGAAACGTTCTTACGCGACCTCACCATCAGGCTCGACCCCTTCGACGTGCGGTCCCTCTACGCGGCTGGCAGGACCTGGAAGACCTATACCCGCGCTCGGGGCCAACAGGTCCAGTGTGCCCAGTGCGGGCAGGCGTTCACCCCCGAGTGCCCTGCCTGCGGCAGGGCGGTGGCGTGGCGCCAGCACCTGATGCCCGACTTCCTGGTCGGAGCGCACGCGACGGTGCAAGCCGACGCTCTGCTCACCCGGGACCGGGGATACTACCGGAGCCACTTCCCCAGCCTGAAACTCATCGTGCCCGGCGCGAAGTGACCGGGCACACATGGTCGAAGCCGCCGAGCCCGACGAAGGGCTCCGCCCGGCTTGGCGGCTGCAGCTGATCCCGCCTCGGGTGATCCGCTGCCCCTCCTCCATCGGCATGCCCGCATCCGGCGCCGCAACCAGGACGCTGTCGCACCCGGATTCGACAGGAGGAGCGGGTCCCTGCCGTGGACACCGACGGGCCGAGCCCGACGGGTCTTACCTCTTGAGGAGCGGCTCCCACCACTCCCGGTGGGTCAGGTACCACTCGATCGTCCGCCGGAGCCCCTCCTCGAACCCGTGCCGGGGCTCCCACCCCAGCTCCCGCCGGATCTTCGTCGTGTCCATCGCATACCGCCGGTCGTGCCCCGGGCGGTCGGGGACGAACCGGATCAGCGACTCCGGCTTGCCCAGCTCCGCCAGGATCCGCCGGGTGATCTCCAGGTTCGTCCGCTCGTTCCCACCCCCGATGTTGTAGACCTCCCCCGGCCGGCCGTGCAGCAGCACGAGCTCCAGCGCCGCACAGTGGTCCTCCACGTACAGCCAGTCCCGCACGTTCAGACCGTCCCCGTACACCGGCAGGTACTCGTCCGCCAGCGCCCGGGTGATGAAGAACGGGATCAGCTTCTCCGGGTACTGGTACGGCCCGTAGTTGTTCGAGCAGCGGGTGATGATCGCCGGCAGCCCGTACGTGTGGTGGTAGGCCCGCACCAGCAAGTCCGCCCCCGCCTTGCTGGCCGAGTACGGGCTGTTCGGCGCCAGCGGCGTCTCCTCCGTGAAGAGGCCCGTCGGGCCCAGCGACCCGTACACCTCGTCCGTCGACACCTGGACGAAGAGCAGCCCCGGCCGGCCGCCGTCCGGGGCTGCACCCCGGGCCGCCCGTGGCCCCGCCGGCCCCACCGCCGGGCCGGCCGCCTCCCGCCGGGCGATCTCCTGCCGCACCGCCTCCAGCAGCACCTGCGTCCCCAGCACGTTGGTGCGCACGAACACCTCCGGCCCGGCGATGCTCCGGTCCACGTGCGACTCGGCGGCGAAGTGCACCACCGCGTCGGGCGCCTCCTCCGCCAGGAGCGCCCGCACCAGGCCCATGTCGCCGATGTCCCCGTGCACGAACCGGTACCCCGGATGGCCCTCCACGTCCCGCAGGTTCGCCGGGTTGCCGGCGTAGGTCAGGAGGTCGAGGTTCACCACCCGCCAGTCCGGGTGACGGTCCAGCACGTACCGGATGAAGTTGCTGCCGATGAACCCCGCCCCGCCCGTCACCAGGATGCGCCGCGCCATCTGCCCCTCCGCCTCACCCGTCCCGCCGCGCCCAGTCGTACGGGATGTCGTTCTCGTGCGGGTCCACCCGGTACTCGTCGGGGTCGGCGTGGTTGTACGGCTCCGTGGTGACGTTGATGCAGATGGCCTCCGTCTCGCCGATGCACTTGAAGCCGTGGTACACCAGGGGCGGGATCTGGAGCAGCACCGGGTTGTGCTCGCCCAGGAAGAACTCGTTCACCACGCCCCGCGTGGGCGAGCCCTCGCGGTCGTCGTAGAGCACGACCTTCATCATGCCCTTGACCACCACGAAGTGGTCCCACTGCTTGCGGTGATAGTGCCAGGCCTTGACCACGCCGGGGTAGGCCGTGGTCATGTAGACCTGGCCGAACCGGATGAAGATCTCGTCGTCCGCCCGCAGCATCTCCATGAGCCGTCCCCGCTCGTCGGGGATCACCCGGAGCGGCTTCACCTTCACGCCGTCGATCCGCTCCCGGCTCACGGCACGGAACTTCCGGGGCTCCACGGCTTTCGGCTCCAACGCTGCACCCTCTACCACAACGCGTTCCCGGCCTATCCTATTCGATTTCGATCCCGGCCGGCTCCGGGTGCCTCCCGCCACGCCGGGGCCGGCGTTGGCAACGTACAGCCGGTTCGGCTCCGGTGCGCCCCCGGCCCGCCCATGTCCGTCCGCCCGTCGGGACGACCGGGCGCCACGAACGCCCGCTGCCTACTCCACCACCACGTCGAGGCCGAACAGCCCGATCCGGCGGGCGATCGGTCCCGCCAGGACGAGCCGCGTGATCCGCGGCGCCTCCCCGTCCGCAACGCCCGCATCCGCCGCCACCAGGACGATGTCGCACCCCGCCAGCGGCACCCGCCACCCCGCCCCCTCCCGACGGGCCGGGTGGCCCGTCAGGTGCGCGCACCACTCGGCGTCGCCGGCAGGGTCCCGGCTGGCGATGACGATGTGGCGCATCTGCACTTCCCCCAGCGGGTGCGGGGCGTCAATACCCCTGGCCCGGAGGTCGGCCAGCCGCTCCGGGTCCGGCTGCTCCCACTGGATCAGGAACGGCCGCCACTCAGGGCCGCCCGTGAGCGCGGCCGTCCGCCAGCGCAGCTCCGACCCGTCCGGCCGCACCCGCCGGCCCGGCTCGGGCTCCCCCACCGCCAGCCCTCGGGCGCGCAGCTCGGCCGCCGCCCGGGCCATGTCGGGGACAGCCACGGCGAAGGTCGCCGCCCCGCCGCCCCGGCCCAGCATGCGTCCGGCGCCCCGGAACAGGTGCACCCCGGCGGGGTCCTGCCGCCCGGGTTCCCGGAAGGCGATGATCTCGACGTACGGCAGGCCGAAGTGGACCAGGGCGTTGTGCGTGCCCCAGGCCGGGTGCTCGCCGCCGATCGCCACGTGAAAGCCGGCGTCGCGGTACGCCCGCACGCCGGCTTCCCGGTCGGGGACCCAGTGCAGAAGGTGGTCGAAGCGCATCCCGGTCAGCCCTCCGCCCTATCGCAGATGGTGCCCCATCGCCCGCTCGTGGGGGTCGAAGAGCTCGGCGTAGAGGTCGATCGCCCCCCGATCGGTCAGCGAGGCGAGAAACTAGGCGATCTGCGCACCGATCCCCGCCCCGCCCGACCTACCCGCCGTCGCCCGAAGACTCCGCCTTCCCCCGTCGGGCGAGGAACTCCCGCACAGCCTGGTGGTGGTCGGGCGTGGGGTGGAGCTCCAGGAAGGTCTCCAGCTGCAGCGCCTGGGCCTCCGCCAGCGTGAGGTCCCCCACCCGGCCGAGCAGGGCCTTGGCGCGGCGCACGGCCAGCGGCGGAAGGGCGGCGATCTGCCCGGCGAGTTCTCGGGCCGCGGCCAGCGCCCTCCCCGCCGGCACCACCTGGTGGACGAGGCCCATGGCGGCCGCCTCGGTACCGTCCACGTGCCGGGCGGTGAAGACCAGGTCCCGGGCCCGGCTCTCCCCCACGAGGCGCACCAGCCGGGGGATGCTGTTCACCAGACCGATGCGGAGGGCGATGGCGCCCATCCGGGCCGTCTCGGCCGCCACCCGGAGGTCGGCGGCCAGCATCACCTCGAAGCCCCCGCCAAGCGCCCAGCCGTTCACGGCGGCGATCACCGGGACAGGGAACCCGGCCACGGCCTCGTACAGCCGCTCCCACTCCTGCATGAACGCCCGCAGCGCCTCGCCCTCGAGCCCTTCTTCCTCCTGGAGGTCGGCCCCGGCGCTGAAGGCTCGGTCGCCCTGCCCCGTCAGGACGAGGGCGCGGAGAGTTTCGTCCGCCGCCAGGCTGTCGAGGGCGGCCAGCAGCTCTTCCCGCACCCGTCTCGCCAGCGTGTTGAGGGGCGGGTTGTCGATCGTCACCACCGCGACGCCGGCGGCGTCGAAGTCCACGTGAACGTGTTCCTCGGGCAAGCACATCCCCCCGAGGATGGGTTCGGCCGGCAGCGGCGACATCCTGCCGGAGCCACCGCCTCCGTGAGGAAGGCACCCCAGCCGCCTGGCGTCGGTGACGGAGAGAACCGGCACCCTCCCGAGTCCTCGGGGTGCACGGTTCCGGCTGGTAGAGCGCTGGAGTTCCCCCAGCCCCATCGTGCTCCCGGCGCCGATCCTCTCTTGTGGTAGATCCCTCACGCCACCGACCCGTTCCGTCCCCACCCGGCCGGAACCGGGTCCCGCGCCAGCGGTTGTCCTGGAGATCGCTATGCTGCAGATCGCTCCAGAGCACCGTTTGAATCGGCTATACTGGTCTCGGGGGGGTGAGGTGTGTCGAAACGCTTTCCTCGCATCACGATCAATCCGGATCAGATGGGTGGCGCGCCCTGCATCCGGGGATTGCGTATCCCCGTTGCGACCATCGTCAAGCTTCTGGCCGCCGGAATGACGGAGGACCAGATCCTCCAGGACTACCCCGACCTGGAGCGAGACGATATACGAGAAGCCCTCGCGTTTGCGGCTGAAGCAGTCAACGAGCGACAGCTCCCCCTTGTCGAGAGCACGTCATGAAGTTCCTCGTTGACAACGCCCTCTCACCCCGCCTCGCCCTGGAACTCCGAGCACGTGGGCACGACGTCGTGCACGTACGTGACGTGGGCATGCAGGCGGCCAGCGATGCCGCCATCCTCGAGCGGGCACGAGCAGAAGGCCGTGTCGTGGTGTCTGCCGATACCGACTTCGGAACGCTTCTCGTACAAGAACCGACGTCCGGTCCTTCCGTGCTCCTCCTGCGGCGGACCGACCTACGGCCCGAGCGGGTCCTGGCCGTAATCCTGGCAAACCTTCCCACGATCGCAGACGCGCTGGAGCATGGCAGCATCGTGGTGATCGAAGATCGGCGGATTCGGGTCCGCCGCCTTCCCGTAAGGCGACGCGAATGAACCAGGCCAGAGCGGAGGTTTGCGGTGACGTCATCACACCCCCCCAGGCGACCGGATCAGCCGGTGACCTGGGGGGAACTGGTTGGGGGGTGGTTCAAAAGCACGGCCCAGCGCCCCCGCCGCCCGGATCGTCGCAGGTGCGGAGAAACGCCACCGCATCCTCGAGCCATGTCGTCTTGTCGAAGTCGGCTGCCAGAAACCAGCAGGTTTCGTCGGTCAGAAGCGGGTAGATCCCCACGGCGTACCGTCCTGTGAGGTGATCGCGAACGACCTCGTCGGTGAGGCGCCGAAACGCCCGATGCGGGCACTCGGCGCACTTGACCTTGGGCTTGAAGCAGATACCGGGTGCCCATTCGTTGGCACAGACGGGCGAGTACCCCGAGCGGCCGTTCTTCGCCTCCCACCGGACGGCATAGACGTCCTCCCGGCCCCGGAAGAGGCTGCGGAAGAGCGCGATCTTCTCGTCGGGCGTGGACGGGGCGGCCGTTGCGGCTGCGGGGACGGGGACCGGCGGTAAGGGCAGAGCGAGTTGCATGCCCCTCGGGGGTGCACTCTGCGGGGCGGTACGTGGCGGGGCCGGACCGCGGGGACCCGGCGAAGCGGCAGGGGTCGCTCGCGACGAATCACCCCCTGCCAGGACCGTGTCCGCGGGAATTCCGAGCATGCTCCTCAGGCGGGCGTTCTCCTCCCGCAGCCTGGCACATTCGTCCAGGGCCTCGCGGAGGCGAAGCCGCAGCGCGTCCAGTTCTGACTGGCGCTTCAGGCCGCGTTCCGCCTCACGGGACACCTCGATCCGCCAGCGGCTCACCGCCCCAGTGTCCGCCGCACTTCTTCCCAGGGCCGCACCCGACCTGCACGAATGTCGGCCAGGCCTCGTTTCACCGCCGCCAGGTCGTCGGCCGACAACCGGTCGTCTTCTTCGCCCAGCAGCCAGCGGGCGTATTCTAGCAGCTCTTGCGCCTGGTCGTTGGTCAAACGGTCAACCAGGGCATGCAGGTCTTCCTTGGTGGTGGCCATGTCTCAACCCCGCCTTCTCACCGGCACACTGATCCGCATCCATTTTCGCCCCCCGGCGGGTCCGGTCAACCGATGAGGGAAAGGGACTATCGCGTGGCGCCAGTCACGAGCAAGGGAGAGATCACCGTGCCAGAGAAAGTCGGGGAGACTCTCGGACTGCACTGCTGGCCGGAGGCAAGGTGAACCGGAAGGTGACGGCTGCCCCTCTTGTCTGCGCCGTCTGGGAGTACCTGCCCGATCGCTCCGACGACAGCGTCCTGCTTGACCCCGGGACGCGGCGCCGTCTCCGCCGCCGGCCTGGCGGCGCGCCCCTCCATCGGGGGCGGAAGGGCGGGCCGAGCTCGTCCCCGGCGCCGGCTCGGGGGTGGCCGTGCGGACCGCACCCTGGCGGCATCGTCGGACTACGTTCCCCCGCTCTGAACCACGGCCGAAAGCGAAAGACGTTCAGCGCCGATCCCGAGGGGGATCGGCGCTGCGCGCGTTCACCGTCCGTGCCGTGGCGTCGGTACGCGCCCCGCGCTACTGCTTGACCACGACCTTCACAGCGTCGTTGGCCGCCGCCTGGCCGAACACTTCGTACGCCTTCATGAACTCGTCCATCCGGAACGTGTGGCTGGCCAGCGGCGTGGGGTCGATCCGCTTGGAGGCGATGAGCTTCATGAGCTGGCTGATCGTCTCCGTGTCGACCAGCCGGGTCGTGATCGTGACGTTGTGCGCCCACAGCTTCTCCAGGTGCAGCGTGACGGGCTTGCCGTGCACACCGATGTTCGCGATCCGCCCGCCCGGGCCCACCAGCTCGGTGCAGAGCTCGAAGGTCGCCGGGATCCCCACGGCCTCGATGGCCACGTCGGCGCCCCGGCCGCCCGTGTACTTGCGCACGACCTCCACCGGGTCCTCCCGATCGCTCTGGACGGTCACGTCGGCGCCCAGCCGGCGCGCCCGCTCGAGCCGCCGGGCGTCCAGGTCGACCGCGATCACGGCCGCCGGGCTGTAGAGCCGGCTCAGCATGACCGCCGCCAACCCGACGGGGCCGGCCCCGACCACGACGACGGTGTCCCCGGGCCCGACCCTGCCGTTGAGCACGCCGCACTCGTAGGCCGTCGGGAGGATGTCCGTCAGGAAGAGCACGTCCTCATCCCGCAGCCCCTCCGGGACCTTGTACAGGCTGGTGTCGGCGAAGGGCACCCGTGCGAACTGCGCCTGGAGCCCGTTGACGGTGTGGCCGAGAATCCACCCGCCGTTCAGGCAGTGCGAGTACATGCCACGCTTGCAGTACTCGCACTGGCCACAGGCGGTGATCGCCGGGATGATGACCCGGTCGCCCTTGCGGAAGTTCCGAACACCGGCCCCGACCTCTTCGACGACCCCCACCGCTTCATGACCGAGGATGGTGCCGGCAGCCGTTTCCGGCACGTCGCCCTTCAGGATGTGGAGGTCCGTGCCGCAGATGGTCGTCGTCGTGACGCGGACGATGACGTCCGTATCCTTTTCGATGGCGGGATCGGGAACGGTCTCCCACGCCTTCTTGCCCGGACCATGGTATACAACCGCCTTCACTGCGTCTCGATACCCCCTGTGCGTCGGTGTGGAGTAGTGTGTGCATTTGCTCGATCCCGGTGGGTGTGGTGCCACAACCACGTCGGCTGCCCGAGATCGCATCGGAAATGCACTTCCCGTTCGTGCGGAGCAATTCCTGCCGATACGTCGACTGCGCCGCCCGGTACCCCCCAACGCCCTCGCCCCGCACCGGCGACCCCCGTCCGGGCGGCTGAGCCGGTTGCGGGTGGTGGCCGGGGATCCGCACGAGAGCCCAGACCGTGACAAGATCTTAGAGTATGACTCCGTAATTCAGCATCTGTAACGTCGGGGGTAGACGAAGTCGCTGACCTGAGCGGTTGCCGAACCGGAGCCAGTTAGGAGTCCGGCTGGATCCCAGGAATCTTGGGTCCTGGCTGGGACGCGTCTGCCCCTTCACGCTACGTGCTTTGCACCGTACAGCTTCAAGAGGTTGTCCACCGTGCAAACAAGCAGCTGCTGCCCTTGGACGGCCGGTAGTCCACGGAGACGGAATTGGCGGAAGGCGAGATTCCTTAAGATCGGGCCAAACACCGGCTTCACGCTCTGCTCCCGTCTCTGGTACGGCTCGGCGTGGCGTCGGATCTGCAGCTTCCTTCGCATCCGGTCCCGCAGCGTGGCTTGCTTCGGAATCGGACCCCGGAGCGATTTCACCCGACGTAGCTCGCCATGGCGTTGCTTGTCCGGTGGGATGTAGGGGCGAATCCGCTGCTTCAGCAGCCAAGTGACGTTCGCCTCGCTGAAGTACCCGGCGTCCGCTGATAACTCGGCAGGCTTCTCGCCCACCTTCGACTCGATCTGGCTGACCATGGAGATCAAGTGCGCAGCGTCAGCGGCCTGGTTGGTCGCGGTTGCGGCGACGATCACCTGGCTGTCGGCGTCGACGGCGACCTGGGCGTTGTAAGCCTGTAGGAAGTCCTCGTTCGAACTCCGCATGATTCGGGAATCCGGGTCCGTGAAGTTCCGCTGCGCTTTCGCTTCCGGGGTCCCCGCCTTGCTCTGCCGACGCCTCGGCTTTATCCAGTCGCCCCCGGGCGGGTCGGTATCCGGCTCCGAGTCCTCCCCGGCCCGCTGACGGGCCTCGGCCTCCAGGGCCGCCTTGGCCTCTCGGTTCCTGGCCAACCGGGCTTGCCGGTTCGCCAGCTCGTCCGGGAGTTCATCCCCACGGCGATCCCCGAACTTCTGGTCCTCCAGGTTGTCGATCGTCGCCGCCTTGTGGAGCATACTCCGAATCTCGGCCTCCAGCCGCTCCTCCTCGCTCACCATCCGGCCGTAGCTCATGGCCTAGTGCTTGGAGACGTTGGCCTTGATCTTCGTTCCGTCCAGGGCCACGTGTCCCACCTTGACCAAGCTGGCCTCCTTATACAGGCACAGGACCTGCCGACCATCATCGCCGGGTGGTACGGCGCTTATCCCCGCTGCTCTCCCTCGTAGCCCTGTGTAATCGGCGAGAGGCCGACGGAAGCGGTCACGTCGTCGATGAAGCGGGTAACGTGGTTCGCCGGCAACCACTCGCCCAGAGAGGGCGGCAGGAGCATCACCTGCTTCGGCTCGCGCGACTGGAAAGTGTTCTTTCGAATGCCTTGGCCCTTGAATACCAGGCAGCTCGAAACTTGCAGCTTACGGAGGCCGACTCTTAGGGGACCCCCCACATCGCTCAACTCCGTTCCTGTATCAGTTGCAAGGCCTCCTTGAGGCCATAGTGTACTCGAAATCGCTCGGCAATCCGTGAGAAAGTTGCCGTGGGCTTTTCGAATACAAACTCATATGCTCTGCCAGGAGTTTGTTGAGCTATTACACCCAACTCCCACAAACTCTTCAAGATATCCTCCAAACCATACGTAGCTAACCTTGACAGCACCTTTCTCTGACGTTCAAACGTCCTTGCAAGATCATCGCGAGTAAAGGACATGATTCGATGGGCTTCTAGTAGCGCCAGTGCTTCATCGTACGGGAATTTGTGGCGTCTAGTCTCATCCTCAACTTCAGACTTAAAATACGTAGAATACTCCTCACGAGCCGCATTCATATCATCGTTTGTAATACGGTACGGCGGGCAATTTCTCGCCCGAGCTTTTTCAAGCGCGATGTTGCAGTAAGCGATAGCATCTCGAGGGCGCAATCGAGTCAGATCACACATAAAACTGAATTTGCTTCGGCGACCTGGCATTTCCTGAGTCTCGTCGAAAACCAAGCTCCATGGATCGGATCTCCATGATTCCGGAAACTGCTCGCCTAGAGACGCAATGATGCGGCGCTCCATGAGCCGTTTAAGAGACTCAGGGCTATCTTCTTTATCGGACCATCTAAGGGTAATGGAGTTACTCATTCGGATTTTGTTCTTATCACCAAACTCTAAAACATTAAATATGTCGCTCCTTAGTAAGACTAGGAACTTGACCGACCTACCGACGTCTCGCGCATACTCGTTCATCTTTCGCACCGACTGCAGCAACCCAATAAGCATCGCATTATATCTGGATTCTCCGGCATCAAAACCATGATCAAGTTCATCAAATATAATCCAATACCTATGGTCGCGGTTCAGGGCTTCCAGAAGCCTAACTGTCAGGTCCTTCAAAACAAACGAAAGTGTCTTTACAAGATCCGAGAGACCTATTTCATTACTATCTACGTTGAACAGTTTAAATCCACCAGCTTCAGGTGCAAAAACAACTTTCTGCTTTCTAGTAATTATCTCTGGGGCAGGCGATAGGGTTAGCCAGTTGGTTCTGAAGAAGGTCTCGATCGTCTTGTAAAGGTCGGCATCTGTCGCGGCCGATTGATCCTCGACTACCAGTTGCATTAATTGAAGCACGTTAAAATAATCCCAGCTAGCAGTGTAAGCGTATGTATCTGACGTGCCGAGGGCTTCGTGGGCGGCCCAAGGGTACTCTTTAAATAATAGTGTCCGCACAAAGGTCGAATGATCTCTCGTGGAATTAAGGTATTTGTAAATCGCAGACTTACCGGATCCCTTCGGGCCAAGAACTAACCAGGCAGGCCCGTTGAGGATGTTATGGAACGATTCTGTCTTAACAAATGCTTCGATTAGTAGGTCATCATTTTCAGCATCTACCGTACCAAATGAGAGGGCGGAAAATTGCTCTTTCGTCAATACCGACTGCATGGAACACCACCTCTGAGCCTTCGCCTATGGACGGGGATTTCACCGTTGACCCCTGTAGATCCTGCCCTGGTTGTGGAGCGTGCACGGCCCCATGTAGGCGGTACGCAGGAGGCAGTCGCCTACACAAGAGTTTGAGCAGCTGCTGAACGTGACCCACTCTGGCCTAACCTCCGCCTCACGCTCCTGCGCCCTTCCCCACCCAAGAGGTGACGGGGAAATCTTGCGCGTCGACCGTGGCGTTCCTGCTCCCCCCAAGCTTAGGGCCTAACGCCGGGTTCGTACCCGGCGCTCAGGGGCGGCGAAGCCTGAATGCCACCGTGACCTCGGCAACGAGGGTCGCGCTGGAGTCGGCCAGGTCCTTGCCCATGCCCAGGCTGCCAAAGGCGATGATCGGGGTGGCGAGGGTGAGACATGAGCCGGGCGAACCGTCACCGACCGGACCATGAGCGGCCGTCAGCGCTGCCGGGCACCAGCCGGGCCCGGAGCGCGGTCCGGCTCACCTTCCCGGTATCCGTGCGGGGGAGCTCAGGCACGAAGTGGAACACGCGCGGGCGCTTGTACGGCGCCAGCCTCATAGCGCAGAACGCGTGGAGGTCCGCCTTGCTCGCCCGTACCCCGGGCCGGAGCACCACGGCGGCCGCCACGACCTCGCCGCGCCGGGCGTCCGGGAGGCCGAAGACGGCCACCTCCGACACGGCGGGATGAGCGGCGAGCACCGCCTCGACTTCCACGGGGTAGACCTTGGCGCCGCCCGTGTTGATCACGTCGTCCGCCCGGCCCTCCAGGAAAACCGTGCCGTCGGGCTCCATCCGGGCGAGGTCGCCCACCGTGGCCCACCCGTCCGGGTCGGTGAAGGGGACGATGCAGCCGCCGTCCCCGTCGTAACCCGCCGCCATCATGGGGC
This sequence comes from Caldinitratiruptor microaerophilus, assembly GCF_025999835.1. NCBI lineage: Bacteria > Bacillati > Bacillota > Clostridia > Eubacteriales > Symbiobacteriaceae > Caldinitratiruptor > Caldinitratiruptor microaerophilus. The sequence continues at coordinate 917,183 of NZ_AP025628.1, read as the reverse complement.
TGCGAGCGTAGAGCACCCCCACCTCCCCCGGAGCCGCCTGCGTCCCGTCCGGCCGCCGGATGACCACCTCGACCCCGGGCGCCGGCCGGCCGATGGACCCCGCCGGCCAGGGGCCGGGGCCGGCGACCGTGGTGAAACCCAGCTCGGACGAGCCGTAGTACTCGAACACCCGTGCCCTGGGGAAGTGCCGCTGCAGGCTTTCCCTCACCGATGGGCGCAACTTCTCCCCGCAGCTGATGAGCGTCCGAACGGGAGCCGTGTCGATCCCGGCCAGGTGGTGAGCGTCCGGATCGATCAGCGCCTGGTAGAGCGTCGGGACCATGAAGGCACCGGTGATGCGCTCGGCAGCGAGCCGGCGCGCCAGCCCCCGCGGGTCGAACCGGGTCTCCAGGTAGACGGTCCCGCCGATCTCGAGAACGTGACAGGCGTGAAACAGCGAGGCGGAGAAGTGCAGCGGCCCCGGTACCAGGAAGCGATCCCCGGGCCCCAGGCCGAACATCGCCGTGGCCGCCGCAAAGGTGCGTACCCACGCCTCGTGCCGGCGCACGACCCCCTTCGGCCGGCCCGTGCTGCCGGAGGTGTACCCGATGTAGAAGGGATCGCCCGGCACGGCCGGGGGCGGCGGAGCGCCGGCGGACTGCACGAGCGCGTGCCAGGGCACCACGCCGTCCCGGGCCGGGCTGGCCTCCCCGCGGGGATCGGACCCGTCCGCGACGGCGATGCACCGCGCCCCCGGGGCGTGAGCCCGGAGGATCTCCCACCGGGCTGCCACCCATGCCGCGGTGCCCAGCACCGCCTGCGGACGGGCCTGCGCGAGGGCCGCCGCCAGGTCCGTGGCGCCGGCCCCGGACGGGATGGTCACCGCCACCATGCCCGAGCGCGCCGCGGCGAAGAAGGCGATGAGGTACTCGGCGCAGTTCGGCAGACCGATCGCCAGGCGCGCCCCTCGCTCGAGGCCCAGCGCCCGAAACCCGGACCCGGCCGCGTCGATCGCCCGGTCGAGTTCCCCGAAGCTCAGCCGGGACGCGCCCGCCACGAGGGCGGTCCGCCGGGGCTCCCGTGCGGCCGCCGCCTGCACCCCGCCGCTCACGATCACTTCCTGTCCCCCCTACACCCGCTCCACCAGGGCCGCCATCCCCAGCCCCCCGGCACTGCCCAGGGCGACGGCCCCCAGCCGCCCGCCCGTCCGGTGCAGACCGTAGAGGAGCCGCACCAGGAGGATGGCGCCGGTGGCCGCGTACGGGTGTCCCAGGGCCAGCGCCCCGCCCCAGACGTTCACCCGGTCGGGGGGCAGGTCCAGGTCGGCGATGCACGCCAGCACCAGGGCGGCGAAGGGCTCGTTGATCTCGTAGAGGTCGATCTCGCCGGGGTCCACCCCGGTGCGGGCGACCAGCTCCCGCAGCGCAGCCATCGGCCCCGTGCCCGGAAGGTCGGGAGGCACCCCGACGGCGACGACCTCGACCAGCCGGCCGAGGGGACGGGGAACGCCGCACGCAGCCGGCTCCGGTCGCTCCAGGACCTCCGGACCGGCCAGGACCAGCGCGGCCGCCCCGTCGCTGTGGCGGCAGGCGTTGCCGGCCGTGACGGTGCCGTCGGGCCGGAAGGCGGGTGGGAGCCGCCGGAGCGCAGCCGGCGGCAGCGGGCGGCGCAGGGTCTCATCCCGGGCAACCTCCCGAGGGGGCTCGCCCGGGCCCGGCACCGGGACCGGGACGATCTCCTCGTCGAACAGCCCGGCGGCGGCCGCCGCCAGGAAGCGCTGCTGGCTTCGCCGGGCCCAGTCGTCCTGGGCCTCCCGCGGGATCCCGTACGCTCGGGCCACCGCCTCCGCCGCCTCCCCCATGTCGGGATCGCCCAGCGAAGGGGGCGCAAAGCGGGGACGCGCCAGGCGGGAGCCGTCCGGCGCAAGGCGGACCGGCTCCTGGCTGGTGCTCTCCACGCCGCCGGCCACGCAGCACCGGCCCGCCCCGCTCCGGATGAGGGCCGCGGCCAGCCGGACCGCCTCCAGTCCGCCGGCGCACTGCCGGTCGACCGTGAAGCCGGGCACCCGGACCGGCAGCCCGGCCTGCAGCAGCGCGAGCCGGGCGATGTTGCCGCCCGGCCCGACCGCATTCCCGAAGATCACCTCGTCGACCGCCTCCGGGCCGATCCCGGCCTGATCGATCGCCGCCCGGATCGCCGGCGCCGCCAGGGCCTCCGGCGGCAGCGACCGGAACCGGCCGTTTCGCTTGCCGACCGGGGTGCGCTTCGCACCCAGGATGAAGACGTCGCGCACAGCCCGAACCCGCCCGCCTCGCCTAGGCGGCGCGATCCTCCGCCCGGCCGGGCGCGTAGCGGCGCCGGACCTGCACCGCCACCGCCGAGGCCACAAGTGCCTTCAGCAGGTCGCCGGGGACGAAGATCAGCGCCCCGCCCACCAGCGCCTCCTTGAACGTCCGGCCCGTGACCAGGGCCAGCACCGGGGCCCCGATCAGGTAGACGAGGAGAATCCCGCCCACCACGTTGGCCACGAGGTAGCCCCAGAAGCGCCCCGGCGGCACCCGTTCGACCAGCCAGCCGATCGTGTAGGCCGCCAGCGGCCAGCTCAGGATGTACCCCCCGCTCGGCCCGAACAGGTACCCCGCGCCGCCGCGGCCACCGGCCAGGACGGGTACGCCGGCCACCAGCAGAACCAGGAAGACCAGGAGCGCCAGCCCGCCCGTGCGGCGCCCCAGCAGGGAACCGGCCAGCATCACCCCCAGCGTCTGCAGGGTGATGGGTACCGGGCTGATGGGGAGGGTCAGCGGCGGAACCATGCCCAGGGCCGCGACCACGGCGGCGAAAAGACCGGCCAGGACCACCTGCCGCACCGTACGGCTGCTCTGTGTGCTGCTCACGTCCGGTCCCGCCTCCTTTCCTGCGACGGTTTGCCATGGTCCAACGTATCCCAGGGCCGGCGAAATGTCAACCCTATATTCGACTTAGGTTTACAATCTGGCGCCACATCGGCCGCGCAGGGGAACCGCGCGGCCCCGGACGGGGCCGTCACTGCGGGGCTACGGCGCTACAGCAGGTTGCCATGCGCGGGGCGCGGCGGCGTAAACCCGGGCGCGCAGGCCGCGGCTCGTACCGGGTGCCGATCCCCGCTCCGGCCAACCTACCCGCCGTCACCCGAAGACCCCGCCTTCCCCCGCCGGGCGAGGAACCCCCGCACAGCCCGGTGGGGTCGGGCTGTGGCGACCTCGCGTGCACCCCTCACGGCGCCGACCCGTTCTCGTTACCCGGCCGGCGCCCAGCGTCGCGCCAGCGGTTATCTCGGAGATTGCTCCAGCACACGGCTTGAATGGGCTATACTGGTCGCGGAGGTGTGAGGTGTGGCGTAACGCTTTCCCCGCATCACCTTCCATCCGGACCAGATGGGCGGCGCGCCCTGCATCCGAGTGCGGCTGAAGCAGCCAACGAGCGACAGCTCCCCCTTGTTGAGAGCAAGTCATGAAGCTTGTCGGTCGGTTAAGGCGCCGTCGCCCACGACAGCCGCGTGTCCAGCGCCGGCCGGAAAGCCGGCCTGGACCGGAAACTCGTCAGACTTGTCGCATACACCGGCGAGCAGGGCCTGGTTGTGACAAGGACCATCTCCGAGATCCGGCCTGAATGGCTGCAGGCCCGGGCTCATGCCCTGGCGTCCGACCCCAAGGTGAATTTGCGCCGCCGCCAGCTGCAGCACAGCACGCATCTGGCGAAAACCAAGTCGGTGATCGTGGCGGAAGACCTGGACGCGGGCGGGCTCCTGCAAGGGCGCGCGGCTGCGGCGGCTGGTGCGCCAGCTCCCGGATTGGACCGCAACGCGAGAGGAACTTCCGGCTACCGGGGCCGCCCGCACCGGCAGTGCGTGGTCGCCCTGCAGGGACTTAGCCCTGCCCGTAGGGATAAGATTGAAGTAGCCATGTTCCGCCCGGCGGGGGCTGGACCTCCAACACAAGTGAAAGCGGTGGTGATGCCGGTGGCGATTCGGCTCGACCTGCTGCGCCCCGTGACCGACGAGGAGCTCATGCGGCTGTCCGAGCGCAACCCAGGCTATCAGTTCGAACGGACGGCGGAGGGGAGGCTTGTCGTGACCCCGACCGGCGGTGAAAGCGGGCGCTTGAGCATGGAAGTGGCAGGCCAGCTGCATGCCTGGAACAAGCGCACCGGCCTCGGCGTCGTCTTCGACTCGTCCACGGGCTTTCGCCTCCCCGACGGGTCCCTCCTCTCCCCCGACGCCGCCTGGCTCCCGCGCGGGCGCTGGGAAGCGCTGACGCGGGAAGAGCGGAAGGGCTTCGTTCCCCTGTGCCCCGAAGCCGTCTTCGAAGTGCGCTCCCCCTCCCAGACGGCCGACGAGCTGCGGGAGAAGATGCGCGCCTACCTGTCCAACGGGGCCCGCATCGCCGTGCTCGTCGATCCCTACGAGCGGGCCGTCGAGGTCTACCGCCCTGAGCGGGAACCCGAACGCCACGCGAACCCGCCCCGCGTCGCTCTCGACCCCGAGCTACCGGGGTTCGCGCTCGACCTGGAGCCCGTCTTCGGTTGACGCCGACGGGCGGGACCCGGCGGATACGACCTCTTGGCGAGCGGCTTCCACCACGCTACCCTGCCGTATCGCCGCCCCGCGCGCCCGGCGCGAGCACCGTCTCCCGTCACGCCGGAAGCGGGAAGACGATCCTTACAACCGGATCGGCGAGTTTGTAGGTCGCCGCCCACTGCAGAAGTGGCTGTACCAGGTCCTCGACCTCCTGGGCGACCTCCCATTCGCGGACTGCGTTCTTGCACCGCGGGCAGACCGCCACGGCCGGGATTCCACGAAGTCAGGCCCTACCCGATTTGAACAGTCCGCAGGCACAGAAGAGGCGCACAACCCGCGCCCGAAGCCGTCAAGCCATTCCCGCACGGCCCCACGGCCCGACGGCACGACCCTCCGGGTGGCTTCCGGGGAGGTTCCGATCTACTCCAGTGACGACAGCGAATCCTCGAAGGCACGGAGCACATCGTGCTCTGGCACGAGTTCGGCAAACTCCTTCAGCCATAGCCGAATGTATTCGAGATCCACCCGCCCTTGCTGGCGTCTCAGGATACTGCGGACATCCTCGAGATCCCGCGCGCGTCCTGCCACGCATTTGTGAATGATGAGATCCTCGCATCCGACAAGCCGAATCGACTTGCCGCCCGGCCAGGTCACGGTAACGGCCCGCCGCATGACCTCTTCCTCGTAGCCAGGTACACCGAGCGAAAGGTCAATGGGGACTCCTTCACTGCTTTGCAGCAGCAAGACACGGGAGCGACGGGCAAAATCAACGGCATCGGCGATCCGTGGCCTGAACCGGCGAGTCACTTCCTCCAGGAATGCGTCGACCGACTCCGCGCTGACCATGACCGTCACATCCACGTCCCGGGTTGCCCTGGGTTCTCCCCAGTGCTGAACCGCCAGCCCGCCGATGATCACGTATGGGACTCCACGCGCCTCCAGGTAGGACGCGATCTCCAGCGCAGCCCGGACAGGTGACGGTGGGGTTCCGCTATTCACCGCTTCCCACCCTGTTCCGCCGCTCGATGGCCCGGCGCATCGCGAGCAGTACCGGGGAAACCGTTTCGGCGGCGCACCTTGGACGCGGCAACGACGCAAGCTCCAGGTAAATACGCAAGGCCTCGTCCCGACCGAGGGTCACGAGCCAGTCGCGTCGTTCCCGCTCGATCACCACTTGAGCCTCTCGGTGCCCAGCCAGCCACTGCCGGACGGCATCTGCGGGTAACCGTCTGTGGGTCTGCATGGGTCCACCCCCCCGTATGGAAGCGCCCCCACCCGGGCCCACAGGCGACAGAGCCCGCAGAGGGGCTCACGCCAGAAGAACCCGAGGACCTCGCTTCCCGTGCACGGGCCACACCCGGTATCAGTTTGGCACCAGTCCGGTACACGCCTGGTCCCGGATATCGAAGACCACGCTGCCCAGGGGTCTCCAGCGGCAGGATGAGGGCGGTAGTGGCCGGGCGCCCACCCGGCTGTGGGCTCCCCCGGGTCCTGCCGGCGAAACGGCGATGGGCCCGGAGGCAGCCTCGGGCGGGCGGCCTGCGCCGGCAGGCGCGCTACTCCTCCCCGAAGAGATCCCGGAGCCGGCAGGTGAACCCCGGCAGAACGGGCTCCTCCACCACCGCCTCGCCGTCCGCCCAGGTTCGCGGCGGCTCCCCCGGCGCGTGGCGCGTCAGCGTCCGGGCCTCCGGGTCCACGACCCAGACGGCCCGCACGCCGGCCTCGAGGTACTGCCGGACCTTCCGGCTCAGGTCCGGCTCGGAGGGGTCACGGACCTCCACGGCAAGGTCCGGCGGAATGCGGGTGAAGTCGCTTGCGTTTCCCACACGGGCCGTCCGTTCGGTCGAGTAAAAGGCCACGTCGGGAGCACGCAGCACGTCCGGCGCACGGCGGACGAAAAAGCCCGACTCGCCAGAGAGCACCTCGCCCAGCCGCTGCGGGTAGACGAACTGGCTGATGACAAACGCCACCCGGTTTGTGACCTTCCCGTGCCGCCACCCCGCCGGCGCCATGATGACCAGCTCCCCCTCGTCGATCTCGTAGCGCCACCCCTCGGGGAGCCGGTTCAGTTCCTCGGCGGTCCAGGGCTTCCTCGTGGCGGTGCTCACCGGCGCGCCCCCCTTGCTCTCTCTGGCTCAAGTCTACCATGGCGTCGCCGAATGGTGCACCCGGCCACGGCCCCTCTCGACGAAGCCCTCGCCCCCGGTCGAGAAACACGCCGCACGGGCCGCTGGGCACCGGGCGGCTGCGGCCCGGCGAACCGCTGCGGGCCGCCGCCTCGCCTCCCCCACACCCGCCCGACCCCGGCCGGCAGGCGACGGCGTAGACCGGGGCGCGCAGGCCGGCGGGCGTCAACAAACGAGGCCCAGGGCAAACGGAAGCGCCAGGCCCGTCAAGGGGGCGATTCGCCGATCGGCGCGGGCGCACACGTCGGGCGCTGCCTCCGCCTACCCGTCCCGGTCCAATTCCGAGTTCGCCGACACGAATCGCACCTGACCGGCGTACTGGCGGAGGAGCGACAGTACCCGAGTCCCGAGGATCGCCCGGATGAGGATGTTCGCGTCCAGGACGATGATCTTATCGCCGGGCTCTGCGAGTTCGGAACTCACGCAGGATTTCCTCCTCGCTGATGCCCCGTTCGGCCAGAAGGCCTTCGAGCCTCGCCACAGCCCGCTTCAGGGCTTCCAGTTCGGCTTCGTCCGGCTCCGGCTCAGCCGGAATGTAGTACCCCACTGTTCGGCCGTGCCGGGTGATGGCGACAGGCGACCGGGACTCCAAGTACTTTGCCAGCTCTTCACGGAATTCCCGAACACCGACACGGATGAGCGTTTCGGTCACGTCCGCGCGACCCCCTTGTGTACTCTCGCGTACACATTGTATGCGATTGCGATTCTGCAGTCGAGTACCAGAACGCCTTCCACGCCGTCCTCCTACGGCCGAGGTGTCTGTGCCGTGCGTATGTCACCGGCGATCCGAGCCGTGTTCACTCCACTGCCCCAGCTGCGGTGCAGATCCCCCACACGCCACGTCACCGGCAGTACCCGCAGAGGCCGGCCGGGAAACCTCCATCGAGGGCTCCGTGCACGCACGCCTCCGCCGGCCGCCGAGCCCACGGGGCACGGCGCTCGCCCAGGCCGCCGAGGCGCGTGCGGGGACGCCGATCCCCGCCGCGGGGCTACAACGAGGTGCTGGACCTAGAGCTGGATGGGTTCAGTCATTTGCCGTAGCTCGTCTGGACAGATGTTCCAACGCCAGCGCACAGAAGCGCGGTGTGACTTTGCTCAGTGCCCGAAGGATTCCTTCCGGGGTGTCCATCGGAGGCTTCCGTTCTTCGGAAAGGCTTCTCAGTACGTCCATTATCCGATCCGGTATCAACCCGAACTGGTGCACCAAAAATGTATCCGGATCCTGGACGTCAACCCCATACAGCACGCACGACGCATGCGGGAAATCTCTTGTGTTGAATGTCACAAGAACATCGGCACGGCCCGCGACTGCTGCCGCGAGGACGTGCCGGTCTCCAGGATCATTTGTCATAGCATCAATCAAATTCTGGTAGGCTTCCCGTTCCACCATCCCTTCCGGAAAAGCCTCTTGCATCAGCGTCACTGTGTAACGTGCCCCATGCGCAGCCACACTTTCACTCGGGGCGTTGGCCCGCCTGGCAAGGTTCCGTTCAAGCTCTTCCAGAACGTCGGGACTCCACCGGATCTGACACACGCCGCTCTCGGCGATGCTGAGCAGCACATCCCTGAGCGTAGCGGGATAGAGCACGCAGGCATCAAGGAAAGCCACGAACGCCATAGGCGCTACTCCGTGGAATCCTGGTCGTACAGCCCAAGCGCCTCGGAAACCCGCTGTAGCTCCTTGAGAGTCTCCCGGCGCATGCTGTCACGGCGCTTCTTGTATTCCAGGAGGTCCCTCATCCGAATTCGCCGGTGGGTGCCAACCATGTGGAAAGGGATCTTTCCCTCCTCCAAGAGACGGATCAGAAACGGGCGCGAGACGTTGAGGATCTCCGCAGCCTGTTGGGTTGTGAGTTCATGATCGTAGTGAAGGATCGCTACGGAGTGCCCCAGAGCCATTTCCCTGGCGACGGCGGCAAGGACCAGGAAGACGGACCGAGGCAGCTCCAGTTTCCGGCCTGTGGAGTCCGACAAGAAATATCGGACTTCCCGGGCGGCATCTCCAGAGAGAGCGTCGCTCAGGAGCCGGATCTGGGAGACCTCTTCCGGGCTCGCCGCTACCGGGCCGCTCACCACGTCTGTGGCGGCCATGTTGTAGTCCCTCCTATCGGATTCTGTAGACACAGAATGCGGTGCTGCTGCTCTCAGGGTATCCTATAACCGCAATAAACGCAACCAGAACCCCCGAACCCGAATTCTGGATAACCCTTTTGGCGACGGTGGCCCGGCGCCTGGCGGGGAGAACGGGGGTTCCACGCCCGGGGGCCGGCTGCCCGTGATCGCCAGGGACAGGGCCCACCCCCTCAACGGCGCGCCGGTCCGGGAGGTCCGCTCCCTCCTCCACCTTCCCACGGACACCGATTCGCCGCTGGGGCTCCTCCTCGCCGGCCGGGGCGAGCCCCGGGAGCCGCGCCGGCGTCGCGCGTCCGGAGCCATCGCCGGGCGTGTCCGGCAGGTGGGTGCCGACACAGTTCCCCGGGTTGGCGTCGCACCGGCCCCCCTCACTGCCGCCGCGGCAGGTCCCAGGTGCGGTGGCCGGGCATTCCCTTGTGGATCTGTGCCCGAGGGGTGAGCGGCAGCCACGTCCGCGCCCATCGTCCCCGTGATCCTCGCCGGCGGTCGGGGAGAGCGCTTCTGGCCGCTCTCACGCCAGAACCGGCCCAAGCAGTTCCTCGCCCTCGACGGCACCGGGCGGAGCCTCCTCCGGGCGACCGCCGAGCGCCTGCTCCCCCCTGGCCGGCGACTGGGCGAACCTGCTGGTGGTGACGGCCGCCCCTGTGGTCTCCGGCGTCCGGGAGCATCTGCCCGAGCTCCCGGAGGACAACCTCCCGGTCGAGCCGGAGGGGCGCGACACGGCCCCCGCGGTCGCCCTGGCGGCGCTCACGGCCCAGGCCCTGTTTTCGCCCACGCTTGTTGTCGCCGCCCGAAACCCGGACCCGGCCGCGTCGATCGCCCGGTCGAGTTCCCCGAAGCTCAGCCGGGACGCGCCCGCCACGAGGGCGGTCCGCCCGGGCGCCCGTGCGGCTGCCGCCTGCACGCCGCCGCTCACGATCACCGCGTGTCCCCCCTCACACCCGCTCCACCAGGGCCGCCATCCCCAGCCCCCCGGCACTACCCAGGGCGACGGCACCCAGCCGCCCGCCCGTCCGGTGCAGACCGTAGAGGAGCCGCACCAGGAGGATGGCGCCGGTGGCCGCGTACGGGTGTCCCAGGGCCAGCGCCCCGCCCCAGACGTTCACCCGGTCGGGAGGCAGGTCCAGGTCGGCGATGCACGCCAGCACCAGGGCGGCTGTTTTCGCCCACGCTATTTGTCGCCGCGTTGACCGGAGTGGTTGGCGCTGGAAGGGGACGAGGAGATGGGTGTGGAAGAGCCTGGGGAGGTCGAGCCTCCCCCTTTTCGCGCGGGGGGTGGAAATAAAGACACCTGCCCCGGGTCGAGTTTCGCAGCCAAGCCCCGGGGCAGGCTTCAGAGGAGTTACCTCTGCGTGTCCATCATACTGCCCCTTGCGGTCTCAGTCAAAGCGTACTTACGCCGGTACGGCCGTGACGGACCCGCACTGGCGCTTCGTTGTGCAGGCTGCGGCCGGCAGATGCGGGAGCATGGCGCCCACCATCGGTCAGTGGTTACCCGCCGGCGCATCTACCGCATCCCCATCTACCGCTGGTTCTGTCCCCGGTGCAAGCACACGTGCTCAGTCCTGCCGGACTTTCTGTGTCCGTACGCCCGCTTTGTCACGCTGCTGCGGGAAGTGGTCGTGCGCCGGCGCCTTCAGCAAGGGAGGTCGTGGAGGGATCTCGCCTGGGAAATCAGTTCACCGGCGGTCAGTGTGGTGTCGGAGCGAACGTTGCGCCGGTGGGTGCGTACGGTTCGCGGTATCGCGGGGACTTGGGGACAGTTCCTGACCGCCTGGCTGCTGGAACAGCGACCCGCCGTCGACGTCTTCACGCTGGTCCCCCGCCACGAGGGTCCCGACGCCGCCCTCCACTTTTTGCTCGCGCTGGGTGACTGGCTCCGGCGGCAGATGCCTGTGGACCCTGTCCGCCACCGTGGGCTGTTTGCGTTCCTGAACAGTTTTTGCGAGGCGCCGGCACCCCTGTGAGGTACGGCTATACCCCCCACCACAAACTTTGTCCCTCCCGGCTGGCTCGGCGTGCCGGCCATAATGGCGGCAACGACGCCAGCAGGGGAGGGATTCCATGGACGAGCAGCAGCGGGAAGAGATCGCCACCTTCCGCTGGAGCCTCATCGCCCCCGTACTGACCCAGAACCTGAGCCCGTCCGAGCGCCAGCGCCTGTTGCGGGAGATCGCCGGGCACCCGCACGAGATCCCTTCCAGTGACAAGACCCGAGTCGGGCTCAGGACGCTGCAGCGCTGGGTCCAGGCCTACCGGCAGCACGGGTTCGAGGGGCTCAAACCGCACACCCGGGCGGATGCGGACCAGGGACGGGCCGTTCCCCCGGAGGTCCTGGAAGCGGCGATCGCCTTGCGGCGGGCGGTGCCCGACCGCAGTGTGCAACAGATCATCGCCTTGCTCGAGCTGGACGGAAAGGTCGCACCCGGGCGTCTCAAACGCACCACCCTGGGCCGCTACCTGGCCCGGGCAGGCTGCACCCGCCAGGAGTTGCGCAGCAAAGCCGCCCGGAGTTTGCTCCGCCGGTTTGAGGCCCAACACCGCAACGACCTGTGGCAAGGAGACGTCCTGCACGCCCTGTCGCTGCCGGTGCCGGGACAACCCGGGAAGCGGCGCCAAGTCTACCTCATGGCTTTCCTCGACGACCATAGCCGAGTCGTTTACGGCCAGATGTATTTCGAGGAGAAGCTCCCCCGCCTGGAGGACTGCCTCAAACGCACCATCCTCCGCTACGGCCTGCCCCGCCAGATCTACGTGGACAACGGGGCGATCTACTCCACCCGCCACCTGGCCCGGATCTGCGCCAAGCTCGGGATCCGCCTCAGCCACTCCCGCCCCTACCGACCCCAGGGGCGGGGAAAGGTTGAAAAGTTTTTCCAGTACGTCCGCCCGAAGCGCACGCGCTGGTCGAAGCCGGCCAGCTCCGCACCCTGGACGAACTCAACGAGTTCTTCTGGGCCTGGCTCGAGGTGGCCTACCTCAGTCGCCCCCACGGCAGCACCCACCAGACCCCCCGCCAGCGGTTCGAGGCGGACACCGAGCCCTTGCGCCGCATCGACCCTACGGCCCTGCGGGAGGTGTTCCTCTGGGAGGAGCAGCGGGTCGTCGACAAGACCGGATGCTTCTCCCTGCATGGGAACCGCTACGAGGTCGACGCCGCCCTCAGCGGCCACCGGGTGCTCCTGCGCTACGACCCCTACGACCTCAGCCAGATCCAGGTCTGGCACGAGGGAAAGCGTTTCCCGGACGCTGCCCCCCTCCAGCTCCGCCGCACTCACCACCACGCCGTCCCTGCCCCGGCCCAACCCCCGTCCAGCGACGGGATGAACTTCCTCACCCTGGCCCGCAAGCACCACGAGGCCGAGAAGCAGCGCCGCCTGGGTCAGACCTCTTACGCTCGCCTGGTCGGCCACAAGGACGGTGAGCCGTCACGCTGACCGAGTACTTCGGCCTCAAAGCGGTGCCCTTCGCCAGGGAGATTCCCACCGACCGGCTGTTCCCCGCTCCCCAGCACCAGGAACTGCTTGCTCGCCTCCAGTACGCCATCCGCCACCGCGCGTTCGCGGTCGTCACGGGTGAGGTCGGCGCCGGGAAGTCCACCGCCATCCGGGCCCTGTACGATCAGCTCGACCGGACCCGCCACCTGTTCGTGTACATCGCCGACTCCCGTCTCACCCCCAGCGCGTTCTACCGAGACGTGCTCACCCAGCTTGGGGTGGCCCCGCCTTCTCTGTTCCACGGGCGGGAGGTGAAACGGCTTTTCGAGCGCACCATCCTGGACGGTTACACCACCAACGGCCGTCAGCCAGTGATCGTCATCGACGAGGCCCACCTCCTCAGCGGCGCCATGCTCCAGGAGGTCCGCTTCCTCCTGAACTTCCACATGGACTCCATCTCGCCGCTGACGTTCATCCTCGCCGGCCAGAGCGAACTCCGGGGGCTGCTCCGGCTTCGCACCTTCGAGGCCATCGCCCAGCGGGTTCAGGTGCGCTTCCACCTCACCGGCCTCGGGGAGGCCGAGACTCTGGCCTACATCCAGCACCATCTCCACCTGGCCGGCGCCGACCGGCCCCTCTTCTCCGAGCAGGCCCTGCGCAAGATCGTCACGGAGTCCCGGGGCATCCCGCGGGTCATCAACACGATCTGCACGAGCTGCCTCCTGGACGCTTGCGCCCATGACCAGCGCCTAGTGGAGGAGGCCCACGTCGAGCGGGTGCTGCTGGAGCTGCAGGATACCCAGGCCCCCAGAGGAGGTAGCCCGTGGTGACAGACTTTCGCCTGCAACACGCCGGGGTTTCACTCCGGCTTTACGGGTACGAGATCACCGACCTGCTCGACCTGCTGGAGGCCGCCATCCGGCAGGCCACGACCGGAGATGGGGTCCGGCGCGGCCAGGCGGTCACGGCGTTCATCCTGGGCTACCGTCTGCTCCACCGGTTACGGGACCTGAAGAGCCGGCCCACGTGCCGGCTCGACCTTCCCGTCTTCCGGTATATCGAGGACTACGAGCATTGGTGGTGGCGCCTCTACCGGGAGTTCGTTCACAGCCCCGGGGTCAACCACCCGTACGGCCCTGGTGGATTCTAGTGGCTGCCGGCCCTGCATTTCGGACTCTGGGGCGCATCCTTACCACGGGCTGCGCCCCTTCAGCGCCAGCGGACCGGTCACATCTCATGAACGGCCATGACATCGTCGCTGGTCACCGGAGCGACAAATAGCGCGGGCAGCAACACCCAAGCCCTGGACGACCGCCTGGTCCTTCACCTCCAGCATGTTCGGAACGAAGTCCACCGGGGCGCCGTTCAGGCGGCACGGGCAGCGGAGCTCGCGCTCATGATCCTGGGCGCCCTGGACCTGCCGGAAGAGGACATCCGACACCTCAACGGCGAGGCAATCAAGCTCGCCAACCGCCTCATCCCCCGGCAACGGGATACCCCGCAGCCACAGACCCACGAAACAAAGGGAGCCGGCAACGGACGGCGCCCCCTGTGGGCAAACTAATCCCCATCGAGTTGATGACCCATGGCCATCCCCGTCGCCAAGTTGAGCTTCCGCGAGCCCGGACCCACCATCGGCGCCCGCAACGCCGCACACGTCTACTACATCGCCACCCACGGGGCGGACGGCGGCCGCGTGGGCCGGGCGCTCTTCGGCCCCGATCCCCAAAGGCCCCCCGACCGGGTCGAGGTGCAGAGGGCTGTCCGTGACCATACCGGTCCCGTCTGGCGCCTCGTCCTGAGCCTGCGGGAGGACGATGCCCTCCGCTGGGGTTACCAGGCCCGGGCCGACTGGGAGCGCCTGGCCCGTCTGGCCGTGCCGCAGATCGCGGCCCGCATGGGACTCGACCCTGGGGCTGTACGGTGGGCGGCCGCCCTGCACCGGGCCCCTGGCCACCCGCACCTCCACGTCGTCCTCTGGGAGGACCCGCCTACCCGGCGGCAAGGCAAGCTCCGGCCGGCCGAGCTCAGGGAGGTCCGGCAGGCATGGGCGCGCCAGGTGCTGGCCCCCGTTCGCGCGCCCCTGGCGGCCCGCAAGACCATCCTTCGTGATTCCCTGCGCGTTGCCGCGAACGACGTGCTCCAACACAGCATTTCCCTCGCCCTTCAGGCCGGTGCCCGGCGCAGGGCGCTCCGGGCTCGGGCAGGTCAGGCTTTGCAAGCCCCCGGCCGGCTCTCGGGTCCGAAGCCGTCTCCTCTGGAGCAAGAACTCGCCTCCCGGCTCCTGACCCTCGCTGGCCGCATGCCTGGCCGCGGTCGGGCCGTCCTCGCCTTCATGCCCCAGGACGTGAAAGACGAAGCTCTCCGGGTTGCCGAGCGCCTCCTCCAACACCCGTCCCTGGCGGCCGCCGTGAATCTGTACCGCCAGACCGTCCGGCAGATGGCGGGGCTGTACACGTCCAGGAACCGCGCTCTGGACGTCGCCGAGCAAAAAGCGATGCGAGACCTCCGGGGCCGAATCGCCCAGCTCATCGTCCGGGCCGCCGCACAGCTGAACCGGGACATCCGGGGAGGGCCGATCGTCCCGTCTACTGCCCCCACGGTTCCGCCGGTCGCGCTCGGAGCTGTGCGGGGCCTCCTTCTGGCTGCCAGCGCGGCCCTGAGCGAAGCCCAACGCCGCGCCGAGGAGCGGGCTCCTACCGAGGAGGAGCGCGCCCGCCGGCGCGACGGGCGTGGGAGGGATTGACGTGCGCCCCTGCCGATCCCTATCTGACCTCGCTGGATACCTCGAGCACGAGCTCGGGCCAGCCTGTGACCGGCTGGAAGCGGAGCGAGAAGCGCTCCTGGCTCTGCCGGTGCCTGCCGCGTGGCTGGGCGAGCCGGCGGGCGCTTCACCCGCGGTGACCCCCGCCGGGCGCCAACTCACCCTCGACGACCTGGCCGCTGGCCACCCGGCGGCCCACGGAAGGACGGAGAAGCCATGATCGCAGTCGGCCTCGACCTGGGTAATGGCCTGCTCAAGCTGGCCGGTCCCCGCCCCGGGGACCGGCTCCTCGTTCCGCACGCCCTCGCCCCTGCGGAGGGCGTCCACCGGGACCTGTACATGCTGTCCCCCGGCGAAGACCCCGTGCAGCACCTGCACGCCGAGATCCGAGCGCCCTTTCTCGACGGCCCCCGGCAGATCTTCGCCGGCGAACTCGCCCTCCGTGAGTACCCCGACCGCGTGCTCGAGGTCGAAGCCGGCGAGCGCAAGGCCGGGAGCGACCGCCTGCTGCTCCTCGCCCTCACGGCTCTCGCCGCGGCCGTTCACCGCACCGACCGTCTTACCACCGTGGCCCGCTTGAGCCTGGCCGTCGCCCTGCCCATGGCCGAGGCCGCCGACCCAGCGGCCCGGCAGACCCTGGCCGCTCGCCTCCGCGGCCGCCACACCGTGCGCTGGCTCTCGACCCCTCCGTGGGATGGCCGCTCCCTCGACCTGGTGGTCGACATGGTGGACGTGATCCCCGAAGGCGCTGCCGCTTTCCTGGCGATGGCGGCCTTGGACCCCGGGCTCCTCGACGAAACCGTTGCCGTCGTCGACGTGGGCGTGCGCTCTGTCGACTGGGCGATCTTCACCCAGGGCCGGTTCCAGCCCGGCCCTTCCGGCGGCACGACGGACGGCGGCCTGGCCACCGCCGCGGACCGCATCCTTGCGGCGGCTCGCCAGCGGCACGGCCCTCACGTCGCCCGCCACCGCGGCGACGTGCTGAACGCCCTGCACGAGGCGGCGCGGACCGGGGGGCCGGTCGTGCTCTGGGGGCTGGGGCGGCCCTACGACCTCACCGACGTCGCCCGGCACGAGCTGACGCGCCTCGCCCGGGACGTGACCCGACTCGTCACGGAGGCGGTTTCGCGGGCCGGCAACGTCACGCGCCTCCTCCTGATCGGCGGCGGAGGCCTCCTGCTGGCACCCTACCTGCAAGACTCGAGCCGGCTGCCCGTAACCCTGGCTGACGACCCCCTGTGGGCCAACGCGGCAGGCCTGTGGCACCGGGCTTGGGGCCGCGCCGAGGCCGTGGTGGCGTGATGGGCACGCGCAACGCCGTTCGGCGCAAGCGTCGGCCGATCCAGCCGGGGGATCGTCTCCTCTACGAGGTACCCCCGGGCCCTCCCGCGGAGGTGCTGGCCCTTTACGGGAGCGACGCGCACGGCGCTATCACGGCCGCCTTGACGCTCCTCGCCCTGGCGCTCCGGGGCGCGCTCGCAGCCCCGGGCACCCGCCCGCCTCCGGCCGCCGCGCCCGCGTCGTCACCCAAGCTGGCGCAAGTCCTCGCCCAAGACTTCTTTGGCGATTCCTGACCACCGCTTCCACAGCCGTGCAAACAGCGCCTGTAGGTTTTTTCGTACCCTTTCCGTACCGTTTCTGTACCTCTCGCCTTCGTCTGCCGGTTCCTCCCCTCTCCGTGCGGTACATTTCCGGTACGTTTTGGGTACGCTCCTTTCGCCCCGCACCGTCCCGCCCGCCCCCCATGCGGACTTGGAGGTGCTGTCCTTTGCGCGTCCGCCTCGCCCTCCTCGCGCTCCTGCTCGTGGCGGACCTCCGCCTGCTCCCCGCCCTCGCCCGCCTCCCGCCCTACCTCCCCGTGCCCGGACGCCGGCCCGCACGGATCGCCGACTGGCGCGACGGATGGCTGCGCCACCCCCTGCGGGCGGCCGCAAGTCTCCTGGCCCCCCGTACGGACGCCGACCGCTCGGCCCGTACCGGCTGGCTCATCCTCCAGGGCTTCGTCGGCGTCGGAGCGCTCTGGCTCCTCCTCCCGGACCCGTTCGGGCGGCGGTCCGTTCGCGGCCCGGCGGGGGTGGCCCCGCCACCCGACCCCTCGGGCGCCCACGGGACGGCCCGCTGGCGCCGCCCGGAGGAGATCCGGCGCACCCTCGCCCGGGTGCCCGTGCGACCTCTCCTGGAGGGCACCGCCTCGCGACCGCCGCCTGCCGGCGTCGTGCTGGGCGCCGCCGGCCGGGGCCGGCGCATGGCCGCCTGGGTCAGCGTCCCCTCGCCCACCGTCAACCCGCACGTCCTCGTCATCGGCTCGCCCGGGAGCGGCAAGACCCGCCGCCTCGTCCTCCCGACCCTGTGGCTGCTGGGGCAGGCGGGCGTCTCCATCGTCGTCACCGACCCCAAGGGCGAGCTCTACGCTGCCACTGCCGACCACTTCCGCCGCCAGGGCTACCAGGTACGCACCCTCAACCTCATCGACCCCGCCCGTTCCGACCCCTACAACCCGCTGGCGGCCGTGGCCGCGGCGGCCGCGGCCGGGGACCTCGATTACGCCTCCCAGCTCGCCTGGGACCTGGCGCACACCCTCGTCACCGGGGACGCCTCCGGAGCCGACCCCTACGGCAAGGACCCCTTCTGGGCCCAGTCCGCCGAGGCCCTCATCGCCGCCCTGGCCCTGTACGTCGCCACCCAGGCGTCGGCCGAAGCCCGGCACATGGCCAGCGTGTGTCATCTGCTGAGCACGTCGGGCGCGGACACCGGCGCGGAGTTGGACTTCCTCATGGACGCCCTCCCGGAAGATCACCCGGCCCGGCAGGCTTACGGCACGGTCCGCCTCAGCCAGGACAAGACCCGGGCGGGCGTCCTCACCACGGCGGCCAGCAAGCTCCGCCTCTTCGCCGATCCCGCCGTCGCCCGCATGACGGCCCGTCAGGGCGGCGACCTTGCCGACCCCGGCCGCCGGCCCACCGTCGTCTACCTCCTCATCCCCGACGACCGCAGCACCCGCAACCCCATCGCCGCCCTGTACATCGCCCCGATGTACAGTGCCCTCGTCCGCCTGGCCCACGCGACCGGCGGAAGCCTGCCGGTGCCCCTGTACTGGGTGCTCGACGAGTTCGCCAACCTGGGCAAGATCCGGGACTGGGACAAGATGGTCGCCGTCATGCGGGGGCGCCGCATGGCCGCGGTGATGATCCTCCAAGCGCTGCCCCAGCTCGCCGCCAGGTACGGCAAGGAGACGGCCGCCGTGATTGCCGCCAACTGCGACACCTGGATCTTCCTCCGCACGGCCGACCGGGAGACCGCCAAGGAGATCGCCGAGAAGCTCGGGCAGTACACGATCCGCACCCGCACCGGCTCCACCACCGCCCGCCGGAACGACCTGAGCACGGGCAGCAGCGAGCACCTCTCCGGCCGCAGCCTCCTCACCCCCGACGAGGTCCTGCGCTGGCCCGCCGGACAGGCCCTCGTCCTCCAGTCCGGCCAGCACCCGGTCCGCCTGCCGCTGCCCGACCTGGCCGCCTGGCCCTTCGCCATGGACTTCGAGGCGCCCGGATCCCCTCCGCCCGTGCGGCAAGACGACGGGCCGCCCCCGCTCTGGTCTCCCGTGCCCTTCGCCGGCGCGGCCTCCACCCTGGCACAGCTCCTGGCCGGCGAATCCTTCGCGCCATCCGACGTGGCCGCATCACCCCCCGACGACGGCGCCGCGTCCTCTGTGCCGGCTGACCCCCGCACTGGCCACGACGCGAGCGCGGGCGCCCCCGGCGGGCAGGGCTCTGCCCCGGGCTCGGCTCCTCCCCCCGGGACGGGCGGCCGCGCCCGCACCCCGGTTTGGGCGGCCGTCGCGAGCGTTGCCGACACCGGGGGCACGCGCGGCATGGATGGCGATCACTCAGCGGGGGAAAGCCCCGAGGCCACGGGCCCGGACGTGGCGGAAACCCCTCCCGGGCCTGGGGGACGCGTGCCTCTCTGGGCGCGCGGAGCGCGGCGGGGTCACACGGGGGAGCGCCCTCCCGCCGAAGCCGGCGCGCACGAGGCTCCCACGGGGACACAGCCGGGCCCGCCGGACCTGCCGCCTTGCCCCCTGTGCGGCAGCCCTCTGGAGCTGGGCCGGTTCGCCGTTCGCTGCACCGGCCCCGGTTGCCGCCTGAACGTCCGGCGCGCGGTGGCCGGCCGTGCCCTGGCCCACGAGGAACTCGCCGCCCTCCTCCGGGACGGTCAGACACCGGTCCTGGACGGCTTCCGCAGCCGGACCGGCAACCGGTTCAGCGCTGCCCTCGTGCTCCGGCGCGACGGCAGCGGCGTCGACTTCGCGTACCCGCCACGCCACGCAAGCCAGTAAGTAGGAGGTCCTGCCCATGACGCAGCCTGCCCGCCCGCTCCCACCTCAGCGGGCGGGGTCCCCGCCGGCGCCCGCCCCCGTTGCCATTCCCCCGCTCTCGGCCCGGGACCGTGCGAGCATCAGCGCCCGCCTGCGCCGCGAGCTTCGCTCCGTCCAGCGCGACCTGGCCCGGGCACACCATGCCCTGATCCGCCGCCACGACCTGGACGGTGCCCTGGCCGTCATGGCAGTCGTCCAGCAGCGTCTCGCCCGCCTAGCGCAGGAGCCGCCGGCGGCTCGGGTCCTCGCCACCGCCGTGGACCGTGCCCACGGTCACGTCGAGTTTGCCGTCCGGCGAGCTCAGGCCCGTGACGTGGACGGCGCCGTCCGCGGGATCACCCTCGCCGCGGGCGCCCTGCAGCGCGCCCTCGACACCGCCCTCGCCCAGAGGCAGCAGGCCGGCGGGCCCGAGCCCTGACCCCGGAGGTGGTGTACCGTGCCGGCACAGGCAGTGTCGTCTCCGCCCGGCGGCGACTTCATCTCGGCGGTTCGCCGCGCGCTGGCGGCCGTCCGGAGCGCCCAGGACCTGGCCCAAACCCTCTTCGCGTACGGCCACGATCACGTCGAGTGGATGCGCATGGCTCGCGGCACGCTCTCCCAGGCGCAGCGCTTCCTCGTCATCGCCGTCCAGCGGGCCGGACCTTCTTCGCCCGCGTGCACCGAACTCGGGAAGGCCGGGCAAGCGCTCGGCCTCCTCGATGCCACACCCCCCGACGCCCGACTCCACGTGGCCATGCACCACCTTCACCAGGCCGAGACCGCCCTTCTCTCGTGCCTCCGAACCCTTTACACCGCTCGGGTCTCTTCCGGTCCCCAGCCCGAATAGGAGGTCGATCCCGGTGCGCCGACTCCTCGTGCGCGTTCTCGCCGCGTTTCCCCTGCTCGTTGCCGCCCTCGCCGGCGCCTCCGCCGCCTGGGCCGCAGCCCCGCCGGTCGTCCAGGGTGCCGCCCGCCTCGTGAACGAGGCTACCTCATGGCTCCTCCTCCTCGTGCCAGGCACGGGCGGCTCCATGCTCGCCTACCACGCGCTCATGCGGAACGTCGACCCGGACGAGACCAACGTCCAACGCCACAACAGCGCCATGCGCAAGGTCCTCATCGGCACGGCCATCGCCGAGACGGCTGCAGGAACCATCAACTGGCTGTCCGGCTACTTCCAGTAATCCCGCCCGCCCGGCCAGCCCGATCCTACCGCCTGCCCCGGCTCCGGCAAGGGCCTTCGCTTCGCTTCGGCCGCCTGCGGCGGCGCCTCCGGCGCCCTTGCCTCTGCCGGGGCCGGCCGATCCCTTGCTCTCAGGCCGGGCGGGAAAGGGGGGAAGAGGTGCCCGTGAATCTCGTCGACGCCCTCAACCGGCTCGTCCAGGGTGCCGTGGAGCAATGGCTCGCCGACCAGGTGCGTCAGATCGCCACCTGGCTCCTCCAGTACACCGCGGACCTGCTCAAGGTCGTCTGGCTCGTTCCGGAGCCCTGGGTCCAGTCTGCTTACCAGGTCACCTCCGGAGTGGCTTGGAGCCTGCTGGGGCTGCGGGCCACCTTCGACGCCGTGCGGCTCTATCAGCTCCGGGCCGCCGGCGAGCCCCATCTCGACCCCCTCGTCTGGTTCCGCCGCACCACCCTCGGAGCCGCCGCCGTGGCGGGCAGCCCGTCCGTCGTCGGGCTCGTGACCCTCTTCGCCAACCTCCTCACCGACGATCTCGCCCGGGCCGGATTCGCCGTGGACGTCCAGCAGTGGGCGGAGACCCTCGTCGCCGGCCTGCTGCCCTTCCCGCTCTCCCCCACACCGTCCCCGGTTCCTGTCCTCCTGGCGGCCCTCTTCGTCGTCCTGATGCTCCTCGGCCTCCTCATCCTCCACTTCCAGGCCGCCATCCGCGGTGCTGAGCTGGCCGTCGCCTACGTCGCGGGCCCGATCCTCGCCGTCTCCGTCGCCGGCAACGACGACTTCCTCGCCTCCGGCACCTTCGCCGTCTGGTGGCGGGAAGTGCTCGTCGTCAGCCTCACCCAGGCCGTGCAGATGCTCGTCATGTACGGCGTCATCCACATGACCCTGGGCAAAGGCTTCGACTTCCGCAGCTTCGTCCTCGCCATGGCCCTCATCTGGGTCGGCGTCACCAGCCCCCGGGTGCTCCGCACCTACGCCTACTCCTCCGGCTTCGGGCGGGCGACCATGAGCCTGGCCACTCACGCGGCGGCCCACGTGCTCGCCCGCGCCGTCTGGTAGGGGGTGTCGCCCATCTCCGACCGCAGCTACCTCATCCCCCGGCAGGTGACCACCCGCTTCGAGTTCTTCCCCGGCTTCGGCTGGCCCGAGCTCTTCGCCCTGGCTGCCGCCATCGCGCTCGGTGCGGGCCTGGCCGCCCTCGCCGGCGGCCTCGGCCTCTCCCGGCCGGTGCGGGCTGCCCTCTTCGTCCTGCCCCCCGGCGCGGTGTGGCAGCTCGTCCGGGGCGGCCCGAACAGCCTCCTCGCCGCGCTCCAGCGGCTGCGCCTCTACCGCACCCATCCGCAGCGGTACCTTTACCGCCTCGGCGGGGCCTCCCCCGTCGCGCCGATCCCTGCAACACATCCGGGAGTCGGGCCTCTGACCTTTCTGTCCGCGGTGGTCCCCTTCCGCCGCCCCCGTTCGCAAGCCCAGGCTCGCTCGAGTCTCCCTCCCGCCGTGGGGGCCTGGTTTCCCGTCCAGGACGTGGACGACGCCGTCCTCGTCCGCCGGGACGGCGCCCTGGTGGCCGGCCTTTGGGTCCTTCCCGTCAACCTCAGCCTCTGCAGCAGCGCCGAGCAGGGCCGCATCATCGCCGCCGTGCACGAGGCCCTGAACGCCCTCCAGCACCCGGCCCAGATCCTCTCCGTCGCCCGGCCCGTCGACCTCGACGCCTACGTGCGGGGGCTCGAGGCCCGGCTCCAGGAGGTCGATCCCGCCCGGCAGAGGCTCCTGCGGCCCTACATCCGCTACGTCTCCGGTCTGGTCGCCAGCGGCGAGGCCCTGGAGCGCCGCTACTACGTGCTCCTGCCCCAGCCCCCCGGCCCAGGTGCCCGGGAGGAGCTCCTCCGCCGGGCCGCCGAACTGGCCGAGCGCCTGCGGCGCGCCGACCTGGAGGCGCACGTCCTCGGGGGCCGCGAGCTCCTCGACCTCCTCCACACCTGGAGCCACCCTGCCCAGGCCGCCTTCGAGCGGCTGCCGGACGGGCCTCCTTCCCTCACCACCTTCCTGGAGGTGCCCGAGCGGTGATCGCCCTCCGCCGCCAGACCCCGCCGGCCCGTACCCCCGCGCCGCCCCTCCTGGCCCCGGGGCTCGCCGACCTCATCGCCCCTGCCGGACTTGACTTCGAGCGCCACCGCCTCACCTTCGGCGACCAGTTCGGCCGGGTCCTGGCCATCACCGGGTACCCGCCCAAGGCTGGCCCGGCCTGGCTGGCCCGCCTGTTCGGTCTCCCCGGCGTTGTCGGCAGCCTCCACCTGGTCCCCACCGACCCGGACGCCCTGGTGCAGCAGCTCAATCGCAGCATCCTGGAGTTCTCGGCGCGCCTTCAGGGCGGACCTCGGAACGCCCTCATCGTCCAGCGCACCGAGCAGAGCCTCCGGGATGCCCAGGAGCTCCTCCGCAAGATCGACCAGGAGCAGCAGCAGGTCTTCGTCGCCGTCGTGGTGCTCCTCGTTCTGGGACGTGACCCCGAGGAGCTGGACCGGCGCACCCGCCGGGTCGAGGCCGCGGCGGCCGCTGCCGGCATGCGGGCCCGCACCCTCGCCTGGCTCCAGCAGGAGGGCCTCACCGCCGCCGGGCCCTGGGCCTGGCTACCGGAGCCCGTCCGCCAGGCCGCCCCCCGGCACCTCCCCAGCGAGACCGTCGCCGGCGCCTTCCCCTTCGTGGGGGGCGGGCTGAACCACGGCAGCGGCATCGTCTTCGGCCGAGACGCCCAGGGCGGCGTGGTGCTCGTCAACCGCTGGAGCCCTCCGCCCGACGCTGGTGCCGATGGCCCCAACATGACCGTCCTCGCCCGCACCCGCGCCGGCAAGTCCTTCGCGGTCAAGGTCATGGCCCTGCGGGAGTACCAGCTCGGCGCCCGGGTCCTCTTCATCGACCCCGAGCGGGAGTACAAGCCCCTCTGCGAGAAGCTCGGTGGCTCGTGGGTCGACGTCGCCGGCGGGGGCGGGGTGATCAACCCCCTGCAGGTGCGCCCGGTGCCCAGGGAGCCGGACGAGACCGCCGGCGCCGGGCGCCTCGGTAGCCCCCTGGCCCTGCACCTCCAGCGCGTGCGGACCTTCTTCCACCTCTACCTGCGCGACCTCACCGACCTCGAGCGTGCCGCCCTGGAGGATTCCCTCCTCGCCCTCTACGCCGAGTTCGGCGTCACCTGGGACACCGACCCGGCCGCCGTCCCCGTCTGGCCCACCACCCGGGACCTCCACGCCCGCCTCCAGGAGCGCGCCCGCCGCGACCCCGGGCGCTGGGACCGCCTCGCCGTGCTCCTGCGCCCGGCCGCCGAGGGGACCGACGCCGAGCTGTGGGCCGGCCAGACCACCGTCCCCGAGCACGCGGACGTCATCGTCCTGGACGTGCACAACCTCCACAACCTCGCCGAGCCCGTGCGCCGCGCCCAGTACTTCAACGTCCTGGGCTTCGCCTGGGACCTCATCCGCCGCGACCGCCAGTCGGAGCGCAAGCTCCTCGTCGTGGACGAAGCCTGGTTCCTCGCCGACCCCCAGGTGCCGGCCGCCCTCGACTTCCTTCGCGAGCTCTCCAAGCGCATCGCCAAGTACAACGGCGCCATCGTCACCATCACGCAGAACGTCGTCGACTTCCTCGCCCCCGAGGTGGCCCGCCAGGGGGAGGCGGTGATCGGCAACGCCACCTACAAGCTCCTCCTCCGCCAGGGGGAGCGCGACCTCGAGAAGCTCGCCCCCCTCCTGAACCTCACCGAGGCCGAGAAGGACCTCCTGGCCAGCGCACGGCGCGGTGAGGGGCTGCTGATCGCCGGCAACCAGCGGGTGCGCGTGCGAATCGAGGCGGCGCCCCACGAGCTCGCGCTCATCGACCCCGAGCAGGCCCGGGGCTTGGGCCTCGTGGAGTGAGCCGGCGTGCGGTCGGCCGCCTTTTTTGCCGCCGGGCTGGCGCTCCTCTTCGTCCTCTTCGTCGCCCGGATGTTCGCCGGACCACTCGCCGTCGTAAAGCACGTCCCCCTGGCCTCCCCCGCCGTGGTCCGGGCCGTCGTGGCCGCCGCCCGGCACGTGAGCGAGGCCACCCGGGTCCCGCCGCCCGAGGGCACCATCCTGGACGCGCCGGCGGGATACGACCCGGACGGGATCACCGTGCCGTGGCCGGAGGTTCTGGCCGTCCTCGCGACGCAGCGGGAAAACGACTTCGCCGGCCTCGAGGAGTCCCTCCCGGCCTGTGTGGACCGGGCGCCCCCCGGCTACGTCCGTGACCCCGGCGGCGGACCGGGCCGGTACGTCCGGCTGGAGCGCGACCGCCGGGGGCGCGAGCGCGCGGTGGACCCCGTGACCGTCTGTTCCGAGTGGTACCCTCGCGCCGCCTACGAGGCCGCCCGCGCCGTGGCCTGGGAGTATGCCGACGAGCACGAGGGCGCCGCCCGGGTCCGCCGCACGGAGTGTGAAACAACCCCCGACGGGCGCACGCGCTGCCGTACCTACGAGACCGACGTGACCGTGCGCTGGTACGAAGCCCGGTCCCTCGAGGAGGTCATGACCCGCCTGGGCTTGTCGGCCGCAGAGCGAGGCCAGGTACGCGCCTTCCTCGCCTTTGACCTCACCTCGCTCCGGGACCTGCACGACGCGCTCCCGGGAGGGGACGGGGCTCCCTGCGCCGCGCCGGGATGGCGGCCCGTACCGCAGCCCGGGTGGATCTGGCCCGTGCCCGGCGTGTTCCGCGTGACCTCCTGCTTCGGCCCGCGGGTGGATCCCGTCGAGCTCCTGGACGGCTTTCACGCCGGGCTGGACATCGGCGCGCCCACGGGTGCCATGGTGGTCGCGGCCCGTCCGGGCCGGGTCACGCAGACCGGCCCAGCCGGCGCGTGCGGGCTCGGGGTCCGCATCGACCACCTCGACGGCACCGCGACCCGGTACTGCCACCTGAGCCGGGTGGACATCCGACCGGGGGGCTGGATCGCCGGTGGCGCGGTGATCGGCGCCGTGGGCTCCACGGGCAAGAGCACCGGCCCACACCTGCATTTCGAGGTCTACCGGCACGCCGGCCCTGTGGACCCCCTGCTCTACTACCGCCCCTGACACTGGAGGTGGTTCCGTGCCGCCACTTTCCCCGCCTTGGGAGTCGACCGGCTCCTACGTGGACCGCCTGGAGGCCCTGCGCGCCGCAGTCCAGGCCCGCGACCACCGGGCCCTCGCCTGGGCCTACCGGGCCCTGGCGGCCGCCGGTGAGACGGATCAGGCACTGCGTGCCCTCGGAACCCTCTTTCCGCCTGTGTCCCTCCGGGAGGCCCTCGCCTGGACCGACCGCTGGCTCCGCGACCCGTTCAACGACGCGCTCCGCGCCCGGGGGGACGTGCGTTGGCAGGCCATGAACTGGCTTGACCACGGCCTGCGCTGGCACCTGTCCCGGGCACTTACGGCTGCTCTTCGCAGCGGACCAGTGCCCGAACTATAGGAGGTGCACCCCCTTGCCGTCCAGCCCCGACGAGGCGGCCCGGCAGTACCGGGCCGCCCTCCTCGCGCTGGCCCAGCACGAGGAGGCCCGGACCCTCGCCACCCAGGCCGCCCATGAGGCCCGCGTCGCCCTCTCCGCGGTGGCCCCGGGCCATCCCTACCTGGGTATGTCACCCGAGGAGATCACCCACTCCCTCGGCGGCCTGGGCCTACATCCCCTCCAGGCCCTCGTGGAGATTTTCCTGCGCTCGTCGGAGTCCGCGCGCTCCGTCTCGCCCGAAGCCGCCCTTCTCGCCGGCAGTCTCGCCGTCACCCAGGCCCGGCTCGTCGGCAGCCCGCCCGTCGGCACCGTGCTCCGGCGGGTGTTGGAGGTGGCCTCCCGTCAGGCTCTCCCGGCGCCCGAACCCTGATCCCCTGGAGTGACTCCTCATGCTCGTCGCCGCCCTCCTCTCCCCCGCCACCGCGGAGGTCTTGGAGGCCGTCCGCCCTCTCGGCGAGGTCGCCTGGGTCAGCGTCCGGCAGCGCGACGCGGCCGCCACCCAAGCCGACTTCGAGGCCGCCGCCCGCGCCGCGGCGGATGTGCTTCTCCTCGACGCCGGCGCCGGCCCGCCCGAGGCCCTCCTCGCCGGCGCCCGGCAGTACCGCGTGGCCCGCCCGGACAGCCGCGTCGTCCTCCTGGCCCCCGGCCGCCTCCCGGGCGACCCCGTTGTCGCCGGGATGGTCGCCATCGGCGTCTACGACATCCTCGCCCCAGATGAGGCACCGGGGTGGGAGTCCCTCCTGCGGGACGCCCTCACGGGCCCGCCGGCCACCTACGCCCACGCGGCACGCTGGGACGCCGCGCACCCGGGCGTCGGGCAGCCCCGCGCCGCCCCGGAGCGGGTGCGCGTCGTGGAGCGCGTCCAGCGCGTCCCCCTGGGCGGCCGCCCCGTCGTCCTCGCCGTGGTCGCGGCAGCCCCCGGAGCCGGCGCCACCCACACGGCCCTGGCCGTGGCGGGGTATCTGGCCCGCCACGGCTACCGGGTCGGCCTCGTGGAGCTCTGCCCCCGCCCGGCACTGGCTTGGCTCCTGCGCTCCCTCAGCCGTGACCCCGGGACGGGCCCGGACGGGGTTTGCCTCGTACCCGGAGTCACCGTCTACGCCCTCCCCATCCCCGCAGCCGGTGAGCCCGCACACCTCCCGGATGCCGCCCAGCGTCTGGCGCCCCTCCTGCAGGACCGGTCCCGGCACGAGTACCTCGTCCTCGACCTCGGGGCCTCCCCGCCAGACGATCCCGAGCTGGCCCGCGCCGACCTCGGCATCGTCATCCTGAGCCCTGCGCCCTGGCGGCTGCGGGAGGCCCTGCGGTGGACGGAGGGGAGCGCGCCATCTCACTGGCGCTTCGCCCTCACCCCCGCGACCTCGCCTCCGGAACCCTTTGCCAACCTCGGTGCCGCCCTGCACCCTCTCCCCTGGGTGCCGCCTTCCGCCTTGCCGGGGTACGAGCATGCAGATCCCGCCCTGGACGCCGCGCTTCAGGCCCTCCTGGAGCCCGTTCTCCTCCGTTCTCAGGCTCGGCCCGGCCGGTCGATCGCCGCGCTCCTCCCCGCCGTCTCCGGCCTGTGGCGCCGGCTCCGTCCGGTGCTTCTGCCGGTCGCCCTCGTATACCTCGCCGCCGCCTGGGCGCGCCTGGCCCTGGTGTCAGGCCCGGCCGACCGCCCGCCAGCCTGGGCGGCACCGGGCGCTGCCATCCTCCGCATCTTCGGCCTGGTCGACTGATCGGCGACGGGGGCGGAGATTGCGCCGGACCGATGGCGGAGAAGATCGAGCCGGTCACCTCCCGCTGAGGTACCGGCTCAGATCCCGGTAGAAGTTCTCGTGCTGCCCGATGGCCAAGAGCTGCACAACCTGACGATCTGGTTGGACACGATACGCCAGAAGCCACCTGGCGCTCTGCGCCTCGAACTTCTCCACGAACACGTCCCGAAGGACGCCTTTCTTTCGGTCCCCCTTGTACGGGTTCTCGGCGATGCGGCGGATCTCCTCATCCAAGGCCCGCTTGACCTCAGGCGGCAGCTTCTTCGCCATCCGGTTGAACCTGGGGGCGGCCTCAACCCTGAACCCCTGCATCTCCGCCGACGTCCCCGAACTCGTACGGCTCGGCAAGCCCCGCGTCCAGTTCTGCCTGGGCCTCAAGGATCGCCTCGATCATCTGGAACGACAGGTCCGGGTTGTCTTCGGCGATCATGGCGATCTCCAGGTAGCGCCGCACCTGGTCCGAAGGCTGACGATGCTGACCCTTCGCCCGGGCTTCCAGGACACGCTTCAGCTCGTCCGGGACCCGGACCGAGAGCGTGGCCATTGGCTATCCCTCCGCGCGCGATGTGTGACATCATCATACAACGCTGACGGGCAAGAGTCAACCTGGCCCGCTGAGCTGGGCGCCGCGAGAAGATGCATCGAAAGGAGGCCCCGCATGTCGCTCTCCGTGCCCCGGCCCGCCTTCGGGCGGGCCGCATCGCCATCCGACCCGCCTCCCGTGGCCCCCAGCTTCCGACCCCGGCTCCTCTGCGCCGTTTGGGGCCCCAAGGGCGGGGTCGGAAAGTCCACTGTCGCCGCCAACTTGGCCGCCGCCATCGCCCGAACCGGGCGGCCGGTCCTCGCCCTCGACCTCGATCTCCGGGCGCCCGCCCTGGGTGTCCACTTCGGGCTCGCTTCGCCCGGCGGTCTGGCCACGCTCCTCGGGGAGGCGGTCACCACCGACACCGTCCGGCACCACGCCCGCCCGGCCCCCGGGGCCCCGGGCGTCCACGTCCTCACCGCCTCCCCCTCCGACCTCCTCAGCCTCGGCGCGGAAGAGGCCGACCGCCTGATCGCCGCCTGCCTCGACGCCTGGGACGTGGTGGTGGCGGACTGCGCCTCGCCCATCGACGAAGCCACCACCTTCGCCGCCCTGCGTGCCGCGACCCTGGTTTACCTCGTCGTGGACCAGGACCGCGTCGCGGTGGAGACGGCCTGGGAGGCCCTCCGCCTCGCCGCCGACGCCGGCATCCCCCGGGACCGCGTGCGCCTCGTCGTCAACCGCTACCTGCCCGGCTACGGCATCCCCGTGAGTGCCATCGAACAGTACCTGGGCCTGCGCGCCCGGGCCGTCATCCCGGCCCAGCCCTTGGCCTACCTGCGCGCCGTCCAGGAGGGAAAGCCTTGCGGCCTCAGCCTGAACGGCAAGCCGGACAACCCCTGGGCCCGCCTGGCCGCCGACGCCCTCGGCACCGAAGCCCCGGCGGCCCCCCGTCACGGCTTCCTGACCCGCCTCTTCCGCCGCCGGACCCGGGAGGTGGTCGGCCGTGGCTAAGGTCAACCTGCACGACGAGATCCTTCGTCGGCGCCGTACCCACGAGGGCCACCGGACGGCCAGCGCTGGGGAACTCGTCACCGCCCGGCTACTGCAGCGTCACGCCCCGGCCGTTGCCCGCGCCCTGGCGGACCCGGGGGCCGCCCAGGAAGCCCGGGAGGCCATTTCCGCCGCCCTCCGGATGGAGAGCCTCACCTCCGGCGAGCGCGACGCCCTGGCCCGCCAGCTCGCCAGCCAGGTCCTCGGCTTCGGCAAGCTCCAACCCCTGGTGGACGACCCCACCGTCACCGAAGTGCTCGTCAACGGCCCCGGCTCCGTGTGGGTGGAGCGGGCCGGCCGCCTCGAGCGCGCCGCCATCGACGTTTCCGGCCCCGAGCTCCTCCACCTCGCCCAGCGCCTTGCCGCCCAGGCCGGGCGGGAGCTCACCGAGAACCGCCCTCTTGCCCTCCTCACCCTGGAAGGCGGCATCCGGGTCCGCATCGTCCAGGCGCCCGCCACCCGACAGGGGGTCGTCATGGCGATCCGCAAGCCCCCGTCCCCCGGGCGGCCCATCGGGCCCCAGGAGCTCGTCGCACTGGGTTCTCTCACCCCGGACATGCTCGACTTCTTCGCCCTCGCCGTACGGGCCAGGCTCAACATCCTCGTCCTGGGCGAGACCGGCAGCGGCAAGACGACGGTCATTCGCAACCTCCTGCGCTTCGTCTCCCCGGAGGAGCGCCTCGTCATCGTCGAGCAGGCCGCCGAGCTGGTCCTGGGCGACCCGGACCTCCACGTTGTCAACCTGGAGGCCGTCGAGCGACCCCGTGACCCCATCCCCATCTACGAGCTCTTCCGGGCCGCGCTCCAGCTCCGGCCCGACCGCTTCGTCCTGGGCGAACTCACCGGCCCCCACGAGGCCGCCGACCTCATCGAGGCCATGAGCGCGGCTTTCCGGGGCGGCATCACCTCCTTCCATGGCGACTCGCCGGAGGACGTGATCCGCCGCCTCACCCTCCTCCTCATGCGGGCCGGGTTCCAGCTCAGCGAGGACCAGACCCGGCGGATGCTCCACGAGACGCTGGACCTCCTCGTTTTCTGCCGGCGCTTCCGCCAGGACGGCAGTCGCAAGGTGGTCCGGGTGGTCGAGGTCTGCTCCCTCGACAGCGGCGAGCCTTTCCGGGATCTCTTCCGCTTCCGCTACCGCGGCCTGGACCCAGGCGGCCGCGTCGTCGGCGACTTCGAGTACCGCGCCCACCTGACGGCGCCCCGGCGCCGCCGCGCCTGGGAGTTCGGCGTCCCCTTCCCTGAGGAGTTCGGCGGCACGGGGGAGGACGAGCAGCCGTGATCCCCATCCTCCTCTTCGCGGCAGCGGTCTTCGCCGGCACGTACCTGCTCCTCACCCCTCCGCAGGCCTTCCGCGCCCCCACCCGAGTCCGGTCTCCCCGCTCCACAAGACCCCTGCTGCCTGGGCTAGTTGCCCGGCCAATACCCTTCCTCCGGGCGGCGTCGGCGCTCGCCGCCGCGGCCCTCGCCGCAGCCCTGTACGGGCTCTTCTTCCGCAGTGTGCTAGCCGCACTCGCTGCCGCGCCGGCCGGCTGGATGCTCGCGCAGCTCCTTACGCAGACCGTCCTTCGCCTCCGGGAGCGCCGTGTTCGGGCCGCCTGGCGGGTGGCCATCGACCTGTTCCCCGACTTCCTGGAGGCGGCGGGCTCGCCCCTCCGCGCCCTCGCCCAGGTGGCCGACCGGGCGCCCGATCCGGTGAAGTCCGCCCTCCACGAGGCCCTGGCCCGCCACGCCACCGGCGAGCCCCTGGGTGCCGCCCTGACAGCCGCCGCGCCCGGGCGTGACGAGGTCCACCTGTTCGCCCGCCTGGTCGAGCTCACCCGGTACAAGTTCCAGGACGTCGGGCCCGCCTTCCGGCGCCTGGGCCGGGCCCTGCACGAGCAGCATGTTCTGGAGGCTGACCGAAGGGCCGAGGTCGCCGGCGCCCGTCTCATGGCACTCCTCCTGGCCGCCGGCCCCGTGGTGCTCCTCTTCGAGGAGACGGCCGCCTTGCCTGCCGTCCGGGACACGCTGCTCGGCCCCGGTCGCCTCGTCGTGCCTATCTCGGCCGCCCTCACCAGCCTCTCCGTCTTCCTCCTCGTCCGCGCCGGGAGGTCCCTCGCATGATCCCCGCCTTCGTCCTGTTCGTCGCCAGCGTCACCGCCTTCGCTTACACCCTGCTCGCGCCGCCGCCGCTCCGGCCGCGGCGGGTGCCCCTCATCCGGCGCCAAGCATGGTCGGACGCTTTGGCCGCTCGCCTGCCGCGCCCGGTCCAGGCGCGCCTTGACGCCGTAGGGTGGCCGCCCACCAGCGCGGTCGCCCTGATCCTGGGCGGCATTCTGGCTGCGCTCCTTTTCCTGCCCGCGCTCGGGTTCAAGGCGCTTCTGCTCGCCCTCGCCGTGGCCGGCCTGTCCCTCTGGTCCCTGGAGGGCGAGTACCGGCGCTGGCAGGCCGAGATCTTCCGGGAGCTGCCCATGCTGGCCGACCTCTTGGAGATCCACCTCGCCGCCGGTGACACGCCACTCAGAGCCCTCGCCGGGGCCGCCCCCCTCCTCTCCGGCCCCCTCCGCTTACAGGTGCAGCAGGCCCTCGCCCGGGCGGCACTCGGCCAGGACTTCTCCGCTGCGGTCCACTCTCTGGGTCAGGTGACCGGCCGCCCCGAGATGGCCGCCGTCGCCGCGCGGCTTGCCGCCGCGCTCCAGGCTCGCGCCACGGGCCAGGAGGCCTTCGCCACCCTGTCCGACTCCCTCCGCCGTACGGCGGAGGCCGAGGTCCGGGAGGTCTCCCGCCGGATGCCCGCCGCCTTCGCCCTCATCGCCATGCTTGGGCTCTTCAACCTGGCGGTGGTGATCGGCGGGCCGATCCTCCTGGCCTCGCTCCACTCGCTTGCCCGCCCTTGACCCGTACGGGAGGTGATCCCATGCCGGCCATCCCTGCCCGCAGCCGGGCGCCGCCCGCCGACCCAGCCCGGCTGCAATCCGACTCACCGGAGGTGAACCCCATGACCGGCCGCCTGAAGGCCTTCTGGCTCCGCCTCGTCCGCGAGGAGCGTGGCGGGATGGACAGCCTCGTCTACGTCGTGATTGGCCTCCTCTTCGCCGCCGCTATCTACGTGTTCATGAACGGCACCGCCCTGCCGGCCGTGACCAGCTGGCTCCAGGCCGTCATCAACAAGGTGACGGCCATCCAGTGAGACACCTGGGGGCCGGCGCCCACCGGCCCCTTGTCTCCTGCCGAAAGGACGGTGAGTCTGCTTGCGCTTTCGCCTTCCCCACGGCCAGCGCGGTTCCGCCGAGGTCATCGGCCTGATGGGCGGCCTCCTTGTCGCAGGGTCTGCTCTCCTGGGCGGTGCCCAGGTGGCCCGTACCTCCGCCGTGCAGGCCCACCTCAAGCGGGTCGCCGAGGCCGTGGCCGAGAACGTCAGCGAGAACGGCTGCTACGACGCCCGCACCGACGCCCAGGTCCGGAGTTACCTCGACCAGGCCGGCCTGGACCCCTCCCGGCTGGCCCTGAGCGCCACCACCAACCGACAGCCCTATGGCGAGGGCGTCCAGGCCCGGGTCGAGTACCTGCTGCCGATCACCCTGCTCGGCCTCGAGACCCCGCTCAGGGTCCGCGTGGCGGCCACCGCAACCGCCGTGTCCAACCACGTCGCCCCGGTCCGGAACAACGCCTGCACCCAACCCACGTTTGCCGGCGCCACCGGCTCGGCGGGCATCGAGTCGGGTGACGCCCGCACCCCGGCCCCCCAGCACGGCCCCGCCCCGGGCGCCGGGGCACAGCCCAACCAGCACGCGTTCCAGCCCTGGCGGGATTCGGAGGGAACTCCGGCCCGGTCGGACGCTCCCAAGTGCGGGCCTGTCACCAAGACCCGGAGGGTCACCAAGTACCGGGACGAGGCGTACCAGGTGCAGGTCGGCAGCCGGGAGGAGACGCGGTACCGCGAGGAAACCTATCAGGTGCCGGTCCAGCGCACCCGGACCGTCACCCGGTACCGCAAGGAGACCTATCAGGTGCAGGTGGGGACGCGGCAGGAAACCAAGTACCGGGAAGTCACCAAACGCAAGAAGGTCTGCTCGGGCACCTTGTACAAGCGGTGCACCTACCGCACGTATCGGGACCTCGAACCGTACACCGTCAGCGTCCCCATCTATGAGACGCGCACCCGGCAGGTGCCGTACGAGGTCACAGAGACCTACACCGAGCACGAGACCCGCACCCGGCAGGTGCCGTACACCGTGACCGTACCCGTCTACGAGACCCGGACCCGGCGCATCCCCTACGCCGAAACGGAGACCTATGTGGAGAACGTGCCTTGCCCCGGCGGCGGGACGGCATGACGCACGGATGGATGCTGAGACCATGATTGCCCCGATCATCACGGACCAGCGCGGCAGTCTGGGCATCCTGGCTGCCGCGCTGCTCCTCCTGTTCGCCGCCGTCCTCGCCGGCTTCGCCATAGTGCACGAGGTCGCCGCCGCCCGCTCCCGCATCGAGCAGGCTCTGGTCGCCGCCCTCGATGCCGCCGCCGCCCAGACCGACCCTCTCCTTATGGCCGCCACGGGCCGCGCGGAGATCGTCGAACCCCGTGCCCGTGCGGCCTTCCTCCATGCCTTCCCGCAGTTCGCCGGCCTCTCGGCGGGCTGGGCACCCCCTCCTGCCGACCCCGTGATGGCCGGTCCCGTCGTCCTGGAGGACTTCCGGGTGTACCGCGCCGCAGACGCAGGCACCCGGGACCCCCTCGGCCAGCCCGTGTCCGGGCCCAGCGTCTACGCCCAGGTGCGCTTTCCCGTCACGGTCCGCTTCCTCGGTCTGCCCGCCTCCCGCATGGACGTGCGCGTCGCCACCCGCCAGGCTGCCCCGAGCTACGACCAGCCCTCTGGCTCCTGGCAGTACCGCTGACCCCCCGCCCGGGCATGTCCATTCTGCCGCCCGTGCCGGCTCCGGCAAGGGCCTCCGCTCCGCTCCGGTCCCGCCGGGACGCCCTGCGGGCGCCCTTGCCTCTGCCGGCCCCGGCTGGCTCCGCAACGCTCAGCCCGGGCGGGGCGGGTGCGGTAGGACACACCGGCGGCCGGTTCCGGCACGCTCCTGACCGGAGCCCAGTGCCTACGTTGTGTGTTGCTATCGTCTCGTGGTACATTAATGTCACGAGGTGATAGCGCATGGCGACGGTCAAGAAGATCGTCTACTTGACCGACGACCAGGAACGGATCCTCAAGCGCCTGGCCGAGGAGGAAGGGCTGAGCGAGACGGAGATCGTCCGGCGGGCCATCGAGGCGTACAGCCGGGCCCGCACCCGCGACCCGCTGCTGGACACCATCGGCATCGCCCAGGGCGGGCCGGAGGACGGGGCGGTGAACCATGACCGCTACCTTTACGCCCGGAAGTAAGCTCTTCATCGACACGGGGGCGTTCATCGCCCTGGCCAACGCCGCCGACCGGATGCACGCCGAGGCCGCCGCGTTCTACCGGTCGCTGTCCCCCCGGATCGTCCGGCTTACGACCGCCGCCGTCCTGGGGGAGACGTACACGTTCCTGCGATACCACCTCGGGCGGACACCCGCGCTCCGATGGTTGGACACGATCGAGGACGCGGTGGCGACCGGCCACCTGAAGGTGATCTACCCCGACGCGGCAGCGGACAAGGCCACCCGGGATACGCTGCGGCGCTATGCCGACCAGGACCTGTCCTACACGGACGCCTTGACCCTCGTGGTGCTCGAGATGGAGTCCGTCGAGCACGTCTTCGGCTTCGACCACCACCTCGCGCTGACCGGGCGGGTGCTCCTGCCCGGTCCGGGACGAGCTGATCGACGGGAGGGGTGAATGCACGTGAACGTTCGCAAGCTGGCAGTGGCCATCGTTCTGGCTGCGGTGGTCGTCTCCACCGCCTCGCCCGCCCTGGCCTTCCCGGCCACCGCGTTCGACGACTGGGCCACCATCGAGCTCAGTCATCCCTGGGCCCATGGGTACGTGGCCCTGGCCGCTGCTCTCGAGATCATGAAGGGATTCGACCGCGGCGATGTGCCCATCGACCCGGGCAACGGCCAGCCACCCGTCCTGTATCGGGAGCTCTACGAACGATATAAGGACGACCCCGACCCGCTGAACGACGTCATCCGCAGCATGCCCCCTACCTACCCGGGAACCGACGGCCTCCTGGCACCCCGTGAGTTCGCCATCAAGGTCCCCTTCACCCGAGCCCAAGCGGCCGCGGCCGTGGCCCGCGTCGGGTTCGGGGTGTTCGGCGGCACCGTACCTCTCCGGCCGGGCGTTCCTGCGTTCGCCGACGTGGACGACGCGGCGTGGTACGCGCCCTACGTCCACACCCTCCAGAACGAGGGGATCATCGACATGGCGCAGCACCGCCAGGGCGAGGCGTACCGCTTCGAGCCCGAGCGGCCCATCACCCGGGGCGAGCTGGCCGCCTGGATCGGCGCCGTCCTCCGTCGCCTGGACGTGACTCCGGAGGACCTCAAGAACGTCCAGCCCATGCGGTGGGTCAACCCTCAGCACGCGCACCGCTGGGTGGGCAAGTGGGACGAGATCCCCTGGGAGTGGGTCGAGATCCCCCAGCCCGGTGACGTGCCTCCGACCTTCATGGACCTGTCGATGAGCTACCCGGGGTCCGAGAACATCCGCTACGCGGCCCAGCTGGGCGTCGTGTCCGGCTATGACGAGGGCGGCAGTCGGGTCTTCCGCCCCGCCCAGCCCGTCACCCGCCTGGAGGCCGCCAAGATGCTCGTGGTCCTGGCGAACCTCCTGACGGATGATCCGCCCACGGTCGAGGAACTGGTCGAGATCAGCAACAAGGCCGCCGCGATCGACGGGGAGATCGGCGACTGGGTCCGGCCTGACACGACCTACCGGCAGATCTACGACCGGATCCGCCAGTCGGACCTCCCGAAATACGTCACTTGGGATGGGCTCTTCGCGGACGGCGGGGCTGCGTCGGGGGCCTGGTCCGGACGCAAGCTCCCCCGCCCGGGTGGCCGCCAGCGGATCGTCGCCGCCCGCCCCGTCTTCCTCGGCACCCGCTTTGCAGTCCTCGATGCCGTGGAAGCCGTGACGAACCAGCTCATGCCGGGCACCTCGTACTACGGACGGATGCTCTTCTATGTCCGGGACCAGGAGGGGTGGAAGGAGAGCGACATGCTCGGGCCGGGTGCCCTGCCGGCCTGGTGGACGAAGGACCACTGCGACGAGTTCGGCCGGTGCCGCGAGTAGCTCCGGCCTCGCCTGACGGCACACCCTGCATCCGCAGGCCCGCACCGTCCGGTGCCGGGCCTGCTTCTTCTCGCCCTTCCGTGGGAGGTGACGCGCTTGCGTTCGCGTCGAGCATGGCTGGCTTTTTCTGTGGCCCTCGTCCTCCTCGCCGCCTCCCCCGCTGCCGCCGGCAAGAGCCTCACGCAGCAGCTCGCCGAGCAGAAGGTGAAGTACGAGGAGGCCAAGAAGCGCGGCGATACCGCCGCCATGGAGGCGGCCCACCGCCGGACAAATGAGCTCCGCGCCCAAGGGGCCAACGAAAGCAAGGCCATGGACCTCTACCGCCAGATGACCTCGGGTGGAGGTGGTAGCAGCGGCCGTCCCGGTGGTGGCGGCGGGAGTTCCTCCGGCGGTTCGGCCGGCCGAAGCTCATCGCCGACTTCGGGCAGCAGCGCCTTCGACCGAATGGAGAAAGCCGTCCAGCAGGCAAAACAGGATTGGCAGACTGCCTACGACGCGTTCCGGGCTGCCCAGGCCCGCGACGACGCCGCTGCCATGCAGGCCGCCCAGCAGCGGATGAACGAGGCCCACGAGCGGGCCGAACGGGCGCGCAGCGACTACAGCCGCAGCACCGGCCTGCAGCCGCCGGAGTGGCTGCTGTCCACGGGCACCGGCCGCCGGGAGGACTACACCTCCGGCAGCGGCGCGGGTGGCCAAGCAGGCAGGAGCGACCGGTATCCCACCGGCGGTGCCGGCTCACTCTACCAACCGCCCGAGTCGTATGCCCGGATCGGTTACGGCGCCCTCGCAGGCTTCACCCCCCTCCTGGTCGACGGGAAGCCCCTCATCGGCAGCGACGGCCAGCCCGTCATGGTGGCGCAGTTCGCCGCCAACCAGAACAAGGGCTCGGGCGGCACCATCTCGGCCATCCCCACCGACAAGCTCACGCCCGAGCAGCTCCGGCGCTTCCGTGACGCCGGCTTCGCCGTCGAGGGCAACATGATCCTCGTGAGCGCCCACTACTACGCGGCCACGGGCACGGGCAGCTCCGGCCCCAAGGCCGACGTGGGCTGGAAAGCGAGCGCGCCCCGGGAACTCAACATGGTGACGCCCGTCGGAGCCGTCTCGCCGGAGGTGGCCGACACCCTGCTCTCCACCTTCCCCGGCGGGTGGTCCTGGTCCTATGACACCCGAGCCGGCATCATCCGCACCCCTGGCGGCATCGTTGACATCTCCCTCAATAGCCCCGGCCGCGGCGGTTCCGGCGTGGGC
Organism: Caldinitratiruptor microaerophilus; assembly: GCF_025999835.1. NCBI lineage: Bacteria > Bacillati > Bacillota > Clostridia > Eubacteriales > Symbiobacteriaceae > Caldinitratiruptor > Caldinitratiruptor microaerophilus. Next base: position 879,309 of record NZ_AP025628.1, on the reverse strand, counting down.
AGCGGACCTGGCGTAACCATCACGCCGCCTGACACCGTTCCCGTGAGCATCCTTTCCGTAACCGTCACGCCGAACCCCGTCACTGAGGGACAGACCCTCACCGTCACCGCCAAGACCATGGGGCCTGTGACCCAGGGCCTCGCCACGTTCGGCTGGGGCCAGCAGTCCCGCCTCTCCGGCTCCGGTGACACCTGGACGGCGACCGTGACGGCCCCGGCCGCGCCGCAGGAAAAGACCTACCCCATCACCGTCGTCGTCGCCGGTGACAGAGGCCAGACAGCCACCCGCCAGGCGTCCGTCACCGTGAGGCCCGCCCCGCCGAGCGTCCGCAGCGTCACCCTCTCCCCGAACCCGATCAAGTTCGCCGATATCCTGACCGTCAGCGTCGAGCTCACGGGGCGGGCGGCCAGCGTCTCCGCGTACGTGCAGTACCGCCGGTCGGACTACGAGCAGAAGGGCGGCAACCCCGTGATCACCCTGACCCAGGTCTCCGGCCAGGCCCCGGGGACCACCGTCTGGCGGGGTACCAAGAAGGTCGACTGGATCACGCTCGACGAGTGGCAGGACGTCATGGCCGAACGCACCCTGGACCCCTACACCGTCACCGTCACGGCCGACGGCCCCGCCGGCCGGGACACCGCCCCCGGCCAGGTGACGATCCAGGGGACCACCATCTGGGTGGTGCCCGTGCCCGACTGACGCATGCGGGCGGGAGGCCCCCCTGCCTCCCGCCCTTCCCCACTTCCCAAGGTGGTGAACGGCTTGTACCTGCGCAAACCCTACGCCCTGCTCCTCTCCTTCACGGTGGCCTCCGCCTCCGCCCTCTTCCTCTTCCGCCAAGCTCAGGCCATCGGCCCCGGCGAGGAGCCGGTCCCCGTGGTCTTCGCCAAGGCCCACGTCCGGGCGCTCCAGCCTCTGCCGGCCGCCGCCCTCGAGGTGCGCGAGATCCCGCGCCGGGCCGCTCCCGCCGAAGCCCTGGCCGGCGTCGACCAGGCCGCGGGCAAGGTCGCTGCCCAGGACATCCTCCCCGGCCAGGTCCTCCTCCCCGGCATGCTGATCGACGCGCCCATGCGGAGGGGACTCCTGGAGGGCGAGGTCGCCTTCGAGGTCCCCCTCGCCCAGAATACCGGCCTCTACCTCCGCCCCGGCGACTCCGTGGACGTGATCGCCACGCCGCAAAACAGGGCGCAGTCCGGGCAGCCGCCGCAGGAGGCCGCCGCCCAGATCGTCGCGCGGGGCCTGCGTGTCGTCGCCCTCAAGACCAGCTCCGGCGCCGACGTCGATCCCGACAAGGCCCCGGGCGGGCTCATGGGCGTCGCCGGCGGACCCGCTGTCGCCGTACTCGCCGTCCCGGCTGACCTCGTTCCCCTGCTGGCCTGGCACCTGGAAGCCGCGAAGGTGCGTCTGGTTGTAGACCCCTGGGCAGCTTAATTTCGACATCTGGCACCAACCATGTGCTAGACTGGTGCTAAACTGGTCCCAGGAGGCCATCGGGACGTCCTGATGGGAGTACGAGAAGACACCTCGGGGGCGAGGACGAGTAGGTCTACTGAGCCGCCCTCCCTGGAAGCGTACCCGGAATCGAGTTGCTGACGCGGGTTACGGTGGGGGTATCGGCATGAGTGACACCATCACCCTTCCAAACCTCACGATCGACCGGGAAGCCCTCGCCGGTTTCTGCCGCCGTCACCGGATCAAGAAACTCACGTTCTTTGGTTCGGTCCTCCGCAACGACTTCCGCCCGGATAGCGACATCGACGTTCTCGTCGAGTTCCGACCTGGGACGGCGGTTACGTACTTTGCGCTCGCTCGCATGGAGCGAGAACTCTCTGCCCTTTGCGGAGGCCGCAAAGTTGACCTCGTTACCCCGAATGCCCTCCACCCACTGATTCGAGAACGTGTTCGCGCAACAGCGAGGGTCGAGTATGTCGATCCCAGATAAGAACGACCCGACTGGCCATCGCCTATCTCCGTCGCAAAACACGCAAGCATCTCGAGGAAGATCCCATGGTTCAGGATGCAGTTGTCCACTGCATCCAGATTACCGGGGAGGCCGCCCGCAACGTTTCCGCGGATTTCCGCCAGGCCCACCCCGAGATCCCCTGGGCCGACATGATCGGCATGCGTAACCGCGTCGTCCATGAATACCTCGGCGTGGATCTCGACGTCGTGTGGAGTACAGTCCGCACGGATCTTCCCAGGCTAGTCCGCGTCATCGACCGCCTGCTCCAGCCCGGTCCAGAACTCGAATCCTGACTTACTGACCTCAACTAACCTGATGCCAGTTCGCCCAATGCTACACTGAACACCGGGACCATCAGCGCAGCTCCATCGAGACGTCGGATCCGCGTGGTGGCCAGGCTGATGTAAGGTCGGGGGTGAACTCCGTTGGTAGAGCCCCCTCGCCGAGACGCACCGGCGCTCTCACCGGAACAGCGAAGGGCATTCCGTGAGGGCTGGAAACGGCGTGCCGAGGAACACGCCAAGCGACTGCAGGAGCTGGCGGCTGAGGCGCGTACGAAGTCCGCCGTTGCCGCGAAGCACCTCCGCCAACACTGCGGTGTCAAGCGAGTGCTCCTTTTCGGTTCTCTTGCCCGGGGAGACTTTCGAGCGGACTCCGATATCGATCTCTGTGTCGACACCCTGCCTCCGCACCTTTTCTACGCTGTTTACGCCGAACTGGAGCGCATCGTCGCCCCTTTTGACCTGGACCTTCTTGTCTTGGAGGATCTCAACCGCCCCGAACACCACGAGTTGAGGGCCGTCATCCTCCGCGAAGGGATGGAGCTGCCTTGAAGCAGCCCTCGGCGCCCGTGCTGCGGCCCGGGTGGCTCGTCATCTGCGGGTGGTCTTAAATCTCAAGAAACGGGTATAGTCGAGGCCAGAGCCACCCCTTGCGAAGGAGGAGGTTCTCCTTGCCCGCCTCTCCCGATCGCCCGCAGTCACCCAGACACCCTACTGTTCGTGAGATGCGGCGGCTCTTGAGGGCCGAAGAACGTGATGAGTCCCGGCGTCGACGCCAGCTCGCCCGGGAAAGGGCTCGGGCGGTGGCAGAGCTCCTCCACGAACGCTACGGTGCAGCAGCCGTCTACCTCTACGGGTCCCTTGCCTGGGGGGGCTTCCGACCCGGATCGGACATCGACCTCCTGATCGTCGGCGGCCCGCCACCCGCAAAGTGGTGGCAGATGGAGGTCGACGCCGAAGCCATCGCGGCGCCGTTTCCTGTCAGCATCGTGTCTGCGGATCGCGCCTTGCCCACCCTACGCGAGAAGGTCTTCTCCCAGGGGGTTCGCCTGCTGTGAAGCTTCGCCCCTTCCTCCTCCTGGAGGCCGAGATCCGGCGCGAGCTCTCCAACCTCGATGCGGTGCGGGAGATGCTTCGCAACCGGAAGCTCTGGGACAATCCTGACTCCCTGGTCCAGCTCGAAGACGATCCCCTGCTCCTCAAGGGCGTGGCGGCGTCGATTGCAGACTACTACCTCGGCGTGGAGAACATCTGCAAGACGGTAGCTCAAGCCATCGACCACCAGCTCCCGTCAGGCGAGGACTGGCACAAGAAGCTGCTCCAGCAGGCGTCCCTTGATATTCCTGGGCTTCGCCCGAGCTTGATATCCCAGCCAACCTACGCCGCCCTCGACGAGCTCCGCCGCTTCCGCCACGTCGTTCGCAACGTGTACGGCCACCTGCTGGACCCAGAAAGGGTGGCCGCCCTCCTCGCCCGTCTACCCCAGATCGATACCGGTGTTCGTAGGGACATCGAGACTTTCCTCAACAGACTGCGACGAGAGGCCACGCGAGAGCGGCGTCAGGAGAACGTCGACGGTCCCGAACCGGAGTGACCCATAGCACCCCACTGTGCACGGTCCGGCCAGCAACCGCTGTGCCGGCGTTTTTTTGCCCCCGAAACACAAACGAGGAGGTCTCGCCATGAAGGTCAAGGTCTCGCACGTTCACCTCACCAGCTCCGAGGACAAGGCCACTAAGGGCTTCGCCCACGTGACCGTCGAAGGCGCCATCGCCATCCACGGCATCCGCATCGTCGAAGGCAAGAACGGTCTCTTCGTCGCCTTCCCCTCCGAGAAAGGCAGGGACGGCAACTACTACGAGACCGTCCACCCCGTCACCGCCGAAGCTCGCCAGGCGATCCAGAAGGCCGTGCTTGAAGCCTTCGAGCGCGCCCAGTCCAAGGCCCAGTCCGGTCCAGACCGCTAACGGGGAGCACCGCACTCGGTCCGCGCCTCATCCTGTCCGTCTTCCCCCGCCCGGTCGGCGAGACCGGGTTCCTCGATCGCCGTCCCGCGCAAACCGCCCGCCCGGCTTGAGAGCGGTTCGCCGGCCTGCACGGGCGGAGGCAAGGGCGCGGTAGGCGCCGCCGCAGGCGGCCGGAGCGCAGCGGAGGCCCTTGCCGGAGCCGGGGCAGGCGGTAGGATCGGGCTGGCCGGGCGGGCGGTACCTTCCCTACCGCAACTGCCCGCCGCCGCCCCAACGCCCGCACCCTCTCGGACCGTACTTTCCGGAGGTGCCACCATGCCCTTCAAGTCGCTGATCCTCACCGAGAAGCCCAGCGTGGCCCGGGCCATCGCCGACGCGCTGGGCGATTTCTCTCGCCGCGACGGCTACCTGGAGAGTCCCCAGTACCTCCTCACCTGGGCCGCAGGCCACCTCGTCGATCTCGCCCGGCCCGAGGACTACGACCCCCGGTACGAGCACTGGCGCATGGACGACCTCCCCATCCTGCCGGCGCGGTGGGAGCTTCGCACCCGCGACGGCGCTGCCCCCCACCTCCGTCGCATCGCCAAGCTCGCCCGCCAGGCAGCCGAGATCGTCAACGCCTGCGACGCCGGCCGGGAGGGCGAGCTCATCTTCCGTCAGATCTACGAGCACCTCCGCCTCCGGCTCCCCGTCCGCCGCCTGTGGCTTACCTCCCTGACCCCGCAGGCGATTCGCCAAGCCTTCGCCGTCCTCCGGCCGGGGAGCGACTACGACGGCCTCTACGCCTCCGCGCTGGCCCGGGCCCGCGGGGACTGGCTCGTCGGCATCAACGCCACCCGGGCGTTCACCCTCCGCTTCGGCTCGCCCGGCCAAGGTGTCCTCTCCGTGGGGCGGGTCCAGACCCCCACCCTCGCCATGATCGTCCGCCGCGAACACGAGATCCGGGCCTTCCGGCCGGAGCCGTACTGGGAGGTGCACGCCACCCTCTCCGCCGGCGGTCGCACCTTCCGGGCACGGTGGACAGGCCCTCATGGCCACAGGCTCCACGACGCCGATGCCGCTCATGCCCTCGCGCAGCGCATCTGCGGGGCCGTCAGCGCCGTCGTGATCCAGGCGGATGTCCGCGACGAGGCGCAACCCCCGCCGCAACTTCATGACCTCACCAGCCTCCAGCGCGAGGCCAACCGCCGCTTCGGGCTCACGGCCGCCCAGGCCCTTGAGGCTGCGCAGGCGCTGTACGAGGCCCGCCTCATCACCTATCCCCGGACGGACAGCCGGTACGTCACCCCCGACCTGGCAGCCACCTTCCCCGGGCTTCTCAAGGCCGTCCTGACCGTCCCGGGCTTCGACCACCTCGGCAGGGCCACCGATCCCTCCCGTGCCGCCCATAGCCGTCGCGTCGTCAACCCGACCAAGGTCACCGATCACCACGCCATCCTCCCCACGGGGGAGCGGCCGGCCGCCAATCTGCCCCGCGACCAGGCCCTCGTCTACGACCTGATCGTTCGCCGGTTCCTCGCCGTCTGCATGCCGGACGCGCTCGACCGGCGGGTCCGCCTCACCCTCGACGCCGGCGGGGAGCGCCTCGAGGCACTGGGCGTCACGGCGATGGAACCCGGCTGGCGGGCGGCCGACCGGCCTCCAGGCCCCGGTCCCGAAGAGGAAGTACCCGACGCGGACGCGGACGGGGGAAGCGAAGTGCCCGAGTTGCGCCCGGGCCAGGTTGTGCGGGTGGACGCGGCCGAGAGCGTGGCCAAGCAAACCCGGCCCCCGAAGCGGTATACCGAGGGCTCCCTGGTGGCGGCCATGGAGTCGGCTGGCCAGAACCTCGACGACGAGGCCGCCCGGGAGGCCCTGAAGGGGCGCGGCCTCGGCACGCCGGCCACCCGGGCGGCCATCATCGAGCGGCTGAAGCAGGCGGGCTACGTCCGCGCCCACGGGAAGGCGCTCGTGCCCACCGACAAGGGCGAGCGCCTGATCGACCTCGTGCACCGGGCTGCTGTACCGCTGCTTGCCAGCCCCCAGCTCACGGGCGAGTGGGAGAAGCGCCTGAACGACGTGGCCCGGGGCGAAGAGGAGGCCGGACGCATGGAACAGGCCATGCGGGCGTTCGCCGGAGAGATCGTGGCGGCCGTCCGGGCTGCCTCGCCGGAGCCCGGGGCCGGCGAGCCCCACACCCTGCCCTCGTGCCCGCTGTGCGGTAGCCCTGTGGTCGCGGAGCGGTTCGAGGTCCGCTGCACCCGGGCCGGGTGCGGTCTCCGGGTGAGCCGCCGCATCCTGGGCCGGGCCTTGTCGGACGCCGAGCTGGCCGCCCTGCTGCGGGACCGTCGGACCCCAGTCCTGGAGGGGTTCACGGGAAAGGCGGGCAAGACGTTCGCCGCTGCACTCGTCCTTCGGGACGACGGCAGCGGCGTCAACTTCGAGTTCCCGCCCGCCCCACGGGGCCGGGCGAAGGATCGCCAGCGAAGGGAACGCCGCGCCCGCCCCTCCCGCCGGCGGGCTGCGGCCGGATGAAGGAGGTGGCCGTCCTTGCCCACCGAATACCTGTCCGCCGCGCCGAGCGGCCGCCTCGCCGTGGGCGAGCGCGAGCTGCTGGCGGGCGACGTGATCGAGATCCTCGTTGCCGGGCGATGGGTCCCGGCCCGGGTCGAGTGGAACGACACCCGCCGGGAGTGGTACGCCGTGGTGCCGCAGGGGGCCATGGGGAAGGCCCTCACCGTTCCCCTGTGGCCCGGCGTGCTGGCCCGATTGCCCGAGCGCCAGAGGGGTCGATAACCCCCATTCCTGCCGGGCGTTCCAAAACCTGTTTTGGGACGGGGTGCCGATGAAGGTAGCGCTCTATGCCCGCGTCTCCACCCATGACCGGGACCAGGACCCGGAGACGCAGCTCGTGGCCCTTCGCGACCACGCTCGGGCCCAGGGATGGGATGTCCATGCCGAGTACGTGGACCGCGCGCCGGCCAACGACCTGCTGCGCCGGACGGAGTGGCGGCGGCTGTTGGACGATGCGGCCCGTCGTCGTTTCGGCCTGGTGCTCGTGTTCAAACTGGACCGGGCCTTCCGGTCGGTCAAGCACATGCACGACACCTTGGACGCGTGGGAGCGGATCGGCGTGGGCTTCCAGTCTGTGCGGGAGGGGTTCGACACCCGCACGGCCCTCGGGTGTCTCCTCTTGAACCTCCTCACCTCGCTGGCGGAGTTCGAGCTCGAGCTCATCTCGGAACGCGTGCGGACCGGCATGGACCGGGCACGCCGGCAGGGAAAGCACATCGGCCGGCCGTCGGTCATGCACTCCCCAGGCTTCGAAGGCCGGTGGGCGTCCGCGCGCTTCTTGCGGCGGAAAGCAGAATCCGGGCGGCCGCTCGCCGCGTCAGCCTCACCCGTGGGAGAGGATCACTTCTACCTCCCCAAAGTCCACCTAGGTCTTGGCGCTGGGTTCGTCGGACTAGCCAGCATCTGTTAGACCAGCCCCACAACGCGGCTTGGGACACCGCCCGACGTTGTTTAAAGCATCTCCCGTATTGAGCTTAGGGCAAACGCGTGCTCGTGTTCGCCTTGACATTGACAGTAAACGATGCCAATCTAAACTAGGGCTGCCCCCGAGATTCGACCAGCCAGTGGCCCAGTCCTTGACCGGCGGTTAGGCAACTTCCTTGGTCGACTTCACTGAAGTATAACTATTTGGTTTCCGAGCCACAGGGAGGCCGGGCCGGGTCCAGACGCGAAAGGGCCAGTCGTCGCCTGCGATGCGGCCCCAGAGGAGGTCGAGGACGTGGCCCGGAACCGCACGGAAGCGCGCGGTAAGTGACGACGAGTATAGCTGCGTCCGCGTTAACGCTGCAGGAGAAGAAGCGCGTCTTCGAGATTCTTCCGGGGGTGGTGCCCGTGCCTTTCTACACGCCGCTGCGGTACCCGGGCGGAAAGGGACGGTTGGGCCCCTGGCTCGGTGAACTAATGCGGTACAACCGAATCAGTGGCGGATGGTACGTGGAGCCCTATGCTGGCGGCGCTGGAGCAGCTATTTACTTACTGCTGGAAGGATATGTTGATCACATAGTGATCAACGACGTAGATCCGTTCGTACACGCCTTTTGGTGGGCGGTTCTTAACGACACGGAGGAACTGCTGCGCCTTGTCGCTGAGACACCGGTGAATTTGGGCACCTGGTACCTTCAAAAGCAAGTGCTTGCTTCGCCCGAGGCGTACTCCACTACCCAGGTGGGGTTCGCCACCTTCTTTCTTAATCGTACCAACCGCTCCGGTATCCTCTCTGGTGGTGTCATCGGAGGCCAAACACAAGCTGGCAAGTACAGGCTAGACGCTAGGTACAATAAGCGAGAACTCGCCAAACGCATCAGACGCATTGCAGCTCGACGGCGCCACATCAGTCTCTACTGCGAGGATGCAGTGCAACTTATCGAAGGCCTTCAATCGGATCTGCCCGCAAAAACCCTGCTGTACCTAGACCCACCCTACTATAGCAAGGGCAGCCAGCTGTACCGGAATTTCTACAACTCCGAAGACCACACCAAGATTTCTAAGGTTGTTTCGCAACTCAGGCACCCTTGGCTGGTGACCTACGATGACTGCGACTTTATCCGCGGGTTATATCAAGGATTCCCATCTGTCACCTTTTCGCTCTACTACTCAACCCACCTTTCTCGGCCCAAAGCTACAGAAGTAATGTTCTACGGGAATTTAATCCTCCACAGGGCACCTACCTTGAGGCGTTAAACCTACCGTTCCCAGCACTTCGCAACGAAGAAAGAGATTTCGTCCCATAGGGTGTTAAGTACTTGATCCGAGGGGTGGAAATCGGGGGAATGGACGTATTTTTGGAGGGTACGTACGTGTAACATCCCGCCTTGTTCACGGCTCCGCCTTATGATCAGCTCATGCTGGTCATCCGAGATTTCGCCCTGTTGATGCATGTGGTCTGCAACGGCCGCTACGTCTAGTACTAGTTTGTCCTCTTTTCCCAACCCATGTACTTCACGGTAATGCCCAACGCTAAACTCGATGAGCATTCGAAGGAGAACGGCGACCGCTATCGGGGTCTCGGTGACGTCCAGGCGTCCCAGTTCCGCCAGAACGTTTCGCACCTTTGTCTTGTCAGAAGGAACGTTGAAACCCGGACTGTTCCTTGGAAAAAGACGGCGCCTTTCCCAGGACGGCTTCGGAACTCGGACTCTCCTGGCAGTTACTTGTTGGTCACCTGCTGGGGTACCCTCGGTACGTGTGGCGCTGCCGGGATGGTTTGGCTGAGCGCCCGCCCCCGTAGGGGTCATCTCCGTTTCGGACGTCGCGTGCTGCGCGGGTTCAATACTCTGTGTTTCTGATAAGGGCGGACCGACTTCTGTGCGAACCCGCCTGACGTAATCGATTTGTTGACTCGGCTCAAAGACGTCCTGTACCTTCACTCTTCCCGTTGCGAGGTCGTGCAAAACAGTTTCGACCAGACGCCGGGCGCTTTCGGTGTCAAGGATGGGAACGAGACTATCATTGACCACCTGGAATCCCAGCATCTCCAATGTTTCTCGCTTCAGTATGCGGTTCAGAGTTGTAAGTGGGAAGTCGTTATCAACGCGGATGCCCTGCTGCTCGGCCCAAAGCACCAGTTGGACTGCCCGCTTGTTCTGGTCTGGGCGGTTATGCGTAAAGTTAAAGACTGCTTGTTGTAGGGAATCCCAGCGCTCTTGCCCAACCCCCTCATTCTCTCCAGTATGTTTCAGCTCGAGGTATCTGAGGATAACTTCCTCATCATCGCATGCGAGGCACTCAATGGAATCCGGGATCCTGGCTGCATATTCTGTGGCAAGGTTTTCAATTTCCTTCTTGAGAGCAGGGGCTGGGCAGAGGTCGGGGTCGTTAAGCAACTGGAGCGCCGCGACACGCCGGTTGCCATCCCGTACCACCCATTTTTCGGCAGTATTGCGGGATACGATGATGGGCTCAGGGGTCAGGCCACGCTCGGCGATATCGCGGAGCAAGTTCATAAATGTCCGTGGCCGCCTGAGGAGTTTCGCGATACAGTCCTTCTGATCCAGTCCGTTCCGGATCCTCGGATTTGCTGTGTCGAGCAATAATTCAAGTACTGGCACTGTCACGCGATAAAAGTGATCTCTGCTCATTCAGACCCGCGGCACCGGAAGCCCGTCTTCGAGTCGGGAGGGGCGCCGCTTCCTCCTTTCCGTACAAACTGAGTGGCATGCGGCCCTCCGGTTGCGTCAGGCCGTCTCTATACTTTGGAAACACAACCTCTCGTGAGCGACCAAGGGGACGAAATGACCTACGGCAACGTCACCCACCGCGCTCCCGATGCCGGTTGAGCCGGTAGCACCACTCTTCCTGGTGCGTCGTGCCAAACGAGAGGCCACCTGTGGAAACGATGCGACAGCTATACCCGCACCGGGGGCAGCGAAACGCATCGGGCTAATGAATCAATGCTGCCAAGCAATGCTGCCAAGGCGGTCTTCCCATGCCCCTTCTGTGGGGCAACGCTACTGGGGCTTCACAAGGGTCACCGGGTCCGGCTATACCGATCGCCCGTTCCTGACACGTGTGTTCAGGAATAGTATACCATCTCGAACACACCATCGGCAGCGGGCCGTTAGTCGCCCGACAGCCTGTTCTGGAAAGGGTTGCCTGTAAGGTAGTGCTGTACGCCAGGGTCTCTACCCATGACCGAGACCAGAACCTCGAGACGCAACTCGTTGCTCCGCGTGACTACACCCGTAGCCAGAGATGGGACGTGTACTTCGAATACGTTGACCAGGCGTCGGCAAACGACCTGGCGCACCGGGTGGCCTGGCGCCGCCTCCTGGACGACGCGGCCCGGCGACGCTCCAGCCTGGTGCTGGTGTTCAAGCTGGACCGGGCCTTCCGGTCCGTCAAGCACATGTACGACACCTTCGACGCGTGGGAGAAGATCGGCGTGGGCTTCCAGTCTGTGCGGGAGGGGTTCGACACCCGCACGGCCCTCGGGCGTCTCCTCTTGAACCTCCTCGCCTCACTGGCGCAGTTCGAGCTCGAGCTCATCTCGGAACGCGTGCGGGCCGGCACGAACCGAGCACGCCGGCAGGGAAAGCACATCGGCCGGCCGTCGGTCGTGCACCATCCGGGCTTCGAACAGCGATGGGCGGCAGTCCGGGACTAGCTGCTCGCCGGCGAGATCGGGTACCGCGCCGCTGCCCGCCGACTCGGGGTGGGGGTGGCGACCGTCCACCGTCTCCTGACCGCGGAGCGGGTGTTCCAAAACGGGGGTGCCTCGGACGGGGCCGCCAAGGCGCTTCCCTCCGGCAGCCCCTGATGCGTTCCAGAAGGAGATCCTTTTGGATCGACTGGGCCGTGGTACACTCAGAATTAAGGGCGATGCCCTGCTCATGGCCGGTTGCCCTTGTACTTCTCTCCCGTCTCGGATGCACCCAGTTCGTGTCGGGAGGAGTTCCCATGCACCTGACAGCTGCGGTCACTCGGGAAGGCAGTTGGTATGTCGCCCGGTGTCTCGAAGTCGAGGTGACGAGTCAAGGCCACACTGTCGAACAGGCCCTCTCCAACCTCAGAGAGGCCCTGGAGCTATACTTGGAGGACGCCCTCGGCGCCGCAAGCCCTTCCCCGCTCATCGCTCCGATCGACGTTGATCTTCCCACCGGCAGTGCGGGTTCTTCATGAGCATGTCGCTCTCCGTCCTGTCCGGCTTCGAGGCACCGTGGGCACTGGGGCCAGAAGGGAAGTCACGCCAAAACTGCCGCCACTCATCGGAAAGGAGGCGCCGGTACCATGGGCCTCGAACGGCCCGTGCCGGATTTCCTGGCACCCCTGTTCTGGGACGTCAACCTTGCCTCCCTCGGTCCCGGCCATGAAGCGTTTGTGATCGAACGCATCCTAAACTATGGGGATATTCCGGCCATCCAGTGGATGTGGCGGACCTTCACGGACGAGGCGATCGTCGCGGTGGTCCGGAATTCGAGACGCCTGACCCGGAAGGCAGCCAGCTTTTGGGCGCTCATCTATGACATACCGCCCGATGAGGTGCGGTCACTCGGGGCGGAGGCGGATTGGACAGGTGTTTCCCCAGGCAGTTCCTGAACCCGTGAGGCTCCTTCTACCCGTCGTCGGCCCCCCAGCGTCGCAGGCGGGATTTTACCTCGCGGGTGGCACCGCGGCCGCGCTTCAACTGGGCCACCGGGAGTCGGTGGATCTCGACTTCTTCTCGCCACACGCGTTCGATCCGGAACGCTGGCAAGGGCAATTGGCGCGGCTGGGCAACATGCAGGTGCTCGATACCGCGCCGGGCACTCTTCACGTGCTCCTGAATCAGGTGCGCTTGTCGTTCTTCCACTACGACTACCCGCTGATCGCCCCTACTGTCGACTATCAGGGCCTCACCCTGGCAAGCCTGCACGACATTTCGCTCATGAAAATTGCGTCAATCTCTCACCGGGGGGCCAGAAAGGATTTTGTCGACTTGTACGTCATTTCGACCCGAGTCTGGCCCTTAGCTCAAGCCCTCGACAGCCTGCCCCGCAAGTTCACGGGCAGATATTCTCTCGCGCATTTGCTCCGCAGCCTTCAGTACTTCGAAGACGCCGAACGCGAACCCATGCCACGCCTCATCGACCCGAGCATTACTTGGCCTAAGATCAAATCCTACTTTCAAGACCAGGTACGTCTCTACGTACGTAACCTTAGATCACAGACCGAGTGGCTGGATCGCTAATCCTCATCCTCAGGACCGCATCGGCTTGCTGACCGACCGGGTCCTCGTTCTATCGTGGGTCTACCGCGACTCGTACTACCTGCCTGAGCCCTGGTTCTACCCGCCCGAGCTGAGCATCCGGGCCATCCAGATCGTGGAAAACCCGGGCGCTTTCCTGGACCGAAACATCTTCGTATTCGATAACGTACTTCAGAGGGCGTAACCCCGACACCGGGAGGTGGGCTCAACATGAACCACCGTGATATCGAACCCATCCTCAAGGAGTTTACCACCTCCCTCGTCCGCGCCCTTGGCCCCGCCTTGAAGCGGGTCTTACTCTTCGGCTCATATGCCCGCGGCGAAGCCGGCCCTGATTCCGACATCGACGTGCTGGTCGTGGTCGAAGGCAACGGCTCCACGAGAGAGCAGGTGATCGACGTCGCCGCCGACGTCAGTCTCAAGTATTCAGTCGTACTCGCACCCCTGATCCGAACGGCATCTGCCTGGCGGCGCCTTGAAGCCACCCAAGCACCGATCACCCAGAGCATTGCCCGAGAGGGGATCGTCTTGTGGCCGAACCCAACAAGCTGAACGCAAGGCAGGAGTGGCTCTTGGCGCAGGAAAGTCTGTCCGCCGCCGAAATCCTCCTGGATCACGGCAAGACGAGAAGTGCCGCCAACCGCGCCTATTACGCCATGTTTCACGCTGCCTCAGCGGCTTTGTGGCTCCTCGGCGCCGGGCCCTTCCACAAGCATGCAGCGGTCATCAGCGAGTTCGGCCGCCTGCTCGCAGCTCCTCAACTTATTCCCCGGCACCTTCACCGCTCGCTGATTGACGCAGAGGAACTCCGACACGCCGCCGACTATGACCCGAGTGCCCCTATCCCCTCGGGAGACGCCCAACGCCAGGTGGAAGCCGCACGGACCTTTCTCGCCGTGATCGCGCAACGCTTCAAGCAACTCTTGCCAGAGTCAAAAGGCCCCGACCTTACTCCGTAAGAACGTGTGACAGTCCGGATCCGCCGAAAAGTATCTCCTGAGCCCCGCCCGCACCGGGCCGGCGGGGCTTCTTCTTTGCGCTTCACAAGAGGTGGACCTATGCCAGCGCTTTCCGAAAAGGCCCAAGACGCTCGAGCAATCGCCGTGGCGGCCCTCGACCGCCTGGCCGCCGACATCGCCTCCGGCGTCCCCGACGCCGTGTACCGCTACGCCGCCTTCCTGCGTCACTTCCATCGCTACAGCCTTGGAAACCAGATCCTCATCTTCACCCAGCGCCCCGACGCTACCCTCGTCGCCGGGTTCAACGCCTGGAAGAAGCTCGGGCGGCACGTGAAGAAGGGTGAGAAGGGCATCGCCATCCTCGTCCCCCTGGGGGTTCCGCCGCTGAAGCGGGTCGACCCCCTCCAGGCGCTCCAGGAGCAGCAGAAGGACGACACCGAGCGCGACACCCTCCTGGCACCGCCCGGGGAGGAGCGGGCCCAGGCCGTCCGGTTCGGCGTGGGCTACGTCTTCGACGTGTCGCAGACGGACGGCCAGCCCCTCCCGAGGTCCCCCATGCTCGTGACGAGCCAGGTGCGGCCCGCCGACGTCGCGGCCACCGAGCTGGCGATCCGCAGGAGCGGGATCGTCCTCGAGCATGCACCCATCCACCAGGCGGGCGTGTACGGCTACAGCGCCGGCGGTCGCATCCGCATCCGTCCCGGTCTGGAGGGCGGGATGCACCTCCGGGTGCTCCTCCACGAGTGGGCCCACGAGATCCTGCACAACCGCAAGGCCCCGGACGCCGGGGAGATCCCCAGGGCGGAGGCCATCCGGGAGCTGGAGGCCGACGCCACCGCCTGCGCCGTGGCGGCCGTCATGGGCTACGACTTCGGGCGCGAGGCGTGGGCCTACCTCTCGCCGAGGGGGGTTACGCCGCAGCAAGTCAAGGAGGCGCTGCCCCGCATCCACCGGGCGGTGCAGGTGATCAGCCGAGCGCTTGGACTTGATCGTGAACGGGCCGCCGACTTCGGCGGCCCTGAACGTTGAGGGGAGGAATCACCGTGGCAACCGTATGGCCTGACCCCGACCTCGACCGCGCACTGGGTGAATACCTCACGTGCCTGGGACGCGCTGAACAAGTCCTGGCGACAGGCCAGGCGGTCGGCTTCCGCTACTGGCTCGACGGCGCCCATGCTTCGCGGCGCGACGTGGAGTCCGCCCTACGGCACCTCGGCGCCTTCGCAGAGAACGCTGCCTTTCAAACCGCCGTCATCGACCTCCTCTCGAACGCCTACCGGGCGGCAGAAGCCGGCGAGACCGCCCGCGCCCAGGCTCACCTTCGCTCTGCCGCCGCGCTGGCCCGATGGGTGCGGAACGCCGCGTCCCGTTACGTCCAGACCCCGCAGCTCTTCGACGCGGAGCCGTACCGGGCCAGGTTACACGTCCTCGCCGGGCGCGGAGCGAATCGGGAGACGTGGACCTACCTGTTCCCGTCGGACCAGGATGCCGACCGGACGGCTGCTGCCCTCCGAGACCAGTACGGCCGCCTCCGATCCGTGGTGGGCCCCGCTACCGCGGCAGAGGAGATGCGGGCCCTCGTGGAGGACATGGCCGCGCGGAGGGGCGGGCAGCTCATCGACCACGAGCCGCCGGCGAAGGACGTCGCCTTGGTGATCCTCCGGGAACTCGCCGCCGCACCCGCAGGGGCTACTCTCCGGGCGGCCACCTTCCTGCATGGGCACTCGGGTCTGACCCGCGCGGAGGCAGCCGAGGCCCTGGCACGGCTCTACCGGGCCGGGATGATCCAGGTCGTCCCCGCAGCGCACCGCGGGCTCTCACCCGGAGGGCGGCCCGTGTGGGCCATGGGGTACGCCATCACCGACCTGGGCCGCCAGGCGCTCGCCGGCAGGGTGCCGATCCCTCTTCCCCGAGCCCTCAACCGGACCGGGATTGACCGGTAGCCTGTTACCATCGGGCCGTCCTCCTCGACGGCCCATCTGGTCCGACGGACAGGCCCATCGGGCCTGTCCGTCCGCATAGGGTTTCTCGCAGTCTCGCCGAATCCCAGCGAGAGGAGGACGTCCCGTGGCGCGCCGCTTGAGTAAGCCCGTGCAAGAGCGCGAGCTCATCATCGTGCCTGTCGGGACACCGGAGGAAGCCGAGGCCGCCCGCAAGCGGGCCATGCGAATCCTCGCCGACTGGATCAAACGTCAGCGTGCAAAGGAGGTACAGACCGGTACGTGAGGTGCGCGATCTACGCGCGGGTGTCATCCGACGAGTCGGCCGAGAGGGGCCACAGCATCGCATTTCAGCTGGAGGAATGCCGCCGCCACGCGGAGCGCCTAGGCGCCACCGAAACCCGCGAATACCTCGACGAGGCAGTCTCGGGGGCCGTTCTCGAGCGCCCTGGCCTCCAAGCCCTCTTGGAGGCTGTCCGGCAGCGGGAATTCAACCTGGTCGTCGTGTGGGATCCCGACCGGCTCGCCCGCAACCTGGCCCATCAGTTGCTTATTACCGAACAGATCGAGCGCTACAGCCGACTCACCTTCGTGAAGTTCGACATGACTGGCACCCCGGAAGGCCAGCTTTTCTATCAGCTCCGCGGTGCAGTGGCCCAGTACGAGCGCGAGAAGATCCGCGAGCGCATGATGGCCGGCAAGCGCCAGAAGGCGAAGGCCGGCCGGCTCCCGTACAGGGTAGATCCCTATGGCTACCGCTACGACCCCGCCACTTCATCCATCAGCGTGATCCCCGAAGAGGCCGAGGTGGTCCGCCGCATCTTCCGGGAGTACGTAGAGCTGGGACGGGGCCTCAACGGCATCGCCCACGGCCTTGCCCGAGACGGCGTGCCATCCCGTCGAGGCGGTAACTGGCACCGCCAGATCGTCCGCCAGATCGTCATGAACCCCGTCTACATGGGCGTCTATTACGCGAACCGCCGTGACATGACCGGCGTGGGGCTCAACCGGTACCGTCCCCCCGGGGAGAAGGTGTGGGCGCGCGAGCGCCCCCGGGAGGAGTGGATCCCCGTTCCGGTCCCGGCCATCATCGACCCGGATACCTGGTACCGGGCGCAAGAACTCATGGCCAGGGCCAAACAACTCTGGTCACGCCACCGCGAACAATACCTCCTCTCTGGCCTCGTCAGGTGCTCCGTGTGCGGCAACACCATGACGGGAGCCAACCGGAAGCACTGGGGAAAGTACCGGCGTACCTACACCTGCCGCAAGAGCTTTGCCGGCGCCCGCCATCCGGGGTGCGGGCAGGAGATCTCGGCAGACCGGTTGGAGGCCCGGGTGTGGGCGGAGGTCGAGGCATGGCTCCACGATCCTGACCTCCTAGTCGCAACGATTGATGCGCCCGACACCGAGAGCCTCGAGCGCGAGCTCGCGGAGGTCGAGCAGGCCCTGGCCAGGACCGAGGCTGCCCAAAAGCACATCCTCCTTGTGTTGGAGCGCCAGCTCGCAAACCCGGACGACGCCCTCGACTCCCTCAACCGGCTCAAGGAGCGCCAAACCCACCTGCTCGCGAAGCGGGACACACTGCGAGCCCAGCTCGCGGGGCGTCTCCGTTCCACCGAAGAGGAACGTCGGGCCCTCGCCGCTGCCCTGCAACACTACCTCCGGCGCCTTCAGGAGGACCCCTCGATGGAGACCCGGCAGCAGATCGTCCGCCAGCTCGTCGTCGGAGTCGAGGTGAGCGAGACTCGGATCACGGTCCGAGCCCGGCTACCTCACTACACGTCAACTAGCGGAGCCCCGGAAGTCGCCCCGGTCATGGTGTTGAAGCCCGTATCTTGAGGCACGCTCGCCATCCGGGTGTCCAGGGGATTCATTGACTCCGGCCGCTCCGCCAACGCGCATTCGGCACGGTATGTCACAGCAGTGAAACGTAGCCGGCAACGGGCGTGTTCTGCAGTGCGTTGGCAAACCGTTCATCGGCGGTTACGAGCAAACCGTCTTCCGCAATGGCCACGGCCAGATAAAGCGCGTCATACACGGTGCACCGGTACCGGGTCGCGATGTCGAAGGCAGCTCGCACGTACGGTTCAACCGGGTAACACTCCACCGGCCGCGTACCCAGAAAGGCATCCACAATCTCGCCCCCCTCAGGGGCAGACAGGCTTCCACGGCTCACTTTCTTCCAGATGATGTTTCCGAATTCGGACAGGATGAGTTCGGGAGCCAGGAGTTCATGGCCACCTTTCAGGATGGCCACCGCCCGGTCGCTGGCTACCTCCGGGACGTACCACTTCACGGCTACGCAAGCGTCTACCACGTAGCGGGCCATCAGCGGCTCCGGTCATGCCGCTGCTCCTCGGCGCTGTCGCCGAAATCGCGGCCGGTTTGGGCCAGACGAGCCCGGATGGCATCTGCCACTTCCGCTGCCGACCTGGGCGGGCTGCGTCTTGCGGCTTCCCGCAAGATCATGGCCAGTTCCTGCTGGAGCGAGCGACCGTGCTGCTTGGCCCGGTTCTTGAGGACCTCTAGGACCGGTCCTGGTACGTCCCGGATCAGAATATCGGGCATCGCACCCACCTCCCGGCTATGCTAGCACAATGATATCAATCAGGGGAGGTGCCCGCAAGGCTGCCGCCTATCGGTAGCCGGTACGCTGGCTTTCTCCCATTGTTTCCCGCGCCGCGGAGTCATCGAAAAGTCGTTCTCGATGCACCGCGCCGCATAGGTAGCCAGCCGGGTGCCCTTGTCGGGCTTGAACGTGCCGATCGCCTTGATCAGACCCACGGTACCGATGCTGATCAGGTCGTCGGTCTCCTCCCCGGTGTTGTCGAACTTCTTCACGATATGGGCGACCAGCCGGAGGTTCCGCTCGATGAGAACGGCCCGGGCCTCTTCATCGCCCTGCTGCAGGCGGCTGAGGTACCGGGCCTCCTCCTCTTCCGTGAGGGGCTGGGGGAAGGTGCTGGAGTTCGAGACGTACCCCATGAGGAGCATCAGGCCACGCACGATGGCTTCGGCCAGGCTCCCGAGCAGGCCCACCACTGGCAGCCACCTCCTGGCGCGGGCCCCCGCCACCCGCGCCGCGTGTGCCACCAGTATATGGGAGGCAGAAGGCGCGTGTGCCTGTCCGCTCCGGGGTCAACGGCCGCCCCGGCAACGCCGCGGTACACCGGCGTGTCGCCCTCAGGAACTTCGCCCCGTCGGTCATGTCGCTCCGGGAACAACGCCCCCCATGCTATCATGAAAGCGGCGTCGTCATTCAATTGGGTCATGGGGGCAGCCCACCGTGTCCGAGTGGACGTTCCTCACCAACCACGCCCAGGTTCTGCTCTGCATCGCGCGGAACAGCCGGTTGACAGCGAGGGAGATCGCGGCCACCGTGGGCATCACGGAACGGGCAGTCCAGCGTATTCTGGACGACCTCGAGGAGGCCGGGTACATCAGCCGTTTCCGCGATGGGAGGCGGAACCGCTACGAAGTCCACCCGGAGTTGCCGATGCGGCACCCGGCGCAGCGGGGACGCGCCGTGAAGGAGCTGTTGAACCTCCTCATGCCATCCGAAGAATAGACAGGCGCTCACGTCTTGCCACCCGCCTCCTCCGTGCATGGAGGTTTGAACCCCCCACTGGCGCGACTTGACATACGACATATGTTTCGTGATATCATGGCCGTGATTTTGCGCCGCGGTTCGGGCCGCGCTCGCCCCCGGCACCGGACCGCAAACAGGGGGTAAACGATGCTGAACGTGCCAGCGCTCATGGCGGAGAATCTCGTCTCCCCGCCTGTCCTTTTCTTCCTTCTGGGCACCACAGCGGCGTTGCTCAAGTCCGACCTGTCCTTCCCCCGGGAGCTGAGTTCTGCCCTCGCCCTCTACCTGATGATGGCCATCGGCTTTCGGGGCGGCGCCGAACTGGCCCACGCCGGCCTGTCCGAGCAGGTGGTGCAGACCGCCCTGGCGGCCCTGGTCCTCGGATTCCTCTTGCCCGGCATTGCGTTCCTGATCCTCACCCGGCTTGGCCGGCTCGATCCGGTGAACGCCGGGGCGATCGCCGCCCACTATGGGTCGATCAGCGCGGTCACATTCATCACCACGACGAACTTCCTCACCTTTCTGGGCGTAGGCTACGAGAGCTACATGGTGGCCATGATGGCCCTCATGGAGGCGCCGGGGATCGTCAGCGGAATCCTGCTGGCGCGGGCGTTCTCCACCCAACCAGACCGTGCGGTGACGAACCGAACCGTCTTTCTCCGGTCTCTGGTTCGCGAGGCGCTGTTTGGGGGCAGCGTGATCGTTCTCCTGGGAAGCTTCGCCATCGGCATCCTCACCGGGAAGGAGGGGACCGAGCTACTGAAACCGTTTGTCCACGACCTCTTCCCGGGCGCGCTCGCCCTCTTCCTCCTGGACATGGGCCTGACGGCGGCCCGCCGCCTCGGTGACTTCATCCGCCTCGGCCGGTTCCTGCTCGGCTTCGGGGTGGTAATGCCGCTCATCGGCGGGAGCCTCGGCGTGCTGGGGGGGCGACTCGTCGGGCTCAGTCCGGGGGGCGCCACGCTTCTGGCCGTGCTTGCCGCCAGCGCGTCGTACATCGCGGCTCCTGCCGCCGTCCGCCTGGCTCTTCCCGGCGCCAACCCGTCGCTCTCGATCACGCTCGCGCTTGGCGTGACGTTCCCGTTCAACGTTCTGGTCGGCATCCCGGTTTACTACACGCTGGCCCGCCTTCTCCTCCCGTCCTGAACGTTCCTCGTGGCCGCAGCCGGGCCCGCGTGCACTGTGCCGGTCTGGCCCGGCGACTAGCCGCTCCCGGCGTTACATGACACCCCGTTACCTCACGGTCATGGCCGGACGGGGGGGCGCGGACAACGAACCCCACGCCGCCGACACCGCCACGTGGGACGCCGGAAGGGGGCGGCGCAGTCCGCCCGAGGGGACCGCACGAGCCTGCAGTCCGCCCGCAGCCGGCCCTGGGCTGGGGTGTGACCTCGGTCACCGACGGCCGCTCCCCTCCGGCCATCATCGGAGCCAGTACCCGAGGGCTCAACAACTCACTCACAGGAACACCCGCAGTGCGCGTGGAAGTCTCCGCAAACTGATGGGAAGGAGGTTCCAGCCGTGGCGGTGTGGCGCTGTTCGCTGTGCGGCTTCGAGCAGGAGAACCGGTGCAAGCCCCGCAAGTGCCCGAACTGCGGCGGCAAGGACAGCTTCGCCAAGAAAGAGGCGGAAGGCGAGGCGAAGACCAACAAGAAGAAGGCGATCTGAGACAGGTCCGTTCCCGACGGCCTCTCCGAGGCGGTCCGTGGGCGTCCACCCGGACGCCCACGGACCTTTTCATCGCCGGACCCCGGGCCCGAGTCTGCCCAAGGCACCCGGAGGGTCGCACGCCCGGCTGTCTCCGCAGAGGAACCAGGCACATGAGCAAGGAATAATTGCCTCATATGCATCTCCGTCAATCTTGCTTGGCTCAGTGAACGTCGGACGTGAATGGCTTCCGCTCAAGTCACGGGGTGACGTCGGTCGTGACGCCTGTGTTGCTCCGCCGAACGGGTGTGGCGATCGTGTTGGCCACACTCCTTGTGGGCCCTTTTCCGGAAGGACTGTTCTTCCCCGCCGAATTCCGCCCTGCCATCGTGGCGTTGGCACTCGGCTTCGTGCTCTGGTCGACCGGGGTGTGGTGGGGCGGGGGTCTCCTTCGCCCGCTGATAACCGGAGTGGAGCAGGCAGCAGGTGCCCTTTTGGCGCTCTACGTCGTCGCCACGGCCGTGGCCGTGTTTCCGCAGGGGCACGTGGACGTTACGCTCCAGCACGCCGCGGCGCTCATGGCCCTGTGGATGGTTCGAGAGGAGGTGGCCCGCAGCCCGGGTCGCCTCGCCGCCCTCGGCTGGGCAGTCGTGGCGGGCGGACTCGCGGTCGCGGCCGTGGCTCTCTCTCCGTATGCGGGCAGGGGAGTCGCCGACCAGGAGACGCTCACGGCCATGGCGCTCATCGGCGCGGACGGGCGGCTCGGGGCTTCTTTCCAATACCCGAACACCGCGGCGATCTACTTCGAGGCCATAGCCCTGCTGGCGGCCGGACTCGCCGTGTCCAGTCGCAGGCGCGTTCCCGCATACGCTGCCGCAGCCGCAGCCGTGTACATCCTCTCCGTTGCCTTCGTTCTCGCGGCCTCTCGGGGGGCGGTGCTCGTTCTGGCATCCGCGCTGCTCCTGCTCCCGGCCGGTCTGCCCGCGGGTCGGCGCATGCCTGCCTTCCTCCTCCTGGCCGGGCCTCTGGTGGCGGCCGCCGCCACAGCCCGTGGGTTCATGGAGAGCGGTGCGTGGCGTGATTGGACCGAAGCCCTGAAGTGGCTGAGCCTGGGCACCCTGGCGTCGGTGGCAGGAGGCGTGGTCCTGGCGGCCCTCATGAGTGCACCTCCGCGGCTGCGGGGCTGTTTCA
Organism: Caldinitratiruptor microaerophilus; assembly: GCF_025999835.1. NCBI lineage: Bacteria > Bacillati > Bacillota > Clostridia > Eubacteriales > Symbiobacteriaceae > Caldinitratiruptor > Caldinitratiruptor microaerophilus. Next base: position 857,032 of record NZ_AP025628.1, on the reverse strand, counting down.
TCGTAGGTATGGTGGCCGTTGGGGGGCTGGTGTCCGGCGTCGGTTTCACAGCGACGAGTCCGGCCGACCTGGTGCGTCGCCACCTCCCGCAGCACGCCGCCCGGCTCCTGGACATGGATTGGCGCACACGAAACGCCCTCCTCCGTTTTTACTACGATCGCGACGCCCTGAAGATCTTACAGGACCGGCCCTGGCTGGGGGGCGGCGGGCGAGCGTGGGAACGGCTCTACCACCAGCACCAGACCTTCTGGTACGCAGCGTCGGAAACGCACAACGGCTTCCTCCAAACCGCAACAGAGACCGGGGTGCCCGGCCCCGCGGCACTCCTCGTCTTCTGGGCGGTTCTGACGTACACGGGCTGGAAAGGTGCACACGCAAAGGGGCCCGAGGGCACGCGCGCCGCCGTCTGGCCCCTTGCGGCGGCAGCACTCACGATCGGGCTTCACAGCGCTGTGGACTTTGACCTCTCGTACTTCTTCGTTCAGCTCTTGATATGGACTCTCGCCGGAGCAATCGCCGGCGCGTCCTTCCCGACACCCACCGTGGACCAAGTCGCAACCGATGAAGCTCCTGCCGAGCAACGCCAAACAGGACCGAACACCTCGCCTCGCTGCGGGCGGAGCCGCAGGTCAGGTACCGCCGCCCTGCGCGGTGTTCACCCAGCTCTGGCCGCGGCGGCCGGAGCCGTGGTGCTCGCGGTGGCCCTTCCCCACGCGGCATCGGCGGTGGCCACGCACCGGGCGTGGAAGCGGCTGGACGCCGGCGACTCCGCCGGGGCGATCTCACTTTTCCGGCTGGCCGCCCGGCTGGCCCCTTTGGACCCGCAGCCGCACGTGGGGCTGGCGCGAGCGAACCCGGGCAAGCGGGAGCAGATCGACCACCTGGCCGCGGCCGAGGCCAGGGATCCTTACTGGTTCCTGTGGCACGAGGAAGAGGCCACCGCGCACCTCGCCCGGCAGGACTGGATTGCCGCCGCCCGGTCGGCGGAGCGAGCCCTGCGGCTGGCTCCGACCCGGGCCCAGGCCTACTACCTTGCGCTGGGCGCGTACGGCGAGGCCGCGATCGAAGCCGTGCTCACAGGCGACCGGTCAGCCGGTGAACGATTGGCCAGGCGGACCGTGGATATCGCCGAGCAACTCGTGCGAAGGCGACAGGCCACAGAACCCGTGAAGCACCTCTGGCCCGATGCGCAGCCTGCGCTCACCCCGGTCTTCCATCTCAGGTACGGGCAGGCGCTGGCACTTCTCGGGGACCCGCGTCGGGCTGTTCCTCACCTCGGAGAAGCAGCGAAAAGTGCCGCGCACCGGATTCAGGCCGAGATCTGGCTCTACCTGGCACTGGAAGCGGCCGGCCAACGAGACCAGGCTGCAGAGTTGAAGAACCGCCCGTGGGTTCGGGCCCTGGACATCAACCCCGTGCGCGGCGCCCTCCGATCCGTTCAGGTGGACCGGGCAGCCGGCACCCGCTACCTCTTACGTGCGCCGTAGTAATGGTAGTCATAGTAACCGCTCCGTGCCCGGCCCGGCACCCCGTCCAGGACGACACCCAGCACACGCGCCTTCACGGCGCTCAGGGCTTCGTGAGCCCGGCGGGCCAGCGGATGGCTCACCTTGTTGGCCCGGACGACCAGAAGGGTTCCGTCCGAGACCGCCGCTAGGATGGGGGCGTCCGCTACCGCCAACACGGGAGGCGTATCGTACACGACCAAGTCGAATTGCTCGAGCAGCGCCGCCATGAGGTGGCGCATGCGCTGGGAGCCGAGCATCTCGGCCGGGTTGGGCGGGATCGGTCCACTTGGCAGGACCCGGAGACCTTCCACTGGAGTCTGCGCGAGCACCGACCCGAGGTCGGCGGCACTGGTCAGGACGGATGTGAGGCCTCTCCAGAGCCCGTGCGACAGGCCGAAGGTGCGGTGCACCATGGGACGGCGGAGGTCGGCGTCCACCAGCACGACGCGCTGCCCGGACTGGGCGAACGCGACCGCCAGGTTGGCTGCTGTGAGGGTCTTGCCCTCCTCGGGCCCTGCACTGGTGATCACGAGACTCGCAAGAGGCCGGTCGAGGCCCATGAACTGGAGGTTGGTGCGCAGGACACGGAAGGCCTCGGCGGCCGGCGACCTTCGCGCCAGGACGGTCACGAGCTTGGGGTCGAGCCCGTCGCTCACGGCTCCTCCCCCCCAGACCCGCTGATGGCCGCCGCGGCGCTCCGCTGCCCGCTGCGGCGGGAGCGATACACCGCAGCCGGCACGCCGGTGGTTTCGGGACGGCCGGTCACGGGCGGCACCTGAGCGCCCACCGGTTCGATGATCGGGATGACCCCGAGAACGGGGAGCGCCAGGCGCCGCTCCACATCCTCCGGCGTTCGGAGGCGCGTGTCGGCCAGTTCCACCACGAAGATGAGACCCAGGGCCACCATCACCCCGAGCACCAGGGCCAGGGCGGTGTTCAGAAGGGGCTTGGGCCTGACGGGCGTCCGGGGTACCTCGGCCGGGTCGACGGTCCCCACGTTGTCCAGGCGAATGAACCGCTGGATCTCTTCGACGAAGGCGGCGGCGATGGCGTTGGCGGCGTCGGCGGCACGTCGGGGATCGGTGTCCTGCACGGCGATCTGCAGAATCTCCGTGTCCCGTACCGGGGCGACCCGGACGGCCCTCTGCAACCGGTCGGCCGTCAGGGTGCCCCCCAGCCTGGCCGCCGCCAGTTCCAGCACCCGGCGGCTCTTGGCTACCTCACCGTACGTCTTGGTGAGGTTGCGGTACAGGAGCAGTGTCTGGTAATCGATGGCGCCCGATTCCTTCTTGACGACCCAGAGAGTGGTCGACGCCTCGTAGACGGGCTCAAGCACGTACAGGCTCACCCCGGCCGCCGTGAGTGCGGCCACCACGGGCACGACCAGGAGGATCCACAGGCGCCGCCGGACGATGGCCAGTAGCTCCAGGAGGTCGACCTCCTCATCCTCCATGGTCATTCCACTCCCTCCCGCTCTCTCCGCCAGGACCTTCCCGCCAGGATCAGGGGATGGTAAGGGCGGGTCGGGCGGCGGCTCGCCGCCCGACCCGCCCTGAGCGGTCATGCCAAGCGGAAGCCGGTGCTCGTCCCTGCGAAGTCTATCGGATCCCTGCCAGGATGCGGGACACCAGGACGGCGATTTCTGCCCGAGTCACGACACGGTCCGGCCGGAACGTGCCGTCGGGGTAACCCATGAATAGCCCCTTCTGATAGAGGGCCACCAGGTAGCCCAGGGCGTCCGGGGGCAGCCCACTGACGTCCGACCACGGTGGGCTTCCGGATACGGGCTCAATTTTCAGGGCCCTGGCGAGCACCAACGCCACGCCCACCCGGTCCATCCCGTCGTCCGGCCGCTTGGCCTGGTTCTCGCCGATCCAACCGACGGACCTTGCCAGCTCGAGGGCCGGATCAGCCCAGTGCTGTCCGTCGACTCCCACCTTGGGACTGAAGCCCAGGAGCCGGAGGAACACCATGACCGTCTCGGCCGTCGATACCTGGGCGTCGGGGCGGAAGTTGCCGTCCGGATCACCGATCATGAGCCCCGCGGTTCGGAGCTGGTTGATCGCACTCGAGGCCCAGTGGTCCGCAGGCACGTCCGCCGGCGGGGAAGTGACCGGCGTGGGTTGGAGATGCGGCGGCAGGGGAACCGGCTTGGGCGGAGGCGCGCTCGTTCCCCCGCCACCGTACACGCCCGTGAGGGAACTTGCCGGTGTTGCCGCCAGCAAGACGCTGGTGATCAGGGCAACCGCAAGAAGATGCCGTCGGCGCATGGCCTCACCTCCGTGGATCTCCACCGTCTCAACGGGCCGTCAGCCCGGTCGAGGCCAGTTCCTGGAGGATCTCCATCTCGGCGAGTTGGTCCGTCTTGCCCAGGGCGGCAGCCCGTTCCAGTGCCGCGGCGAGGGCGGGAGGACGGGTGCGGAGCCCGTGGGCATCGCTCGCCACCAGGGTGGCCGATCCTTCCTTGAGGAAGCGCTCGGCCAGCCGCTGGGCGGTGCGCCCGAAGTCGCCCAGCAGACTGCCGGCGCTCAGCATGGCCAGCACGCCCCGCTCGGCCATACGGGCGAGCCGGTCCGGGCGCTCCTGAATGGCCCGGTTCCGCTCCGGATGGTTGATCACCGGCACGTACCCCGCCACCGCGAGCTCGAAGAGAGCCCGCTCAGTGAACCAGGGCAAGTCCTGGTGGGGCAACTCTACGCAAACGTACCGGGTTCCGGCGATGCTCAGGGCATCGCCCCGGCGCAAGAGGCGGACGAGGTCCGCCCGTAGCGGCAGTTCCATGCCCGGTAGGATGCGGACCTTGAGGCCGGCTGCCCGAGCAGCGTCCTGGAGCTTCCGGACCGCCTCCAGAACCTGTGGACCGGAGACGCCGTAGCGGCTGCCCACCCCGTGGGGAGAGGCGACCACCGTGCTCGTCCCGTCCCGCACCATGGCTTCGAGGAGATCCAGAGCCCCGGCGCTGTCCGCAGGGCCGTCGTCCAGACCGGGGAGGACGTGCGCGTGCAGGTCGATCATCGCTGCCCCACCCTCCTGCCACAGACCGCTCGCCGGCCCGGGCACCGGCAGAGCCGGTCCCGCTCACGAGATCGCGCAGGTGGTTCGGCAGGGCTGGCCGCAGGTCCGCCGCGCGGGCCACTCGACCAGGGAGAGCACGTCACCGAGCGGCTCGCCCGCACGCAGGTGGCGGGCCTCGTGGTTCGCGTGCCCCGGTCTCAGGGGCACCTTCTGGCGAACGAAGTTGGATGTCAGCCAGGTCGGGGATGCTGCGGATTCGCTCGATCAGATCCGCCCTGCGCAAGTCTTCTCGGTGCCGCTCCAGCTCGGGGACGCGGCCGAAGGAGCGGTGATCGATGGGCGGCATCTCTTCCGGGTGGGCCTTGGTCGAACGAAGGAAGGTTCCGAGTCCCACCACCCCGGGATCACGGCCTTACAGATCGCGGTCATGCGGCTCTCCTCCATGGAAATGCGATGGTGCGAGTCAAGCTTTCCGAGCGTACGGAATGCCATAGCCCATTTTCCTTGCACGACAACGATAATTATGGCGCAACGGATCCGAGCGCTTCAAGGCCCATGTCGTGGATTCTTTGCGGCGAGGGCAGATTGGAAGGTGCATCACGCGGCTTCGAGGTATTCTACGCCAGGGGGCGGGAGGTGGGGCTTCGATTTGAAGAGCACTGGGGCTCGACTCCGTGCGTTGCGCAAGAGCAAGGGACTCACGCAGCAAGACGTGGCCAGCGCGCTGAACGTCAGTCGCCAGACCATCGACAACTACGAACGGGATGTGACCGAGGCCAGCTACGAGATGCTGCGCCGCCTCGCCGCGATCTACGGGGTCACCATTGATTACCTGCTCGGGAACACGGACGATCCTGTCCGCCGCCGCACCCTCACCGACGACTGGGAGGACCTCCTGCTCGACCTGATCGCGGACGGCCTCACGCCCGAGGACGTTCGGACGGCTGTGCGTGCCTGGAAGGCTTTCCGTTCCGCAACCTCTTGATCGGATGGTCCTCGGGCATCAGCTCGACGGCCCGCTCGATCAGGGCATCCGCCCAGGCGGTCACCCCTTGGTCCATGGCTCGCTCCGCCTCTTTCCAAAGATTCTCCCACTTTTCGGCCACGGGCCGTTTCCCCCCACTTGCCAGCCCTGCCCTACCCAGGACTTCCCCTGCAAACCGTCCGTAACGAACACGCCCCAGGTCCGCGACTGCGGTCACAGGGGCGCGGTTGACCCGTATTTCTCTCAGGCCCTCTCGGGCGTGCCGACCCCCACCCCGTCTCCGGTCCGGTCACGCCCCGGGCGACAAGTCATGCCCGCCTCATGATGGCATAAGTCCTTTACTAAACAGTTAACGCTCAACTTGAGTCTACCGCGTAATTTCAGGAAGTGCAAATAGAGGCTTTCTATCCCTGCTGTGGACTGGAGCCCGGACGCCCATTCGGGAATCCCGCCGGACAGGCCGTCCCCAGGTGTTCTCTCTTTCGACGTTTCTCTTCTTCATGATCTCCCCGGAGTCCTTCCTTGGACCGACTCCGGAAACGGCGCTGGGTGACGTGGCGGTCATAGCCGGCTGATCACCGCGACGAGAGCGCCCACCGCCACGGCCACCCCCACGGCGAGGAAGAAGAGCGGCCACTGCCGCCACTGCCGCATCCGGTCCCACAGCCGCCGCCAGGCGGGGCGGTGCCGCCGGCGGCGGTGGCGGTGCTCGTTGGGGGCATCCGCCAGGGCGGAAAGGGACGGCGCTGTTGCCTGCGACGGGGCGTGCGGCCGGGGCGCGGTGGTCGAGCGTGGCTGTGAGGTTTGCTCCATCCTTGAACCCCCTGAGGAAGACTGGGCATCACGGGTGGTGCACATCCGTTCCACTGCGCCCGCGCCGCAGGGACCAGCGCCGGGTGATGGGCCGGATCAAGGCGCGTCCGAGTCGTCACCCGGCACCGGTGCGCGGCCTCCCTGGCCCCGACGCGGCAGCCGCACGGTCGCGGTCCCCGCCGCGGTGCGGGCACCGTCGCTGTTCGTCAGCTCCAGTTCGACGTCGACCTCCCCCGACTCCGGCCGCACGGCCGTCACCGTCCCGGTGCAGCGCAGGACCGTGCCGGGGACGTCGAAGCCGAGGTAGCGGCAGGTCAGGCGGCGGATCCACCCCTGCGGACCCACCCACCCCATGAGGAGGCGGCCCATCAGGGCGAGCTTGAGCGGTCCGTGCACCACCACGTCCGGCAGCCCCTGGGCAAGGGCGTACGCCTTGTCGTAGTGGATCTCGTAGAAGTCGTTGGCGGCAGCGGCCCACTGCACCAGGTGGCGGGTGGTCACCGGCCCGAACTCGATCGGGCCGAGGGCCGTCCCCACCGCGACGTCCTCGACGTAGCGTTGCGTGAGCATCTTCACCGTCGCACCTGCCCGCCCGTCAGCGCTTGATGACCTTCGCCCGGTTGATGAGGACGGCCTCGCCGCGCTGGTTGTAGTACGTGGTTTCCGTCTGGATGACGACGAAGAAGCCGCTCTTGCCCTCCTTCGCCTCGATCCCGGTGATGCGCGTCTGGGCCGTCAGCGTGTCCCCGGCCACGACCGGCCGCAGGAACTCGAGCTCGTCCTCCCCGCGGATCCGCCGGCTCACCGGCAAGGGGATCTGGAAGTCCCGCTCGCCCCCGGAGCGCATGGCCGTGATGAGGAAACCGGGCGGCATGGGGATGCCGCCGTGGATCGACGCGGCGGCCAATTCGGGGTCCCGGTAGAGCGGGTTGTCGTCCTCGATCGCCTCGGCGTAGCGGCGGATCGCCCCCCGCTCGATCTCGAGCGGCTCCCCCGGACCGGTCGTCCGGCCCACCCATTCGGCAGCGATGGCTTCGACCTGCTCCTTCAGCGTCATGCGACCACCTCTGCGGAGGAATTCGGGCGCAGGTGCGGGCTTCCTGCATGGGTCGACCAGCAGGAATGCGGCGGCCGACGGGAAATTGGTGAAGGACGACGGTGCACCGGACACAAAGCGGTACGACAGGAGGGCCCTCTTTGGTCACTTACGGCATCTACCCCGGCGTGGCGCGCAAGGACGCCCTGACGGCCCTGTGCCATTACCGCTGGGACGATTACCGGCGCGTCTTCGGCGGGGATCTCCGCGCGTATCTCGACTTCCTCATCGAGCAGGAAGAAGCGGCACGGTACGGTGACGACGGGCCCTACCGCGTCGTCCGGGTGCCGTTCGTCCCGCAGCGGTTCGCCGAGTGGCTGGCCGGCCACCCCGGCTGGAAGGACGACCCCGATGGCCACGGCGCCTGGGCGCTCGACGTGGCGCAGGACCCGGACGCGCTGCGGGCCATCCGCGACGAGGTCCCGCTGCTCACCCGGGCGCCGGCGGAAGAGAAGACCGCTTCCTCGACCTTCTTCATCGCGTTCCTGACGATGTACGGCCCGGACCAGGACCCGGGGCCGCTCGGGCGGACCCTGCCCTCTGCTTTCCTGGCCGAGGTGGGCGAGACCCTGCGCGCCTCGCTCGCCGACCTGCCGCCGTTCACCCCCCTGTCGCGGCTGCGGTCCGAGGGCATCGCCATCGTTCCGGGAAACCGGTTCGTCGACCCGGACCGCGCCGAGGACGCGGCGGAGCTCCTCGAGTCCCAGGTGCTGCGCGAGGTCCGGCAGGGCAGCCCGCCGGGGACGGCGGTGCCCGTCCCGCGGTCCTTGCGCCTGCACGCCGAGGCCGACCCGGACAGCCTCCAGACCGTGGTGCTGCTCCTGCCCGTGGTCGTGGTCGGGCCACAGGAACTGATCGACTATGTCGAGGAGAAGTGGGCGGCCGTCGGCGACCCGGTCGGCCGGGCGCTGGGCGAGTGCTTCCACCGGCACCTCCGCCTGCCCGCCCCACCGCCCGGCGTCTACTACGAGGCGACCATCGTGCCGCCCTACCTCGCCGGCGCGTTCGTGAACTCCGTCTTCGAGGAACTCGATGCCCTCGACGACCTGGACCTGGACGACTACGACGAGGACGACGAGGACGAGGACGACGACTTCCCGCAGCGCCCGCCCGGGCGGCACGGCCCGCCGGGGCCCCACGGGCGCCGCCACATTCGCCGGATCAAGTAGGCGGACCGGGGCGACCCCCAAGCTGGGGCAGGACTCCCCCCTCCGCCCGGTGCGCGCCCCGAGACCCTCTGCATGCCCACCCCCCGACTCCGGGCCGGGTTCGTCCGGCTATCCCCGGACCGCATCCCGCCAAGCCGCTACCGGGAGGCGACCAGCCTCTCGCACTACCGCGACCTCGGCGAGGAGGTGCCGCTCAAGGCCGTCGAACCGGTCGACCTGATCGTGGCCGGTCGGTCGCGGTATCCACGGACGGCGCCCGGGCGGGCAAGCGCCGGGCCCTACGCCACGGGCGCGGCGTTCACGATCGCCACTCCCGAACTCGTGCCGATCCGGTTGGCGCCGGCGGCGACCATCCGGCAGGCGGTCTCGTAGTCCCGGATGCCGCCGGCGGCCTTGACCCCCACCCCCGGCCCGACCGCGGCCCGCATGCGGCGGACGGCAGCCTCGGTGGCCCCGCCTGGCCCGAAGCCGGTCGACGTCTTCACGAAGTCGGCCCCCGCCTCGGCGGCGAGCCGGGCGGAGCGGTCGATCTCCTCGTCGGTGAGGAGCGCCGTCTCCAGGATGACCTTCACGATGGCCCCCGCCCGGTGCGCAGGCTCGATGACGGCGCGCAGGTGCTCGGCCACCTCCCGGTCGTGGCCGCCCTTGAGGAGCCCGATGGGCTGGACCATGTCGAGCTCGACCGCCCCGGCGGCGAGAGCGGCCTCGGCCTGCCGTGCCTTGTCGGCGGCCGTGCCGGCACCGAAGGGGAAGTCGACCACGGTGCCGACCTTGACGCGAGTGCCGGCGAGAAGGCGCGCCGCCAGCGGGACGAAGACCGGGTTGACGCAGACGGCGGCGAAGCCGTGGTGAGCTGCCTCGGTGCACAGGCGTTCCACCTGGTCGGGGGTCGCCTCGGGGCGGAGGAGCGTGTGGTCGATCATCGCGGCCAGGGCGGCTCGGGTGAGTGGCGGCAGTTCCGGCCCGATCATGGGCGATCCCCTCCCGATCGTCCCCATCGTTCTCAGCGAGGGCGTTGCGAATCCTGGCGGACAGTTTTGTCCACAGCTTTCTTGCCATACGTTACCACACAAACATGTGTTTGGCAAGGGGTTGAGCCAAGATCACCGGAGGGATTCCGCCGAAGGGTGACGAAGGCTAACGCGGCAACACAGAAATCTGGGAAGGGGGTCCCGTCCGGTGTCCCTTCGCCGTGTCGCGGCCATCGCGCTCAGCGCCGTCCTGGCCGCAAGCCTTCTGGCCGGATGTGGCCAGAAGCCTGCTGCGCCCGCGCAGCCGCAGCCGGGTGCCGCCGCCCAGCCCCAGCCACAGCAGCCCCAACAGCCCCAAGAAGCGAAGAAACTGAAGGTCGGGCTCGTCTTCGACGTGGGCGGCCGGGGCGACCTGTCCTTCAACGACTCGGCTTACGCCGGCCTGGAGAGGGCCCAGAAGGAGTTCGGCGACAAGATCGAGGTCAAGTACCTGGAGCCTTCGGCCGGCGGTGAGAACCGGGAGCAGCTCCTCCGCCTCCTGGCCGAGGAGAAGACCGACCTGATCTTCGGCGTCGGCTTCCTGTTCACCGAACACATCACCAAGGTCGCCAAGGAGTTCCCGCAGGTGAAGTTCGGCCTGATCGACGGCTTCATCGACGGGCTCAAGGACGACTCGAACGTGGTCAGCCTCCTCTTCAAGGAGCACGAAGGGTCGTTCCTCGTCGGGGCTGCCGCCGGGCTCAAGACGAAGACCAACAAGGTGGGCTTCGTTGGCGGAATGAAGATTCCGCTCATCGAACGGTTTGAGTCCGGTTACATCGCCGGGGTCAAGTACGTGAACCCCAAGGCGGAGGTCTTCTCCGACTACATCGGCACCACGGGCGACGCCTTCAAGGACCCGGTGAAGGGCAAGGAGCTGGCGCTCGCCCACTACAACAAGGGCTCCGACGTGGAGTACCACGCCTCCGGCGCCTCCGGCATCGGCGTCATCGAGGCGGCCGCTGCCAAGCAGAAGCTGGTCATCGGCGTCGACTCGGACCAGTCCCTGAGCGCGAAGGAGGACCAGCGCCCGTACATCCTCACCAGCATGCTCAAGCGGGTGGACGTCGCCGTCTACGAGACGATCAAGAGCCTGGTGGAGGGGAAGTGGAAGGGCGGCTACCGGGTCTTCGGCCTGGCGGACGACGGCGTGGGGTACGCGGAGAACCAGTACAATCAACAGATGCTGGCCGACATCAAGCCCCGGCTGGAGGACCTGAAGAAGAGGATCGTGGCCGGGGAGATCCAGGTACCGGTCGACCTCAAGGAACTCGAGGCGTTCCTGGCCAAGCTCCCCCGGTAGGGCCGGTGCGCGGTGGGGGGTGACGGACCGGTCACCCCCCTTCCCGTGTTCGGGCTCCGGGGATTCGAGAGGTTCGCGATGTCGGAACCCCGCACCGCCGCGGCGCCGGTGATCCAGGTCCGCGGCCTCACGAAACGCTTTCCCGGCATCACCGCCAACGACCGGGTCGACCTCGACGTGTTCCCCGGCGAGGTTCATGCCCTGGTCGGCGAGAACGGGGCGGGCAAGAGCACCCTGGTAAAGATCCTGACGGGCCTCTACCAGCCCGATGCGGGGGAGATCCGGGTGGGCGGCAAGCCCGTGCGGATCGACGGGCCGCGGCGGGCCATCGCACTGGGGATCGGCGTGGTGCACCAGCACTTCATGCTCATCCCCCGGTTCACCGTGGTCGAGAACATCGTGCTCGGGGCGGAGGTGGGCCGCCACGGGCTGCTGGACTGGGCCGCGGCCCGGGAACGGGTGCGGGCGGTGTGCCGCCAGTACGACTTCTCCCTCGACCCCGACGCCGTGGTCGCCGGCCTGTCGGTGGGCGAGCAGCAGCGGGTGGAGATCCTCAAGATGCTGCTGCGCGGCGCGGAGACCCTCATCCTGGACGAGCCCACCGCCGTCCTGGCGCCCCAGGAGGTCGACGAGCTCTTCCGCAACCTCGCCCGCCTCCGCGAGCAGGGCAAGGCCATCGTCCTGATCGCCCACAAGCTCGAGGAGGTGCTCCGCATCGCCGACCGGATCACCGTGCTCCGCCGGGGGCGGGTGGTGGGGACCGTGCCGGCCGCCTCCACGACGGCCGCGGCGCTCGCCCAGATGATGGTGGGCCGCCCTGTCCTGCTCCAGCGGCAGAAGGAGCCCGTCCGCCCCGGCGGGGTATTGCTGGAGGTCCAAGAGCTCGTCGTGCCCGGGCGCGGCGGGCAGCCCGCCGTGCGGGACGTGTCCCTCCACGTACGGGAAGGCGAGATCTACGGCCTCACCGGCATCGAGGGCAACGGGCAGACGGAGCTCGTGGAGGCCATCGTCGGGCTCCGGCGCCCGCTCGCCGGGCACGTCCGCCTGGCGGGGCGGGACGTCGCCGGGCTTTCCGTGCGGGAGATCCGGTCCCTGGGCGTGGCGTACATCCCCGAGGACCGCCACCGGCGGGGCATGGTCCTGCCCATGGCAGCGTGGGAGAACCTGATCCTGGGGAGGCACCGGACCCGGTTCACCCGCCGGGGGCTCCTCGCCGTGGCGGGCGCCGCCGAGCACGCCCGGCGCCTGGCCGCCGAGTACGACATCCGCCTCAGCTCGGTCGACCTCCCCGCCCTCAGCCTCTCCGGCGGCAACCAGCAAAAGCTCATCCTCGCCCGGGAACTGACCGACAGCCCCCGCCTCATCGTGGCCTCCCAGCCCACCCGCGGGCTGGACGTGGGGGCCACCGAGTTCGTGGAGCGGCAGCTCCTGGCGGCCCGTGCCGCCGGAAAGGCCGTGCTGCTGACCTCCGCGGACCTGGACCAGGTGCTGTCCCTCGCCGACCGGGTGGGGGTCATGTACGGCGGCCAGCTGGTCGCCGAGTTCCGCCCCGACGAGGTCGACCCCGCGGAGGTCGGCCGCTACATGCTCGGGGCCGCCCGGACCACGGTGCCGGCCGGCACGAAGGGTGGGGACGGGCCGTGAAGACGAGCTGGCGCCTAATCATCCTGGAGGCCCTGACACCGCTGGTGGCAATCCTGTTCGCAAGCCTCGTGGGCTCAGTCATCCTGGCAGGGATCGGCAAGAACCCGGTCGCGGTCTACGCGGGCATGTTCCGGTTCAGCTTCCAGCGGTTCGACAGCGTGGCCGCGATCCTCTTCCGCTCCACCCCCCTCATCTTCTCCGGGCTGGCCGTGGCCCTCGGATTCCGTGCGGGGCTGTTCAACATCGGGGTGGAGGGCCAGTACTTCATCGGCGCCATGCTGGCTGCCTGGGCCGGGTTCGGCCTCCGGGGCCTTCCTGCCGCGGTGCACCTGCCGCTGGTCATCGCCCTGGGGATGGCCGGCGGGGCCCTGTGGGCGCTCCTCCCGATCTGGCTCAAGGTGCGCCGGGGCGTGCACGAGGTCATCACCACGATCATGATGAACTACATCGCCTACTCGCTGGTGCACTACTTCGTAGCGGACCTTTACATGGACCGGGGGCAGAAGCTCTTCATGGGCCTGGGAAGCCCCCAGGTGCGCACGCCGCACATCGCCGAGTCGGCCCGGATGCCGACGCTCCACGGCCTGCTCGCCGGCCTCGGGGTCGAGTTGCCCCGGCACGTGTACCTGAACTGGTTCTTCCCCCTCGCCCTCCTCCTGGCGGTCGGGTTCTACTACCTCCTCTGGCGTACCCCCTTCGGTTACGAGGTGCGGGCGGTGGGGCTCGGGGCAGACGCCGCGGAGGCGGCGGGGATCGACACGCGGCGGGTGCTCTTGCGCACGTTCCTCCTGAGCGGCGCGGTGGCCGGACTCACCGGGCTCAGCCCGCTGCTGTCGTACATCGGCTACCTGGACATCGACTTTCCCAAGAACTATGGCTTCAACGGCATCGCCGTGGCCCTTCTCGGCAAGAACCACCCGCTCGGGATCGTCCTGTCCGCCCTGCTGTTCGGTTTCCTGGACCGGGGCGCCGAGGGCGTGCAGGCGCTCCAGGGGGTGCCGATGGACGCCATCGCCATCATCCAGGGCGTCATGGTGCTCTCCATCGTGGTGGCGGTCGAGCTCATGACCCGCTACGTCCGGCGCCAGCAGAAGAAGGAGGCGGTGTCCTGACATGGCCGTCCTGGAGATCGTCGCCTCCGCCTTGCGCATGAGCGTGCCCATCCTGCTGGCCGCGCTGGGCGCGGTGTACTCGGAGCGCGGCGGGATCGTGAACATCGGCCTCGAAGGCATGATGATCATGGGCGCCTTCTGGGGGGCCACGGGCGCGTACTTTCACGGTCCCGTGGCCGGGGTCGTCTGGGCCGTGGCCGCCGCCGTGGCCTTCGCCCTTCTCCACGCGCTCGCCACCGTCACCTTCCGGGTCGACCAGATCGTGAGCGGAGTGGCCCTCAACCTCCTGGCCTACGGCGTGGCCCGGTTCTCCAGCATCACGATCTTCAAGATGGCGACCACCACCCCGCACGTCCCCAAGTTCACGCCCTTCGACATCCCGCTCCTCGACCGGGTGCCGGCGCTGCACCCGCTCGTGACCGGGCTGTCTCCACTGCTGGTGCTTCCCTTCGCCCTGGTGCCGCTCAGCGCCTGGGTCCTGAACCGCACCGTGTTCGGGCTCCGGCTGCGTGCGTGCGGCGAGAATCCGCTCGCGGCGGACACCCTCGGCGTGAACGTCTTCGCCATGCGGTACGCGGGTGTGATCCTGAGCGGCGTCCTGGCGGGCCTCGCCGGGGCGTACCTGGCCATGGAACACGTGGGCATGTACGTGGAAGGGATGACTCAGGGGCGGGGGTTCATCGCCCTGGCGGCGATGATCTTCGGCAACTGGAACCCGGCCGGCGCCCTGATCGCCGCCCTTCTCTTCGGGCTGGCGGAAGCCGTCAGCTTCCGGGCGGTCGAGGCGGGTTCGGCCGTCCCGTACCAGTTCATCAAGATGATCCCCTACGTTCTGACGATCGCCGTCCTGAGCGGGGTCGTGCGCCGGGCGACGCCGCCGGCCGCCGACGGGCTGCCGTACGACCGGGAGGAACGCTAGGCGCCCACGCCTCTCGCCGGACACGGGGCCGGGCCCTGCAGGGTCCGGCCTCTTTCCATTCGCGCCAGCAACTTCAGGGTAGGCACGCACGGTGTGAGCTTGTACACTCGAACCGGCAACTTTGTGGACGTCCAAAGGTATGTCGCTTCTGCCCGACCCACCGATACACGCAGCAAGGGAGGCGACAGCATGCGACGCATCGGGCGCACCATCCTCACCGGGGTGATGACCCTCCTGTTCACGCTGTCGGTCGCGGCGGCTCCGGCCTCGGCGCACACGGTGTACCGCGTGCGGCGGGGCGACAGCCTGTGGAAGATCAGCCGGCGCTTCGGCACCACGGTCACGGCGCTGCGACGGGCCAACGGGGAGTGGGACGACCTCATCTACCCGGGCCAGCGGCTGGTCATCCCGTCCGGGCGCGGGGCGGATGGCGCCGGCCAGGCGACGGGCCGGGTGCACCTCTCGCCGGCGGACCGTGACCTCCTGGCCCGTGTCGTCACGGCGGAGGCCGGCGGCGAGCCCTACAAGGGCCAGGTGGCGGTGGCCGCGGTGATCCTCAACCGGGTGAGGAGCCCGCACTTCCCTGACACCGTCCGCGGCGTGATCATGGAGGGCGGTGGGCGGCAGTTCGAATCCGTCCTGATCGGCACGGCGTTCCAGAAGCCCACGGCGACGGCGTACCGGGCGGTCCGCGACGCCGAGCGGGGCTGGGACCCCACCGGCGGTGCGCTGTTCTTCTTCAACCCCGCGAAGACGAAGAACAAGTTCCTGTGGGGGCGCCCGCACGCAGTGACGATCGGCCGGCACCGGTTCACGTTCTGAGCACGGCAGGCCTGCCCGCCGGGCCGGACCGTACGCACACGACTCGCGTTCACCCAGGCGGCACGGGGTGCTATCGTGCGGAACGAAGTGCAGAACAGGGTCCGCTGGCGTCTTCGTCGTGGCTCCTGTTCTGCACATCCGAGGGCGAATGGGGTCAGGAGGACGGGGCAGAAGGCCGCGGGGTTTGGTCTTATGTCGACCCGCAGGGTCAAGACCCCGGACCGCGGGGCACGCTTCCCCGATTGAAGTGCAAAAGAGGAACCGCGACGCAGCTGCCAGCGGTTCCTCTTCTGCACTTCTGGCCGGTGGCCGCCCCAGGTCCGGGCGCGCCCGGGTCCCGCCTTGGGTCGGGCCGCGCCGGGCGGCGGTCGGGCCAGGTCGCCGCCAGGTGCCTGGGCTCCGACCCTGCTGCCGGCCCCACTCCGTCGACTAGCCCGGCACGATGACCACGTGCACGTCCGCGGGACCGTGCACCCCGATGCTGAGGTCGTTCTCGATGTCGGCGCTGCGGCTCGGGCCCGTGGCCAGCGCCAGCGAGGACGGCAGGTCCGGTTCCTCCACCAGGTGGCGGAAGAGCTCGGCCACCGACGGCACCAGCCGGCTCTCCGGCAGGACCGCGATGTGGGTACGCGGCAAGAGGCTCACGAGGCGCCCTCGCCCGGGGCCTGCCGGCAGGGCGATGCTGCCGGTCTCCGCCACCCCCCACCAGGCGCCGGTGACGCCGGCCCGGGCGCGGGCCGCCAGCTCCTTGAGGGCGGCGGGGCCCAGGTCCGGACGCCACACCGAGACCTCGACCCCGCGCGAGGCCAGCGCCGCCGCCAGCTCGAGCCGGGTCAGCAGCGGGTCATCCCAGAGGAGGACGGGGCCGGGCGCCGCTGCGCCCTGAGCCTCTCCCCCCGCCGGAGGCGAGGGGGGGATGCCGCGGCCCGCCGCCACCACGTCCGGCGCGACCACCGAGAGCACGTAGTCGACCGCCTCGGCGTCGGCAGCCACCCGGATGGCCTTGCCGCCCAGCCTCCCGAGCTGTGCCACGAACCGCCGGACCAGCTCCGCCGCGGGGATCGACGGCGGGCGCTCCGGCAGGGACGCCCGCGGGTCCCACGCCACCTGGTCACGCGGGGCCGGCTGGCCCAGGCGCCGGGCGATCCTCGCCAGCATCTCCGCCCGCTCCGTCACGCCCGCTGCCCCCTTTCCCGCAGGTGTTCCGCCCAGAGCTCGCGGAAGCTCTTCTCCGGCGGCGCCGGCAGGTCCCGGCCCTCGGTCCAGGCGCGCAGGGGGCCCGGGGCCTTCACCGCCCACCGCCGGCCGCCCTCCTCCTCACGGGCGAACCAGCGCAGCGCCAGCCGCCCCACCCGCACCGACAGCCGGTACGCCCACGGCTTCGTCCAGGCAGCGGCCCCAAGGCGCAGCGGCCCGCCCAGGCCGCTCTGGTCCAGGCCCTCGCGCGCCGTCTTCTGCCGGTGCTTCAAGATGAGGTCGTGGAGCGGGATCCCCACCGGGCAGGCCTCCCAGCACGCCGCACACAGGCTGCAGGCCTCGGCGGGAAGGTCCTTCCAGTCCCGGAACTCGCCCAGGAGCGGCGTGAGCACGGTGCCGACGGGTCCGCTGTACACCGCGCCGTAGGCGTGGCCACCGGTCTGCCGGTACACGGGGCAGTGGTTCAGGCAGGCGCCGCAGCGGATGCAGTGCAGCACCTCCTGGTACTCGGTCCCGAGGATGTCCGAACGGCCGGCGTCCAGGAAGATCACGTGCAGCTCCTCGGGGCCGTCGGCCTCGCCGGGCCGCCTGGGTCCCGTGATCATGTGGGTGTAGACGCTGATCTTCTGCCCGGTGCTGCTGCGGGCGAGCAGGCCGAGGAACACGTAGAGGTCGGCCAGGGTGGGGACCAGCTTCTCGATCCCGACCACTGCCACGTGCACGGGCGGCGCGGAGGTCACCAGCCGGCCGTTGCCCTCGTTGGTGACGATGCAGAGCGTCCCCGTCTCCGCCACCACGAAGTTGGCTCCGCTGATGCCCATGCCGGCGCGGACGAACTTCTCCCGCAGCACCTGGCGGGCCACGCCGGTCAGGGTGGGCGTGTCGGTGCTGAGCTCCCGACCCACCACCCGGCCGAACAGCTGGGCGATCTCCTCCCGGGTCTTGTGGATCGCCGGCCCGACGATGTGCGACGGGGTCTCACCCGCCAGCTGGATGATGTACTCGCCCAGGTCGGTCTCGACGACCTCGATGCCGTCCGCCTGCAGCGCACGGTTGAGGTGGACCTCCTCGGTGGCCATCGACTTGGACTTGACGGCCAGCGTCACCCCGCGCCGGCGGGCGATCTCGCGCACGATCTCGCCGACCTCGTGCGCCCCGGCGGCGAAGTGGACGTGGCCGCCCCGCTCCCCGATGGCGGTCGCCGCCCGGGCGAGGTAGTGGTCCAGGTGGTCGAGCGTGTGCTGCTTGATGGCCCGCGCCCGCTCCCGCATGGCCGCAAAGTCGCCCAGGGCCAGGCCCTCCCGGGCCAGCTGGGCGAGCTCGGCCATCGCCGCCCGGCGGGCGCTCATGAAGTTGTTCATGGTCACCCGCACGGCGCGGCGGAGCCGGGGGTTCTCCAGCGCCTTGCGGGCGCGGGCCCGGAAGGTGCCCCCGGCCATCACAGCCCCACCCCCTCGGCCAGGACCTCGGCCACGTGCATGATCTTCAGGGGAAGCCGGCGCCGGTGCGCCCGGCCCGCCAGGTGGAGCAGGCACGACGGGTCCGCCCCCACGAGGAGGTCCGCTCCCGTGCGGGTCACGTCGTCCAGCTTCTCGTCGGCCATCGCCACGGAGACCTCCGGGGACTTCACCGAGAAGGTACCGCCGAAGCCGCAGCACAGCTCGGGGTGTTCGAGGGGCACCAGCTCCAGGTCGCGCACGTTGCGCAGGAGGCGCAGGGGCGGCTCCTCCACCCCCAGGAGGCGAGTCATGTGGCAGGACTGGTGGTAGGTGGCGCGGGCCGGGTAGCGGGCGCCCAGGTCCTCCACCCCCAGCACCTCGACGAGGAACTGGGTGAACTCGTAGATCCGGCCGGAGATCTGCCGGGTGCGATCGAGCCGGGCCGGGTCGTCACGGAAGATCTCGGGGTAGTAGTGCTGCACCATGCTCGCGCACGACCCGGACGGGCTCACGATGTAGTCGGCCCCGTCGAACACGTCCAGGAAGTGACGGGCGAGTGCGGCCGCCGCCTCCGGGTAGCCGCTGTTCCACTGCGGCTGGCCGCAGCAGGTCTGCCCCTCCGGGAAGGTCACCTCCACCCCGAGGTGTTCGAGAAGCTTGACCACCGCCATGCCGGCCCGGGGAAAGAACAGGTCGCCGAGGCAGGTGATGAACAGGGCCACGCGCAACCGGCATCCCGCCTTCTCGTCCCGGCCGACCCGGTCAGCGCTCCGGGTCACCGGTGCCTGTGGTTTCCGACGCCTGGTGGTACAGGGTCCGCTCCACGCCCTCGATGTGCGCCCGCATCCGCTCGCGGGCGAGCGGCGCGTCGCGGTCCCGGATGGCCTCCAGGATCCCGCGGTGCTCGGCGAGCAGGCGCTCGCCCATCGAGGGGATGCGGAGGAGCCGCCGGCGGTAGGCCTCGAGCGACTCCCGCATGCTCTCGCTGAGCGTCCGCATGATCTGCAGCAGGAGCCCGTTGCCGGACGCCCCGGCGATCGCGTAGTGGAACTGCCAGTCGGCCGCAGCGCCCAGCTGCCCCGACCGGTGCTCGTCCTCCATCGCCTGCAGAGCGGTCTCGATCGCAACCAGGTCCTCCGGCTCCCACCGCTGGGCCGCCAGGAAGGCGCTGTCCGCCTCCAGCGCCATCCGGATCTCCAGCAGTTCCCGCCCCACGGCCTCGTCGCGCTCCATGGTCAGGAGCGTCGCGAGCGGGCCGATCAGCACTTCCGGCGTGGCGCTGCGGATGAAGGTGCCCTCTCCCGGGCGCACCTCGAGGAGCCCGGTCATGCTCAGCGCCGACAGCGCCTCACGCACGGCGGCGCGGCTGACCCCGAACGCTTCGGCCAGCTGGCGCTCGGGGGGAAGCCGGTCGCCCGGCCGGAGTACGCCCTCCCGGATCATCCGGGAGATCTGGTCGACGATCTGCTGGTAGATGCGCTGGCTCGTGATCCGCTCGAACCGGGTCACCGCGGCCTCCCTGCCCTCGTGCGCCGCACTGGCGGGCTGGTCTGACCACCTGGCCGTGGACACGGAGAAAAGATTCGCCTTGACGATTCGCAGTCCTGCCTTGGCACGCCGGCTTCGTCCGAACGGCGGCCTCCGGCCGTACGGCGGTCGATCCGTCACGAGCTCTCGTACGGTGCGTGTACTGCGTTACTCTGCACCGGTGCGACACGTGGCAGGCACCGTGGCGAGGTGACGGTTGGCAGCAACACCATGTTGTGGTAATATGAAAGCATGGCTGGCGTCGGGAGGAGACGCGGCATGCGACGGATCGACCGGGAATGTCTGTCCCGGGTTGCACGCGACCACCGTCTCCTCGCTCTGTACCTCTTCGGTTCGGTGGCGTCGGAGACCGCAGGACCGGACAGCGACGTGGACGTGGCGGCGCTGTTCTCTCCTGACGACCGGCGCTGGCGAGAGGCCAGCACTTACATCGACATCCGTGGCATGGCAGGTTCCCGGAACCGTCTGGTACACCTTTACGCGGAAGTCACCCCCGACGAACTGCACCAGATCCTGCGGGAACGACTTGGCCACCTGACGGAATTCGCCCGCCACGTCCTCGCGTGGTTGGAAACCAGCCAGACACCATTAGGACAGGTGCGACAGGCACGATGGACGAACCGGACGGCTTCAGGCCGAAAGACGTCCTGGTCGGCTGCTGCGGCTGGGCGCTCCGGCAGGCCGACTACGTTCGGCGGTACCCGATTGTGGAAATCCAGCAGACCTTCTATGACCCGCCGCGTGAGGCCACGCTGGTCCGGTGGCGGGAAGCAGCGCCGGAGGGCTTCGTGTTCACGATGAAGGCGTGGCAGCTCGTCACCCACCCGGCATCGTCCCCGACTTACCGTCGCCTCCGCCGGCCCCTGCCCGGCTGCAAGGAAGCGTACGGCTCGCTGCAGGGGACCCCGGAAGTGGAAGACGCGTGGAGGGAAACCGTACGAGCGGCCCGGATCCTCGGGGCGCGCCTCGTGCTCCTCCAGACCCCGGCCTCCTTCCGACCTACGCAAGAGAACCTCACACGGATGCGCCGCTTCCTGCGCGACGCCGAACGGGGCCCCTTCGTGCTGGCCTGGGAGCCCCGCGGGCCATGGCCGGAGGAGGTGGTCCGGGACCTGTGCCGGGAGTTGGACCTGGTCCACGCCGTGGACCCCTTCGTGGCGCAACCGGTATGGGGTGACCTGCAGTACCTCCGCCTGCACGGGGTCGGCGGCTACGGCTACCGGTACACTGACGCCGATCTGAACCGGTTGCGCGGGCTCATTCGCCCGCCGGCGTGGGTCCTGTTCAACAACGTGTCCATGGCCGCCGACGCAGCCCGATTTCAAGCGCTGCTGGGCGGTGGTTAGCGCCCCACGGTTTCCTCAGCCACCCAGCGGAGGTAGTCCGGGTTCCCGCGCTCGATGGGGACGGCGTTCACGGCCGGGACCGTGTAGCTGTGCAGGGCCTTCACGCGCGCGATGAGGTCGTCCAGGCGCTCGCGGTGGGCCTTGAGCAGCAGCAGGGCCTCACCGTCCTCCACGAGGCGCCCCTCCCAGTGGTAGAAGGAGCGGACGCCGGGCACGACGTTGGCGCAGGCGGCGAGCCGCTCCTCCACCACCTGACGGCCGATCCGCGCCGCTTCCTCCTCGTTCGAAGTGGTGACGTACACGAGGAACACGTCGGTCACGGGTCACGACCTCCCTCCGGCTTGTAGAAGATCAGGCAGTAGTGATGGTGATAGTTCGGGACAAAGACCTTGGGGTAGCCCCAGATGCCCAGGGGCTTCGAGTCCTGACACCAGATCCTTTCGCCGTGGAACACCCAGGGGCCCCGCTCGGTCAGCTCGCGCACGAGGTCCCAGGCGAAGGGCTGCACGGCGCCTGCAGGGGTGCGCATGTTCTGGGCGACCACCACCAGGTAGCGCCCCGGGCGGGTGAGAGCGTAGACGTGCCGGAACACCTCGCCGAGGGCGGCCAGGAACGAGCCGTAGTCAGGCCGGTTGCCGAGGTCGTCCGGGTGGTCCGAGTACGTGGTGGCCAGGCCGCGCTTCGCTCGCCGCTTGTGCACCGACTCCACGCCGCCCCGGCTCTTCGACAGCATGTCCCAGTACGGCGGGGAGGTCATGGTGAAGTCGAAGCGCGCAGGTACCTCCGGGTGGGCCTGCCGGAGCCGCCCCAGCACCTCCGGAAGACGGACGGCGTCGCCCTCCGCCACGAGTTGCCGGGTGCCGGCAGCCTCGGCTGCCACTCGGCGCCGGGCGACGGCCGCGAACGCGGGAACCAGTTCGATCCCGACACCGCTGCGCCCGGACCGGGCGGCCGCTACGAGCGTCGACCCGACCCCGCAGAAGGGATCCAGGACCCACTCCCCGGCCTTGGTGAAGAACCGCAGGAAGTCGGTCACCAGCCCCTCGGGGTACTTGGCGGGGTGCTCCAGCTCCTCCCGGCTGCGGGGCGGCGGGTCGTGGACGAACCAGGTGCGGGTGAAGCGCAGCCACTCCCGCCCGGTGAGGTCGTTCAGCTGGTTCTTCGGGTGCCGGCGCTCCGGTCGGGGCGCTGTCTGGGACAAACGCCGTCCCCCCTTCCAGCCGCACAGCAGCGCATGCACCCGGGAACGGCCGGTGGATGTCCGCCGCGCGTACACCGGGTTTCCATACGCATAGGGTAGCACGGGCACCGGCTGGAATCCTGCACGACGAGGAGATCATCCGTGGGGGCTGCGCGCCTCGACGGTTACGTATCCGTGCCCGGTCGGGAGTCGGTGGCGCTTGGGCCGCTGCAGGAAGCGTCGGGACGCAGATCGTCCGAACTCCGGCCGAAGCGGTCCCACACGCCGAGACTCCCTGCTCCTTGCCGGTGCCTCACATTGGCCACCGGCGACGCGCCGAGTCCGAGGAGAATCCGGATGCGTATCGAGATTCATCAGGCCGGGGGCGCCGAGTCGCCCTTCGCGCCCGCCGCGAGCCCGTTTCCCGGCGAATCACCCGGCGGGCCGCCGTCGCCCCGCATCACGGCCAACCTGTGGCTCGAGTTCCACGAAGCCTTCCGCTCCCAACAGTTCGCCATGACGTACCGGCACGACCGCCCCGTCCTCCGCATCCTCCACGCGGAGGCGACCCCCCTCCGCCCGATGCGGTGGATTCCCGATTCGGGCTGCCTCGAGCTGACGGTGAAGGTCCTTCTGGCCTTCGAGACGTCGGATCGCCCGGCGATGCTGGCACAAGACGTCGTCCTGAGGGCACACCTCGGCCCGGCGGACGGGGTCGACGCCGACACTCCCGCCGTTCAGCTCGAGGGCACCACGGTCGACCCAGCGGACCCGTGTTTGGTCACCGGCACACTCCACGTCCTGCCCTGGCGGTGCAGGCTGCGCCGTCCGGTCCACATCTCGATCACGTGGTGAATGCGGCCCGGCCAAGGTGCCGGGCCGTCTCCTCTGCCTCGCTGCGCGGCCCCAGCCTGCGAAGGAACGGGTGTGGAGCGCTCTACATAAGTATGAGACGGGACTTCCGAAAGGAGTGGTTGGATGAGTGCCGTTCCGCCGCTCGCGGGTGGCGAGATCCAGATCTTCCATAGTGACGCCGACCCACCGATCACCCCGACGGTCTGCGTGGACACCACCGAGACCGGCGTCCTCACCCCGGGCACGCTGGACATCGTCCAGCTCTGCCGGACCAAGATCCGGCGCCGCTGCAGCTACGATCCGCCCCCCACCACCATCACCTGCAGCCCCACGCTGCCGCCCGGAACCACCATCGTCGCCGTGCTCTTCTCCACCGCCTTCCCGCTCAG
Organism: Caldinitratiruptor microaerophilus; assembly: GCF_025999835.1. Taxonomy (NCBI): domain Bacteria; kingdom Bacillati; phylum Bacillota; class Clostridia; order Eubacteriales; family Symbiobacteriaceae; genus Caldinitratiruptor; species Caldinitratiruptor microaerophilus. The sequence goes on along the minus strand of NZ_AP025628.1, from coordinate 833,682 downwards.
CTCGACGTGCTTCAACGGCCAGTTCACGCTCACCATCCGGTCGGCGTTCTTCCTGCAGCTATCGAACGGCAACTTCATCACCTGCCAGGTCGACACCGACTTCACCGACAACCTGGGTTCCGGCACGGACTGCGCGCTCTCCAGCCCGCCGCCGAGCGCCACGGTCAGCGGGGCCACCATCATCGGCGGGGGCACCGCCGTGCAGGCCACCCTCGACGTCGGCGCGTTCGACGTGTCCATCTGCCAGGACCGAGCGGTGAAGGTGGTTCTGGCGCCGTCCAGCGTGGCCGACCGGGTCACCACGCCGTTCACCGGCTCCTGATCCCTGTCCAGCATCCCCGTGGTGAAGGCCACCGGTACTGCCCGGTGGCCTTCACCGCGGCCCCCGGGAACCCCCGGCGGCGGAAGAGGCGCTGCCGGGGGCCGGCGCATAGGGTGATCGCGACAGGAGGTGAGCGGGTATGAAGTGCCGCGGGCGGGTAGAGGTCGTGATCCGAACAGACGGGTTCGGACAACCCGGCGAGAATCTGGCGGACATACGCTGGGACCGCGACGGTACACATCTGCGCCTGTCTCCCTGTGCCCGCGACCGGCAGGCGACCGCAGAGGGAACGCTGGGCCTCCTCTTGGTGTTCCGCGACCCGGCCGGCGAGCGGGTTGTCCGCTACTCGGCCCCCTTCCGCTGTGTCCTGCCGCTGCCCGCAGGTCCCGGGGCCGGCGTGGTCGCCCGGACCGTCGAGGCCGGTCCCGTACACGTCGAGCCGGCGCCGGGCGTCGGACTGGTGGCCGCACTTCCCCTTGTCGTGGAACTGACCACCGCCGGCGATCCCCCCGGGGCCGCCCCGGACGGGCCGCCATCGCGGGTCGCTGCCGTGCCGCTGCCGGTCGCAGGCGGCGAGACCGGCCCGGTCCCGGGCGGCAGCCCGCCACCAGCAACGCTGACGGTACAGTGGGGAGACCCCGGGGACACGGCATCGCGGGGCCGTCCCGTGCGATCTTACAGGGCCACGGCGGACCGGCCGGGCCGGTACTACCCGGTCGGAGGGGCCTCCCGTCACGGAACGCCGCTGGCCCGTCGGGGCACGGAGGGCGGGTCCGTGTGAGGCGGCCGTCCCGGAACCGGGCCACCGAGCCAAGCCGCGGCCTGGCGGCGCCGCAGTGCGGCGAACCCGGCGGCGAGCGCCGGCGTCCCCGCCCGGCCGGTGACGTTCAGGGCCACCCGCAGGACCCGACCCGCGAGCCCCGGGGCGCCGGCGGCTTCGAGGACGCGGGCCAACGTGATGGCCGTCGCCTCGTGCGACAGGTCGAAGTAGCGGGCGATCCACGCCGTTGCCTGACGTGGTGCCACCCGGGCGAGGATCCGGCAGAGTCTCCCCAGGGCCGGGCCGAAGTCGTGGCGTTGACTCAGCGCGGCGGCGTAGCAACGGACGGCCGCCTGGTAGTCGTTCCTCGATTCCGCCAGGCTCCCGAGGGCAGCCCAAGCTCGGAACGTACCCACCCCCTCCCACGAGGCGTAGCCCACCGGTGCTTCGCCAAGGCGGAGGCACTCCTCGAAGCAAGCCTCCGCCTCACCGGTGTCCCCCCTTCGCACGTGGAGGACGCCCAGGAGGAACCGCAGGTCCGTGAAGTCGCGGAACGCCTCCACCCCGTGATTCAGCACCTCCCTGGCCTCGTCGAGCCGCCCCAGCTCGATGAGGCACACGGCCGTCTTCTTCACCCAGTCCGGATACCAGGGAGCACCCCGGTCCGCGCGGCGCCCTGCCTCGCGCAGCAGGTCGAGCGCCATGGCCGCCTCGCCCTGGCCCATGGCTTCCGCGGCGAGGCTGTACAGGAGGAAGGGATCGTCCGGCGTCTCCCGCAGCGCTGCCAGCAGGACCGCGCGGTTCCGCTCCGCCTTGGCCCGCCGGGCGAGGGAGGGGTCCAGGTACCCGTAGTGCAGCACACGGACTGCAGCGTGAGCCAGAACCGCGCCGGGCCGGGCGGAAAGGATGCTGCCGGCGATGTCCTCGTGGAGGCGTCGTTCGTAACGGTAGCCCGGTCGGCGCCGGAACAGGCACAGCCGGGCGTCGCGGAGGACGTCGGCTCCCGGACGCGGCCCGAGGTAGCTGAGAACGGTGAAGAAGTACCCTTCGGCCTCGCCAGCCAGCAGGGGCCGGATCGAGTCCCGGTCGCCGGGGTGCAGTTCCTCGTCCGCGTCGAGCATGAGGACCCAGTCACCGGTCGCCAGATCGAGGGCGAGGTTGCGGGCGGCGCTGAACGAGCCGTCCCACAGGTAGAAGGCGACCCGGGCGCCTGCCGCCTCCGCCACCTCACGGGTGCGGTCCCGGGAGCCGGTGTCCACCACCACGATCTCGTCCACCACCTCGGAGACGCTCGCCAGGCAGCGCGGCAGGTTCTCCTCCTCGTCCCGCGCGATCACGCACAGGGTCAGGCGCATGGTGCTCATCCTCCCGACCAGACCCGCAGGGGACCAGGGCGCCTACGTCCGGCCGCCCGGGCGAGCGCCCGCAGGACGGGAGATCCGGACCGGTCGAGGACGGCCAGGGCTGCCGCGCGCAGGCGCCCGGCCCGGCGGACCAGGGCCGCGGGCAGACCGGGAGCCGGCGGCGGTGTGCGGGGCCGGACGAGGGAGCGACCCAGTGCCGCCAGCGCGCGAGCCCGAAGAGCCACGGCCTCCGGCGGGCCGGCACCGTCGTGTCGGCTCCGGCGCGGGTGAGCACCGAGCCACTCCAGGCAGGCGGCATGCGCGCCCACCTCGTGGAGGGCGGCCGCCACGCGTGTGCAGAGGGCGACTCGCGGGGCGGGGGCCAGTCGCAGATCTCTCACGAAGGCAGCGAGCAGGGCACTGGCCTTCCGGGGCGGGTGCATGGCCCACAGGGCGCCTACCAGGACGGGCAAGGGGCCCGGGTAGTCCGGCTGGCGCCGGAGCGCCTCGAGGCAGGCGTGCGCCGCCTCGGGGTAGTTGCCCAGATCGTAGTGCACCTGAGCGAGTGCCGTCAGCGCCCGGAACCCGCCTGTCCCGTGGTCGTGCGTGTACCAGGGAGGGGGCTCGCCCATCTCCAGGGCACGGCGGAGGGCCGCCAGCGCGTCTCCGTAGCGCGCGAGGCGATGCCACAGAAGCCCGAGGAGGAAGTGCAGGTCCGTGTAGTCGGGGTGGCGGGCGATGCCCTCCTGGAGCTCGGCCAGTGCCTCGCGGTGCTGGCCCAGGTGCATTCGGCAGATCGCCGACCGGCGCCACAGGTCCGGCGCCCAGCCGGCCGACTCTCCCAGCACTTCCCTGGCGCGCCCGAAGCTCGCCGCGGCACCCGTCCAGTCCCCGGCGCGGCACAGTTCACATCCCAGGTAGTAGTGCCAGAGAGCGTTCCCCGGCTCGTCCTCGACCAGACGCCTGAGGATCCGGAGGTTCCGGCCCGTCTTGTCCTTCGCGGCGAGTTCACCCGGAAGATAGCCGTGATGGAGGATCCGGACGCCGGCCGTGCCGTAGCGCCCGGCCCCCGTCGTCACGTACTCGTGGATGGCTCCGACGAACCGGTGTTCCGCGGTGCGCCGGAACAGCCGCAGATGCACGTTCCGGACGTGAACGGAGGGGACCCCTGGATGAACGAGGCTGAGCGTGTAGAAGAAGTACCCTGCGCACGCCGGGTCCGCCAGGAGGGGGCGGATCTTTCCGCGGTCCTCCGGCACGACCTCGTCGTCGGCGTCGAGCCACAGAACCCACTCGCCGGTCGCGTGGTCGAGGGCGTGGTTGCGCGCTGCGCTGAAGTCGTCCCGCCACGGAAAGGACAGCACCCGGGCCCCGCAGGCCCGCGCGGCCTCCACGGTCCGGTCCCGCGAGCCCGTGTCGACGATCACCAGGTCGTCATACACCCCTTCCACGCTCTTCAAGCATCTTGGGAGATTTGCCTCCTCGTCGCGGACGATCATGCAAAGCGATAGCCGCGGCCGCCTGGCCGTCTCCGAGGCGCCCGTCATCCACCGCACCCCCCTGCCGCCCGCCCCGGCCCCGGCGCGGGTTCCCCTTCCGCACCCGCCACGGCCGCTTCCCGCCGACCGGCCGCAAGACGGACCAGCGCCAGATCGGAAGCCGGTCGAGCCGCGCCTTCCTGTCCCGACACCGTGCGGCCGTGGCGGGGGCCGCCCCCAGCACTGCCCGGGCGGCCGTCAGGAGCGACCAGGCGAGGGCACAGACGGTCTCGAACCTGCACCGGCGCGGATCCGTCTCAGCGAGGAGGCGTCGGGCGAACGCGACCCTGCCTGCCCCAGCGGCAGCCAGGGAGAGGTCCACGCGCACCTCGTCCGGCCGTGGTGACGGAACGCCGAGCAGGAGCCGGCACGCTTCCCGGTACCGCCCGCGCCGGAGACACGCCTTCCCGGCCTCCAGACGCAGGCTGACCTCCCCCCCTGCCACCACCTCCCGCAAGATGCGGAGACCGGTGCGGGCACGGCCAAGTTCGAGCAGCTTCTCGGCGAGCTCCAGCCTCGCCTGAGGGGAGGGCGCCAGTGCCTGCCACCCAGCCGGGTCCCGCCGGCCGGCGCACCCGTGCACGAGGGCCAGGTAGCGGTTCACCTCCTCCGCCGGTGCGCCCGCCTCGCGGGCCTCCAGGAAGGACGTCTCGCTGCGCGAGGGCTCTCCCGCACCCAGATGGCAGATTCCGGCGAGGAGGGCCCGGGCCGCGGCCGGCGCGGCCGGAGTGCTGCGCGGGAGGAAGTAGAGGGCCGCCCGGTACGCGCCCACTCGCGCGAGGAGCTGTACCAGCAGCCAGGCCACTTCCGGGGTGACCTCCAGGCGGGTCTCCAGCCGCCGTACGAGCTCGCGCCCGTCCAGATGGCTGGAGAGGGCCTCCACGGCGAGACCGAGGGTCTCCGTGTCAGCGGGGCCACGGGCCAGCGCGGCGAGGGCGAGTTCGAAGGCCGCCGGGTAGTTCCCCAGGTCGAAGTGGACCAGCCCGGCGGCATGGAGGGCACGGCACCCGCCCAGGCCGTCCTCCCTGGGAAAGGTGACCGGGGCGTCGCCCATCGCCAGACACCGGCGGAAGTGCCTGAGGGCGTCGCCGAGGCGCCCCTGGCGGTGGGCGACGGTTCCGGCGACGAACTCGAGGTCCGTGTACTCCGGAAAGAGGCCCAGTCCTTCGGCGACGATCTCCTCCGCCTCACCCGGATCGCCGTGCTCCGACAGGACGGCGGCGAGCTTCTTCCACAGCTCGGGCAGGACCAGACCCTCCCGGAGGGCCCTCTTGCGGGCCTCCCGGTAACAGGTGATGGCCCGATCCGGGTGCCCGAGGCGCAGGTATTCCGTGCCGAGGTGGTACAGGTACCACGGGCTGCCCGGGTAGCGGCGCAGCTGCTGGAGCAGGATCCGGCGGTTGCGCTCCGCCTTCGCCCGCAGCCGCTCCGGGTGCTGCCGGTAACCGTGGTGCAGGACCCGGATGTCCTGACGGACGGCGCAGGACCCGGGATCGCAGGTGACCTGCTCGTGGATGGCTCCGCGGAACCGGTGGTGCGGCCGGTTGCGGAAGAGGCGCAGGTGAAGGCACGTGACGGAACGGTCGCTGAGCCCGCCGCCCAGGAAGCTGACGGTCGGGAAGAAATAGCCCTCCGGGCCGCCCTCCGCGACCAGCTCGCGCAGGCGGCCGGCCGTTCCCGGCGGCAGCTCGTCGTCGGCGTCCAGCCACAGCAGCCAGTCACCCCGGGCCCGCTCCAGGCCGTGATTGCGCGCTGCGGCGAAGTCATCGCACCAGGGGAAGCGGAGCACCCGGGCACCGAACCGGCGCGCGACGGCGGGGCTGTCGTCGACGGACCCGGTATCCACGACGACCAGTTCGTCGTAGGCGCCCTGGGCACTCCGCAGGCACCGGGCGAGTGCCTCGGCCTCGTCCCGTACGATCATGCAGAGCGACACGCGCGGCGGCATCTCAATCGTCCCCGGACGCCGGTCGCGCCGGACGCTCCAGGTCGGCGATCTCCTCGCGCAGCGCCACGAGGGTCTCTTGCAGGAGCGTCGACTCGGGGAACCGCCGCAGGCCCTCCGACAGGATTTCCTCCGCCTCGGAGTAGAACAGCCGGGCGACCGCCAGGTAGTCCTCGTCCCGCCCGCCGAGCTTTCGGACGGCGGCCCGGGCGGCCCGTGGCCGGTCCAGGCACCAGCAGCAGAATGCCGTGTGGACGAGGGCTTCACGGTGCAAGGGGCTCTCGGGGGGAACGGACCGGAACGCGGCCAGCGCTTCCTCGTACTGCCCCACCTTCGCCAGGCAGCGGCCCCGGAGAAGGGCGGCGGCTCCGCCGGCACCGCCGTCTTCCGGGTCGGGCGGCCCCAGGTACTGCAACGCCACGTCGTAACGGCCATGGGTGAAGAAGAGGTTCGCCAGCGCCACCCGCTGGGAGGGCTGCCCGAGATCGAAGAACGGCTCCAGGTATCCGCGGACCGCCGCCAGGTCCTCGCGGGGGATGAGAAGCGCGGCGAGCCGCCCGAGCGGCTCGTGCCATCCACCCCCGAGCACCGCCGCCTGGTGGTAGTGCCGGACCGCGTCGGGGAGCCGCCCCATGGCCTCGTACACCATCCCCAGCGCGAGGTGCGTCTTGCACCCGCCCAGTGCGGGCTCCACCCCCGAATACGGCGGACACGGGGCCGGACCCATGGCCAGGCACTGGTGGAACACGCCGACCGCCTCGGCGTGACGCTTCAGCTCGAAGAGGGCTACCCCGCGCAGGAAGACGAGGTCGGTGAAGTCCGGGAACTCGGCCTGGCTCGCCTCCGCCCGCGCCAGGACGTCCTGGTGCCTGCCGAGCCGCAGCAGGCACACGAGGAGGCTCTTGACGAGCTTGGAAGCCCACAGGGCTCCCCGGGCGTGTAGCCGCCAGGCCGCCTCCAGTTCGGCCAGGGCGTCTTCGTACCGTTCCAGCCGCAGGTACTCGACGCCGAGGTTGAAGCGGAGGAAGGCGTCCTCCGGCGCCCGGGTCACTGCCTCCCTCGCCAGGGCGAGGTTGCGCAGGCGCTTCTCCTTGCGGGCCACCACCTCCTGCTGGTACCCGTAGTGCAGGATCCGCAGGGCGCAGGGCTCGAGCCGGGCACCCGGGCGCGCCCGCACGATGTTCTCTGCGATCTGCTCGTGCAGGATGCCCGTGAACCGGTACTCGGGGCGGTTACGGAACAGGCGGACGTTGACGCTCGTTTCCTCCGCCCACGGAACCGCGCTGTCGAGCCGGTTGACGATGCGGACGAGAAACCCCTCGGCACCGGTCTGGCGCACAAGGGATCGGATGCCGTGGCGGTCGTCGGGGTGCAGCTCTTCGTCCGCGTCCAGGACGAGGATCCACTCGCCGGTGGCCAGGTCGAGGCTCCGGTTCCGAGCAGAAGCGAAGTCACCGTTCCACGGGAAGTGCTCCACCCGGGCGCCGCTCCGGCGAGCGATCTCGACCGTGTCATCGACCGACCCGGTATCTACCACGACGATCTCGTCCGCCACGCCCTGAACGCTCTCCAGGCAGCGCGGCAGGCATTCGGCCTCGTCACGGACGATCATGCAGAGGCTGATCTCGGGCCGGCTTCCGGCCATGCTCCTCACCCCCGTGTCCGGCCGGCTGTCTCGGAGCGCGGCGGGAACCCCTCCGGACGGCGGCCGCCGTGGCGCAGGACCCGGCCGAGCGCGCGCGGGCGACCGCCCGCGCCGCCGTCCGGAGCAGATTCGCAAGTTCGACATACGGCGCGACGAGCGGCGAGCCCCCGCGGATGCTGGCGAGATACCAGGCTGCCGCCCCTCGCCGCCCGGACCGCCGGTGGGCGCGAGCAAGCGCCAGGCAGGCCTCGGCCGCCTCCGGGACGGCAGCGGCGCGCAGACGCTGCTCGAAGGGGCGCACGACTTCCGGGTGGCCCCAGCGGGCCGCGACCACGGCCAGCCTGGCAGGACCCGGGGGCCAGGCCAGGGCGCCGATCAGCGCCCCGAGGCGTTCTGCCTCCGACACCCGACCTGCCGCCAGCAGGACCTCGATCCAGAGAAGGAGTGCGTTGCCCATCGCCGCGGACGCATCCGGATCGATCCCCAGGGTACCCCACACCGCACCGCGTTCCAGCAGCCGGTGGGCCAGCTCCGCCGCCTTCTGGACCGGCTCCGTGACCCCCGCCTCGCCCAGCTCCCGGCGGGTCGCTTCGGCCCGCGCCCAGTCGCCACGGATCCAGTCCAAGGCGAGGAGGCGGAGCAGCGCTTTGCCCCGGAGGGGCGAGCCGGGCGGAACCTGGGTCAGGGCCGCGGTTGCCTCGTCCACGCGGCCGAGCATGGCGAGGCAGATGCCCCGCAATAGCGCCCCTTCGGCCCCGGTGATCGCCGCCAGGGACCGCTCCAGGCACTCGACCGCCTCGCGCCAGCGACCCTGCGTGCCGAGCACGTCCGCCACGAGACGCAGGTCCTCGGACGTAGCGGTCCGCCACGTCTTTCCCAGGGTGCGCAGGAGGGCTGGAGCCAGGGCGTTTCTCCGCGGATCGGTCCCCAGGATCGTCGCTATGCGGTAGAGGGGCTCGGTGAAACCAGAGCCCGCTCTCATGGCCGTCCGGTAGAGGTCCAGGCTCCGATCGGTCTGCCCCAGGCACTCGTGGACCAGCCCGAGCGCGTGCGCCGCCTTGTAGTCGCCGACTCCCGGGGAGGGGTCGTAGAACCAGCTGCCCTGTCCCAGCTGGAGGCAACGGCCGAACGCGGCCATCGCCAGGTTGTGGCGTCCCAGCCGCGCGGCCGCACTCCCGAGCAGGAACCAGAGGTCGCTGGCCAGCGGGTGCCTCTCCACCCCCCGTTCCAGCAGCGCGAGCGCCTCGTCGTAGAGCCCTTGCTCCACGAGGGCCGAGGCGAGTTCCCGGCAGGCCCGTGCCCAGTTCCGGCTCTGTACGTCGAGCAACTCGACCGCACGGCGGAGATGGCCGGCTGCCTCCGCGTACCGACCCAGACGTGCCCACTCACGTCCCAGGCACAGGCTCCGGTGGCCATCGGGCTGGCCCGCCTGTGCCTCGAGCAACTGCACTTTCCGCCGGGTGCGAGAGACGAGTCCGTTTCCTACGTAACCATGGTGCCAGACCAGCAGGGGCGCCACGTGCACCCCCGGGCTGGCCGGCGACCAGTCCCCGGTCAGTTCCTCGCAGCAGATGCCCACGTAACGGTGCTCAGGACTGCGCCGGAAAAGCCGTAGCTGGTGCTCGAGCTCTGCCTCGGCCCCATCACCCAGGGGGCTCAGGACAGGGACGTAGTACCCCCTGGCCGTCTCCGTGAGCAAGCCCGCCAGCGTGGACGGTTCGGGCTCGTGCAGCTCTTCGTCGTCGTCCAGGAAGAGCACCCAGTCCCCGTGCGCATGGTCGAGCAACCGGTTCCGTGCGGCCGAGAAGTCGTCCGCCCAGGTGCCGGACACGAGCCGGCCCCCGTAGGCGCCGACAAGTTGCCGGATCGCCCTGGAACCGTTCCCGGCCAGTACCACGACCTCGTCGACGAGCGCTGCCGCGCTGCGGAGGCAGCGGGAAAGCCCGGCGGCGTCACTGGCGAGCACGCAGAGGCTGATCCGGGCGCGCGCACCCGCCAAGGCATCATCACCTCCGCGCGGCGGAAACTCCATGCCAAGGTTATGACAAGTCGGCAGGGATTGCGCCCGGAGTCCCCGGGGCCAGCACGAGAGCGACCCGGGCGGATGGCCCGGGCCGGCTGTTATGTCATCTCGGGTCGACCGAACATAACCTGGTGGCGAGATCCCGGAGGGGGAACGCCCATGCCGAACTTCAAGGTGTTCAACGACCAGGCCTCCGCGCTGCTGGCCCAGGTCTCCAACCCCACGGCTGCCAGCCTCCTGGCCCAGGTCTCCAACCCCACCCCCGCCAGCCTCCTCGCCCAGGTCTCCAACCCCACGGCCGCCAGCCTCCTCGCCCAGGTCTCCAACCCCACCGCCGCCAGTCTCCTCGCCCAGGTCTCCAACCCCACGGCCGCCAGCCTCCTCGCCCAGGTCTCCAACCCCACCGCCGCCAGTCTCCTCGCCCAGGTCTCCAACCCCACGCCGGCCAGCCTCCTCGCCCAGGTCTCCAACCCCACGCCGGCCAGCCTCCTGGCCCAGGTCTCCAACCCCACCCCCGCCAGCCTCCAGGTGCAGGTCTCGAACCCGACGGCCGCCAGCCTACTGGCCGCGGTCACGCTAGAGGACCGGCGGACGGCCGACTCCCTGACCAACGTGGCAGACACCGGCGACACGACCTTCAAGGACGCCGTCGTGGTCGACGTCCTCGAGTTCTCGACCGTGACGTTCGCGGCGAGGAACGCCGGAACGTCGAACAGCGCGCTGGTCCGCCTGCAGCTCAGCGCGGACAGCGTGCTGTTCGACACCGACACCACCGGCACCATCACCCTGGCGCCGACCACGCAGTTCTTCTTCGTGCCCTACAAGTTCGTCAAGTACGCGAAGATCCAGTACGCGTCGCAGACGGCCGCCCTCACCACGTCCCTGAGCATCTTCCTGCAGGCCCACGTCTGACGCCGGCCGCGGGGTCCTCCCCGCGCCGCGACCACATACGGGCGAGAGATCTCGCTCACGGCTTGCGCCCGCGCGCCACGAAGCGCCACGTGCACAGGTCGGCATACACCTGTTCGGGGTGCTCGCCGGGCCCTGCGACCTGAGCGGCGACGGATCGGACTGCCGGCTCGACCGCTGCCGGCGGAGGGGCATGCACGGTTCCCACTTCGATCCCTTCGAGCCCCAGCCGCAGCAGGGTCCCCAGGAACTCGTCGAGCCGGAGGCGCCGCACCGGCACCCCCTCCACGCCCTCCTCCGGAGCCGGCAGGCCCGCAGGCAGGTATGACCGGAAGCGGGGGGACGAGTAATGGCCCTCGTTGAGAACCTGCACCACCAGGGGAGCGCCGGGCTCGAGCAGGTCGAGCACCCGGGCCAGGAGGGCGACGGGGTCCGGGAACTCGTCCAGCCCGCCCGAGATCACGGCGCCGGCGAACGGGCCGATCTCTCCCGGGGGCAGGCCCGTCCTCTCCGGGACGAGGACCACGCGGTGCAGGAGCCGTCCCGCAATCCGCGCCTCGGCAGGATCCCAGGTCACGCCCCAGACCTCCGCGACACCACGGCGCATGAGCTCGAGGCCGGTGGCACCCAGGCCGCACCCCACGTCCACGACGCGCCGGGGCGAACCCGGCAACCAGGCGGCCAGGTGAGGGTCTGGGTTCCACCGGTAGCGGCGGAGTCCATGCTTTCGCAGGAACAGCGCCCGGTTCCGGGCCAGGAGCCGCCGGTACCGGTCTCCGTCCAGGCGGAAGGACGCGCTGCCGTCGTGGTGCACGAACACGTCCCCGGCGACCCAGACACGGTAGCCCGCCGCGATGGCGCGCAGGCAGTAGTCGTCGTCCTCGTAGTTCCCCAGCCCGAAGGCTTCGTCCAGAGGTCCGACCGACCCGTACAGGCGCCGGCTCAGCAGCAGGCAGAAGCCTGCCAGGCGGACGGTCTGGCGCCAGCGGGAGGGATCCGGACCGTTGAAGCGCGTGGCGAAGGCCTCCATGTCCGCCAGCGAGGCGTACGCGACGCTCACCTGCTGCACACCCGAGACGGCGTTGCTCACCGGCCCGACGAGACCCGCCTGTGGAGCCTCCTCCAGGCACCGGATGAGGCAGGTGAGCCAGCGGGGCGTCACCACCGTATCGTTGTTGAGGAGGACCAGAAGGTCCCCGCTGGCCGCCCGCAGCCCCTGATTGGCCGCCCTCGGAAACCCGACGTTCACGGGGTTCTGCACCAGCCGCACCGCCGGGAAGCGACTGCGCAGCATCTGAGGGGTGCCATCGGTGGAACCGTTGTCGACCACGATCACCTCGTGCGGTTGGGGGGTATGGCGCGCGAGGGCCTGCAGGCACCGCTCGGTGACCGCCCACTGGTTCCAGGTCGGGATCACGATGCTGATCCGCACGCTGTAGCCCCCTTTCGCACCTCCATGCATACGCGCCTTTCGGACGGGAGGGAAGGGTGGTGAAGGTACTCCTCGTGGCCCCCGGTACGGAGGCAGCCGACGCCAACCGCGTCGCCCAGTTGGCGTGGGCGCTCTCCGTCCTCGGCCACTCCGCCACCGGCCTGTACACGGCCAGGCGGGATCCGGCGGCGGTGATCGAGGAGGCGCTGGTGGGGGAGGTCAACCTCGTGGTGGTCCTGGAAGGGGCGGACCTGCCACCTGCGACCCAGCGCGCGCTGGCCCGGGCGGGCGTGCCCGTGGCGCACTGGCCTTCGGACGGCGAAGCAGAGGACGTGGTCGAGCGGGCCCGTGACCTGATCGCCCGCATCGACGCCGGGGCGGTCGGGGCCTCGGTGGCCGGCAAACCGGAGGACTACTACGAACACGTGCACGGCACCCTCTTGTCCCTCATCCCGGCAGGCGTCCGGCGGGTCCTCGACGTGGGGTGCGCGGCCGGCCGGCTCGGGGCCGCACTGAAGGCGAGGGGTAGCACGGAGGTGATCGGTATCGAGGTGGTTCCAGAAGTCGCCGAGCGGGCCCGCGCCCGTCTGGACCAGGTCTTCGTGGGGGACGCGGAGAAGCTGGACCTCCCCTTCCCCGCCGGCTACTTCGACTGCATCGTCTACGGCGACGTGCTGGAGCACCTGCGGGACCCCTGGGAGGTCCTGAAGCGCCACCTTCGCTACCTGTCGGCGGATGGCTCGGTGGTGGCCTCGATCCCCAACGTGAACCACTTCAGCGTCGTGGCGGCGCTCCTGGGCGGCGCGTGGCCCTATCAGCCGGCGGGCATCCTGGATCGCACCCATCTCCGCTTCTTCACGCTGAGCGAGATCGTCTCGATGTTCGAGTCGGCGGGCCTGATGATCGTCCAGCTCGCGGCGAACACGACGCCGGACCTCACGTCGCTGGTCGAACGCTTCTGCGAGGCCCTCGCACCCCTCGGCATGGTCTCCCCCACCTACGCCACCGAGGCCATCGTGGTGCAGTACGTGTTCCGCGCCATCCGCAAGCCCGCCTGACCCGCCAGGGAAGGGCGACCTCAGGGGGTTCAGGATGCCAGGGACGGCAGTAATCCCTGCGACGCAGACCACCTACGTGGACAGCTCGCAACCGAGCCGGAGCTTTCCGTCCACGCCCACCCTTCTCGCCGGCTTCCTGGGCGGCGCGGTGTTCCGGAGCCTCGTCCGGGCTCCTTTCCCTTCCGCGGCGATCCCCGCAGGCGCCACCGTGCTGAGCGCCACCCTGGACCTGTTCCTGACGAGCAGTGAACAACCGGCGCCACCGACGCCATACGCCGCCTACCGGCTCACCTCGCCGTGGACGGAGGTCGGAACCGCGTGGAGCTCGCAGCCGGGCTTCGACCCGGTGCCGGTGGCCACGTTGTCGTTCGGTTCCGAGGCGGGCCTGTTCAAATCCTGGGACGTCACCGGACTCGTGGCGGCCTGGCAATCAGGCCTGCTTCCGAACTTCGGGGTGATGATCCGGTCCGGCAACGAAACCACCGACAACGTGGCGAGGTTCGTCAGCCGGTTCACCCCCACCCCTTCCCTCGCTCCGCGCTTCACCGTCGTGTTCGAGGTCCTGCCTCCCCCACCCCCCGGAGTCGAGACGGTCGCCACGGGGGACACCTTTGCCGGCAGCCAGGTCCGCGCCGTGGGCGAGTTCACGACCTACACGGTGTGGGTGAACAACACCGGCGGGTTCGCCGCGGTCGTACGGCTCGAACTCGGCCCGGACGGCTCTCACTTCCTGGTCGACGGCGCCGAGACGGTCGTCGCGCCCGACCAGCTCGTCGCACTGGTACCGTATCGTTTCGCGGCGTTCGCCCGCGTCGGGTACCGGTCCGCCGTGGCGGGACACCCCACCACGCTGGAGATCCGCATCAACACGCTCGAGTGAAGCCGCCTCCGGTCCTGGCGGCCGCAGGTCCCCGCCTGCCGCCGCTGACGGTGCGCGACGGCTCAAACGGGGCAGATCCGGCTTCGGTCACCGACCACCAGCCCGAGGCCCCGTGAGGGTGTCCCTCCGCACCCGATGACGGTTTCCCGCCCGAGTACACTCGACACGACGGGGAACGCGACGCGATCGAGAACGCATCCTTCCAGGACGATGCTGTTCTCGATCTGCACCCGGCGTAGCGTGCAGCGGTCCCCGACCGACGTGAACGGCCCGACGTGTGCGTCCTCGATGTGGCAGCCCTCCCCGATGACGGCGGGTCCCCGGACGGTGCTCCGCCGCACGACCGTCCCGGCCCCCAGGCGCACGGGCCCGGCGATCCATGATTCCTCCGCCAGCCCCCGCAGTTCCGTCTCGACGTCTTCGAGGAGGAGGCGGTTCGCATCGAGCAAGTCTTCGGGGGTCCCGATGTCCTTCCACCAGCCCGCGACCTGGTGGGCGTCCACGGTGCATCCCCAGTCCGCCATCTGCTGGATCGCGTCGGTGATCTCCAGTTCCCCGCGCGCGGACGGCCGGATCGCCCGGACGGCATCGAAGACCCGGGGGCCGAACACGTACACCCCCACGAGCACCAGATCGCTCCGGGGAGTTCTGGGCTTCTCTTCCAGACGGTGCACGCGACCGCCCTTCACCTCAACGACCCCGAACCGGCCGGGGTCCTCGGCCCGTCCAACCACGACGAGCGCGTCCGGACGGGTCGCCTGGAAGCGCGTGACGGCAGCCCCGATACCGTCTTTCAGCAAGGTGTCGCCCAGGAAGAGAACGAAGGGGTCGGCAGCCAGGAACTCTTCCGCGATCGCCACCGCGTGGGCCAGGCCCCTCGGCGCGTCCTGCCGCAGGTACGTCACACGGAGCCCCCACCGCGAGCCATCCCCCACCGAAGCCATGACGGCCGGCGCGGCCTCACCCACCACGACCGCCACGTCGGCGATGCCGCCCGCGCCGATGGCTTCGAGCGCGCGGTACAGCACCGGCTTGTTGGCAACCGGGATCAGCTGCTTGGGGCAGGTGTAGGTGAGGGGACGGAGCCGGCTCCCGGTCCCACCGCTCAGGAGCAGGGCCTTCACTGGACAATCCCCCCGGTTCCCGGAACGTGCGCATCCAACGCCTAGGCCAGGGTACGGCGGCTTGCGGACATCGGTTCCAGGCGCTCCCGGGAGCACTGGCCCTCGTTCGGCGCGGAGAGGATTTTCACCCCAGTTCTAGAAGTCTTTGTTATATATTCTCGACCCCGTACCGCCGATCCGTGCGAACGGTCACGGGGAACCGGGGGTGGGGCGACTGGCCTGGTGGTCCCAGCCGCGGGGGCGCACGATCGCGTTCGCCGCGACCGTTCTCCTGGGGGCGCTGGGGGCGAGGGCCCTGACGGGCTCCCTCGAGCCCGACCGGTGCCGCGCGGCCGCGCCGCCGGCCCCGGAGGAGAGCCAGCCGGTGACGGTCCGGC
Source organism: Caldinitratiruptor microaerophilus (assembly GCF_025999835.1). Taxonomy (NCBI): domain Bacteria; kingdom Bacillati; phylum Bacillota; class Clostridia; order Eubacteriales; family Symbiobacteriaceae; genus Caldinitratiruptor; species Caldinitratiruptor microaerophilus. The sequence continues at coordinate 818,326 of NZ_AP025628.1, read as the reverse complement.
GGGTGGTCGACGGCGACACCTTCGTCACGGCCGGGGGCCAGATCGTGCGGCTCCTGGGCGTGAACGCGCCCGAGTCGGTCGACCCCCGCCGCCCGCCCGAGCACTACGGCCGGCAGGCCGCAACCGCCCTTCGCCGCTACCTGGAGGGGCGCCAGGTTCTCGTGGCGCCGGGCCGGAGCCCTCGCGACGCCTACGGGCGGACGCTGGCCTGGGTATGGGCGGCAGGGGGTGACTTTGTCAACGCAGAAGTCATCCGTCGCGGTCTGGCCCGCGTGGCCTCCTTCCCGGACAACCCGGACTACCGCGACCTGCTCGTCCTCTGCGAGTGGGAGGCGCGGCGGGCCGGGCGGGGGCTGTGGGGGCGGTAGGTGGAACCACCCGGCCGCCGGCCTGTGGGCGTTCATCGCCCGGCCGGACAAGCCCTGGGGACGGTGGCTGCTGGTCGCCAGCACGGTCCTGGTCGCCGGGGCAGTTCTTCGGTTCGGAACCGTGCGGGAGCTGATCGGGGTTTCCTGAGGCCCTCAAAGCCCCCGGATCGCCGCCTGCACGTCCGCCTCCGTCAGCGACCGCACCTGCCGCTTCGCCGCCGGGATCGCCGCGGGCGGCATGGACAGCTCGTCCACGCCGAGCGCCACCAGCGCCGGGATCACCCGCGGGTCCCCCGCGGCGTCGCCGCACACGGCGACGGGGATCCCCCGGGCGTGCGCCGCGCGCACCGTCATGTCGATCAGCCGCAGCACGGCCGGGTGGAGCGGGTCGGAGAGCGCCGCCACCTTCGGGTTCCCCCGGTCCGCCGCCAGGGTGTACTGCACCAGGTCGTTCGTGCCGATGCTGAAGAACTCCGCCTCCGCCGCCAGCCGGTCGGCCGCCAGCGCCGCCGCCGGCACCTCCACCATGATGCCCAGCTTGTACGGACCCGCCGCCTCGCCGAGCCCTGCCCGCACCCGCTCGATGAGCGCCCGGGCCCGGCGCACCTCCGACACGTCGGCGACCATCGGCAGCAGGATGTGGACTTCCCCGTGGCGGGCCGCCCGCAGGAGCGCCCGGATCTGGGGCACCGCCAGGTCCTCGCGGTCGAGCCAGAGGCGAATCCCCCGCCAGCCCAGGAACGGGTTCTCCTCACGGGGCAGCGGCAGCGCCGGCAGGAACTTGTCCCCCCCGATGTCCAGCGTGCGGATCACCACGGGGCGGGGCGCCATCGCCTCGGCCACGGCCCGGTACTCGGCGAACTGCTCCTCCTCGCCCGGCAGGTCCGGCCGGTCGAGGAAGAGGAACTCCGTCCGGAAGAGGCCCACCCCTTCCGCGCCGGCCTCCAGCGCCGCCCGGGCCTCCGCGGCCCGGGCCAGGTTGGCCGCCAGCATGACCTTCCGGCCGTACGCCGTCACCGCCGGCAGGTCGCGCAGCCGGGCCAGCCCGGCTGCCTCCTCGGCCGCCCTGGCCACCCGCCTCCGGAAGGCCTCCTCCTCCGCCGGTTCCGGGCGCACGAGCACGCTGCCGGCGTCGCCGTCGACCGCCACCGCGTCCCCTTCCGTGGCGGCCTCCAAGACCCCGCTGCAGCCCATGACGGCGGGGATGCCGAGCCCCTTGGCCAGGAGCGCGGCATGCGACGTGGCCCCGCCGCCGGCGGTGACGATGGCCCGCACGCGCCCGACGTCCAGCCGCGCCACCGCCGAGGGCGGGATCTCCGGGGCGATCAGGACCGTGTCCTCGTACGGGGCAGGCGGCGCCTCCTCCCCCCCGGCGAGCGCGGCCGCGATGCGGCCGGTCACGTCCCGGACGTCGGCAGCCCGCTGGCGAAGGTACGGGTCCTGCAGGGCGTCCAGCAGGGCCGCCATGGCCTCGCCGGCCTCCCGGACCGCCCGGGCGAGGGGCGTCCCGTGGCGGAGGAGGCGCTCCACCTCGGCCGCCAGCTCGGGGTCCTCCGCCATGAGGGCCTGCGCGCCCAGGATGGCGGCCGCTTCCGTTCCCGCCCGTCCAGCCACGACCTGCTGCAGGGACTCGAGTTCCGCCCGGACGTGCCGGGCCGCCTCCCGGTAGCGCGCCATCGCCTGCTCCGGGTCGCCGGGCGCCGCCCCGTCGCCGGGGGCTTCCGGCCCGTGTCCGGCGCGGGGGTGCCAGAGAGCCGCCCGGCCGAGCGCCAGCCCCGGCGCGGCCGCCACCCCCTGCAGGCGCACGCTCACGATGTGGCCCCCCTGTCCGCCTCGCCGGCCAGGAAAGCGGCGAGGCCCTCCACCGCGGCCTCCTCGTCCGCGCCCGTCGCCCGGATGGTGACGGCCTCGCCCCGGCTCACGCCGAGCTTGAGCACCCCGAGGATGCTCTTGGCGCTCGACTTCTGGCCCTTGGCCTCAACCTCGATCTCGCTTGCATAGCGGCTGGCCATCTGGACGAACATCGCCGCCGGCCGGGCGTGAAGCCCCTCCGGATGCTGCACCGTCACGGTGCGCTCGACCGCCAACGAACATTCCCCCTGAGGATCCATTCAAGTAAGGCGTCTACAGGCTCACGCGCTGCCCGATCCCGGCCCGCCGGGCCAGGTCCGGGGTCACCAGGACCGTCACCCGGGGGTGGCGCTGCAGGAACGAGGCCGGGACCTGCGCGGTGACCGGTCCCTCCAGTGCGGCACGCAGGACCCGCTCCTTGCCCTGCCCGATGGCCAGGAGCAGGATCTCCCGCGCCTCGAGGATCGTGCCGATGCCCACGGTGATCGCCCGCCGGGGCACGAGCTCCACGCTGCCGAAGAAGCGGCTGTTGGCCCGGCGGGTCGCCGGGGACAGCTCGACTACCCGGGTGCGGCTGTCCGGGGGCGACCCCGGCTCGTTGAAGCCGATGTGCCCGTTCGGGCCGAGCCCGAGGATCGCCAGGTCGAAGCCGCCCGCCTCGACGATCCGCTCCTCGTACCTGCGCGCCTCCGCGTCCGGGTCCGCCGCCAGCCCGTCGGGGATGTGGTGGCGGCCCACGCGGACGTGTCCGAAGAGGTGGTGCTGCATGTACTGCGCGTAGCTCTGGGGATGGTCCGGACCCAGCCCCAGGTACTCGTCAAGATTGAAGCAAACTGTACGGCTCAGGTCCAGCACACCGTCCCGGACCCGCCGCACCAGCTCCCGGTACATCCCGACCGGGGACGAGCCCGTGGGCAGGGCCAGGACGGCGGACGGGCTCTGGCGGACCCGCTCGCTCACGAAGGAAGCGGCCTCGTCGTGGAACGCCGCCACCGAGGTGGTCACCCTGACCTCCACTCGCTCACCCCCACCGCCGGCTCACCAGATGCGGATCCGCCCCCAGTAGCGGTCCATGTGCCTGGCGTTGCGCTCGCTGGCTCCGTCGAGGTTGCCGCTCTCCCAGACGGGCGGGGTGATGCCGCGCGACAGGAGGAGCTCCGCTGCGGTGCCCATGACGGCGTGCACCACGAACATGCCGGCGATGCCGCTCGTCGGGCCCACTGGCTGGTCGAGCCCCTCCAGGCGGACCGTCGCGTCGCCGAGCCGGGTGCCGGTGTCGATGACGATGTCCGCCACCTCGTAGAGCTTTCGGCCCGAGGAGTGGCGCGAGGTCACGGCGCGGGAGTAGGGAAGCGCCGTGATCGCCACCACGGGGATGCCGCGTGCCCGGGCTTCCATCGCCACCTCGATCGGCGCCGCGTTGCGGCCCGAGTTCGAGATGACGATGAGGAGGTCGCCCGGCCGGACCCGCCGGTGCTCGAGGATGATCCGCCCGAACCCTTCGAGCCGCTCCAGGTACTCGCTCTTGGTCACGTCCTGGTTGCCCGTGAGGCTCGGTTCCAGGATCGCGTCGACCGGCACGAGGCCGCCGGCACGGTAGACCACGTCCTCTGCGATGCAGTGGGAGTGGCCGGTGCCGAAGGTGAAGACGACGCCCCCACCCGCCACGGTGTCGGCCACCCGCGCGGCCGCCTGGCGGATGGGTTCGGCCTGGGTGCGCAGGATCCACTCCAGCTGCTCCCGGACGGCCTCGCCGTACTGCTCGAGGAACGACATGCGCCCCACCCCGGCTCAGATCCGGCCGGCGTACGCCTGCCGGAGCTGCTCGTTGTGCTCGTCGGCCCCGTCGACGTTGGCGCTGATGAACACGGGCGGCACCTTTCCCGCCTCCCGGTACCGGCGGACGATCTCGGCGGTGATCCCCTGGGCGACGAAGGCGCCCGTGATGGAGGACACCGAGCACACCCGGAGGCCGTCCCCGGCGTCGAGCAGGGCGTCGCCGAAGGGCGCCCCGTTGTCGATCACGACGTCTGCCACCTCGAAGAGCCGCTTGCCGCTGGGGTGGCGGGAGGTGACCCGGGTGGTGTGCTGCATCGAGGTCACCGCGACCACGGGGTGGCCGTGGCGCTTCGCCGTCAGGGCGAGCTCGACCGTCGACCCGTTGCGGCCGGAGTTGGAGACCACCACGAAGGCGTCCTCGGGGCGGATGTCGTACAGCCGGAGGACCTGGCGCCCCACCTCCGGGTCCCGCTCCAGGGTCGGGTCCTCCAGGTCGCCGGCGGGCCTCACCCCGCGCAGGGCCAGGTCCTCCAGCGCCATGGCGTGGACGGGCGCCAGGCCTCCGGCCCGTCCGGCCATCTCCATGGCGAACGCCCGGGAGTGGCCCGTCCCGAAGACGTGGACGACGCCGCCCCGTAGCAGGCGGTCGGCCAGGATCCCGGCGGCCCTCCGGATGTTCTCCATCTGCGTGGTCCGGACGAATTCCACCGCCTTCAGTGCCTCGGCGAAGAAGGTCTCGGCACTCACCGGCATCGCGTGCATCTCCCTTGCGTCGTAGTGGGGCCGGGCGGGACTAGGCGGACGGGCGCACGGCGGGGCTCGGCGGCGGCGGCGCCATGTCGGGCGCGTGGACCACCCGCCCCTCCACCACCGTCCAGAGGGGCTTCCAGTCGGCGGACACCACGGTCAGGTCGGCGTCCTTGCCGGGGGCCAGGCTGCCCTTGCTCCGGTCCACCCGGGCGACCCGCGCGGGGTTCAGGCTGGCCATCCGCACCGCGTCGGCCACGGGGACGCCGAGCATCTCGACCAGGTTGCGGACGCCCAGGACGAGCATGTGGGCGCTGCCCGCCAGCGTGCCGTCCGGCAGGAGGCAGAAGCCCTCTGCCGTGATCGCCACTTCCCGGCCGAAGAGCTCGTAGCGGCCCTGCGGGAGCCCGGCGGGCGGCACGGCGTCGGACACCAGGCAGATGCGGTCCTTCCCGGCCACGCGCAGCAGGACCTCCATCGCCGCCGGGTGCACGTGACGGCCGTCGGCGATGAGCTCGCACATCACCCGGCCGTCGAGCATGTAGGCGGCCAGCGCCCCGGGCTCCCGCTGCGTGAGGCCCCGCATCGCGTTGTACGCGTGGTTGGCCACCCGGATCCCGGCGTCGATGCCCGCCCGCGTCTGGTCGTACGTGGCGTCGGTGTGGCCGCCGGCGACGGTGACGTCGCCGAGCCCGGCGAGCCAGCGGATGAAGTCCAGGGCACCGGGCAGCTCCGGGGCCAGGGTCACGTGCCGCACGGTGCCGGGAAAGGCCGTCATCAGGTGCTCGATCTCCTCCCGGGAGGGATCGCGGAAGAGGCGGGGGTCCATGGCGCCCTTGCGCGCCGCGTTGAGGTACGGCCCCTCGAGGTGGAGGCCGAGGATCCGGGCTCCCTCCGGTTCGGCCGCCATCGCCGCGTGCACGGCCCGGGCCACGGCTTCGAGCCGCTCCGCCGGCAGGGCGGAGACCGTGGGCTGCAAGGCGGTCACCCCCCAGGCCGCCACGTAGCGGCAGAGGCCGCGCAGCTCGTCCACGTCCGCGGCATCGACGTTCCAGCCGCCCGCGCCGTGGATGTGGAGGTCGACGAAGCCCGGGAACACCCGGTGCGGGCGCACGTCGACCACCCGGGCGTCCCCGTCCGGGGGCGGGTCGCCGGGGCGGATCGCCTCGATCCGGCCGCCGGCGATGACCACGTGCCCGTCGACGACCCCGTCCTCGGCGTAGATCTCCTGCGAGCGAAAGACCAGCCGCTCGGTGCTCATCCGCCTCCCCCACCTTCCCCGCAGAGCGCTTCGAGGAGCGACACGGCGGCGCCGACGAGCCGGTCGGCCGCCCCCGGCTCCACCCAGGCCGCCAGGGTCTCGTAGCCGCCCCGCCGGTAGGCTTCCCGGTCTGGCACGTAGCCGATATACCCGCCGGCGTAGCCCAGTACGAAGGTGGTCCCGAAGGGCGACCGCTCCCGGATCGCCCGGGCCAGCGCAGAGAACGGCTCCCCGGGAAGCGCCACCAGGGCGGCATCCCCCAGGCGCAGGGCCGTCACCTCCGCCTCGCGCTCGAGCCGGCCGGCAAGCCGGGCAAAGACCAGCGAGGACTGGACGCCCTCCAGGAGCGACTCCGCCAGCCGCTTCTCGGGGGGGCTGGCCCCGGCCGCCTCCAGGCGCTCCAGCTCCTGCGCGGCCGCCTCCGCCTGCGCCTCGAGCTCGGCCACGGGAGGGAACTCCCGCAGGGCCAGGGGGACCGTCCGGGAAAGGACCCGCAGCGGGGTCGCCCGGCCCGGCGCCGCCCGCCCGGCGATCACGAGCCCTGCGCCGGCGAGGATGGTGCCGAGCCGGCGCACTTCCGCGAGCGTCTGGGCCCGGCGCGTAAAGCGGCAACTGACGTCGCCGGCCGCCCCCTGGGCGTAGGCGACCCACACGGTGCCGCCGAGAGCTCGCTGGAGCATGTCCACGCCGGCGCCGGGGAAGTCGGCCGAGAGCAGGTCGTTCGAGGGACCCAGCACCGTGGGGTGACAGGCGTGGTTGAGGAGCAGCCCCTTGAGCGAGCCGTCGGCCCGCCAGAGGGCGAGCCCGGTCACGTTCGGGTCAGCGGGGAGGTCCGGATCGCGCCGGTTCGCTGCCAGGCCGGGGGCGGCCGCCGTCTCCCATCCGGCAGTGACCGGCTCCAGGTCCTGGTCGGCCAGGACGAGGGCGCTGGCGAGCGCCCGCCCCAGCCAGGCGAGGAGGGCCTCGTCGGCCTCGGGCGGCACCGGCGGCAGGGCGGGCCCGGAGTGGGTGTGGGTGGCGGCGACCACGATGTGCTCCGGCCGCACGCCCAGGGCCGGCGCCGCCTGGAGGCGGACCGCCTCCGCCAGCGGCCGCGGGATTGCCAGGAGGTCAGCGATCACCAGGGCCGCCTTGACCCCGCTGTCTTCCAGGACGAGCGCCCGGGCCCACAGAGGGTCGGCGACCCCGCGGGACGGGCCGCGCCGGGCGGCGTAACCCCCCATCGGGCCGGGGACGGGCGGGGTGACGGGAAACGCGGCGCAGCCGGCACGAAGCCCCATCCTAGAGCCCCTTCCTGGCCAGGACCTCGATGAAGTCTTCCGCGGGGTCCGTGGGCATCATCTTGCAGGTGAGCTTGTATCCCCTGGCGGCGATCTTCCGGTAGACCTCGGCGTCCTCGGGCGTGGCCGCGACGCTCTTGAGCACCATCTTGTACTTCGTGCCGGGGATCGGGGCCTGGTTGCCCACGTTGATCTCCTTCGGCTGCAGGCCCTTCTCGAGCAGCTCGAGGGCGTCGGTCGGGAACTTGGCGATGACGAAGATCTTCTCCCGGGCCGCCTCGGGCGAGCCGGCGTACGCCACGGTGTCGTCGACGGACAGGACGGAGGTCTTCACGCCCCGCGCCGCCTGGGGGAGCATCATCTTCTGGATCGGGTCCCGGGCGACCTTGTCGTTGCAGACGATCATGTGGTCGGCACCCAGGGCACTCACCCAGGCCACGGTGACCTGGCCGTGGATGAGCCGGTTGTCGATCCGCATGTGGACGACGGGCATCGGGAACCTCCCCTTCGTGAATCACGGTGTGGCCGGGGCGCCGGTGCCGAGGCGGTCGGCGAGGCGGACGGGCGCCTCCTGACCGGCCGCCAGCGCGATCCGGACCAGGTCGGCGAGAGCGGCCCGCTGCCGGGCCCCCAGGACCTCGAGCAACATGGGCAGGCTGACCCCCGCCACGACCTCGGTCCGGGGCGTGAGGACGTAGGCGGCGGTGTTGCACGGGCTGCCGCCGAAGAGGTCGGCGAGGACGAGGGCGCCGTCGCCGGCGTCGACTTCCGCGACCGCCGCGGCCAGTCGGTCCCGGTACTCGTCCAGGTTCTCCGCCGGCCGCAGCGGCACGACGGCCAGCTGCGGCTGGGGGCCCAGGATCATCTCGGCCGCATCCCGGAATCCCTCGGCGATGCCGCCGTGACCTGCCAGGACGATTCCGATCACACTCGACTCCCCCGCTCGCGTGGTGAAGGCGCCCGGGCCGGACGGGAAGAGGGGGCGGCCCATGCCGGCCCCCTCTCCCCGGGTCCGGGGATCAGAGGATGTGCAGCGCGCTCAGGACGAAGGCGACCACGGCGAGGACCAGGAGCGTCTTCGCCGGCGAGAGCCGCAGCCCCCGCAGGAGCCAGTACGCGAAGGCGGTGACGAGCACGGGGATCATGTAGGGCAGGATCTGGTCGAGCACCGCCTGCAGCTCGATGGTCTTCTCCGTGACCTGGCCGCCCACCGTCACGCTCCGGACGAACTTCACGGGCGTCTTCAGGCCGGCCATGATGCTCGGGATGAAGCCGCCGATCACGGTCAGGCCGAGCACCGTGGCCGCCTCCGTGAGCCGCTCGATGGCACCGCCGGCGGCCATCTGATGCACGAGGCCGACGCCCTGCCGGTAGCCGAGCCAGAACTGCGGCGGCATCACCGCGATCATGGCCAGGCCGAACAGGATCATGATGACCGGCCCGGCGACGCTGCCGGCCATCGCCAGCGAGGCGGCGACCACGGCGAGGATCGGCCGCAGGAGGATCGCCTGGATGGTGTCGCCGATGCCCGCCAGGGGGCCCATCAGCGCCACCTTGAGGCTGTCGCCGACCTCCCCCTGCCCCTGCTCCTCCATGGCCACCGCCGCCCCGAAGATCAGCGGCGAGCCGATCTGCGGGTTCGTGTTGTAGAAGGCGATGTTGCGGCGCATGGCCTCCTTGAGGCTCTCCGGATCGGGGTGCACCTTCTGGAGGATCGGGAGCATGCTCCAGAGCCAGCCGAGGGCCTGCATGCGCTCGTAGTTCCACGACCACTGCAGCGTGAGGATGTGCCGCCACATCGCTCGGCGGACGTCCCTCTCCGTCACCCGGGAAGCAGGGCGAACCTCCGCCTCAGCCATGCTGCTCGCCTCCCTTCAGCGAGCCGTACAGGGCCGCCAGCGCGACGGCCAGCAGCGCGATGCCGGTGATCGGCACCTTGAGGTATGCGAACAGGACGAACCCCAGGACCATGAACGGCCAGTACCGCCGGACCGGAAGCTGCGCGAGGAGCAGGGCGAAGCCCAGGGCCGGCAGGACCGCGCCGGTGACCTTCATGCCGTTCATGAACCACTGCGGCAGCCACTTCATGAACGCCTGGACCGGGCCGGAGCCGAGCCAGATGGCAAGGAACACCGGAATGGCCCGGGACAGGCCCCAGGGCAGGTGGCCCCAGAGATGCATCCTCGTGATGCCCCGGAGGTCGCCGCGCTCCAGGTAGGCGTCGGCCCCGTGGATGAAGACGGTGGTCACGGCCCGCCCGAGGATGTCGAGCTGCGTCATCAGGAGGGCCGCCGGGATCGCGATGGCCAGGCCTGCTTCCGGGCCCGCGCCTCCCAGGGCCCCGAATGCCGTTCCGAGAATCGCGCCGGTCATGAAGTCCGGGATGGTTGCGCCACCGTACGTGTGCATGCCGAGGGACATGAGCGTCAGGGACGCCCCGACCTGGAGGCCCAGGCCGACGTCGCCCACCACGAGCCCGGTGACCAGGCCGCTGATGAGCGGCTCGTGCCACCACAGACCCGGCCCCAGCATGGTGACGATGGCGATGTAGGCCCACACGGCGAGAATGACGGCCACCCAGATGCTGTACCCTTCCATATGCCTGACCTCCTCTGCGCTTGGGCCTGCGGCCGCCGGAGCCGTGACCTCGTACCCTTGCGGTGCCTCACCCCCTTCCGCCTGCCTGCACGCTCAATCCGCGGCGCCCGAACGGTCCGCCGCAGCCGGCTCCGCGCTGCGGGCGGTCATCCGGATCAGCCGGTGGATGAGAAGGGCGGCCCCGTTCTCCCGGTTGGAGGGAACCACCCAGGCGGCCTGACGCTGTACCTCCGGCGGGGCGTTCCCCACCGCCACCGCCAGCCCCGCACGCCGCAACATCGACAGGTCGTTGTACTGGTCGCCGCACACCACCACGCCGTCCATGCCGATTCCGAGCAGCCCTGCCAGGACCTCGACGCCGGTGCCCTTGTCGACGCCGGGCGCCATGATGTGGACCGAGCGGGGGCTCACCGGGTCCACGCTGACCTCTTTCGCCAGCGGCCCCAGGTGGCGCACCACGCTCTCCGCCGGTTCCCAGACGAAGAAGTTCATCACCGGTTCGTCCCACGTATCGAGGAACCGGGAGACGTCGGGGACGACCTCCAGGTTGACATACCGGCGCCACTCCCACAGCCACCGGACGTAGTACACCAGACCGGTCCAGTTCCGCAGCCGTCGCCAGGGGCCGAGCCGGAGCCGCCAGGCATGACGCCGGCCCACCACGATGCGGTCCCGGCCGCAGACGCCGTAGTGCCAGCCCAGCTCGTCGAGCCGTCCGGCGAGACGGAGGGCCGTGCCCCTGGAGATAGGGGCTTCCCAGAGAATCCGGCGGGTATTCGGATCGTAAACGAGCGCGCCGTTACAGCCCACCACCGGTGCGTTCGGCCGGACCTGGCGGATGACCGGTTCTGCCTCGCTCAGCTCGCGCCCCGTGGCCAGGGTCACCCCGAAGCCGTGACTCCTGGCAGCCGCCAGGGCGTGGGCGACCGCCTGCGGCAGGCTCCGGTCGTCGCTCAGCAGCGTGCCGTCGATGTCGAAGACCAGCAGCCGGTACACCCGCTATCCCCCCGAACCCGTGTCCGCTCCGCCTCCCGGAACAGGGCCGTTGCGAACCAGGCGGACGTGGAACCGGTACCGGTCACCCCGGTACATGGAGGACACGAACTCCACCGGCACGTGGTCCGGACCGTAGGTGACCCGCTCGATCCGCAGGACCGGGCTGCCGGGCCGGACCCCGAGCAGCTGCGCCTCGTGCTCGCCGGCGGTCGAGGCGGCCAGGTACTGGTCTGCGTAGGCCAGGCTCTGCCCGAACCGCCGCGCCAGGATCGCGTACAGCGAGCCGGTGAGGTCCTCCTCGAGGACGCCGGCAAACCGGGCCGGCAGGTGCGAGACCTCCAGCGCCACCGGCTCGCCGCTCGCCGTGCGCAGGCGCTCGAGCCGGACGACCCGCCGGTCGGCGCCGAGCCCGAGCGCTCGCGCCACATGCGCGCTCGCCTCCCGGATCCCGGCGGACAGGACCTTGGCTCCCGGCTCCAGGCCCAGCTGGCGCATGTCCTCCGTGAAGCTGCGGAGCGTCTCGCCCTGTTGGTGGATCTTGGGCCGGGCGACGAAGCTGCCGCTGCCCTGCCGCCGCTCCACCAGTCCCTCGTTCGCGAGGATCTCCAGGGCGTGCCGGGCCGTCATGCGGCTCACGCCGTACCGCGCGCTCAGTTCGCGCTCGGAGGGCAGCCGGTCACCCGGCTGCAGCCCGCCGGCCTCGATCTGCTCGCGCAGGATCTGGATCAGCCGGTAGTAGAGCGCCGTGCGCGGGGCGCCGGGCAACCCCAACACCTACCCTGACATGGCATGGCAACGACACATGGTATATACCAATGTGGTCTAGACCACTTGTCCCACGGGGACGGTTCGCTGTTTCCCCCGGGTTCTCCTGCTCAGCGCGCGGCGTCCAGGATGGCCTGGGCGAGTTCGGCCCGTCCCCCTCGCCGACGGCCTCCGCCCGAGCGTCCCGCCCCGGAAGGAAGCGAACCTGGAGGATCGAATACTGTCCACCACGCAAGGAGGCGTGGTGTGGCATGGACCTTGGGCTCAGTGGCAGGGTAGCACTGGTGACCGCGGCCAGCAAGGGGCTTGGCCGGGCGGTGGCGCTGGCGCTGGCGCAGGAGGGGGCCGACGTCGCCATCTGCAGCCGGGACGAGGGCCAGATCCGCGAGGCCGCCGAGGAGATCCGGGAGGCGACCGGCGTCCGGGTGCTGGCCCGGGTGGCGGACGTCAGCCGCAAGGAGGACATCGACGCCCTGATCGCCGCCGTGCAGGGCGAGTACGGGCGGATCGACATCCTGGTCAGCAACAGCGGCGGACCGCCGCCCGGCCGTTTCCTCGAGCTGGATGACGAGGCCTGGCGGAAGGCCGTCGACCTCCTCCTCATGAGCGCCGTCCGGCTGGCGCGCGGGGTGCTCCCCGGCATGCAGGAGCGGGGCTGGGGCCGCATCCTCTTCATCACGTCCGGCTCGGTCAAGCAGCCGATCCAGAACCTCATCCTCTCCAACAGCATCCGCGCCGCGGTGACCGGCATGGCCAAGACGCTGGCCGGCGAGGTGGGACGCCACGGCATCACGGTGAACTGCCTGGCGCCGGGGCGGATCGACACCGAGCGCGTGCGCAGCCTTGACGAGAACACCGCTGCCCGCACGGGCCGGACGCCGGCCGAGGTGCGGGCCGCGCTGGAAGCCGCCATTCCGCTCGGCCGGTACGGCCACGTGAACGAGTTCGGCCGGGTGGCGGCATTCCTGTGCTCGGAGGCGGCCAGCTACATCACCGGCAGCACCGTCGTGGTCGACGGCGGCCACATCAACACCCTGCTCTGAGCGGACGCGGCCCTAGGGCGCCCGCCCGCGGGCCGGGCGGGGTCCGCCGGCGTCCAGGAGTGCCCGCGCGACCTCGCGGGAGAGGCGGGCGGCCCCCTGGCCGCCGGCTCCGCCTTCCTCGATCAGGACGGCGATGACCAGACGCGGGTCCCGGAGCGGCGTCCAGCCGGCGAACCAGGAGTGGACCACGAGCCCGTCGGGGGTCACCACCTCTGCCGAGCCGGTCTTGCCCGCGCTTCCCCACCCCGGCACCCAGGCGTTCCGCCCGGTGCCGGTCCCGTTCGGATCCGTCACCCCCTCGAGATCCCGGGCGATCTGCCGCGCGACCTCCGGCGCGAGCGCCGGGACGGCCGGGGCACGGGGGCCCCGCCGGAGTGGGGTACCGTCCGGACCCAGCACGGCGTCGACCAGCCCCACGGGCGGGAGGAGCCCGTCCCGGACCAGGGCCGCGTAGGCGCGGGCGACCTGCAGCGGCGTCACCAGGAGGCCCTGCCCGAAGGCGAGCTGCGCCACCTCGCCGCCGTAACGGGGAGCCGGCAGGAAGCCCCCCGCCTCCTCGCGCAGCCCGATCCCCACCGGCGCCCCGAACCCGAAGCGGCGGGCCGTCGCCAGCATCCGGTCGGTGCCCAGCCGCTCGTACCCGATCCGGATGAAGGTGATGTTGCAGGACTGCGCCAGGGCACCGGCCAGGGTGATGCGCCCGTGCCCGCCGGGGCGGGGGTCGGTGAACGTCTGCCCGCCGATGGTGTAACTCCCGCTGCACTCGAAAGGCTCGCCGGGCGCCACCGCCCCCGTCTCCAGCGCGGCCGCCGCCACCACCGGCTTGAACACCGACCCCGGCGGATAGGGGGCCACGGCCCGGTTGACCAGGGGCGCCCAGGCCGCCCCGGGAGCGCCGGGCCCCACGGGCGGGCGAAGCGGGTCGAACTGGGGCCGGCTCGCCATCGCCAGGATGTCCCCGCTGCGGGGGTCCAGGACCACCACGGCCGCCCGCAGCGGGGCGCCGGGACCGGGCGGGCTCCACCCGTCGAGGATCCGCTCGACCGCCGCCTGCGCCCGCCCGTCCAGGGTCAGCCGGATCGAGAGGGGCGGCTTGCCGGCCGGCACGTCGACGGCTCGGACCCCGAGCCCTTCGAGAGGCCGGCCGCTGCCGTCCACGAACGCCGCCACGTGGGGTCCGGCGTCGCCGCGCAGCTCCGCGTCGAACGCGGCCTCCAGCCCCAGCTGCCCGCCGGCCTGGTTCACGTAGCCGATCACGTGCCGCGCCAGCGCCCCCGGGCCGTACCGCACGGGCCGGGGCACAGCGGCGACGCCGGGGATCTCAGCGGCGGCCACGGCCCGCGCCGGGCCCGCGGTCAGCTCCGCCCCGGCCCAGTAGGGCCCTGCCCCCGCATGGGCCCGCAGCCGCCCGGCCCACACGGGGGCCGGTTCCCCCGTGGCGCGGGCGAGCGCCCGGGCCACCTCGTCCGGTGACCCCGCCAGGGCGGGGAACACGGCCACGTCCCACCGGGGCTGCGGATCGGTGAGGGGCCGGCCGAGCCGGTCCAGCACGAGCCCGCGGGGGGCGAGCTGGAGGGCCCGCATGCGCTGGGCGGCGGCCCGCCGGGCGAGGACCGGCGCCTCCCGGACCTGCCAGCGCCAGAGCTGCGCCACCTGCACCAGCCACAGGGCCGTGAAGGCGGCGGCGAGGAGCCAGATCCGCCGGCGCACGGCAACACCCCCGCGCGCGATCATGCCCCGGGCGCACCCGGGGCATACCGCTCGGGGAGTCAGCGCAGGGCGGAGATCGCCTCGCGAAGGGCCCTGGCCGTGATCGCCCCGTGCGAGGCGTGCCAGACGGCCCGCCCCCGCTGCACGAGGATCGCCTGGGGCGACTCGTGCCGGACCTTCAGGCGCTCGGCCAGGGCCTGCGACAGCGGGCGCTCCTCCCGCACCCGCACCAGGGCGACGTCGACCCCCGCCACGGGGGCCTTCAGGTAGTCCTGCAACTGCAGGTGCGCGCGGGCGCTGACGGGTCAGGTCGTCGAGTGCTTGAAGATCAGGACCGGCCGCGGCCGCTCCGGGGCGAGGAGCTCGTCGACGTCCTCCGGGCGGCGGATGGGCCGCACTGCCCATGCTTCCACGCCTGTCCCTCCTTGTCGGATAGCCCGGCGGCCTCAGGGCCGGCGGGCCGCCCGCACGCGGGCCATGGCGGCCCGGTGCTCGGCGAAGGTCTCCGAGAAGATATGCTCGCCGCTGCCGTCCTGGCGCGCCACGAAGAAGAGGTAGCGGTGCTCCTCCGGCCACAGGACCGCCCGGATGGCCGCCTCGCCGGGGCTGGAGATCGGGCCGGGCGGCAGCCCGGGCACGCGGTAGGTGTTGTACGGGTCGGGGGAGTCGAGGTCGGCGTAGGTGAGGTCGGCTCCGGCGGGCTTGCGGACGGCGTAGCGGACGGTGGGATCGGCCTCGAGGCGCCACCCGCGTTTGAGGCGGTTCCGGTACACGCCCGCGATCCGGGGCATCTCCGACGGCACCCGGGCCTCCTCCTCCACGATGGAAGCCAGGGTGAGCACCTCGTGGACGCTCAGGCCGAGCGCTTTCGCCCGCGCCTGCAGTTCGGGGGTGAAGACCTGCCGCAGGCGGCCGACCATCAGCTCCACCAGATCCTCGGCGGTCACCCCGCGGCGGTACTCGTAGGTGGCCGGGAAGAGGTAGCCCTCCAGCGGCTCGCGCACAGCAGCCCCGTCGGGTAGCCAGTCCCGGACGTACTCGCGGCGGCGGGCGGCGGCCAGGAAGTCGTCCCGGCGGACCACGCCCCGGACCTCGAGGAGGGAGGCGATCTCCTCGACCGTCAACCCCTCCGGAATGGTGACCCGGTGCACCACCACCTCGCCACGGGCCAGCTTCTCGAGGATCGCCCGGACGGACAGGGAGCGGCTCAGGCTGTACTCGCCGGGCTTGAGGCTCTGGTCGAGGCGCAGGAAGCGGGCGAAGAGCCGCACCACCCGGGCGTCGCGGACGAGCCCCGCCTCCCGGAGCACCCGGGCCACGTCGCCGGCGGTCGCCGCCTCCGGGATCACCACGGTCACGGCGGCGGCGTCGGCGGGGTCGACGGGCGCCAGGGCCCGGTACGCCCAGCCGGCAGCAGCGGCGCCGCCCGCGGCGAGCACGAGGCCAAGCCCCGCCAGGGCCCACGCCAGGCGTCGCACGTTCATGGTCGCCAGGGAACGGGGCCGTCCGCGCGGCCATCCGGGGCCGAACCGCCACCCGCACAGGAAGGGGAGCCCCCGCAGAGGGCTCCCCCGAAGAGCCTGGCGAGGGCGGAGTCAGGACTTCTCATCCTCGTCGTCATCGGTCTCCCCGGCCTCTTCCCACTCTTCCTCGTCCAGCATCTCTTCCCAGGCCTCGGCCACCCGGTCGAACTCGTCCTCGTCCTCGATCTCGACGAGCACTTCCTCACCGTTCTCGTCCTGGTCGATGCGAAGGATGACGGCGGCCTCCTCTTCCTCGTCCTCGACGTCGTTGGGGAGGAGGATCGCGTAGTCCTTCTCATCGACCTTCAGGACCTGAATGAGCGTGAACTCGTGCTCTTTCCCGTCCTCGTCGGTGAGCACGATGATCTCGTCGTCGGCGTCGTGGTCGTGCTCGTGCTCCACGTGCTCCGCCACCCGGTACCACCTCGACTCGCTCGCTAAGATAGGTTCATGATACCGCCACTGGTAGTCTCCTGTCACTATCTTTCCCCACCGGCGCCTCCGGACCGCCCGGGTCGCGCCCCGCCGGCCGCGCGCCGCCGGTCCAGGAACGCCTGCAGGATCAGCTGCGCCGCCAGCCTGTCCACCACCTGCCGCCGGCGGCGCCGGGAGACGTCGCCCTCCAGGAGGGCCCGCGTGGCCTGGGCGGTGGTGAGACGCTCGTCCCAGAGCGTGACGGGCAGCCCCAGGGCCCGGGCGAGGGCGTCGGCGAACTCGCGCACGAGGCGGGCCTGCGCTCCCTCCCCGCCGGACATGTCCCGGGGCAGCCCCACGACGACCTCGCCGACCTCGTACCCGGCGAACAGGGTCCGCAGCCGCTCGAGGTCCGCCTCCAGGGTGGTCCGCCGCACCACCTCGACCCCCTGGGCCGTCCAGCCCAGGGGGTCGCTCACGGCCACGCCGATCGTCTTCTCGCCCACGTCCAGCCCCGCCACCCGCACGGACCTCGCCTCACCCGACTCGCTGCGGCTCCCGCGCGGGTGCCAGGAGCCGGACGAGCCCCATCCCCGCCAGGAAACCTCCGATATGCGCCCACCAGGCCACGGGCTGGGCCCCGGGGCCGGCGATGCCTCCCCAGAGCTGCAGCAGGAACCACAGGCCGAGGAGGGCCCAGGCGGGCACGCGCAGGACCGGGACGATCGCCCCGACGGGCACCAGCGCCAGCACACGGGCCTGCGGAAAGGTGACCGCGTAGGCGCCGAGCACGGCGGCCACCGCCCCGCTCGCCCCGATCGTCGGGATGCTCGAGAACGGGTTGGCCAGCACGTGCGCCAGGTTGGCCACGAAGCCGCCGGCCAGGTAGAAGGCGAGGTAGCGGAGGTGGCCCAGCCGGTCCTCCACGTTGTCCCCGAAGACCCAGAGGTACAGCATGTTGCCGAGCAGGTGGATCCAGCCGCCGTGCAGGAACGTCGCGGTCAGAAGCGTCAACAGCGGCCAGTACCCGAGCCCGGCGAGGAGCCCCAGGTCGAAGATGCGCACGGGGATGACCGCCAGGGTCCGGAACAGGTCGGCCCGCTCGACCGCGCCGGAATCCTGGACCAGGAACACGGCGGTGGTCACGGCCACCAGGAGCCAGTTCATCCACGCGCGGCGGCGGGTGCGGACCGAGTCGCGCAGCGGCAGCACGCAGCCGGCCTCCCGGGTACCGAACTGAGCCGCCCACCCGGGCTGCTCGCCGCGTTAGTGTGCCCGCCCCGCTCCCGGCCCTACCGGGCGACCGGCGTCCGCTCCAGGTACGCCCGCACCAGCTCCTCCAGCAGCACGTCCCGCTCGACGCGCCGGATCAGGTTCCGGGCGCCGTTGTGGCTCGTGATGTACGTGGGGTCCCCGGAGAGGAGGTACCCGACGATCTGGTCGACGGGGTTGTACCCCTTCTCCTTCAAGGCGTCGTACACCCGGCGCAGGATGTCTCCGGGGTCCCGGTCCTCCGGCCTGCCGCGCCACATGAGGGTCCGTTCCAGGTTGTCAGCCACGGACTCACCGCCTTCCGAACGCCGCCGCAAGCAGGACCGCCCGACGGACCACGGTCCCGGGGCCCGCCAACCCATATCGTTGCCAGGGTGTATTCGGCGGCCACCCAGGCAAACCCTGCCGTCTTCACCCCGGACCCGTCCGGGCCCCGGACCCGTCCTACCCCTGGACCCCGGCCGGCCGGAGCTGCAGCCGCAGGATCTCCGGCACCCGGTCCATCGCCTCCCGGAGCTTCTCCGGGCTCTTGCCGCCCGCCTGGGCCATGTCCGGCCGGCCGCCGCCGGAGCCGTCCACGAGGCGGGCGACCTCCCGCACCAGGTTCCCGCAGTGGACCTTCTTGCCGGCCAGGTCCGCGGTGGCGGCGGCGACCAGGTTCGCCCGGTCCCCGCTGCGGGCGCCGAGCACCACCACACCCGAGCCGAGCTTCTGCCGCAGGAAGTCGGTCATCTGCCTGAGGTCCTCCATCCCGGCGATCGCCACCACGCCGGCCACGAACCGGACGCCGTCGACCTCCCGGACGTCCTCGAGGAGGCGCAGCGCCTCGTCGCGGGCTAGGCGCCCCCGCAGTTCCTCCACCTCACGCTCCAGCGCCCGCAGGAGCGCCAGGGTCGACTCCAGCCGGGACGGGACCTCCTCCAGCGTCGGGGCCTTCAGCGCCAGGGCGGCCTGGCCGAGGCGGTCCTCCAGGTCGAGGACGTACTCGTACGCCCTCCGGCCGGTCACCGCCTCGATCCGCCGCACGCCGGCCGCCACGCCGGACTCGCTGACGATCTTGAACAGCCCGATCTGGCTCGAGTTGCGGCAGTGCGTGCCGCCGCACAGCTCCCGGCTGTAGTCGCCGACGGACACGACCCGGACGATGTCCCCGTACTTCTCGCCGAAGAGGGCCATCGCCCCGGACGCCCTGGCCTCCTCCAGGCGCATGTAGGTCCACTCGACCGGCAGGCCCTCCTCGATCACCCGGTTCACCCGGTCCTCCACGGCCCGCACCTGCTCGGGCGTGAGCGGCCCCTCGTGGGTGAAGTCGAAGCGCAGCCGGTCCGGGGCCACCAGCGAGCCGGCCTGGTGCACGTGGGTCCCGAGCACCTCCCGCAGCGCCTTGTGCAGGAGGTGCGTGGCCGTGTGGTTCTTGATGGTGTGCAGGCGCCGCTGGGCGTCCACCCGGGCGGTCAGGCGCTGGCCCTTCTCGAGGAACCCCTCCTCCACCGTGACGAAGTGCAGGTGGTGGCCGGCGGGCAGCTTCTTCGTGTCTTCCACCCGCAGGCGCAGGCCGGGCGCGGTCATGACGCCCTGGTCGCCCACCTGACCGCCCCCCTCGGCGTAGAAGGGGGTGCGGTCGAGCACCACGATGCAGCGGTCCCCTGCCCCGGCGCCCGTGGGCTCGCCCTCCGGGCTCAGGACCGCCACGACCGTGGCCTCGTGGGCGAGCTCGGTGTAGCCGGTGAACTCGGTGGGCGGCGTGTCCTGCAGGCTCTCGGCCAGGCCCCGGAGCCGCTCGCCCGTGTAGGTGACGTCCCGGGCCGCCCGGGCCCGTTCCCGCTGCGCCTCCATGGCCCGGCGGTAGCCCTCTTCGTCGACCTTGAAGCCGTGCTCCCTCGCCACGTCCTGGACGATGTCGAGCGGGAAGCCGTAGGTGTCGTACAGCACGAAGGCATCCTCGCCGTCGATCACGGTCTTCCCGTCGCGGCGCATGTGGGCGATGATCTCCTCCAGCCGCTCCATCCCCCGGTCGAGGGTGGCGAAGAACCGCTCCTCGTCCCGCCTCAGCTCCCGCTCGATGACCTCCTGGTTCTGCCGGAGCTCGGGGTAGGCGTCGCCCATGAGGTCGACCACCGCCCGGGACACCTTCCACATGAACGGCTCCTTGAAGCCGATCGTCCGCCCGAAGCGCACCGCCCGGCGAAGGATGCGCCGCATCACGTAGCCCCGGCCCTCGTTGGAGAAGCGCACGCCGTCAGCGATGAGGAACGTGCAGGCCCGGACGTGGTCGGCGATCACCCGGTGGGCCAGGCCGCCTTCGCCGGGGTCGTAGCGCACGCCGGACAGGTCCTCGACGGCCCGGATCACGTCGCGCAGCAGGTCGGTGTCGTAGTTCGACCACACGCCCTGGAGGATCGTGGCCATCCGTTCCAGGCCGAGGCCCGTGTCGACGCCGGGCCGCTCGAGGGGCACGAGGGTACCGTCCGGCTGGCGGTTGTACTGCATGAACACGTTGTTCCAGAACTCCCGCCACCGGTCGCAGCCGCAGGTGGCGATCGAACATACCTCGGCGTCGCAGCGGTGCTCCTCGCCCATGTCGATGAAGATCTCGGAGCAGGGCCCGCACGGGCCGGTGTCGCCCATCGCCCAGAAGTTGTCCTTCTCGCCCATGCGGACGATCCGTTCTTCGGGCAGGCCGATGGCCCGCCAGATGTCGTGGGCCTCCTCGTCGTCCTTGTAGATGGTCACCCACAGCTTCTCCTTGGGCAACCCGAACCAGCGGGGCGAGGTGACCAGCTCCCAGGCCCACTCGAGGGCCTCCTTCTTGAAGTAGTCGCCGAAGCTGAAGTTGCCCAGCATCTCGAAGAAGGTGTGATGGCGGGCGGTGCGGCCCACGGCGTCGAGGTCGTTGTGCTTGCCGCCGGCCCGCACGCACTTCTGGGCCGTCACGGCCCGGGTGTACGGCCGCTTCTCCAGACCCAGGAAGACGTCCTTGAACTGGTTCATCCCGGCGTTCGTGAAGAGCAGCGTGGGATCGCCAGCGGGCACCAGCGACGACGAGGGCACGTGGGTGTGTCCCTTCTCCTTGAAGAAGTCGATGAACATCTGCCGGATCTCGGCACCGGTCTTCATCTCCTGGTTCCTCCTCGTACAAACCAGAGGCTTCGCTCCATCGAGGTGGGCTCCGGTGCGGGGGACACGGTGCCCCCGTCCGCGTCGCCTGCGTGCGGCCGGTGGGGTTCCACCCAGCGGCGCGGGTCGTCACTGAACAGGACAGCCTGCACTTCCTGCACCCCACGCGGGGGGCAACAACTGCGTTTTGAGCCCCGCGAAGCGCCTGAAGACCCGGGCACCCGGGGCCAAGTTGCAGATTCTGCACCCCTGCGCCGCCACCGGCTCCGGGCGAAGCGCGGGGACGGACCGCCCGGACCCGCCGGCCTGTTCCACGGCCCCCAACGGAAAGCCCGTCCCTGGAGCTCCGCTCCAGGGACGGGCATCACCCGCGGTACCACCCTGCTTACCCGCCCGGTGCCCCCAGGCCCCGGCCGGCTCCGTTCCCGGCGCCGGCCCCCGGTCAGGTCGCTTTCCGAGCGATAACGGGCTCACCCGCTCCGCCTCCGGACCCGGCCCCCGGTCGGAAACCGGCCCTCGGCGGGCCCTTGGGGGTGGCGCTGGCCCCGCAGCCGGGAAGCCTTTCACCGCAAGGGCTTCCTCTCTGGGATCAGCCGCTCACGCGGGCCATTCTTCCCCGCATCGGGAGTTTCCGGTATCGTTTGCTTTCCTCAGTCTAGCGGCGGGCCGGTGGCGTGTCAAGTCCAGGCCCCCCTGCGGCCTGCGGCCATGTGGCCTCCAGCCTCATGACAATCGCCCGTCACGGGTCCCCGTATCTGGGAAGCCCGCGAGGTAAAACTGCGGGATGTGATGACGTACACCCTTCTGACGGGAACGCAGACACTGACTGACCCCGTCACCCCCTCCCCTCGTGACGCTCACCACTCGACCACCTGGGGGCGGTACGTTTCCGGATCGGAACAACAGCAGCTCACGCTCCGGACCGACGGCGGACCGTTGCCGGCCCGCCGCCGCGACCCCGCGGTGCGCAGGCAGATTCCCGACCCCCACACGTCGGCGATGGCGTCCAAGAAGAGGCCCATACACACCGGGGGCCGGGAGGACTGCCGATCGTCCTCCCGGCCCCGTTCGTCGGGCCGGCTGCAAGCCGCGGAGAGGTCCTACACCCGGATCTTGAACACCGAGTTCAGGATGCCCAGGGTGGCGAAGAACCCGAAGAAGATCATCATGAGCACCAGCACGGCCTGGCGCCACAGTGGCGGCCGCACGCCTTCCGGCAGGAAGTTGCGATTGACGTACAGGGTGTGCGCGGCGAGCACCACGAAGTTCACGCCGGAGATGAAGGCGCCGATGACGATCAGGGTGAGCGGCGGTGCGAAGTTGATGAGCACCATGCCGAGGCCGGCGAACAGGACCAGGATGGTGTAATAGATCTTCCGCACGTCGCCGCCGGACCAGTTGCGGACCCGCTCGCTGCCGACCCAGAGGATGTCGGTGACGGTGCGGACGAAGCTCTCCGTCTGGCCGAGCTGGGTGCTGAACAGGATCCAGAAGCCGTTGAGGAGCGTGAGGAACCAGAAGGCGGGCCCCCACACCTTGGCGATCGCCTCCGCCTGCATGGCGGCGATGCCCCACTGGTTCGGGTTGGTGCCGGGCTGGATGAAGGTGACCGTCATGATGGCCGGCAGCGCCATCCCGATGAAGCACCCGAGCATCCAGACGTAGACCTGGTCGGCGCGGACGTACTTCCACCACTCGTTGAAGCGGCGGAGGTTCTCCGGCGTGAGCTGGAAGACACTCCCGGTCTGCGAGAGGTTGACCTTGTGGCCGCCCACGACGGCGGGGATGTAGCCAACCACGCCGCCCATGCCCCAGCCCTTGTCACGGACCCAGTTGGAGAGGGTGCCGTTCACCAGGCCGCCCATGCCTGCATAGGCGGCGAACGCCCCCATGAAGACCCAGTCGCCTCGGTTGGGAAGCAGGCGGTCCCCCATCCCGAGGAAGCCCTTGATCACCATGGCCCAGGAACTGCCGGGGGCGAAGAAGATGCCGATGATCAAGAGGTACAGGATGA
Organism: Caldinitratiruptor microaerophilus; assembly: GCF_025999835.1. Taxonomy (NCBI): domain Bacteria; kingdom Bacillati; phylum Bacillota; class Clostridia; order Eubacteriales; family Symbiobacteriaceae; genus Caldinitratiruptor; species Caldinitratiruptor microaerophilus. Next base: position 795,588 of record NZ_AP025628.1, on the reverse strand, counting down.
TCCAGCCGACGAAGAACCACTGCACGTACTCCATGGTGCGCTCGACCTTGTCCCCGAGCGCGATGATCACGATGGCGGCGATGAACGTCATGTAGCCCCAGAAGAGGACCATCCCCCGGTCCGCGCCGGCGGCGTCGGGGAGCCGCCCCAGGATGCCGGCCGAGATCGCCGTCGCCGCCGTCAGGGCCCACCCCGGCCATCCGATCTGCAGGGCAGCGAGGATCGAGTACACCCACCCCCAGAAGGTGGGGCCCGGGGCCGTGCGCATGAACCCCGTGAAGATCGGCTCGCCGGTGTACAGCGTGTACCGGACGGCCTCCATGTTGTAGACGACCTGGATGAGGATGGACAGGGTCGCGATCCACAGGAGGCCGGCCCCGTACTTGACGGTCACCGTGGGGCCCAGGAGCCACTCGCCGGAACCGATCGAGATGCCGAGGGCGATGGCGCCCGGCCCGATGAGCTTGATCGCGTTCCGGAAGTTGTACGGGGGCGGCGCCGGGAGCTCGGGCACCACCTTCCAGGGGGGGAGCCGGCCGGCCTGAACGGTTTCCACCCTCGGAGACGGAGCTGCCAAGAGAATCCCTCCCTTATCAGTTGTGATGGTTCGCTATACTCTCTCTACCGGCCGAATTCCTGCTGCTGCCGCACGCCGGCGGCTCCTTGACGCCCGTTCGCAGGAAGTAGTACCATTCGGGGCGATCTTCCCGCCCTGCGGCAACCCTGCCGCCGGCCCGGCGCCGGACGCGCCCGGAGGAGGATTTCTTGGCCATCTACGCGATCGGGGACCCTCACCTCTCGGGGGCCGACCCGAAACCCATGGACATCTTCGGCCCGGCCTGGGAGGACCACGCCGGGCGGCTCTTCCGCAACTGGCGGGAGGTCGTCGCCGACGGCGACCTGGTCCTGGTCCCCGGAGACATCTCCTGGGCCATGGACCTGGACGGCGCGACCGTGGACCTGCAGGCGATCGACGCGCTGCCCGGGACGAAGGTGCTCATCCAGGGCAACCACGACTACTGGTGGCAATCGATCTCCCGGCTCCGCCGGCTGCCGCTTCGCACGGTGCACTTCATCCAGAACGACCACTTCCGGTGGGGAGACACCTTCGTCTGCGGCACGCGGGGCTGGCTGCTGCCGGACGACCGCGCCTGGGCCGACGACCCCGCGCACAACGAGAAGATCCTCGCCCGGGAAGTCGGCCGCCTGAAGCTCTCCCTCGAAAGCGCCCGGAAGGCCGGAGCCGGGGACATCCTGGTCATGATGCACTACCCGCCGGTGAGCCGCCCGGGCGAGCACACGCCGTTCAGCGAGGTGCTCTCCGCCACGCCCGGGGTGCGCCTCTGCGTGTACGGCCACCTCCACGGTGCGCCGGCGCACGAGCGCGCCTTCCAGGGGATGCTTGACGGCGTGGAGTACCGCCTCGTGGCCTGCGACGCCCTCCAGTTCACCCCCCTGCGGGTGGCGTAGGGTCCCCCGGGCAGCGAGCGTCCGGCGTTGATCGTCCTTGACAGGCGCATCCCAGGGGTTTACTATCGCTAACGAGTGCCGAGGGGCAAGAAAGGACGACAACAGCCGGGGAGGGAGGCCGGGTTGCCGGCGGACGTGCGGCGGGTCCTGGACCTGTCGAAGCTGAGTGGCCGCCTCCTCCTGCGCGGCCTCCTTCCGTATTACGTGATGACCCTGCTCCAGGACGGGCCGAAGTACGGCAACCAGATCGCCGGCTGCATCGAGCGGGAGACGCGGGGGAAGTGGAAGCCGTCCCCCGGCACCCTGTACCCGCTGCTGCGGAGGCTCGTCCGGGCCGGGGTCGTCGAGGAGCAGGGCGGCCCCCCGGCCGGCGGCCGGCCCACGCGCCTCTACCGCCTCACACCGGCCGGGGAAGAGGTGCTGGCGGAACTCCGCCATCAGATCCGGCCCATGCTGGAGGAGACGATCCATCTGCTCCAGACCCACCTGGCCCGTTTCCCCGATTAGGCGGGGCGGACCCCGGGGCGCCGGGCGCGGTTGCAATCGCCGCGTACCTGTTATCGCTACCGACACCAGGGGGCGATCGCTTGGTTCGGAACGGGCGTGCCGTCCAGTCCGGAGGCGACACCCCGGCCGTCGTGGCCCGGGGACTCACGAAACGGTACGGGGACGTCGAGGCCCTGCGGGGGGTCGACCTCGAGGTGCCCCGGGGGCGGATCTTCGCCCTGCTCGGCCCGAACGGCGCCGGGAAGACCACCTTCCTGTCGATCCTCACCACCCTGCTGCGGCCGACCAGCGGCACGGCCCGAGTGCTGGGGATCGACGTCGCGACCCGGCCCGACGAGGTGCGGCGGCGCATCGGGGTCACCTTCCAGGAGATCGTCCTGGACCCCGAGCTCACCGGCCGGGAGGTGCTCTACTACCACGGGCGCCTGTACGGCCTGCGGGGCGCCGAGCTGCGCCGGCGCATCGACGAGCTGGTGCAGCTCGTCGCGCTCCAGGAGGCCGCCGGACGCCCGACGCGCACGTACTCGGGCGGCATGAAGCGCCGGCTCGAACTGGCGCGGGGGCTCCTCACCCACCCCGAGGTCCTGATCCTCGACGAGCCCACGCAGGGCCTCGACCCGCAGAACCGGGCGTACCTGTGGGACCACCTGCGGGAACTGCCCCGGCGTTTCGGGACGACGGTCCTGCTGTCGACCCACTACATGGAAGAAGCGGAGCGGCTGGCCGACCGGGTCGCCATCATCGACCACGGGCGCGTGGTCGCCGAGGGGACCCCGGCCGGCCTGGTGGAGGGCCTGGGCGCCGACCTCGTGACCGCGACGGGCCGCGGCGACCTCCACCAGCTGGCCGAACGGCTGCGGGCGGAGGACTTCGTCCAGGACGTGCAGGTGACGGACGGGCAGGTGCAGATCGGGGTCGACCACGGCGGCCGGCGCCTGCCGCGCATCGCCGCCCTGGCGGCGGAGGCCGGCTGCAGCCTCGAGGAGCTCGCCGTGCACCGGCCCAGCCTCGGAGACGTGTTCCTGCGGGTAACCGGGAGGAGGCTCAGGGACGAGTGAACGCAGCGGTGACCATCTGGTCGCGCCAGATGACGAAGTTCTTCCGCAGCCCGATGGAACTCGGGGGAACGCTCCTGCAGCCGATCCTCTGGATGGTGCTGTTCAGCGCGGCGATGCGGGGCATGGTCGGTGAGCTCACGGGGCCAGGCGGGTACATCCCGTTCGTCACCCCGGGCATCGCGGCGCTCACGGCGCTCGCCGGCGCCGTCACCGGCGGGGCGGCCCTGCTGGACGAGCGCCTGCGCGGCATCGTCAAGGAATACGCCGTCGCGCCGATCCCGCGGCCGGCCATCCTGGTCGGCAACATTGCGGCCAGCACGACCAAGGCCCTCATCCAGTCGGCCCTGATCCTCGTCGTGGGGCTTCTGATGGGTGCGCGCCTCCAGGGCTCCCCGCTTGGCTGGTTCGGCGCGCTGGCTCTCCTGACCCTCTTCGGGCTGGGGGCCGCGGGGATCGCCGCGGCGGCCGCCAGCAAGTCCCCCTCCACCGGCGCGTACCACGGCGTGATCTTCCTCCTCAACCTGCCGGTCCTCTTCGCCTCGAACGGCCTGGTGCCCCTCGGGCTGCTGCCGACCTGGCTCGCCTGGATCGCCCGGCTCAACCCCGTCACGTACCTGGTCGCCGCCTTCCGGCAGCTCGTCTTCGGCGTGCCCGCCGACGTCAGCCTTCCCCTGGCGACGGCCGTGGTGGCCGGCTTCTGCCTGCTGGGCCTGTGGGCGGGCGCGGCCGGGTTCCGGTCGGCGCTGCAGGAATGATGCGGTTTCCGGCAGGTCTGCGGGCCCTTCGCCACCGCGACTTCCGGCTGTTCTGGACCGGCCAGCTGGTTTCGCTCGTGGGGACCTGGATGCAGTCGGTGGGGCAGTCGTGGCTCGTGCTCGAGCTCACGGGGTCGCCCCTCAAGCTCGGGCTCATCGGCACCTTGCAGTTCACCCCGATGCTTCTCTTCTCTCTCTTCGCCGGCGCCATCACTGACCGGCTGCCCAAGCGCCGGCTGATCCTCCGCACGCAGACGGCGCTCATGGTGCTGGCCTTCGTCCTCTCGGCCCTGGTGTGGTCCGGCCGCGTGCAGTACTGGCACGTGGCCGTCCTCGCCACCCTGCTGGGGGTGGTCAACACCGTCGACATGCCCGCCCGGCAAGCGTTCATCGTGGACATGGTGGGCAAGGAGGACCTGATGAACGCCATCGCCCTGAACTCGGCGATGTTCAACGGCGCGCGCATCGTGGGACCCGCGGTGGCCGGCCTGCTGGTGGCCCGGTACGGCGTGGCCCCGGCCTTCTTCCTCAACGGACTGAGCTTCCTGGCGGTGATCGCCGCCCTGCGGGCCATCCGGGCCGAGGGGCTCCCGGGCCCGCGCCGGAGCGAGTCGATCCTCGAGGAGATCGGCGCCGGGCTTCGCTACGCCCTCCGCACGCCGCTCGTGGGCCTGGTGCTCAGCCTGCTCCTGGTCGTCAGCGTGTTCGTGATCAACTACAACGTCACCGTCCCCGTGTTCGCCCGCGACGTCCTGGGCCAGGAGGCGGAAGGCTTCGGCCTGCTCATGGCCGCGCTGGGGAGCGGAGCGCTGGCCGGCGCCCTCACCCTGGCCGCGCTGGGCCGCTCCAGGCCACCCCTGGCCGCGGTGGTGGCGCCGGCCCTCCTCCTGTCGGCGGCGGCGGCCGGCATGGCCGCCGTGCGCCAGTTCGGGCTGGCGGCCGCGGTGCTGTTCGTCATGGGGTACTCGCAGATCCTGTTCACGGCCAGCTGCAACACCACGCTACAGGTGACGGCCCCGGACGAACTCCGGGGCCGTGTGATGAGCCTGTATGCGCTCGTCTTCGCCGGGGTGACGCCCATCGGCGCCCTCTTCGCCGGCTCGATCACCGAGGCGTTCGGCGTCGCCACCGGGTTCCTGGCCGGCGGCGGGCTCAGCCTCGTGTCGATCCTCGCTCTCCTGGCGTGGTGGCGGGCCCGTGCCCCTCGAGGCCGCCCCACGCCGCGCCCAGAAGGTGGGCGAGGCGCCGGGACGCCCCTCCCGCCCGGTGCGGGGGACGGGGATCGAGCACCGTGACCTCGCTCTCGAGTTCCCGCAGGGCGGCACCGAGGGCGGCGAGCTCCCGCTCCAGCCACCTCTCGAGGGAGGCGGGCCTGGCCGCGGCCGCCCACCCGATCGCCCTGTTCCGACAGGTAGAGTGCCGTTGCGACCGGCGGAACAAAACGCACGAACTGACAGGCAAACGGGCGCCTCGCCTGTCAAGTTCTGCGTCTTGCAGCCGGTGGTGGGGCCGGAGGACGGGGGTTCGGCGGACTCCGAAGGCGTAGTGTAACGTAATCCTGGTGTTATGTCGACCTGGACCAGGTCCTAGCCGTGCCAAAACGCACAGATTGACAGGCAAAGGCCGGGCGTGCCGCGCAACGTTTGCGTCTGGCGGTCATACCCAACCAAACGGTCGGCAGGAAGCTCCGGATTGCCGCAGAATTCTCCACTCGAGATCCCCACGGAGCTTTCGCAACCGCATCTTTGCCGCGCGGAAAGGGGTCATCGTCGTGGAGAATGGCGGCTGGAACATCGGGGACTACGAGGTGGCGCGCCGGCAGTTCCGGCTCGAGGTGCCGGAGCGGTTCAACTGGGCACGGGACGTCGTGGAGCGGTGGGCGCAGGACCCCCACAAGCTGGCCATGTGGTGGATCGACGACCATGGTAACGAGAAGAAGCTGACCTTCCGGCACTTCGTCGACCGCTCGGCGCGCCTCGGGGGTGCCCTGCAGAAGGCCGGGGTGCGTCCCGGGGACCGGGTGATCGTCTTCCTGGGCCGCGTCCCCGAGTGGTGGGAGACCATGCTGGCCTGTTTCCGCATCGGGGCGGTGGCGGCGCCGGGCACGGTGCTCCTGACGCCGAGGGACCTGCGGTACCGCTTCGAGCTGGCGGGCCCGGCGGCGGTGATCACCGACGAGGCAGGTGCCCGCAAGGTCGACGAGGTGCGGGAACAGTTCCCGGGGATCAAGGCCTTCCTCACCACCGGCCCGGCCCGCGAGGGGTGGACGGCCTACGAGGACGCGCTCGCCGCGGCGGAGCCCGCCCCATACGCCGACACCCATCGGGACGACCCCGCTCTCCTGTACTTCACCTCCGGTACCACCGGTTACCCGAAGATGGTCCTGCACACGCAGAGCTATCCGGTGGGCCACCGCGTGACCGGCGAGCTGTGGATCGACCTGAAGCCGACCGACCTGCACTGGAACATCTCCGACACCGGCTGGGCGAAGGCGGCGTGGTCGAGCCTGTGCGGGCCGTGGAACGCCGGCGCGGCGGTGTTCGTCCACCAGCCGAAGGGCGGCTTCGACGCCCGCCGGACGCTGGACATCCTGTCGACCTACCCCATCACGACCCTCTGCGGGGCACCCACGATCTACCGGTCGCTCGTCCTGGAGGACCTGTCCCGGTGGAAGTTCCCCACCCTCCGCCACTGCGTGGGCGCCGGCGAGCCGCTCAATCCGGAGGTCATCCACACCTGGCGGGAAGCCACCGGCCTCACGATCCGGGACGGCTACGGACAGACGGAGACGGTGTGCCTCGTGGCCAACTTCCCCACCATCGAGGTCCGGCCCGGCTCGATGGGCAAGCCCTCGCCCGGGTTCGAGGTGGCCATCGTCGACGACCAGGGCAACGTGCTGCCACCCGGACAGGAAGGGAACATCGCCGTCAAGGTGGAACCGGAGCGCCCGATCGGCATGTTCGTGGGTTACTGGCAGAACGAGGAAGCCACGCGCTCGACCCGGATCGGCCCGTGGTACATCACGGGCGACCGGGGCTACATGGACGAGGACGGCTACTTCTGGTTCGTCGGCCGCGCCGACGACGTGATCCTGAGCTCCGGGTACCGGATCGGCCCCTTCGAGGTCGAGAGCGCCCTCCTGGAGCACGACGCGGTGGCCGAGTCGGCGGTCGTCTCCAGCCCCGACCCGGTGCGGGGCGAGATCGTCAAGGCCTTCGTGGTACTGGCGCCGGGCTACAGCCCGTCGCCGGAACTGGTCACGGAGTTGCAGGAGCACGTCAAGCGGGTGACGGCCCCGTACAAATACCCCCGGGAGATCGAGTTCGTCGATTCGCTCCCGAAGACCATCAGCGGCAAGATCCGCCGGGTGGAGCTGCGGGAGCGGGAGTGGAAGAAGAAGCAGGGCGCCCGGTGACCGGGCGCCCCCTCCTGTGCCGCGGGACTTCTACACGGGCCAGCGCTCCTGCCGCCAGGACATCTCCCAGAAGAGGTACTCGTACCGGCTGCCGGTGAGGAACAGCGCCCGCCACCGCTCCCGGTCCCCGGTACCGGACTCTGTCGCGGCGCGGTCGAGGTGCTCGCGCAGCCAGTCGCCGGTCGCCTTGAACTCCTCCGAGCTGTAAAGGAGGATCCAGTCCCGGTACGGGTTCGCCTCCGACGTGTCGCCGGTCTCCTTCAGGTGGCGGCCGATCTCCGCGTACCCCCACTGGCACGGGAGCACCGCGGCGGCGAGGTCGGCGGTCGTGCCCCGCCAGGCGGCCTCCAGCATGTAGCGGGTGTAGGCGATCGTGGTCGGGGCGGGCTCGGCCGCCTCCATCTGCGCCGGCGAGATGCCGAAGCGCTCGCCGTACCGCTTGTGCAGGGCCATCTCCGTGTGGAGGGTCTCGTGGAGGAGCGAGGCGAAGTGCTGCATGGTGGCGAGGTCGCCCGCCCGGGCGGCGCCCAGGGCGAAGATGCGGCTGAACTCGATCAGGAAGAGGTAGTCCTGGAGGAGATAGAACCGGAACCGATCCAGTGGCAGTGACCCGTCGCCGATGCCCCGCACGAACGGGTGCTGCTTCTCCGCCTCCCAGATGGGCCCCGCCTCCTGGCGGAGCAGGTCGGTGAAGCGCATCGGTGATCCGCTCCTCTCGATGCGGCCGGGCGCGGCGTCAAGGGCGATCCGTATTCGTCCAGGTCGCGATGAACCGGGCGTATACCTTCGCCGCCTGGACGATCTGTTCGAAGTCGCACGACTCGTCCACCGCGTGGGCATGATCCAGTTCGCCCGGGCCGTAGATGACCGCCGGGATGCCAGCGTCCCCCAGCCACCCGGCGTCGGTCACCGTCCGGGACATCCCCAGCTCCGGCGGCCGACCCACCACCTGCTCGTGCGCCGCCACCAGCAGACGGGTGGCGGGGTGGTCGGCCGGAAGCGGCAGCGCGGGGAAGATCTCGCCCCGGTCTTCGATCATCGACCGGCCGCCCCAGCGGAAGGTGGGCGGGTGCTCCCGGAGCCAGGGGTCGGCCTGGGCAGCCGCCAGGACGTGCTCCTCGATCTCCCGGGTCACCTCCTGGTACGTCTGGTCGGGGTGGAAGTGGACGGTAATCCAGAGCGCGCAGCGGTCGGCGACGAAGGCCGGGTGCCGGCCGCCCTCGATGACAGCGGGGTTGATGGTGTTCGAGCCCGGCGGGATGCCGGGGTAGGCGCGCGTCACGGCCCAGTACCGCTCGAGGTCGCCCAGGGCCTGGATGACCTTCGCCATCTTCTCGATGGCGCTGAAGCCCCGCACCCCGCCGCCGGCGTGGATGAGCCGGGAGCGCATGCCGTCGTGGAAGGTGCGGGGGCTTTGGATCGTGATCCAACCCGTGATCACCCCGCCCTGGCCCTGGATGGCCAGGCCCGACGTGTCCGGTACAAGGCCGAAGTCGGCACGGTAGCCCCGCTCGTTGCACGACCGGGTCCCCGCCTCGCCCTGTTCTTCCCCCACCACGGACTCGAAGATGACGTCGCCACCGGTGGGCACGCCGGCGTCCGCCAGCGCCCGCAGGGCGAACAGGGCCGCCGCCAGACCGCCTTTCATGTCCGCCGTCCCGCGGCCGTAGACCCGGCCGCTTTCGAGGACGCAGGTGAAGGGGTCCCGGGTCCACCCGTGGCCCTCCCCCACCTCGGCCACGTCGATGTGGCCGTTGATCAGGAGCGAGTGCTTCCGGGGGTCGCCCCGGCGCACGCCCACGACGTTGGGATCGCCCGGAAAGACGTCCCACACGTCGGTGACGAGACCCAGCTCCTGCAGGTAGCGCGCCACGTAGGCCTGCGCCCCGGCCGCGTTGCGGGCGGGAGGGGCCTCGGTCCGGAAGGCGACCAGGTCCTGCAGGAGGGCGAGGAGCGCCCCTCGGTGCTCGTCGATGTACCGCTCCGCCGCTTGCAGCCGGTCCTCCATCGCCGATCCTCCCCGCCAGCTAGCCGCCCGCCGTGATGAAGGCCTCATCGGGCTTCACGTCACCCTTGAGGAGCCCCTGGCCCTTCATCCACTCCGCCACCTGGCGCCAGGTGGCCGCGTCCTGGACGCCGAAGGCGCGCCCGTCGCCGGGGTCCATGAGGGGCAGGAGGATCTGGATGCTCTTCTCCTCCACCTCCCGGTCGAGCGGGAACTCCTTGGCCTGGTGCTTCTGCAGGACGTCCAGGGCGTGCCGGGGATCCTTCTTCATGTCGGCGAACCCCCGGGCCGCGGCGCGCCAGAACGCCTCCACGAGCGCGCGGTCCTCCCGGGCGGTCTTCTCACCGGTGATCACGACCAGCTCGTAGTAATCGGGAACGCCGAAGTCGGTGGGGCGGAAGACGGTCAGGGGGATCCCCTGCTTCTCGAGCAGCACCCGCTCGTGGTTGATGTAGCCGCCGGAGATGGCGTCGACCTTGTCGGTGGCGACGGCCGGGATGAGGTCCCAGGCGATGTCCTTCATCGTCACCTTGTCCGGGTCGCCTCCGGCCGACTTCACCATGGTGCGTACGATGGCGAGGTTGAGGGGGATCGACGGGTAGCCGACGGTCTTGCCCTCCAGGTCACGGGGCGACTTGAACCCCTTGGACTGCCGGGCCATCACGGCGTTGAGGGGGTGCCGCACCACGGCGCCCAGCGAGACGATCGGGATCTGCTCGTTCGCCCTCGCCACCAGGACGTCGGGCTGGTAGTAGAGCGCAAACGTCTCCCGCCCGGCGCCGACGAGCTTGATGCCGTCGGTGGGGTTCTCCGCGGGCATCTTGAAGGTGACCTTCAGGCCCTCCTGCTCGAAGTACCCGTTCTCCTGCGCCAGGTAGAGGAAGGAGTGCACGGCGTTCGGGTACCAGTCGAGGACCACGCTCACGTCCCGCACCGGCCGCTGCGCCCCGGCCTGCGCCCCCGACTGCGCCGGGACCTGCCCGGACGCAGCCGGACCGGCCGCCTGGCCGGAGGTCGCCGCGCCCGCCGCCGGCGCCGACGGCGCCGGGCCTGCCGCCTTCCCGCAGGCCGTGAGGGCGAAGGCACCGAGCGCCAAGAGAGCCATGACTGCACGGATTCTCAAGCGGATCGCCTCCCCTGCACCTCTCGGAAATGCCACGGAATCGCCCACCGCTCCACCCAGGCGATCAGCAGGAAGAAGCCGATCCCCAGGAGGGAGAGCAGGAAGACGGACGCGAACAGCGGGGCGGCACGCAGGCTCGACACCATCCGCCGCCCGAACACCCCCAGGCCGGCCTCGCCCCCGAGCCACTCGCCGATCGTGGCGCCGATCACGCTCACCGCCGCCGCGACCTTGAGCCCGGAGAAGAAGAGCGGCAGCGCGGACGGGACCTCCGCCCGCGTGAAGATCTGCCACCGGGTGGCGCCGGCGGCCCGGAGCAGGTCGACCAGGTCCGGGTCGGCCGAGCGCAGCCCGTCGTAGGTGTTGACCGTCACCGTGAAGAAGCTGATGAGGACGGTTACGGCCACTTTCTGGGTCAGGGTGTAGCCGAACCAGAGCAGGAAGACCGGCGAGATGGCGATGACCGGGATGGTCTGCGAGGCCACGACCAGGGGGTAGAGCGCGCGGGCCAGGTGCGGGCTGAGCCGCATCGCCGCCGCCAGGGCCACCCCCACCACGCCCGACGCCACGAACCCGACGGCGACCTCCAGCGCCGTGACCGGCAGGTGGACCCGGAAGAGCGGCTCCCGCATCTCCCAGAGCGCCGCCGCCACCGCCGACGGCGGCGGCAGGATGAAGGCCGGCACCCGCAGGAGCCGGCATCCCGCCTCCCAGGCGGCCAGGAGGCCGGCCATCAGGAGCGCGGGGGGCGCCCACTGCCGCGCGAGGCCCCCACCAGTCACCCGATCGCCCCCCGGAGCAGCCCGAGCAGCCGCCGGCGGTAGGCCACGAACCCGGGATCCGTCACCAGATGGGAGGAGCGGGGGCGCGGCAGGTCGATCCGCACCTCGCCCACCACGGTCGCAGGCCGGCCACCCAGGACGTAGACCCGGTCGCTGAGGAGCACCGCTTCCTCCACGTCGTGGGTGATGAAGAGCACGGCCTTGTGAAGGCGCTCCCACAGGCCCAGGAGCCAGTCCTGCATGGCCGTGCGGGTGAGGGCGTCGAGGGCACCGAAGGGCTCGTCCAGGAGGAGCAGCTCCTGGCTGCCCAGGACGGTCCGGAGGAAGGCCACCCGCTGGCGCATGCCCCCGGAGAGCTGGTGCGGGAAGCGATCGGCGGTGCCGTCCAGGCCGAATTCGGGCAGGAGCGCCATGGCCCGCTCCCGCGCCTCCCGCCGGCTGACGCCTCGAAGCTCGAGCAGCAGGGCGGCGTTGCCGAGCACGGTCCGCCAGGGCATGAGGCAGTCCCTCTGGGGCATGTAGGCGACGCCGCCGCGCCCGCCCCGCAGCCGGATCCGGCCGGCCGACGGCTCCAGGAGCCCGGCGACGATGCGGAACAGGGTGGACTTGCCCGCGCCGCTGGGGCCGATCAGGGTGACGAACTCCCCGGCCTCGACCCGCAGGCTCACGTCCTTCAGTACCTGGACCACCTGCCGGCCCTGACGGAACGAGAAGGAGACCCCCTCCACCGACAGGACCGGTCCGGCCACCTCCGGTGCCTGCAGCACGCCGTCCGCCCCCCTACTCCGGGACCGGTTGTCCGACGCCGACGCGCAGAAGCCCCGGGACCTACCTCGGCGGGAGTGCCCGGGGCCTGTGGCCTCGAAAACGAACACCGCCCCGAGAGGCGGTGTGCACACGGCGACCGAATGCGCCTTCCCTACGCCGGCATTACCCGGATCAGGTTCAGCGGTCGGTGACGGTGCAGGTCACCCTCTCAGCCCGGCTCACCCGAGCTCCCGCACGAGACTCTTTGCCATTGTCGGCTTGAGCCTACCACGCGTGGCAGCCGGCGTCAAGCCCCGCCGGGACGGGGTGACCTCCTGGAACGGGGCACAGGAACGCAGGCCCCGCCACATCAGCGTTTGACCGCGACCACCTCCAGGTACTCGGCCGGTACCACCATCGTGTCGTCGCCCGAGCGGTGGAACCGGTCCATGACCCCGAGCAGGTCCTGTTCGAGGCTTTCCCGGCCCGCCGCGTCCAGGGCCTCGGGCCAGTGGTGCTCCAGCTCCTCGGGGTGGCCGGCCATCCCCGCGCGGCCGAATCCCTCGATCGCGGCGGCAACACGAGCGTGCAGGGCTGTGCGCCGGGCCAGGCTGAGCCCCTCGTTTACACGAGCCTCACATTGTCCCAAATTGAGTCTCCCCGCGAAGTACCCCGTGGCGGCCCGGCACCCTTCTGTCGGCGTGATAGATTCCATATACTGACAGTTATGGCTGGCCAACCCTCCAACAGGCAAGAAGCGACAGTCGACGAAAGCCGTAGCGTGTCACCGATTGCCTGACGAGCTCCCGTCGACCCCTCCGCCGGGGTCTCTGGCCGTCTCTGGCTCGACATAACGTCACATTACCGTAGACCCGGTTGCCGATCGCCCGGCGCTCCGGCCCGCTCGACGGGGCTGTAGGGCAAATCGTGACACACAACGCCGGGCTTGTAGCGCACGGACTGCCATACGTACCACTCGGCGGAACGGCAGCCCCCCTGGCGGAACACACCGGCCGCCCGCTCCGGGCCCGGCCCACACGGAGGCAGCGGGGGCCGGCGGCGACGGAGCCAGGACGGGGAGAGGCGGGCCGGAGCCCGCCTCCCCACCGCTTCAGTTGCCCTTGACGATCCGGCGCAGGACCGTCTGGAGGATCCCGCCGTTGCGGTAGTACTCGATCTCCACCACGGAGTCGAGCCGGAGCGTGACCGTGAACCGGACCTCGCCGCCGTCCTCCCGCCGGGCCACGACCTCGACGTCCTGACGGGGCCTGAGCTCACCGGCGATGCCGGCGATGTCGAGCGTCTCCCGGCCGGTCAGGCCCAGGGACTTCCAGCTCTGGCCCTCCTTGAACTGGAGGGGCAGGACACCCATGCCGACCAGGTTGCTCCGGTGGATGCGCTCGAAGCTCTCGGCGATGACCGCCTTCACGCCGAGGAGGTACGTGCCCTTGGCGGCCCAGTCGCGGGAACTGCCGGTGCCGTACTCCTTGCCGGCCAGCACCACGAGCGGGGTGCCCTCCGCCTGGTAGCGCATGGCCGCGTCGTAGATCGACAGGAGCTCGCCGTCCGGCAGGTGGAGGGTCCAGCCGCCCTCCTTGCCGCCGGCCAGGGCGTTCTTCAGCCGGATGTTGCCGAAGGTGCCCCGCATCATGACCTCGTGGTTGCCGCGGCGGGAGCCGTAGGTGTTGAAGTCCGCCCGGTCGACCCCGTGCTCCTGCAGGTAGCGGGCGGTGGGGCTGTCGAGGGGGATGGAGCCCGCCGGGGAGATGTGGTCGGTGGTGATCGAGTCGCCGAGCAGGGCCAGGACCCGGGCACCCCGGATGTCCCGGACGGGCTGCGGCTCGAGCGGCATGTCGTGGAAGTAGGGCGGCTCCTGCAGGTAGGTCGAGGCGGGATCCCAGGCGTAGAGGTCGCCCTCCGGGACCGAGAGGCCGCGCCAGTTCTCGTCGCCCTCGAAGACCTCCGCGTAGCGGCCCCGGAAGAGCTCGGGGCTCAGGCTGCGGGCGATGGTCTCCCGGATCTCCTGCTGGCTCGGCCAGATGTCCTTGAGGTAGACCGGCTTGCCTTCGGACGTGTGGCCGATCGGCTCCGTGGTGAGGTCGATGTCCACCGTCCCGGCCAGCGCGTACGCCACGACCAGCATCGGCGACGCGAGGTAGTTCGCCTTCACGAGCGGGTTGATGCGGCCCTCGAAGTTGCGGTTGCCGCTCAGGACTGCCGCCACGACGAGGTCGTTCTCCCGGACGACCTGGGCGACGTCCTCCGGCAGGTTGCCGCTGTTGCCGATGCAGGTCGTGCAGCCGTACCCCACCACGTGGAAGCGCAGCTGCTCGAGATAGGGCAGGAGGCCGGAGTTCTGCAGGTAGTCCGTGACGACCCGGGAGCCCGGGGCGAGGCTCGTCTTCACCCAGGGCTTCACGCTCAGGCCTGCCTCGACGGCCTTCTTGGCCAGCAGGCCGGCGCCGATCATCACGGAGGGGTTGGACGTGTTCGTGCAGCTCGTGATCGCGGCGATGACCACCGAGCCGTGGGTGAGGTCGACCTTCTCCTGCACGGCCACCGCGCCGTCGCCGGCGGGGCGGGCCGGCGCCTTGCCGAACTGCTCGGTGAGGGCCTGCCGGAAGGACGCCTTCACCTGGACCAGGGGCACCCGGTCCTGCGGCCGCCGCGGCCCGGCGAGGCTCGGCTCGACGGTGCCCATGTCGAGGGTCAGGACGTCCGTGTACTCGGGGTCGGGGGTGCCCGCCGTCCGGAAGAGGCCCTGCTCCTTGCAGTAGCGCTCCACCAGCTGCACCAGCCCCTCGTCCCGGCCGGTGCCGCGCAGGTACTCCAGGGTGGCGTCGTCGACGGGGAAGAAGCCCATGGTCGCGCCGTACTCGGGGGCCATGTTCGCGATCGTCGCGCGGTCGGCAAGGCTGAGGTTCGCCAGGCCGGGGCCGAAGAACTCGACGAACTTCTCGACCACGCCCCGCTTCCGGAGCATCTGGGTCACGGTGAGGACGAGGTCGGTGGCCGTGGCGCCCTCGGGGAGCTCGCCCACCAGCTTCACCCCGATGACCTCCGGGATGAGCATGTAGTAAGGCTGGCCGAGCATCACGGCCTCCGCCTCGATCCCGCCGACGCCCCAGCCGAGGACCCCGAGCCCGTTGACCATCGTCGTGTGCGAGTCCGTGCCGACGACCGTGTCCGGGAAGGCCAGGGTCTCCCCGTCGCGCTCGCGGAGCTGCACCACCCGGGCCAGGTACTCAAGGTTCACCTGGTGGATGATGCCCGTACCCGGCGGGACCACCCGGAAGTTCTCGAACGCCTTCTGCGCCCACTTGAGGAAGGCGTAGCGCTCCCGGTTCCGCTCGTACTCCTTCTCGACGTTGAAGCGGTAGGCCCACTCGGCGCCGAAGGCGTCGACCTGGACCGAGTGGTCGATGACCAGGTCGGCAGGGATGAGCGGGTTGATGCGCTTCGGGTCGGCGCCGAACTTCGCCGTGGCCGCGCGCATGGCGGCGAGGTCGGCCACGAGGGGGACGCCGGTGAAGTCCTGGAGCACGACCCGGGCCGGCATGTAGGGGATCTCGCGGGCAGGCAGCGGACCCGGGCGCCAGGCCGCCACGGCGCGCACGTCGTCTTCCGTGACCAGGTAGCCGTCCAGGTTCCGCAGCAGGTTCTCCAGGAGCACCCGGATGGAGAAGGGTAGCCGGTCGATCCGGGTGAGCCCCGCCGCCTCCAGGCGGTCGAGGCGGTAGATGACCGCCCGGCCCCATCCCGTGTGGAACTCCGCCTTCGCCCCGAAGGGATCCCGGTACTGCACCTTCATCGGCCCCTTCTAGTTATGAGTTGTGAGTTGTGAGTTGTGAGTCGGGAGTCGCGAGTTCCTCTTGACGCCCGACGGGCTGTCGTCGAAGGGTCTGGACTCATTACAGCGCCGCTCGGCGTTTCGGTCCCGCGTAGCGTAACGCTGTTCCGCTCGGCGGTGCTTCCAGGTCGAGCATACTACCGACCGCCCGTCCGACGCAAGGGAGCCTGCGTCGGCGGCATCGTCCACCCGCGCCCCGACCCGGGCGGGCGCCGGATCCGCACGCGGGGGTCGGTCGCGCGCCGGATCGCCGACCGGCTGTGTCGGCTGTACAGAATAGCGCTTCTAGACCATCAGGTCTAATCCTGGCGTGTGATAGGTTATGTTCAGAAGTTCCTGTTGCCGGACCGCGCAGGGCAGCAAGCAGGGAGGTGCTGACCGGTGAACATCGGCGGGTACCACAACAAGGTGGCGTGGGTTGACCTGGACACGGGCACCATCCGGTACGAAGGGATCCGTGAGGAGGACGCCCGCAAGTACATCGGCGGCCGGGGCCTGGGCGTCAAGTACGTCTACGACAACGGCCCCGGGGTCGAACCCCTGTCCCCCCGCAACATCCTCTGTGTCATGACCGGACCGCTGACCGGAACCCCGGTCAACATGTCCGGCCGGCTCGCCGTGGTCACCCGTTCCCCGTTGACCGGCACCGTGACGGACTCCCACATGGGCGGTTACACCGCCGCCAAGCTCCGCTGGGCAGGCTTCGACGGCCTGGTGTTCCGCGGGAAGGCGGCGAGACCCACCTACGTGCTCGTCAAGGACGGGATGGTGTCCCTGCACGCTGCCGGCGACTTCTGGGGCCACGGCGTGTACGAGACCATCGCCGGGCTGCGGGAGCTGTACGGGGACGACGCCTCGGTGATGGCCATCGGCCCGGCCGGCGAGAACGGGGTGCGCTTCGCCGCCATCCTCAACGAGGACAACCGGGCCTCGGGCCGCGGCGGCACCGGCGCCGTCATGGGGTCCAAGAACCTGAAGGCCATCGTGATCGTCGGGGACAAGAACAACGCGCCGAAGCCCGCCGTGGCCGACGGCGTGTTCCGTTCTGCCCGCAAGGACGCCCTCCACGCCATCCTGGAAGGGGCAGTGACCGGCCCGCACAAGGGCGGACTGTCCGTGTACGGCACCAACGTTCTCACGAACGTGCTGAACCAGCTGGGCGCCTTCCCCACCCGCAACGCCCAGAGCACCCACTTCGAGGGCGCCGAGGCCATCAGCGGCGAGGCCGTGAAGGAGCACATCCTCGTGAGCGACCCCACCTGCCACGCCTGCCCGGTGGCCTGCAAGAAGGAGGTCGAGGTCCGGGAGGGCCGGTGGAAGGTCCGGGTGGAGAGCTTCGAGTACGAGAGCGCGTGGGCGCTCGGCGCGCAGGTCGGCAACGCGAACCGGGAAGCCCTGGCCTACATGATCGACCGCTGCAACGACCTGGGCCTCGACACGATCGAGATGGGCAACGCCCTCGCCGTGGCCATGGAGGCGCACCAGAAAGGGCTCCTGGCCGAGAAGGTCGAATGGGGCGACGCCGAGAAGATGGTCGAGCTCATCCAGGCGACCGCCTACCGGCGCGGGCTCGGCGACGCCCTGGCGGAGGGCGCGGCGGGCGCGGCGAAGCGGCTGGGCGACCCGGACATGGCGATGTCGGTGAAAGGTCAGGGCATCCCGGCCTACGATCCCCGCGGCGTCAAGGGCATGGGCGTGTCGTATGCCACCTCCAACCGGGGCGCCTGCCACCTCAGGGGCTACACCGTGGCCGCCGAGGTCCTGGGGATCCCCGAGCCGGTCGACCGCCTGGCGGTGGAGGGGAAGGGGAAGCTGGCGAAGTTCTTCCAGGACCTGTTCGCCTTCACCGACAGCCTCGACATCTGCAAGTTCTCCTCGTTCTCCCTGACCCCGGCCCAGTACGCGGCGCTGTATCACGCCATGACCGGCATCCCGATGACCGCCGAGGACGTGCTGCGCACCGGCGAGCGCATCTACAACCTGGAGCGGTACTACAACAACCTGAACGGCTTCGACGGCAAGGACGACACCCTGCCGAAGCGCCTCCTGAGCGAGCCGGCAACGGGCGCGAGCGCCGGTCAGGTGACGGAGCTGGACGTCATGCTCCGGGAGTACTACGAGGCCAGGGGCTGGGAGAACGGCGTCGTGCCGGAGAAGAAGCTGAGGGAACTGGAGATCGTCTGAGATGGAAGTCCGGCTGTACGCGAGTCTTCGCGACGTCGCGGGCACGCGGGTGGTAACCGTCCCGGCGAAACCGGGTGAGACCGTGGGCGAGGTGCTGGGCCGGGTCTTCGCCCGGCACCCCGCCCTGCGGCCCCTGGTCCTGTCGCCGGACGGCTCCGGCCTCCTCCCCCACGTGCTCGTGTTCCTCAGCGGCCGCTCGATCCGCGAGCTGCAGGGGCTCGACACCCCGGTGGGCGAGGACGACGAGCTCGCGCTCTTCCCACCCGTCGGCGGCGGCCGAGGTTGACACCGGCACCGGCGGCACCTACAATGAAGCGGTGCCGGCGGTCCGCGCCGCCTTGGGGCACGGATGGGTGCCCGAGTGGTTGAAGGGGCACGCCTGGAGAGCGTGTAGCCGGGCCTAAACCTGGCTCGTGGGTTCAAATCCCACCCCATCCGCCAGCAGGCTTCAGGAGCGTGTTTCCGGGTTCAGGTCCACGGTTCCTGTCGGACTGGAACGGCCGGCTTGACTGGAACCCGACTGGAACCGGAACCGCGAAGTAAAAAGCGCCCGATGTGGCAGCACCGGGCGCAGGTGATAGCCATCTTACTTCTCTTCGGCCGTCCGGGCGAAGCCGTCAAGCGCCCGGGCGGCTTCTTCCATCATGCCCTTCGTCACGCTCTGGTATAGCGCCAGGGTAGTCTTGAGGTCCGAATGCCCGAGGATCTTCGCCGCTGCCTTCGGGTTCACGCCCCGTTCCGCAAGCCAGGTTGTGTAACTACCCCGCAGGTCGTGCAGGTGCAGGCGCTCGTCCAGCCCAAGGCTACGGCGGATGTGGATCCAGGCGTAGTCGAGGTCCTTGGGCCGGATGGGACCGCCGTTCCGGTTCGTGAACACGAATCCCTCCAGGTTCACCACCTTCTGGGCCGCCCGGTGCCGCCGCAGCGCCGCCGCCACGTCGGCGGGCATGGGCACGTCCCGAACGGAGGAGCGGGTCTTGAGCGGGACCAGCCGCAACTTGTTGTCGGCGTCGTACTGGAGCTGTTCCCGGACCTGGATCACCCCGGCCTCAAAGTCGATCCGGCGCCACGTCAGCCCCAGGACCTCGCCCCGCCGGAGCCCGGTCCCCATCGCCACGAGGATGGGCAGGTAGTAGCGGGTCTTGCGCGCCTCCTCCAGAACCCGGGGCACGTCCTCCCAGGCCAGCCGGGGGCGGTCCTCCGCCCGGTATCTGGTCCGGGGCGGGCTCGGCACCTGGTCGCATGGATTCCGGGCGAGGAGCCCCTTCTTGACGGCGGCGGTGAAGGCCAGGTGCAGGATGTTGTGCGCCATCTCCGCCATCCGCATCCCCAGGCCCTTGTCGAGCATGGCCTGATAGAGCCGCTCCAGGTCGGTAGCCGTCACCTTCTGCAGCGGCCGGTCCCCGAGCATGGGGGCGATGTGCAGCCGGATCGTGCTCTCGTATGCCCGGTACGTGTTCAGCCGCAGCCCCTGGCCGCCGCTTCCCCCGAAGCGCCGGTGCGCCTCAAGCCACTCCCGCAGGTAAGCTCCCAGGGTGTCCTTCGACGGCGCCGGCAGTTCACCCCGGGCGGCCTTCACCTTCAGCTCTGCGAGCTTGTTTGCCACCTCCTGCCGGGTCTTGCCGTAGACGGTGCGGCGGTCCCGGGTCCCGTCCGGCCGGTATCCGAGCATCACCTGCCCCATCCATCGGCCGTCCTTCCGCTTGACGATGTTGCCCTCGCCGTTGGCCTTCGCGCCCTTCTTCTTCGCCATGTGCATCCTCCCTCCAGGCCCCACGGGCCCGGGACCTCGCCTACCTGAGCCACCGCCACAGCGACCGCCCTACCGCCCTTCCCACCGCCCGGCGCACGATCCGCTTCCCCACGGTGCCCCGCCGGACGGCGTTCACGTCGCCCAGCAGTCGGGCCAGGGCGTACAGGAACCCGCGCAGGCTCATGCCGCCACCCCCTGATGCGAAGCCCCCTGGCCAGCGACCCAGGGGGCGTAAGCAGTGCTGACACCCTTTCGCTCACTTCGCCGCCGTGGCGCCGGCGTCCTCCGCCCCTTGGCCTTGGCCTACATCGTCTCCCTCGGCGACCAAGAGTCCGCCCCCTGGCGCCAGCCACACCTGACGTCCGGATTCAAGCTCCCGCTTCAGTAGCCTGGCACCTTTCATGCACCAGTCCCGCGCCTTCTTTGCGTCGGGGGCGCCGGTCTCCAGGTACGACTTGTGGCACGCCCAGGCTGCCTTCACCAGCACCTGCACGTGCCTATGTTCCAGCTCTACCCACTCCGTGATCATGACCAACCCCCGTTCGTCGAGGCGAACGCCATCGGGCAAGCCCCCCTTACCCCCCACGCACCATGGAGATGTGGTCGAGCCTCGGACGCTTCGCCTGCATCTGCTTGAAGATCGCCTCCATCATCGGGCTGAAGCGCGAGGCGTCCAGGTCCACGTACATGTCCTTGACTCGCCACGCCAGATCATCAAGAACCGCCCTGGCGCCGTCCTGGAAGCCCACCACATAGGCGGCCACCTCGGGGTCCATCCACTCCGAGCCCGCCGCTGCTGCCGCCTTGGCCCTCTGCTCGACCGTCTCGCCGATGTGAGTGCCCACGGACAACACCTCCTGGGCACCAGTCTAGTGATTTGCTAGCTTGCTATCAAGAGGGAACGCAAATTCGGTTGCGATTTAGCTTGCTGACTGGTATGATCTGGCACAGGTGATGCACGTTGGAGAAGCGCAGGGGAATCGTGGTCCGTATCGACGAGGAACTGCACCGGCGCTACAAGGCCCTCTGCGCCGAGGAGGGCATCACGATTCAGGACGACCTGGAGCGGTACATCCTCCGCCGCCTCCACGAGGCCGGCCGCCTGCCGAAGGACGAGCCGCCACGCTAGGGCATTGCCCCTTGCCCCTGCGGCGGCCCTTCTGCGCCCGCTTCGGGCAGGGGCAATGCCTCTGGCCCCCCCGCCACGATCCGGGCCTCAGACGGGCCGGTAGGAATGGAAGCCACGGCAGGATGTGGAAGCAGGTGGTCAAATTGGCCACCTGGCGCGGCGCGGTATTACACGTGGAATAAGGGCCTGTGCTGAACACAGCCCCCCTGTTGCCGATAACAACAGGGACGTCGGGATTACCGACACCATCGGCCGCACGAAGGGGGTGCTCAGTAAGCACCCCCTTGGCATGGATCAACGAGCCGTTCACCCACAGGAGGGCTTAAATTCGGCTTACCCCCCGCGCCGCGACAGCCCCGCTTGCCCCCGCGGCAGTCCTGCCGTTTCCGCGGAGCGTGTCCGCGCGCCTCCCCCGTACCCCCTATATGTGGGCGCGCTCGGGAACCGGTGTCGGGAACCACTTCGCGGAACCGGACGCGAAAAGCCCCCGGCCTTTCGACCGGGGGCTTTCGTGCGTGTCGGCGCCGGCCGCCTACTCCTCCCGAGGGCTCAGCAAGATCCGCACGCCTCTCCGTTGGCCCTCACTCATCAGGGCCGGAATCAGCGCCCGCGCCAGCACGATGCTGTCGATCTTGATCACGATCTCCTGCTGCTGGCCTCGCTCGCCGATGCGGTTCATCTGCCCGGCCAGCCGGTTGCCCTCGAACGTACCCCGCGCCACGGCCTCCTCGATGGCCGCGATGAACCCGCCGCCGGCCGCCCCCGTGAGCGGGAGCACGGCCTCTGGGCCTCGCTCCCCGATCATCGCCAGGGTGGGCGCAGTGACGATGCCGCCTTCGGCCAGGAACGGGATGAAGTCGCGCAGGGAGCGCCACGAAATGCCGAAGTCCAGCTTGGGGATCTGGATTCCCAACGGCCCGACCGCCCACTTGATCTCGAACGTGGGCAGCGGGATGCGCACGCCGGCGATGCCGTCGATCAGGGCCTTGATGAGGTTCTTCCCGGCGTCCAGCCAGGGCTTCACCTGGTCCTTGAGCCAGTTGAGGGCGGCCGTGAAGGCGTTGGTGATGCTTTCCTTCGCCCGGCGCACCGGCTCGGCGATCGTGTCGTGGATCGCGTTCCACAGGCTGGAGGCCGTGGCCTTGATACCGTCCCAGATGCCGCCGAGCCAGGACTTGATGCCGTCCCAAATCTCCTTCGTCTTGGCCGTGATCAGGTCCCAGTTCTTCACGATCATGGCGATCAGGAGCCCGATGGGGCCGGTGAAGATCACCAGCAGCTCGTCCCACCACTTGGCGAAGAAGTCCTTGATCCCCTGCCAGACATTCGATACGGTCGTCCGGATCTTCTCCCACGTGTCGGAGAGCCAGTCATTCAGCCGGCCGGTCACGTCCGTCACCTTGGTGGCGACAGCCGTCCATACGTTCGAGAAGAACTCTGAGATGGTGCCCCAGTTCTTGTAGATCAGGAGCGCCACGCCGGCGACGGCCGTCCCCGCCAGGACCCAGGGCAAGAGCGGCGCATAGGCCGCCCACAGCGCCGGGATGGTCTGGGTGAACAGGGTGACGGCCATCTTCACCAGCCCGGGCACGAGGGCGCCGGCGATGGCGCCGCCCACCAGGGTGATGGTCTCGGGCAGCCAGGCGGGGACGATCTCCGCCAGGGCTCCCCGCAGCCCCTTGGTGCTGATGGTGTCGGCCAGCGCCCCCAGTTGCTCGTTCAGCTTCGTCAGCACCCCACCCAGGTCGAAAGCCTTGATGATCTCGTCGCCCACGGTGCGGAGGATCGAACTCACGTTATCCTTGGCGGTGGACCACTGGCCCAGGAGCGTCTGCGACTGCTGCTGCATGGCGCCGCCGAAAGCCTGGTTCACCCCCTGGAGGATGGCCTGAATCCCCGTGCTGGCGCTGATGGCGCCATTCTGGGCCATCTTCATGGCCTCGGGGATCGACACCCCGATCTTCTGCGCCAGCATCTCCCAGGCCGGGATGCCCAGTTCGGCGATCTGCATCATCTCCTCGGCGGAGACCTTGCCCTTCGCCTGCATCTGGCCCAGGGCCGTCGTCACCCGCTCGATCTCCGCCGCCCCGCCGCCCAGGGCCGCCACGGAATCGCCGATGGCCGTCATCATGGGGATGATGCTCTGAGCGTCGAACCCGAAGGCCAGGAGCTTCCGGCTAGCGTCCATGAGCCCCGGCAGTTCGAAGGGCGTCTTGGCCGCGAAGTCGGAAAGCTGCTTCAGGAAGGACTGTGCCGCCTCTGCGCTCCCCAGCAGGGTGGTGAACGCCATCCGACTCTGCTCCATGTCAGCCGCCATCTTTACGGCTGCAACGCCGACGCCCGCCAGAGCCGCCCCGCCAAGGGCGCCGATCTTCCCGAGCCACCCGGCCAGGGCCGTGGACGGCCCGGCGGCCTTCTCGATGGCGGCCTGCATGGTGCCCATGTGCGACTGGGCGGCCTTGGCGACCCCGGCCACCTGGTCCTGCATCTGCTTCATCGCCGCCGTGAAGGCGTTCGTCTCCGCCACCACGGCCACGGTGAGGCTACCGATGTTCGCCACGATCTCACCCCTTTGCGGCCCGTTCGATGGCCGCCTTCAACTCGTCAGCGATGGCCTGCTTGGCCCGCTCCGCGCCCTCGTCCAGGGCCGGGCGGAGAAACGGATGCGGGGGGACGTGACCGACGACCTTCTTCTCGGCCTTGCGGGCGCCCCGGACGAGGGCGTGGCCGAACTCCACGAAGCGGCCGTAGAAACGGTCCTTGTCCGGCCCCACCCCGACCGTGACCTTGCCCGGGGCTTGCTCAAGCACCTCGGCCACGATGCTCCGCGCCAGATCGCCGGTCTTGCGCGGCGCCCGTCTGCTGGCCTCGGCCCGGATCACCTCGGCGCCCGCCTTGGCCGCCTCGGCCAGCACCTGGCCCTTGAGCTCGTCCGAGAGCCGGTCGAAGGCGCGAATCAGTTCCCTGGCGCCCTTGATCTCGGCCTTCACTGGCCACCCACCACCTGCGCGCGCAGTTCCCTCACCCTGGCGATGTCCGCCTCGAAGTCCCGGACATGCCCCTGCAGTTCGGTAATCAGCGCCTCCATCTTTGCGATAGAGCGCAGGCCCCGCTCTCGCATCCGCTCCAACTCCGTGAGTGCAGCGTCAAGCACGGCCAGCACCTCATCCCGGGGCCAGCCGTTCATCGACACGCCCTCGCCACGGAGAAGGGCCTTGACGGCTGCTTTGCCGCGTTTCGTCAGCGTCATGGCCTTCTACCCCCAATAGCATGGGCGGGGCGCCACGGAGACGCCCCGCCTCTCGAATCACGACACCTTCCCCCGGACGAACGCTTCCTCCAGGGCCGGGCCACCGTCGAACTCGCCGCGGGTCAGGTAGCCGGTCAGGTTCTGATCGGCCCAGAGCTGGCTCAGGACCTGGACGGAGACTGTCGGGCGCTCCGCGGTCCAGTACCAGTACCAGTCGCCGAGGACCACCACGTAGTTCCCTGTGGCGATCGTGTTCGGCGCGTACTCGCTCAGGATCACGGGGAGGCCCAGGAGCCGGTCTGGTTCACCTGCCCGGGTGGACTCCTTCCAGATCGGCTGCCCGGCCGTGTCCTTGATCTGGGCGATGGCCTTCGCCACATCCCGGTGCATCACCCAGCGGGCCCGGGGCCAGTACGTCGCCTTGAGAGCGTACTTCATGGCCACGAGGCCGTCATAGGTGATGGCCCCCGCGCCCACGCTCACGTCTCTGGCGGTGGAGATGCCCTGCGAGGACGCGACGAACACGCCCAAGGGCTTCTGCACCCCGTCGCCAGTGAGATAAGCCCTCTCCAGGGCCATGGCGAGCTTCTCCGCCAGCACGGCCAGCACCACGTCTTCGGCCGCTAGGCTGGTCTGGAGGAGCTTGTTCGAGACCTTGAAGAACGCCGTCAGATCGTGGGGGCGGAGTTCCCGCTTGCCGAACATCACGCTGGTGTCCTCGGCCCCGATGCTGGTTTCGGGGGACCACACCGCATCGTCGCCGACATCGACCGTCGGGACGCCCAGACTGTACTCGTGCTCAAGGGGCCACGTCCGGACAAGGTTCCGTAGCGGGCTGACGCCGGCCATGATCACCTGGGCCTCGGCCAGCATGGTCGGGGGGATCAGGTATCCGCCCCGGGGGAACTCGCCGGCCGCCAGGGCGCGCTGGTCGGACTGGCCGAGCAGCTCGTTCCCCTGGACCAGGTACCGTGCGAAGGCGGCCCTGTACTCCGGCCCCAGGTTCAGGAGCCGCTTCTCCCGGAACTGCACCCGGGGCCGTGGAGCATCGTCTCCTCGGGCGACGGCCCGCAGCCGCTCCGCCTCTGCCATGAGCCCGTCCCATCGCCTCTGCTCGCTCTCGGTGAGGCCTCGCCCTTCCCGTTCGGCCGTTTCGATGATGGCGCGGGCCTGGGCCAGGACCTGTGCCCGCTGTTCCACTGCCGAAAGCACGCTCACACCTCCGTCATGTTCATGAGCCGCAGGCGCCGCGCCTGAAGGCTCGCATGCACCTGCCGCCGTCGCCCGTCGTTCGCCTCAACCCGCCGGACCAGCTCCTCCACCACGAAGCCGAGCGCCCGAATCTGTGCCGCTAGCGCGGCACCGGCCAGGGCGGTCATCCCGCCGTAGCGGTACGCCAACGGATGGGCCGCGAACTCGATGCCCTGCACGTTTCGCATGCTCTACACCCCCTCTCAACGCGAAGCGCCCGGGAAACATGGCAGGGGCGCAGTCCTGCCACGTCTCCCGGGCGCTCCAACGCGCTCCAGGATTTCGGCCCCGGCGTCAGCGCCTCCAACGGCGCTCTCGGCCGGGCACGTCTTTTGGTTCAATGGTACCACGTTCCATTGCCGCCTTCAAGCCCAGCCCCCGCCGGCGGCCCGCCGCTTCGCCTTCCGGCGCAGCTCGCGCTCCCGCCGCTTCAGGGCGTCACGCTCGAGCTTCGCGTGGGCGTCCAGGATCGCCCGCAGCGCCTCCCGCTCCTCGCCGGTCATGGGCCGCCCCTGCTGGGTCACGTGGCCCAGGAGAAGGTGGTACGCCCGCAGAAGCGGCGGTGTGGTGTCAGACCTCAGCGGTCCACTCCGCGGCGTCGTCATCCTCGCCCTCCTCGGCCTCATCACCCGCTTCGGCCGGCGCCGGGGGCCCCTCCGCGCCCTCGTCCGGCAGCGCGGTGCTCCCTCCTGCCGGGGCCACGTGGAAGCGGCGCTTCAACTCGTCGCGCCGGCGGCGCAGCTCGTCCATCTCGGCCTTCAGCTCGGCGGTGTCACTCGCCCAGTTCATCCCCATCGGGAGCATCCTCCCCTTCAGCTTCAACGTCACCGGCGCCGAACGGCGCCTCCCTCCCGGTCACCTTCCGGTACAGCTCCTTGCGGCGCCGCCACTTCTCGCACCACCAATCGGGATCCGTCCGGTGTTTGCAGCGGTACTCCCGGGCCGCCCAATTCACCTCGGTGTTTCGGATGAACTCCGCGAGGTCGGCTTCGGTCGCAAAGCCCAGCCGCACCAGGGCCATGTCGTCGTCCTCCCGCACGGTCCAGGTGTACGTCCGGCGGCCAGTCGGGTCGGTGGCCTCCGCCTCGCCGATGACCTCCCGGGCGTCTGGGTGGTCGTAGTGCCAGAAGGCCCACGGGCGCTGCCCCGGGTGGTCCTCCAGCCATTCTGCCATGATCGCCTCACGGTGCCGGAGCCACGCCGACCGCCGGTGCCACGGGGACTTGAAGGCCGAACGCTCGTGCGGGCCAGCGTTCGGGTTGAAGGCCCTGGCGTCGGAAGCGCTGGGGCCAAGCGTCAGTTCCCACCACTGGGCGTCGGTGAGAGCGTCGTCCGAAACCCGGCGTCCCCGCCGGCGCCGCTTGACCGCACACACCGCACCTCACCTCCCCGGCGGCCGGCCAACGGGGCCGGGCGGCTCGATGTCGAGGCCGAGGGCCTTCCAGTACCGCAACAGCGCCATGCGGGCGTCGTGCTCGATCTTCGCCGCCGGGTGCGCCCGGACCATGCCCGTCGCCTCGTTGCGGATCACCAGCCCCTCCGCCGCGAGGATCTCCTGCGCCTGCCGCATGCGGTCGAATGCCTCCAGCGCCTGCTGCAGCACCATCAGGCCGGCCGTGTCGTCGACCTCGAACTCCTTGACCACCCGATTCCACCACTTTTTGGCTTCTGCGCTCAGGTGCGCCGGTGCCTTAGCTGCCATTTTTCACCACCCGTTTCAATTATGCCTGACCGGGTTTCGCACGAAGAAAGCCGCCCGCCCGGTCTCTGGCTGACATGTACCAGAAATTTACACCCCCCTACCCCTTCTCAGGAAGGAGCAGGAAACACCTCGCCGAAGTCCCCCTCCAATACCGCTTGGGGAGGAATCGTACACGTGGAAAACCCGGTACCCGAGTCGTACGAGGAACTGTTCAAGAGAATCGCTGAAGGCCCGTATCATCACGGCATCAACGCACGCACGTTTGAGCATCAACTGCAGGTCAAGGTCGCGTACGACCAGATGACCGCCGCAGAAAAGCAGTCGAAAGCGATGATACGGGCGACATGGGTGTTGGCAGTCGTGGGCGTCATCCAGCTCATCGTCACGGCCTTGAGCATCATAGGGCGTTGCGATTGACACTAGCACCAAGCGACCACGGGGCGTGCTTCACGCCTCCCTACGCCGCATCCGTCCCGCCCTTGCCATGCTGCTTCATCCGCTGTGCCACGGCCGGCACGGTTCCCCAGTACACCGGGTCCGCGTGCTCGGGGTGCAACCGCAGGTACTCCCGCTTGGTCATGCCGTAACTCAGCCTGATGTGGGCCTTCGTGAGCACGTCCACCGCCTGGCCGCACTCCCCGCACCGCAGCGTTGACCGCAGCGGCCCCATGGCTCAGGCCCTCCTCTCCAGCCGTCGCCGCACCCAGCGGACCGCCGTCGTGACCGCCCACGCCCAGCCCGCCAGGCTTTGCAGCACCGCTGCGGCCAGGGCGGCCGCCAGCAGGGCTTCGAGGATGTCGTTCACGCCGCACCGCCCCCTTTCCGCCGCCGCTGCCAGGCGTCCATCTTCTGCTGCTGCGGGCTCTTCCCGCGGCCTCGCCTGCCTCCTCCCTTGCGCCTCGTCCCCACTTCTGCCCGGCTCACCGGCTCGGCCGCACGCGCCGCCTTCCGGGGCAACCAGGGTATCAGGGCATGGAGCGGGTCCGCCGGCGGGTCCGGCGGGTCGGGCCGCAGCGAGCCCACGGCCATGAGTTCCGTCACGTCGTCTCCCACCTCGCCTTCCGCCCCGAGCCACTCGCCGTGGCCCTGCGGGCAGGCCCACCACCCCGGAGCCCGCCGCCGGAGCGGGCCGCCGCAGGTCGGGCAGTAGGGTGACTTCATCGGTGCCGCCATGGCTTCACTCGCCCGGCAGCCGCAGGCCGTCCCGGCTCACGAGGCCAACCCCGGCGCACGCCTTGCAGGCCCAGCCGTTCGGCGCCTTGCCTGAGCCGCCGCAGGCGTCGCACTGCCTCACCTCGCCCCGCGCCTTCGCCTCATCCAGGAGCCGGAACCGCCAGGCCAGCACCTCGTTTCGGAGGCCGTACGCGGAGTTCATCAGGATGTGCTCCCCGCCTCGCTCCAGCTCCTCGCAGGCCAGGTCGATGAACATGGCGGCGCCCTCCAGGCGTTGGGCCCGGGTGTATAGCGGCACCTCATCGGGTCGGGCGTTCAGCCGGCGGGGGCTCATGCGGCGCCGCCTCCCTTGGGAACCGGCCGGGCCACGATCTCCCCGTCACGGCTCCGGCACCGGGGGCACTGGCCGCGGCGCTCCTGCGCCCTGGCACGCAGAGTGTTGGCACGGCGCTCCGCGTAGCGCGGGTCAGACACCAGTTCGAGCCGCACGACGTAGCCGCAGCCGTGGCAGATTCTGGCGACCTCCATGAGCACGGGTCACGCCTCCTTTCCGGCGGCCCATTCGCGGACCACCTGCGCGTTCCACCAGCAGTTCCACACCCGGCCGCACCGGCCGCAGATGTAAGTCGCCTTCAGGACCCCCGTTACCTTCCGAAACCCTCACGGGGAAGGCGGCCGGAAATCGGCGGCAGGTCGGGCAAAGGTCGGGTAAGAGTCGGTGCAGCCGCCTTTGCCGGATGAGCCCAGTCACGTCGGCCACGCTCCTTTCATGCAGTCGGGTGGGTGAAATGGCGACAATGGCGACGGGTGCGTCTAATGGGCATGGCTCTAAGGCTGGGACCGTCGCCATGCCGTGGCGACAGGTGGCGACACTGGCGACCGTTCACGGTGCGCGGTGTCGCCACCTGTCGCCATGCGTCGCCATTACGCGGCGACACCTGCTAAGCCGCCCCAGGAGCGGTGCTCCGGTCCCGCGTCGCCATGTCGCCACGTTCTCCACCATGCACGGGCAACCCCACGAGGACGATGTTGCCGCGCTCATCCGTCCGCACGGTGAGCACGCCAGCTTCGGCCATGCTCCACAGGAGGGCGTCTCGCTCGTACGTGTCGCGGACGTGCCGGTGCAGGTGCGCGTAGCGGTGCAGGTCCCGCGGCGTGAGAGACCCGTGCCGTTCCAGCGCGCGGACGATGATCTTCTCAAGCCGCTCCTGCCGGGTCTCTGCTACGTCGGCCTGCAGCACCCGCTCAGCAACCTGCCGGTGATAATCCGCCTGGGCAACGGCGGCGCGCATGGCGGCCGCGCCAATCACGCCGGCCCGTCCGTTCCCGGCCGCGGCGTCGAACACCGCGAACACCAGGGCCAACTTCAGGGCGGCCTCCTGGGCGCGCGCCCAGAACGGGATGAGCTTGGCGCGCCCATCCTGGTGCAGCCCGTGCAGGGCGTCCTCTACGCCGTTGAACCAGGTCTCGTACAAGTTCCTGGCCTCTGCGTCGATACCCCACTCGCCGCGCAGGCGCTCGGGCATCTCAAACACGCGCCGGTAGAGCTGGCGGAAACCGTCCAGGGCGTCTGGCTCCAGCCGCTTCGGGAAGGCGGCCCGGCGCCCGTCGATCCGCTCAACTTTCGCGTAGAGGAACCGGGGCAGGAAGCCGCCTTCCACGTCCCCGGCCTCTACGGCGTCCGTGAACCACTCGGGCGTACTCGCTCCCGAGATGGAAAGGAACCCTACGTCGATCACCACGCGGGGCGACTCGTCGCCCTGTCCGACCCGCCCGTAGTCCACCCGGGCGCAGTCGTACATGGCGGTCAGGTTCTCCTTAACGCCCGCCGCGTACTTACGCTTCAGGCTGTTGAGGAACGCCGCAATCTCGGGGAAGGACACCATGGCGTAGGGCGTTCGGGTGGTCCCGTCCGGGGCCTCCTCGGCGTTGAGCCCCATAAGGCGGATCAGCCGCTCCCAGGTTACGTCGGATGGGTACAGCAGGCGGCGCTCCGCGGGGCGGTCGGGAACCTCCACATCGTCGCTGTGACGGGCCTGCCGCTTCGCCTCGCGCCATGCGGCTTCGGCCTCGCGATAGCGCCGGTCAAACTCCTGCTGGATCGGCCGGACGGTCGCGCTCTCCGCGAGGTCCAGCGCCGTAGACTTCGCGGCGATGGTGGACGGCCCGAGAATCGCGGTCCACAGGGACGGGTAGAGGGGCCGGGAGCCGTGTTGCACCCACGCCCTAGTCCCGATGGCGGCGCTCAGGAATGGCAGCAGGGCCGTAACCAAGAACGGTGTAGGACTGGCGGCCACGGGCCGGACAATCCGCACATAGTCCTGCAGCCAGTCGGGCAGCCGATCCAGGGGATACGGTACGTCCTGGCGCTCGACCGGGCCGTGCTCGATGGCGGGGGGTGGATCAGGGGGTGCGACGGGAGCCGCCTCCTCCACCTCGTGGGCCTGTGCCACGGCCTCCGGGAGTGAGTAACGTTCTCCTTCAGCCAGTTCCGACAGGACCCGAAGGAACCGCTCCCGGTCGCGCCCCACAGCAAGCCACACGTCCCCCCAGTCCTTGACGGGGTGCCCGCCCACCTCAGCCGGGGGCCGGACCACATACAGGGTCCCGTTCCAGCCCAGCCGGTTCAAGCGGTCGCGCACCAGCCGGACGAATTCCTCACCGGCCTGGTCCCGGTCTTGGGTGACATACAGCTCGCGCAACCCCTCGACGTGCGCGAGCTCCAGCAGGTCCGCCCGGTCTTTCCCAGGCAGGGCGTAGGCGGGCTCACCGACGAGGGACAGGACTAAGCCATCGGTTTCGCCTTCGGCCAGCCACACGCGGCCCCGTGCCAGGGCCTGCTTCCGGTGCCACAGCCCCCAGGGGGCCTGCGGGCGGTCCTCGTCCGCCCACACGAACCGCGGACCGTCGCCAGGTTCAAGGCGCAGGCGGACGTGTGTCCGTCCGGCGGAGCCGTCCAGCAACTGCGTACGGAACCCAACCGCGGACCGACCTCGATACGTGATGTCGATGACGCCGTTCCGGCGCAGGTGTTCGACGGGAATTCCCTTCGCCTCGGCGTAGGCGGCCAGGGTGAATCCCGCCCCGGGCGCCTTCATCGCCACGTCCCCCACATCCTTGGGGGGCCGGAGCGGCGCCGAGGCGGCGGGTTCATGGGGACGCCCGCGATGTCGGCCACCAGTCGGACGGCCTCACCGAAGGGGATTCCCCTTAGCCGGGCGGCGAGGTCGAACACGGAGCCGGAGCCGCAGCCGCTCCAGCACCGCCATGAGCCCGTCGTTCGGTTGGCAGAGAAACTGGGTGAGTGGTCGTCGTGGAACGGGCACCGGCCTGAAAGCCACGGCCCACGGCCACGAAGGGTGACGCCCAGGGCCGCGAAGATGGGGAGCCAGTCTTTCACCTGTCCCCGCACGCGCTCACTCGGGGGCGGGTGGACACTATACCGATGGTGTGCTAGTATTGTCAACGAAAGTGGCCTCCTTTCGCCTCCTGCGCCACGGCCCCGCCGTCGCCCCGTAAGACCGGGCTCCTCCCCCGGCCGAGCGGCTCCGGCGGGCGCTCTTCTTCTAACCCACTGTCCCGCGTGGGCGCGGCGAGAACCGGGGCTCCGATCAGGCGGCCCCGGTCTTGTTCGCGGCGATGAACGCTTCGAGATCCCGGATATCGATGCGGGCCGCGCGGCCAATTCGGACGACCGGCAGCTTGCCGCTGGCAATCAGCCGGTACATGGTCGCGACAGACAGCCCCGTGATTCGGGCTCCCTCTGGCACGCGCACCAATCGCCGTTCCGTGGCCTGCACTCTCTGCCACCCCCTGGTTTTGTCCTGGCCTCTACGCTATCATGAGGGGGGACAGAGGGGGGACGCGGCAGTGTACACGGAGCGCCTCTTCACGCTGTACGGGGCGATAGGCTACGTCCCGACGCCCTGGGAAGAAGTCGCATTCGAGGACGGCATCATCCGACTGGTGCGCCCGCGGTACTTGCGGCCGGAGGAACTATGGAACCCAGCCGATAGGGAACCGGGCTTCTGGCGCGCAGTTCGCAGCATGGCCTTCCGGTTCCGGGACGGGGACCAGGGCGCCGTCAGGGAGTTCTACCAGCGATACGGGGCCTTCGGCTTCCCGGCGGACAGGTCAGAGAGAACCGAGCGATGGGATACGGTCGCAACCGCCCTTGACTGGTTCCGGGTCTTGACCCTCATCATCGAATGGGTGAAACAGCAGAAGGCGGGGCCGCTGTGGGACCTCTTCCGGTCTGCGCCACGCCGAACGGACCAAGAACCGGCTTCTGTCACCCTATTCCCCGGCCCATCGGCGGGGGTTTACCACGTGCCCGGTATCTACTTCGTCCCCTGGCCCTTCGTGCGGCGCCGGCAGGTTTACTGGTTCCACCCCTCCACGGATGATGAACTATACATCGCAGCATGGCGGGCGGCCGTCGATGCCGTGCGTGGGTACATGCAAAAGGTCGTCATCGTCCCTCGCACGCAGGATGGTCGCGCCGGGTCTCCGGCCGTAACCTTTTCCTTCATCGCCAAGGGCGCCCTCCAGGCGGCCTTCCTGCAGTGGTTCTTCCAGGAAATGGCCCCGGTGAACGTCACCAAATGCGAAGCAGAAGGATGCCCTAACCCCGTCCTGCCGCCCCGGGAGCGATTCTGCTCCGAGACCTGCCGCCAGCGCGAGAAGAAGCGCCGGCAGCGAGCGCGAGCTCGGGCCGGCGGAGAGGAGACAGCCTGACTGGAACGGCGACTGGAACCGGACGATAGAACCTGCGATTTTCAGCGAGGAAACATATGGAAAACCGCATGGTAGAGCGGTCTGGAGAGGACGTGATATACTAAATCCTGGTGCGTCGCCCGCCTGGAGAGCGTGTAGCCGGGCCTAAACCTGGCTCGTGGGTTCAAATCCCACCCCATCCGCCAGGCATGCCGATCCGGGCGACGGTACGGGTATCCCCCGTACCGTCGCCCGCTTTGGGGCTCAGGGCGGCCGCCGCTCCCGGCGTTGCCCCGCCCGCGGGGCTCGCCCCGAGGCCCGTTGACAGCCCGCCGGGCCGGTCGCGATACTGGTAGCGGGCTTTAAATGCGTCTAAAAGGCGCTGATGAACCTGCTTGCCGGAGCGAGGTGGTGCCTGTGGTGAGTCGGGCCATGGAGGACTACATCGCGGCCATCTGGCGGCTCACGCTGCACGGGGGCACCGCCTCCACCGGCGCGGTGGCACGGCGCCTGGGGGTGAGCCCGGCCTCCACGTCCTACATGTTTCGCAAGCTGGCCGAGGCCGGGCTGGTCGACCACAAGGAGTACGCCGGCGCCACGCTGACGCCGGCCGGAGAGCGGGCGGCGGCCGGGTACATCCGCCGCCACCGGCTCACCGAGCGGTTTCTCGTCGACATCCTGGGCATCCCGTGGGATCAGGTGGACGCCATCACCGACCAGATGGAGCACGCCCTGCCGGACGTGGTGGTGGACCGGATCGACGACGTCCTGGGCCACCCCCGCACCTGTCCGCACGGATACCCGATCCCGGACCGGTCGGGCAACGTGGACGAGATCGCGGTGAGGCCGCTGACCGAACTGCGTCCGGGTGAGACCGCGGTCGTGGCCCGGGTGGCCGAGCACGACCCGCAGCTCCTCGCCCACCTCGGCGACCTCGGGCTCTTCCCGCGCACCGAGGTGCAGGTCCTGGCCCGGGACCGGGTGGGCGACACGTACCGGATCCGGGTGGGCAACCGCGAGCACGTCGTCGGCCGGGCCGTCGCGGCCGCCGTCTACGTCGCCGACGCGTAGGCGCCTCCTGCCGCGGACAGCCTAGGAACGGGTGCGACGTCGCATGGGCAGGGGGCGACGACCGTGCTGGAGCCCAAGGACCCGGAGCGGCAGGACTCGCCGCGGCGTCCGCTGCGACCGATCGGGGCCGCCACGCCCGCACCGGGCACGTTCGAGCAGGCCGCCCGTCCGCCGGAGAAACCGGGCGGCGGGTTCCACGTGGGTGGCCTGGAGACGTTCCCGACAGCGCCGAACGTCACCCACGGGGCCAAGCAGCCCCGCCCCGGCGACCGGGCGAACCGCGGCTGAAGGGACATGCCCGGGGGCCGGCCTCGGTTCGGAGGCCGGCCCCCGGGCTTCTCTGCCTGCGGACGATCCCACCGTCACGGCACCGGGGCGCCGTCCGTGCTGACCGCCCCCGGCGGCGGCTCCGGCAGGGCGAGCGCCTTTTCCAGCCGTTCCCGGGCGGTCTCCGGTCCCACGATGAGCAGGAGGTCGCCTGCCGCGAACGTGAAGTCGGGCGAGGGCGAGTAGTACTCCTCGGTCCCCCGGACGACGGCGATCACGGTCGCCCCCGAGATGTTGCGCAGGCGCGACTCCCCGAGCGTGCGGCCGGCGAGCCACGACCCGGCCGGGATGGTGACCTCCTCGACGCGGCGCGCCGCGGCCAGCGCCCGCCCGGCGAGTGCGGCCAGCCGGGTGCAGGCGTCCTCCAGCTTCTCGTCGATCTCCCGCCGCTGGGCCAGGAGATCGGCCACCTGCTCCTGGAGCTCGACGATGGCGCTGCGGGTCCTGAGGCTCTCGAGGTACTCGACCGCCGCCTGCCGCGACACGATCCGGATGCCGCTCCCCGGGACCGCGCGGACGACCCCCCGGTCGTGGAGGATGGCGATGGCCCGCCGCACCGTCTCCGGGGACACCTTGTAGGTACCGGCCAGGTGCGACCGGCCCAGCACGCGCTCGCCCTCCCGGTACTCGTAGTCCACGATCCGGCGGGCCAGGTCCACGGCGATTTCCTCGTAACGGGGCGGAACGGGCCGTTCTCTCTTGGACATCGGCGGCTGCTCCCTCGGCTCCCGCTTCCTGATCCATCCTGATCCACCGTGTATCCTACCCCATGGGCTGCGGGCAGGCAAGGGAGCCCGGCTTCACGGGCGGAGCACCAGCTTGCCGAACTGCTCCCGGGCCTCCACCGTCCGGTGGGCGGCCGCGGCTTCCTCGAGGGGATGGACGGCGTGGATGACCGGCCGCAGCGCCCCACGGGAGGCGAGCTCGAGGACGGTGCGCAGCTCGCCCCGGCTGCCGCCATACGAGCCGATGAGGCTCAGTTCCTTCGCGAAGAGGGTCCAGATGTTCACCCGCCCGTCCGGGCCGGTGAGCGACCCGCAGGTGACGAGCCGCCCGCCCCGTGCCAGTGCCGCGACGGACTGGTCCCAGGTGGCCTGCCCCACGTGCTCGAAGACGACGTCGACCCCGCGCTTGCCGGTCAGGCGCCGCACCTCCTGGGCGATGTCCTGCTGCCGGTGGTCGATGACCGCCTCGGCACCCAGCTCGCGCGCCCTCGCGAGCTTCTCGGGGCTCCCGGCCGTGGCGATCACCCGGGCACCGGCGAGGCGGGCGATCTGGATCGCGGCGCTGCCCACCCCGCTGCCGGCGGCCAGGACCAGCACCGTCTCGCCGGGGGAGAGGCGCGCCCGCGTGATGAGCATGTGGTAGGCGGTCAGGGCGCTGAGGCCCAGCGCGGCCCCATCCTCGAAGCTCAGGTTCGAGGGCAGGGGTACCACGCTCCGGGCCGGCACGCGCACGTACTCGGCGTACCCGCCCTGGCTCATCAGGCCGAGGATGTCCCCGCGCAGGCAGAGGCTCTCCTGCCCCCGCAGGCAGTACTCGCAGGTGCCGCAGAAGAGGTACGGGGCCACGGCCACCCGGTCCCCCACCTGAACCCCGCTGACGCCCGCGCCCAGGGCGACGACCTCCCCGGCCACCTCCGACCCCGGTATGTGGGGCAGCGCCGGCTTGCCGGGGGTCTCCCCCCGCCGCAGGATGACGTCGAGCCAGTTGACCCCGCACGCCCCCACCCGGACGACCGCCTCGCCCGGACCGGGCTCGGGATCGGGCATCTCCGCCAGGCGCAGCACCTCCGGACCTCCGTGAGCATCGAACACGACCGCACGCATCCCGGCCCCTCCTCCGCCGATGGTGCTTCCCCGTCTCGTCCACAGGATTCGCCGCCCGTCCCCCTGGCCCTTCTTCCGCCCCCGCCGCGCAGATCCCGGCCGGACAGGCCCGCCGCCTGGGGTTGGCAGGAATCGAGTGCCATACTGTGGAAATGCAATGGATGGTGAAACCAGCCGATGGTGCGGTCGGGTTGGGAACGGATCGGGCTGGAGAGGGGCCAGCAGTCGTGGGCCCCGGGGGAGCGGCGGCTGGCCGGCCTGCTCGGGCTCGTCTCCGCCGTCGCGGCGGCCGGGCTGGCGGCGTCGAGCTCGGCGGGAGCCCGCGCGCCCCTGGCCGTCGTGCTGCTCGTCGCCGTCGCCGTGGCGACGGTGGGCCTGCTCGAACTGCCCGACCGGCGATCCCGCCCCGTCTTCACCCACCTGCTGAGCGCCTCGATGGCGGTGTCCGCGGCCACGGCCACGGAACTCGCCGGCCACAACGACCTCATCCTGGCGATGAGCTATGCCTCGCTGACCTGGTACCTGGCCTTCACCTACGGGACCCGGGTGGGGGCCCTGGGCGCCGGCGCGGGCACCGCGCACGCGCTCGCGGGCTTCGTGCTCTACCCCGGGCGGCATCTCTTCCCCGGGCTGGTCGCCATCGTGGTGCTGTGGACGATCTTCGGGGCAGCCACCCGGGCGGTCAACCTCCACCTCCAGAACGAGCATCAGAGGCAGTACCTGCGGGCCGTCGTTGCCTCTACCGCCATCCTCTGCGGCCTCGACCTGACCGAGACGCTGGAGATCACCGCCACCCAGGTCATCGAGTCGACCGGGGCGGACGTGTGCGTGATCTTCCTCCTCGACCCCCAGGTCCAGGTGTTGCGGCCCCGGGTCATCCGGTTCGCTCCCCACGCTCACGATCCCCAGGAGCTGGAAGCGTGGCAGCGGATCACCGTGAAGGTCGGAGAAGGCCTGACGGGCTGGGTGGCGAAGCACCGCCAGCCCATCCTCTCCGGCGACGCCGAGCGCGACCCCCGGGCGGCGCACCTGCCCGGCACCCCGGTGGACGACGAGTCCGTCTGCATCGTGCCGATGACCGCCGGCGACAGGCTCCTGGGCGTGATCCGGGCGAGCCGCCGCGGGCTCAACCAGTTCGACGTCCAGGACCTCCAGCTCCTCCAGGTGCTGGCCGGGCACGCCGCCATCGCCATCGACCACGCCCGCCTGTACGACGAGGCCCGCAGCCTGTCCGTCACCGACCCGCTCACCGGGGCGTACAACCGCCGCTACCTGGACGCCGTGCCCCACCTGGCCCCGCAGCCCGGGCACGACCCGCCGGAGCAGATCGGTGTCCTGATGGTCGACCTCTACGACTTCAAGCGCGTGAACGACACGTGGGGGCACCCGGCGGGCGACACCCTCCTGCGGGAGACGGCGGACCTCCTGCGGCGCAGCGTCCGTTCCGGGGACACGGTGATCCGTTACGGCGGCGACGAGTTCGTCGTCCTCATGCCGGGGGCGGGCCGGGCGGAGGCCGAGGCGGTCAAGCGCCGGGTCGAGGAGGCCGTGGCCCAGTTCAACCGCTCCCGCAAGCCGGGCGAGCCGCCGCTTCTTCTGAACATCGGGGTGGACTCGGCCCCCCCGTCCGAGCTCCAGACCATCCTCACCCGGGCGGACGCCGAGATGTACGATTCGAAGCGCCGGTCGGATCGGCGCCGCCTCTGGAGCCTCCTCGAGGCGCCGGCGCACCGTTGGGAGCGGCAGGCCTTCGAGGCGGCGGCCGCCCTGGCGGAGTTCTTCGAGCGGGTCGACCCGGGCGCGCGCAGCCGCGGGGAGCGCCGTCGCCGGTTCGCCGTGGCGACGGCGCGGGAGCTCGGTCTGCCCCCGGAAGAGATCAGCGCGGTGGGCGTCGCGGCCCTCCTCGTGGAGGTGGGCAAGCTGCCCGTGCCCCCCGCGATCTTGCACCGCCCGGGGCCCCTCGAGCCGCACGAGTGGGCGGAGGTGCGGCGTTACCCCGAGTACGGCGCCAACCTGGCCGCTGCCTTTGGGCCCCTGGCGCCCGTCGCCCCCCTGCTCCGCCACCACCGGGAGCGCTGGGACGGGGCCACCAGCGGGCGATTCCCGGGGTACCCGGACGGACTGCAAGGGGCTCAGATCCCGCGGGGGGCGCGGATCCTGGCCGTGGTGACCGCCTACGAGGCCATGACATCCCAGCGCCCCTACGCGCCGGCCCTCTCCGCGGACGAGGCCGCCGATGAGGTGCGGCGCTGCGCCGGTAGCCAGTTCGACCCCGTCATCGCCGCAGCCTTCCTGCGGATCGTCACGGGGCGCGGCACCCGGACCCAGCTGTAGCCGGGCCTAGCGCAGGAGCGCCCGCAAGACCTCGTACACGAGCACGAACGCGACGCCGAACCCGCTGATCTGCGCCAGCATGCCGACCGCGGTCGTGCGGAGGACCCACCCGGTGATCTGCCAGCCGGCGTTCTTGGGCGGCTTGTGGCTCCCCTTGCGCGGCCGGGCGAAGGGCGGCCGGGGCACCAGGCGGGCGACGTAGCGGTTCAGGACGACGATGTAGGCCAGGGCCAGCGCCAGGAAGACCCAGTTCATCCCGGGCAGGAAGAAATAGAGCACGGCCACGAGCGCGCCGAACGCACCCGCTCCCAGGGCGTGCGCGCGTACCAGGGGCCACAGGTCCTCCATGCACGGTCTCCTCTCGATCCCTCAGGATTCCCCCTGATGGTTCGAGTCCGACCCGCCCTTTCCCTGGTGGGCGCGGAAACGCCCCGGGAGCCGCAACTGCGTCAAGCCCGCGGTGGATGCGAAAGGAGGGTCCGCCCGGGCTCCCGGGGGTTTCCGCTCCATCGTATGCGCCTCGCCCGGATGGCGCTAGTCCGGCGACGTGCGCACGATGTAGACGGAGTAACCCTTGTCGCGCAGCTCCGCAGCCAGGCGCTCCGCGTTCTCGCGCTGCGTGAAGGCGCCCACCTGCACCTTGTAGAGCACGGGCGGCCGGGCCACGGGCTGCAGGCCCAGCCCCCGGGCGATCCCTCGCACGTGCGCCCTGGCCAGGGCCTGGCGGAACAGCTCCTGGCGGAGCAGGCCGGCATCGGCCTCGTTCGTGACGAAGAGGTTCTCCGTGAGCACGGCGGGCATGGCCGTTTCCCGGAGCACGAAGAAATCGGCTCGCTTGTAGCCCCGGTCCGGCACGCCGTAGGGGGTCAGCAGCTCCATGACCGCCTCGTGCACGGCGGCGCGGATGCGGGCGGCCCGGCCGTCGTCCCGGACGCTGGTGTGGACGAAGTCCTCGTAGCCGCGCGCCGAAGGCTCGAAGGCGTTGAGGTGCACCGAGTGAAAGTAGTCCGCGCCGGCGTCGTTCGCCATGCGGGCGCGGTCCGCGAGGGAAACGAACGTATCGGTCTCCCGGGTCATGAGCACGTCGACGTGGTAGCCCGACAGCAGCTCTTCCCGGATCCGCAGGGCCAGGTCGAGGGCCAGATCCTTCTCGGCCAGGGAGTTCCCCGCTGCGCCGGGGTCCGCCCCGCCATGCCCGGGATCCAGGCAGACCAGGGGCTTGGGCACGGCGTCGTCCTCCTCCTCGGTCGTGCGTCGGAGACTTCGCGTTCCATCGGTATGCACCGGCTCTGCCGGAGGCCCGGCCGGGCGCGGACCATCCGCCGAAGCGGTCTATGCGCCCGGTAGCCCGAACGGGGCGGGCCTGGGAGCCCTCCGGGGGATGCCAGGTCTAAATCCGCGTCCGGTACGCTGAACGGAGATCGACGGCGGGGGTGACGCCTGTGCGGCTCGAGCAGCTCGAAGCCTTCTGCGCCGCCGTTCGCACCGGAAGCATCTCCGGCGGAGCCCGCAGCCTCGGCCTCACCCAGGCCGCCGCCAGCCAGCGGATCAAGGCGCTGGAAGAGGATCTCGGCGTGCAGCTCCTGGCGCGCGGCCCGGGTGGGGTCGTCCCCACCCCGGCGGGCGACGAGATCCTACGGGTCGCCCTGAGAGCCATCGCGCTGCTTCGTCAGGTCGAACGGCCTCACCCGGCCCAGCCTGTCACGGTCCGGGTGGGAGCGACGCCGGTCCTGGCCGCCGACGCGGTCCCCCAGGCCCTGCTGGCCCTCCGGACGGTCGCGCCGGAGGTCGTGACGAGCCTCCAGATCGGGGTGCTGGACGAGCTACTCCGGGACCTCGAAGACGGCACCCTGCACATCGTGTACGCAGAAGGGCCGCTCGACCGGCCGGGGCTGCGCGTCACGACGATCGGGCGGGATACGCTGCGCCTGGTGGGGTCGGCCGCCGACGTGTGGAACGTCCGGCCCGCCCTCTCCCCGGAGGAGTGGCTGGAGCAGCCCCACGTGCTCTTCCCCACGGGCTGCGGCCTGCGCCGCGCCCTCCACGCCGCGATGGTGAGCGCCGGCCTGCCCCCCGAGCACCTGCAGGTCCGGGCGGAGTTCAGCAGCCTGGAGGCGATCCAGACCCTCGTCGAGACGGGGGTCGGGCTCACGTGGCTGCCGCGGCGCGCCGTCCGGCGCGGCCTGCAGGCCGGAACGCTGCAGCTCCTCGACGTGCGCGGATTCCGGGTCGAGTTCCCGTACCTCGCCCTCTCCCGCAGCGCACGTCCGCTTCCCCCGGCGGCCGTCCGGCTCACCTCGCTGGTGGCCGACCTGCTGGACCACCGGCGGGCGGCCCGGCGCCGCCGCCAGCTGGTCTGATCCGCCCTCATCCGTACCGGTGGCCGCCGCGAAGGCGGCCGCCTCTCGTCTTGCGGATGACGGAGGCCGGCACGAAGAAAACGCCCCCGTGTGCGCACGGGGGCCAAGGAAAGGGAGGGGAGGTTGTCAGCGGACCACCAGGACGGGGCAGGGGGCGGTGTGGAGGACCCGGTTGGAGACGCTGCCCAGCAGGATCTCCTTGACCGGCCCCAGACCCCGGCTGCCCACGACGATGAGGTCGTACTCCTCGAGGCGGGCCAGGTCGGTGATCTCCTCGGCCGGGTCACCCACCTGGACCTCGGCCCGTACCCGCTCCTTCGGGATGCCGAGGGCCTCGATGGTGGAATTCAGGATCGGTTCCGCCGAGCGGCGGATCATCACGTCGAGCGGGATCTCGGGGACGACCTTGTTCCCGTAGACGTCGGTCATGTAGAGCTCCCGCGGGACGTGGGCGACGTAGAGAACCGTCACCTCGACCTCGGGCATGCACTCGAGCATGGCCCCGAGGGTCCGCGCGGCACGCAGGCTACCCTGCGAACCATCCGTGGCGAGAAGCACCCTGCGCATGGAGCCATCGCTCCTTCCCGTCCGCCTCGGGGGCCTCGCCTGCACCCGGGGCGGGTCTGTCCCGTTTCCGG
Organism: Caldinitratiruptor microaerophilus; assembly: GCF_025999835.1. Classification (NCBI taxonomy): domain Bacteria; kingdom Bacillati; phylum Bacillota; class Clostridia; order Eubacteriales; family Symbiobacteriaceae; genus Caldinitratiruptor; species Caldinitratiruptor microaerophilus. Next base: position 754,159 of record NZ_AP025628.1, on the reverse strand, counting down.
GAAGATCGTAGCGGCGGGCCGGTTAGACTCGCCACCCCGAGAAAGGTGCATTCAAGCTAGACCAAAGGAAGGTAAAGGTTTCGCTATCCGACCGGCCTACGCCCGATCCGAACGCGCGCCCCGCCGGCGGGGAGTTCGTGCACCTTGCAGGCAAACCCCCGCTTCTGAGCACCGGCCGCAGGAAGACGGGCACGCGGTCGTTGAGGATCTCGAGGTCTTGCCCCTCGGCCAGCGACTCTGCCGCCTTCAGGGTGCGCACCATCGGCTCCCACGTGCGTCACCTCCCACGGATCTGTGCGCACCAGCCCTGGCGGCAAGCCCTCTTCGCGGAGGAGGAAAGTTCCGGGGCCGCGTAGAATCAGTCCGGAGTCGTACGGTAACTTGCACTCACAACAAGTTGCCGAAGTGGGGTTCCGTCCGGTACCCCGCTCGCGTGCCCCCCGAATGGCTCCGCCATCCAGGGGGATACTCCGCCCCGGGCGGCTCTCGCCGGTCACCGGGGGTCGCGCTTCATTCCAGACCAAGGAGGGGTCTTCCGTGGCACACGAGCTCCCGCCGCTCCCCTACGATTACGCGGCACTCGAACCGTACATCGACGAGCAGACCATGCGGATCCACCACGACAAGCACCACGGGGCGTACGTGAGCAACCTGAACGCTGCCCTCGAAGGGCACTCCGACCTGGCTGCGCTCTCCGTCGAGGATCTGCTGCGCCGGATCCAGACCGTGCCCGAGAATATCCGGACGGCGGTCCGGAACAACGGCGGCGGGCACGCGAACCACACCATGTTCTGGGAGATCATGAAGCCGGGCGGCAGCAAGTCGCCCACGGGCGACCTCGCCGCGGCCATCGACAGGACCTTCGGCAGCTTCGACGCCTTCAAGGACCAGCTGACCAAGGCGGCGATGGGGCGGTTCGGCAGCGGCTGGGCCTGGCTGGTGATGAAGCCGGACAAGAGCCTGGCCATCTACAGCACAGCCAACCAGGACAGCCCGTACATGGACGGGGACACCCCCATCCTGGGCGTCGACGTGTGGGAGCACGCCTACTACCTCAAGTACCAGAACCGTCGGGCGGACTACCTGGTGGCGTGGTGGAACGTCGTCAACTGGGACGAGGTGGCGAAGCGGTACCAGGCGGCGAAGGGCTAGCCGCTCGGAGGCGTACGGAAGGGGCTGCACGCACGTGCAGCCCCGTTTCGTTTCCGGGGCGGTCTGCCGGTGATTCCGGTCACACCGCGACCGCTGGCGCCCGGGTACCCTGAGGTCAGGCCCGCGCGACCGGGAGGAGGTGCAAGCCGTGCCGCTGGTCCGCATCGAGGACGTCCGGCAGGCGCTCAGGAACGTGATCGATCCGGAAGTGGGCCTGAGCGTCATCGACCTGGGCCTGGTCTACGACATCGACATCCAGGAGGACGGTTCGGTCCGGGTGAAGATGACGCTGACGACCCCCGGCTGCCCGATGAGCGGGTCGCTGCCGAGGGTCGCCGAGTACGCGCTCGCCCGGGTGCCCGGAGTCACGAACGCCGAGGTGGAACTGGTCTGGGACCCGCCGTGGTCGCCGGACCGGATCACCGAGGAGGGCCGCCGCCTGCTGGGCTGGCGGTAGGCCGGTCCTTGCGCGGCCTCGGGCGGTGGGCGCTCACCGGCCGAGGTCCTTCCGCAACTGCGCGAGGGCCGGCCCGAACGGCGGGTGGATCACCCCCACCTCGGTGATGAAGGCCGTGATCAGGTGAGCCGGGGTCACGTCGAACGCCGGGTTGAACACGTCGACGCCCTCGGGAGCCGTGCGCACGCCGGCCAGGTGGGTGACCTCGTCGGGGGAGCGCTCTTCGATGGGGATCCTGTCCCCGTCCGGAAGCGAGAAGTCGAAGGTGGAGGTCGGCAGGGCGACGTACAGCGGCACCCCGTGCTCGCGGGCCAGCACCGCCAGCCCGTAGGTGCCGATCTTGTTGGCGGTGTCGCCGTTGCTGGCGACGCGGTCCGCGCCGACGATGACCGCGTCGACCCGGCGCTGCCGCAGCACCACCGCCGCCATGCTGTCGGTGATGAGCGTGACCGGGATGCCCGCCTGGAGCAGCTCCCAGGCCGTCAGGCGCGCCCCCTGGAGCAGGGGGCGCGTCTCGTCCACGTAGACGCGCAGGGTGTGGCCCTGCTCGTGCAGGTGGTAGATGGGGGCCAGCGCGGTGCCGTACTGCGCCGTGGCCAGCCCGCCCGCGTTGCAGTGCGTCAGCACCGCGCGGGCGCCGGCCAGCAGCGGCGCGCCGCGCCGGCCGATGTCCCGGCACGTCCGCCGGTCCTCCTCCAGGAGCTCCAGCGCTCCGGCCAGGACCTCCGCCTTGAGGGTGTCGACCGGTGCTTCCAGGACCTCCACCCGGCGCTGCACGCGCCGCAGCGCCCAGGAGAGGTTGACCGCCGTCGGCCGGGCGGTGGCCAGGTACTCGGCGACCCGGCGGACGTCGGCCAGGAAGGCCTCGCGGGTCCGCGCCTCCGACCCGCGCACCCCCAGGTACAGGCCGAAGGCCGCCGCGATGCCGATCGCCGGGGCGCCACGGACCCGCAGCGCCCGGATGGCCTCCCAGACCGCTTCGGCCGTGGCGGGCTCGACGTAACGCACCTCCCCCGGCAGGCGCGTCTGGTCCAGGAGCCGCAGCCGGCCGTCGGCCCACTCGATGGGCGCCACCGCCAAGGGGATCACCTCCGGAAATCCGGCACCAGCAGCGTTCCACGCCGGAACGCACCGCACTCACCGGTCTTCGGAGACGTTTCGACGCTCGAATGGCGGGTTCCCGCTCCGTCCGAGCCATGTGGATCGCCCAGGGCGCGCCCGGCGGCGCGCGGGGGCCGTGGCCGCACTGGAGCCCTCCTGACGGGGACCCGGCGCGGTTGCGGCCCTGCCCGCCTCCCCCTACAGTACGGGGCGGACGGCTTCCCACTCCGGAGGTGATCCCCCTGCGCATCGGCATCCTGGCGCCGATCACCTGGCGCGTCCCGCCCCGGCGGTACGGCCCGTGGGAGCACGTGGCGGGCCTCCTGGCCGAGGGGCTCGTGGCCAGGGGCCACGACGTGACGCTGTTCGCCGCCGGCACGTCCGAGACACGGGCCCGCCTCGAGACGGTCTGTCCCCGGCCCACCGGCGAGGACCCCTCGCTCGACCCGGCCCTCTACCTCCCCCTCCACATCGCCAACGCCTTTCGCCGCGCCGGGGAGTTCGACCTCATCCACAACCACCTCAACTGGCTCCCGCTCACCTACGCCGAGCTGGTCCGGACGCCCGTCGTCACCACCCTGCACGGCGCCGCCATGCTGGAGCCCCTCAGCCGGCAGGCCTTCCTCCGCTTCCGGGACCGGCCGTACGTGGCCATCAGCCGGGCGGAGATCGAGGCGGTCCCCGAGCTGAACTACGCCGGCCTGGTCCCGAACGGCATCGACCTGCGGGAGTTCCCGTTCCGGCCTGAACCCGACCCGGACCCCTACCTCCTGTTCCTGGGACGGGCATCCCCCAAGAAGGGCCTCCACCTCGCCATCGAGCTGGCCCGCCGTGCCGGCTGGCGCCTCCTCATCGCCGCGCACGTCCCGCCGGACGAGCAGGAGTTCTTCCGCACCCGCGTGGAGCCCCATCTGGACGGTGACCGGATCCGGTACGTGGGCGAGGTCGGCGGGGAGGAGCGGGCCCGGCTCCTGGGCGGAGCCCGGGCGCTGGTGCACCTGTGCACGGTGCCGGAGCCCTTCGGCCTCGTGCTCGCCGAGGCCCAGGCCTGCGGGACGCCGGTGATCGGGATGGACCTCGGTTCGGTCGCGGAGGTCGTGGCCCACGGGGAGACGGGCTTCGTGGTCCGGGACCTGGACGAGGCGGTCACGGCACTCCGGCGGCTGGGCGAGATCGACCGCGCCGCCTGCCGCCGGCGGGCGGAGGCGCACTACAGCGCCGAGCGCATGGTGGAAGGGTACCTGGAGGTCTACCGGCGGGTGCTGGGCTGAGCCTCCCCGGGGCCGCGCAGCCGTGCCCTCGCCCCGGCGAGCACCGCGACGATCCGCTCGATCGTGTGCTCCACGAGGACCTTGCCTTTCTCCGCCGTGGCCAGGGTCGCGTCGCCCATGACGCCGGTGCGGGTGAGCTCGCGCCATCGGGTGGGCCGGTACTCGAAGTCCGGCGGCACCCGGGGGTCTTCCCGGATCGCCTTCGCCATGTCGACCCGCTCCGGCGCCACGTAGCGCATCATCGACGTCTCGAGCTCGCAAGCGTGGAACAGGCTGCCGTGAAACCGGGGGGACTCCCGCACCCGCTCCGCGGCCTCGTTCAGACCCGGGTGAGAGAAGTAGAACGTGAGCGGGCCGCCCTCCGCCTCGAGGGCCCGAGCCGCCTCCCTCATCGCGTTCGCGTTGCCGAGATGGGCGTTGACGATGGCGAAGATCGGGACGCCGAGATCGCGCAGGCTCCGACCGATCCCGGTCAGGATCCCGGCAAGCGCCCGGTCGTCAACCGACAGGGTCCCGGGAAAGCCATAGAGCGACCAGACCTGGCCGTAGGGCATGACCGGCAGCACCACGGCTCCGAGGGCCTCGGCCACCCGCCGGGCGACGTAGGCCGCCAGGTAGTTGTCGGTGCCGAGCGGCAGGTGCGGACCGTGCGTTTCCACCGCACCGAGGGGAAGGATCGCGATCCCCGTCTCCAAGAGGCGCCGCTGAGCCTCTTCCCCGGAGAGCGCCTCCATCTCCCAGCAGGGCACAGCGCGTCACGCCCCTTTCTTGAAGGTAAAGCAGCGGCGGGGGTTCTCGACCAAGAAGAGGTGCACGAGCCGCTTCCCGTCGAACCCCGCCTTCTCGGCCTCCTCGATGAACCGGGGTACCCACTTCTCGAGGATGTAGCCGAGCCCCAGCCCGTTCCCGTAGGACCGGTAGTACGACTTGCGGGCGGTGTCGCCGCTCACGAGGATCTGCTGCTCGTGCCCGTGCCGGACCAGCTCGAGGATGCAGGCGATCCGTACCGACTCCGGGTAGTACTTGACCTTGCCGATGCCGTCGAAGCACAGGTAGGCCCCGGTCTCGGCGATCTTCAGGTGGTAGTAGGTGTCGGGGTTCCGGTCCATGTGGCCGAAGCTGACGTGGCGGAGGTCGACCCCCTCTTCCTTCAGGAGCTCGATCTGCTCCAGAGCCATGGTCCCGGCCTCGGTGTGGGAGTGGACGGGCGCCCCGGTCTCGTGGTGCGCCCGGGCCACCGCCCGGAGGACCTTCTCCTCCAGCGGGGAGATCGAGTTGTAGCCGGTGCCGAACTTGACCTGTCCGGCCCGGTAGGGCGTCCCCTCCATGCCGACCTCAACCTCGTCGGCGACGAACCGGGTGAGCTCCTCCAGCGTGAGGCGCTCGATCCATTCGGCGAAGGTCTCGTCGCTGCCGGGGCGCCGGGCCGACCACAGGAAGCCCTTGTTGAGCCCGGCCGTGCCGATGACGTGGATGCCCGCCTGCCGCGCGATCTCGGCGACCGCGGGCACGTCCCTCCCGTAATCGTGGCAGGTGGCGTCGACGATGGTCTTCCCGCCCGCCTGGACGAAGCGTTTCACGTCTTCCAGGGACTTCACCGGATCATCGAGGAGCAGGTCGTCCTCGCCCTTCTCCTGCCAGTACGGGGGCCGGCAGACGATGTGCTCGTGGGAGTAGGTGACGCCCATCTCTTCCGGATCAATGTCACCGAGGAGCGTGCGGACGAACGGCAAGTCGTACCACTCCTTGTCTGAGGAAGGCCGGAGGCCGCCGCCCCTGGCGGGGCGGGCGGCCTCCGGCGCCTTGTGGGACTAGACGAAGAGGAACCTCAGGACCCCGCCCAGGAGCTTCACGAGAGGACCCAAGAGGAACATGTCGCTGTCTGCCGCCCACATGGCAGTGTCCGGGATGGTCGTGGGCAGGAGCCGGGTCACCATGAGCCACTGGCCCCAGGCCACCACGGTGGCGGTGATCACCCCACCCAGGAAAGCCCCCCGCAGGCCGCCTGTGGCGTTGCCGAACACGCCGGCGGTCGCAGCGTGGAAGAAGAGCACGATCATGGTCGGCACGAAGACGTAACCCACGGTCTTGCCCAGGACCACCAGCCACACCAGGGAGGCGACGAAGGCGCCCAGGAAGCCGACGATCGAGGCAGTCGGCGCGTACGGGTAGACCACGGGGCAGTCCAGCGCCGGTCTGGCGTCAGGGACGATCTTGGTGGCGATACCCCGGAAGGCAGGGACGATCTCGCCGATCAGGAGCCGGACCCCGAACAGCACCACCGCGATGCCGCCGGCGAACTTGAAGGCTTCCTGCAACGAGTACAGGATGAAGCTGTTCTGCCCCGCTTTCTTCACCAGTTCGAGGGCGGCCGGCGTCGACCTCGCACCCACGATGGCGGCCCCGATCACGTACAGGATGCCCATCAGCAGGGCGATGACGACGTTGGAGTCCTTCAGGAAGTCGAGCCCCTTCGGCAGCTGCAAGGACTCGGCGTCCTGCTCCTTGTTCCCGAACATCTGTCCCGCCAGGGCGCCCAGAACCGCCACCGAGGCGGAGGTGTGACCCAAGGCGATGTCGTCCCCGCCGGTCACCTTGCGCATGAAGGGCTGGGTGAGAGCGGGCTGCAGCGTCCAGTACAGACCCATGAACACCGAGAAGAAGGCGATCAGGCCCCACGTGTTGACGGTGGTGCCGGACCCGAGCGAGTCGAGGACGACGCCCATCCAGATGGCTGTCGTCCAGAACATCATGTGGCCGGTCAGGTAGATGTACTTGAACCGGGTGAAGCGGGCCAGGAGGACGTTGATGAGGAAGCCGAAGGTCATGACGAGGGCGACGGCGCCGCCGTACTTCTGACTGAACGTCTCGAAGCCCATGAAGTTGGAGAGCGCCTGCTGCTGGAGGCCGAAGACCTCGGCCCACATGGGCTGGAAGACCAGCAGCGAGTTGACGATCGCACCGGCGCCGGTGCCGATGATGAGGAACCCGACCACGGCCTTGAGGGTACCGCTGATCACCTGGCTGGCGGTCTTCTTCTGGACCAGCAGGCCGACCAGGACGATGAGACCGATCAGGAAGGCGGGCTGCCCGAAGAGGTTGTTGGCCAGCCACTGAGCGACGGCGAGCACGCTCGATCCCTCCTCGACGAGAACTGCGGACGCCAGCGGTTCGGGGCCCTAGAGGTTCTCCTGGATGGCCTTCTTGATTTCCGCCTTGTTGAGGTAGCTGTTCACCACCACCACCTTCGCCTTGTGCCCGGCGAGGAGAGGGGCGAGCTGCGGGCTGGCGACGATCATGTCGGCCTTCTCCGCGGCCGCGGCGCTGACGTCCATGTGGTCCACCTCCGCGTCGACCCCCAACTCCCGGAGCACGTCCTCGATGTTCATCCGCAGGATCAGGCTGGTGCCCTGTCCGAGCCCGCACACGGCCAGGATCTTCACTGCGCTCAGCTCCTCTCTTCCGTGCCCGTCTTCCGCACGATACCCAGGATGTCTGCCGCGCTTCCGTGCTCGAACACCGCGCGCGTTTCCGGTTTCGCTAGGAGGTCCGCCAGCTGCTGGAGGGCCCGCAGATGGATCTCGGCGTCCGGGCTGGCGATGGCGAACACGAGCTTCACCGGGTCGTTCGTTTCGTGGCCGAAGGCGACCGGCTCCCGGAGTCGGACGAAGCTGATGCCCAGCGAGATCACCCCGTCCTCGGGGCGCGCGTGGGGCAGTGCCACCCCCCGGTCCACCACGATGTAAGGCCCGATCCGGCGAACCGTCTCCACCATGGCGTCGACGAACCGCGGCTCGACGTGGCCGGCCTCCACCAGGGGGCCACCCGCCAGCCGGATGGCCTCTTCCCAGTCGGCGGCCGGCACGTCCAGCCGCACGAGCGCGTCGTTCAGTACTTCATCGAGCATCGGACCTCGCATCCTTTCTGTGGGAGTGACCGTGCCCGCCTGCGGGAGGGCCTGCCGGATCTGCCGCACGTCCTCCGGCGTCAGGAACGGGTTAACCACGACGACCGGCTTCGGACCCGGCGGCAGCGGCACGGTGGAGATGACCAGGTCCGCCTGCCGGAGGGAGGGGTCGGCGGGGAACCTGGCCGAGGGGACCACGCCCACGATCTGCACCTCGGGAAACGCCCGCTGCATGCGGCTCTGCAGAAGGCGGGCGGTGCCAATACCACTCCCGCAGACCAGGAGCGCTCGCGGGGGCAGCTGCCGGGCCTGCCGCTCCAGGTGCGCACCCACGTGCATCGCCAGATAGGTGAGCTCGTCGACCGTGACGCGCACGCCGAGTCGCTCTTCGAGCGCGGGCGCGGCCGCCCTCACGGCTGCCACGAGGAACGGGAACTCCCGCAGGATCTCGTCCTTCAGCGGATTCACGAGCCGCAGGCCGTATCGCAGCCGGTACACCGCCGGACGCAGGTGGAGGATCAGGCCGCGGACCAGGTCGTCGTCCCCGGTCAGATCGGTCCCGAGGTGCGCACCGGCGATCCGGATGAAAGCATCCACGGCCGCGACCAAGGGGGCGTCCCGATCCTCATCACCCGGGTGGGAGCTGCGTGTACCGATCGCCTTGGCGCTCAGCAGGTGAAGGGTGATGTAGCCGACCTCGTCGCGGGGCAGCCGGAGATGAAACCGCTGTTGCAGATCCCTGGTGAGAGCACTGGCCACCGCCCACTCCGGTCGCCCCTCGAGCTCCGACATCTGGGTGGGATCCATCACGATGTCGTGGCCGGACCGCAGGCGCATGACCGCGACGGCCAGGTGGTAGACAAGCCCCTCGAAGGCGACGTCGGCCAGCTCGAACGGCAGGTGCCGGGCGGCGTCGGCTACCGCCTGGCGGATCTGCTCCATCTCGTCCGGGGGCAGCGGCTGCAGCGGAAAGCCTGGCGTACGTCCGGTGGTCGCCCCCTGCGGGGCCAGCACTTCCGCCAGTGCCCGGCGCCATGCGGACTCCGGCCCGGCCACGGCAACGCCGGAAGGAAGCCGGCGCAGCGCCAGCCCGTGGTCCCGCAGCCAGGCTTCGGCCGCCTTCACGTCCTCCACCACCGTGCGACGGCTGACGAAGAGCTCGTCGGCCAGCCGTCCTAAGCTGATCGGGGTGTTCCGCCGCAAGAGGGCGGCAAGGATGGCCAGCCGGCGTTCCTCGGGGGAGAGCCGGTAGGCATGGTCCATCAGGGGACTGAGGCGGGCCAGCCACTCGGCGCGCTCCTCGGGTGGGATGTCGAGGCGGGCGCCCCGATGCTTGTGGCGCTCCAGGCGGTACGGGGTGGCGCGCAGGTACTCGTCGATGGCCTCCAGGTCGAGACGCACGGTGCGGGGGGTGACGCCCAGGCGCCGGGAGAGATCGGCGATGGCCACATAGTCCGCCTGCTCGATCAGCGTGGCGAGGATGGTCCGCTGACGCGCGTTCAGCACCGGATCATTCCCCCGAAGCCATGATACTGTCAGGCTCTGTCAAGCCGTAAGTGAAACTTTCTGCCGATTCGAATCGGAAAAGCTGCACGGCCCGAGCCTTCGGGCCGGCAACCCGGGGGCTGTGCGCAACGTCAAACGCTGTGAAGACGCTTCCGCCGGAGGTCAGACCGATGACAGCAAGGCGCCGGGCCGCGTGGCTCGCGTCGATCGCGCTCATCGCCGCCACCACCGCGTGTACGGGGGGCACGCCCGCCCGCACGCCGCCAGGCCCCCGGCCCGAGGGACCGGGGGCGGGCTCCCCCGCCTCGGACGCCGGCTCTCCCGCCGGCCCGGCAGGGGACCTCGCCGGGGCGCCGCCGGCCACCCCCGGCAAACCCGAAGCGGGCGCCGGGCCGGGCGGCGAATCGCCGGAACCGGCAGTGGGGAACGCCACCGGGGCGCTGGTCGAAACCGACCCCCCGGGGGCGGAGGTGTACCTGGAAGGCGAGCTTCTGGGCACGACGCCGCTGCGGCTGCCGGTGACGCTGCCCGAGTACGGGATGTTCGCCTTTCTGGCGCCCGGATACCAGCCCTTGTACTACTTCATGAACCCGGGCGACGCGCCCCGCAAAGTCGAGTTGACCCCCCTGCCTCCCGTGCCGGCAGGCGCGCGGCTCGAGCGACTGCGCGCCCTCCGGGACGGGTTGGCGTGGCAGTCGGAACCTACCCGGTGGTCCCTGCAGCTCCCCGCCGGTCCACCGCCCCGCTGGCTGCCGTCCCCGGACGGGGAACGGCTGGCCGTCGTGCTCCTCAGCCAGGGAGAGGGTAAGGAGCCACAGGACGCCCTGGAAAGCCTCGTGCTGCTCGACCCGGCGCGCGGGGTGCGCCGCGTCCTGGCGGAGCAGGTGGTCTTCCCGACCCGCGGCCACAACACCGCCGACGCGTACCCGACCGTGGGGTTCTTCCCGCTGGGCTGGCGGGGCGCCGACCGGCTCGTCGTCCTCCGCACGACCTTCACGGGGGAGGACGGCAAGCCGGCCCGGCCGTCGATCGTCGCCGAGGAGTACGACGTCGACCGGGGCACCGTCCGACGCCTGGCAGCGTTGCCGGCCGTGGTGCGGCCCATCGACTTCGAGGAGGGCTGGCTCTCCGGCCGGTACGCCTACCTCAGCACGGGCACGCTCTACCGCTTCGACCTCGAGGCGGGCGCCGCGGGAGCGGTGCGGCGGAACATGCCCGTGTTCGAACCGTCCGGCACCGTGCCCCTGGCAGTATCCCCCGACGGCGAACGGGTCCTGTACGGCTTCTACGGGGAGGGCCTCCTCCGGGCGGACACCGGCGAGGAACTGCCGCTCCTGCCGGCCGGCGTGGAACCGGGCGGGGGCGCCTGGTCGCCGGACGGCCGGCTGCTGGCCCTGCGGGTGCGCAGTGAACGGTACACGGGGCGCTGGCTCCAGGGCGAGGACGGGGGGTTCCTGCTGGCGGGCGCGGTTCGCGTGGTGGACCGCGACGGCCGGGAGGTGGCCACGCTCACCCTCCCGGTGGAGACCCGGTCCGCGCGCCCCGGCGAGGGCCCGTTCATCTTCGACATGCGCTGGCTGCCGGACTCCAGCGGCCTCGTGGTGCGGGCCGCGCGGGTAGCGCCAGGGGTGACGCCCGACGCCGACGTCGACACGGGGCAGCCGCTTGGCGACGCCGGCCTGTTCCTCCTCCCTCTCCGCGGCCCCGCAACCCGCGTCCGCGAGGCCCGCGGCAATTACGGGCAGATCGTGGCCGTGGGCCCCACGTGGGCGTTGGAGATCCAGTCGGTGTCCGGCGGGACGCCCGAGCCCCTCGCGACCGGGTGGGGCGGAGCCGGGGCGCCGCCGCTGCCCGCGGAGCCCTGGAGCCCTTTCGCCGCCGTGGCGGCTCCCGGTGGCGAGCTGGTCGTGGTCGCCGACTCGGGCACCGTGTGGCGCTGCGCGCCGGGCGCCGCCACCTGCCGGGAGGCGGGGCGGTTCGGCAGCCCGGGCTGGCCTTCCGTCCACGGGCGGTGGCTCATTCAGATCGCCTACGGCGAGCGCCTCGAGGGCCTCTTGCTCGGCGAGTGATCGAGCCGGGCTACACGTGCCGCCGGGTGGGGCCCGGCTGCTTCCCGGCAGGACCGACCGCCGCTGCGGGACCAAGAGGGGCTAATCCTTGTACGGGTCTTCCTCCTCCGGCCCGGCCATGGCGACCCCGATCGGCCGCAGGACGTGGACGATCTCGAGGGTCCCCCGGTGGGCGTCGAGGACCTCCTGCAGGGGGCGGTACACCTGGGGCGCCTCGTCCGGACCGCCGCCGCGCAGCTCCACGCCGTAGCCGCGCACGGCCTGGCGCATCGCCTCCTCGCTCACCGCGCCCCCGATCCGCACACGGCGCCCCCGCACGCGCTTCCACTTGCCTGCCGCCTGGGTCCGGCTCATGATCCGCCCCGCCCCGTGGACGGTGCTGTACAGGGCGTCCCGCGCCTCGGGGCTGTTCTTGCCGCGCACGATGACGGCGATGTCGGCCATCGAGCCGCCGATGAAGCTCAGCTGGCCCGGCCAGTTCGGCGTGGCTCCCTTGCGGACGACGACGAGCTCTTCGCCGTCGTGTTTCTCGATCCAGGCGTAATTGTGGTGGTTGTGCACCTCGAGGGTCGGCCGGGCGCCCAGGATCGCCAGTACCTGGTTCACCACGTAGTCCCGCCCGGCGTAGGCGTACCGGCCGGCCAGCTTCATGGCCTCCAGGTAAGCCTGGCCGAGGTCCGAGCGAAGGGAGAGGACCACCGGGGGCTGGTCCATCGACTCCCGCCGGCCCGGCGCGTCGAACGGCCGGCCGGCGGCGAGGTTCAGGAAGCCGGTGGCCGTCTTGAACCCGAGGCCGCGGCTGCCGAAGTGCACCCCCACCCAGACGAGGCCCGTTGCCGGCTCCTCGAAGAGGTCGACGTAGTGGTTGCCGCCTCCGACCGTCCCGAGCTGCTGGCGGGCAAGGTCCTTGAGGGCCGCCACGCCGGGGTGGACCGTCCACGCCGGATCGTCGAAGAGGTCGTGGTCGACCGGGCGGGGATTCTTCCGTCCGATCCCGAAGCTCACGGTCCGGGCGATCTCGTCCATGATCCGCGGCAGGTCGCGGCGGATCTCCTCCGCACGCAGGTCGGTGCGCACCGCCTTGTTGCCGCAGGCAATGTCAAAACCCACGCCTGACGGGCTGATCTGGCCCCGGTAGGCGACCACGCCCCCGATCGGCTGGGAGTACCCCTTGTGCCCGTCGGCCATGAGTGCCGCGGCCGCCACTTCGCCCGTTCGGGCACACATCTCGAGCTGGCGGAGGGTGTCAGCGTCGTGCCGGCCCCAGATGCGGACACGAGGGGGCATCCGGCCGCCTCCTCTCCGATGCGCGAATGGATCCCACGAATTCCCTTCCCAGTGACGCGACCCGCACCCCGCCCGGGACCAGGCGCAGGAACCGGACCGGCAGGCCCAGCCGGCGCTCGAGGAACGCCCGGGCGGCCGGCGCGTCCGCGTGCCGGGGATCGAGCAGGAAGCCGAGCACCACCCCGCTGTGGGCCACGTTCAGGCCGAGGGCCCGGATCTCCCTCGCAAGGGCAGTGGCCCGCTCCCACAGCGGATTCGGCAGGATTGCCTGGTGCGCGCGGGCGCTGAGCGTCGCTGCCGCCGCCAGGGCGGCTGGATCCCCGGCGGCGACGGCCCGCACGGCAAGGTCGTGCGCCTCCCGCACCAGCGGCTCCTTGCGGCGGTTGGCCGCGTCGAGATCCTCCCGGCGATTGAAATCCCGGGTGGGCACGGCACCGCCCGGGTCGACTCCCAGGATCACGAGGGGCGGTGCCGGACCCAGGGGCTCGACACGCCGGCCCCGGCGGTGGTCGACCAGGGCGATGCCGGGCAGCATCAGTCCGTCGGTGGGCTCGACGGCCAGGCAGCGGCGAAAGACGTCCAGGGGATCGAGAGGCCGGCCGCCGGCTGCCGCCGCGGCGGCCAGCGCCGCCGCCATGTCGGCGGTGCTGCTCCCCATGCCGGCTCCGGGCCGCAGGGGGCTCCAGATCCGTACCCGCCCCCGGCCGGGGAGGCTGGCCAGGACCGCAGCGACCTTCTCCCGGCCGGGCGGCGCCCGCCAGCCGGCGTGGGTCCGCCCGGCGCCACGCAGGTCGGCGCCGGCGCGCCCGGCACTGGCCAGGGCATCCACCCACAGGTCGACGGGGCACGTGATGAGAAAGTCGACCCCGTCGAGGGCCCCCTGTACCAGCTCCCCCCAGGTGCCCGGCACGCGGGCCAGGGCCCGGACCGCCACCGCGCCCCGCCCTACTCCCCCGGCCGCACTACCGGCACCCGGCAGGCGGCGGCGAAGCGGTGGGCGTCCGCCATGCTGCCCACGATCGCCCCGATGTGCACGGGCATCGCCCGGGCGGGCCGCAGCCGGTTCACCTCGGCGGCCGCCTCCTCGGCGGTCATCACGTAGGTCCCCGAGACGGGCACGATGGCGAGGTCGATGGGCGGCTCGACCTCCGGGGGGATCACGTCCGTGTCCCCGGCCACGTAGACGCGCTCCCCGCCCAGCGTGAGCACGTAGCCGGCGAAGTCGGGGTGGCGGGGGTGAAAGGGCACGCCCGGCGAGCGGAACTTGTTCACGTTGTACGCCGGCACGGGAAGCACGCGTGCGGGCTCCACCTCGACCGGCTCGCCGTGGCGGGCCTCGACGATCGCGGCGCGGACGCCACCTCTGCGCAGGTCGGCCGCGGCAGCCGGCGTCGCCACGACGGTGGTGCGGGGACCCAGGAGCTTCCGCACGTCGGGGGCGGAGCAGTGGTCGTAGTGCGGGTGGGTCACCAGGATGAGGTCCGCCGGGGGCCCGCTGACCTCCCAGGGATCGACGTAAACGGTGAAGCCCTCTTCCGTGCGGATCCGGACGCTCGCATGGCGGAGCCACTCGACCTGGAGGGCCATGTTCTCGCCTCCCCGCTGCACGCGTGCCTGGCAGTCCCGGAGATCCTTGGACGCGAACTGGCCCGTTCCTGCCCTGGGGCAGGAAGGAGCCGCGGGGCCCCGGGTGGAACGTTGAGGGAGGCCGCAGCAGAAGGAACGGTGAGGGTTGAACGGAGATGACCGGGTATCGCCTGCACATCGACCGGAACTGGGACCGCTACGTCGGCGAACTGCTCGACTTCCTGGCGATCCCCAGCGTGAGCGCCCTCCCCCAGCACGCACCCGACGTCGCCCGGGCGGCGGACTGGGTCGCCGCCCGGATGCGAGCCGCGGGGATCGAGAACGTGCAGGTGCTGCCGACCGGCGGCCACCCGGTGGTCTACGGCAACTGGCTGCACGCCCCGGGGACCCCCACGGTGCTCGTGTACGGCCACTTCGACACCCAGCCCGCAGACCCGCTGGAGCTCTGGCACCACCCGCCCTTCTCGCCGCACCGGGACAGCGACCGGGTGTACGCCCGGGGCGCCTCGGACGACAAGGGGAGCATGCTCATCCCGATCCTGGCCGCCGAGGCGCTGCTCCGGACCGAGGGCCGCCTGCCGCTCAACGTGAAGTTCCTCTTCGAGGGGCAGGAGGAGATCGGCAGCCCGCAGCTGGGCGCGCTGATCGCCGCCCGGCGGGACCTCCTCCGCTGCGACCTCGTGGTCAACGCGGACGGGGGCCAGGAGTCGGAGGACCAGCCGGCGCTGTGCATCGCCAGCCGGGGGCTCTGCGCCGTCCAGGTCGATGTCCGCGGCCCCGCCTCCGACCTGCACTCCGGCGTCCACGGGGGCGCGGTCCAGAACCCGATCCACGCCCTGGTCCGGATCCTCGACAGCCTGCGGGGGCCTGACGGGGTGATCCGGGTGTCGGGCTTCTACGACCGCGTGCGGCCCCTCTCCGACGAGGAGCGGGTGCAGATCGCGACCGTCCCCTTCCGGGACGAGGACTACATGGCCGAACTCGGCGTGCCGGCGCTCTTCGGCGAGGCGGGGTACTCCACGCTCGAGCGCCGCTGGGCCCGCCCGACCCTCGAGGTGAACGGCATCTGGGGCGGGTTCCAGGGCGAGGGCGTGAAGACCGTGCTCCCCGCCGAGGCGCACGCCAAGATCACCTGCCGGCTGGTCCCCGATCAGGACCCGGCGGAGGTGCAGGAGCTCATCGCCCGGCACGTGGAGGCGCACACGCCCCCCGGCGTGCGGGTCGCCGTGCGGCGGCTCGAGGGCCTGGCCCGCCCGTACCGCATCCCGCCGGAGCATCCGGCGAACCGGATCGCGCACGGCGTCCTCGAGGCGGTGTACGGCAGGCCGCCCGTGTACGTCCGCACGGGCGCCACCATCCCGGTGCTGGCGATGTTCTTCTCGCTGCTCGGCGTGCACACCCTGACATTCGGGTTCGGGCTGCCGGACGAGAACATCCACGCCCCGAACGAGTTCTTCCGGCTGTCCAGCTTCCGCCGGGGGCTGGAAGCGTACGGGCTCCTGTTCGAGCGTCTGGCGGGTCTGCCCACCGGGTAGCGGCAGGCGATCCGGCGCCGGCAGGATGGAGCGGAGAGGAGGGGACGTCGATGAAAGCCGTCGTTCTTGCCCAGCCCGGCACGGCGGACTCCCTGGTCCTGACGGAGCGGCCGGACCCGTCCCCGGGCCCCGGGGAGGCCGTGGTCCGGCTCCACGCGGCGGCGCTCAACCACCGCGACCTCTTTCTGAGGTCGGGGGCGACGAGTCAGGGGTTCCCGCCCTTCGTCATGGGCTCGGACGGCGCCGGGGTCGTGGAGGCCGTCGGGCCCGGTGTCACCTCGGTCCGGCCCGGCGACCCGGTCGTCATCAACCCGACCCTGTCGTGCGGGACGTGCCCCGCCTGCCTGGCCGGCGAGCACAGCCTGTGCGACCGCTTCCAGATCCTCGGCGGGCCGAGCGACGGCACCCTGGCGGAGTTCGTGCGCGTGCCGGCCCAGAACCTCTACCCCAAGCCGCAGCATCTCGACTTCCGCCAGGCCGCCGCGCTCCCGCTCGCGCTGGCGACGGCCTGGCGGGCGGTCGTGAGCCGGGGCCGCCTCCAGCCCGGAGAGACGGTGCTGATCCACGGCATCGGCGGCGGCGTGGCCCTCTATGCCCTCCAGATCGCCGTGGCGATGGGCGCGCGGGCCATCGTGACCTCCAGCAGCGACGACAAGCTCCGCCGCGCCCTGGAGATGGGCGCGAGCGCGGCCATCCACTACCGCCGGGAAGACGTGGCGGCACGGGTGAAGGAGCTCACGGACGGGCGCGGGGCCGACCTGGTGGTCGACAGCGGCGGCCGGCTGACCCTCCCGATCAGCGTGGAGGCGGTGCGCCGGGGCGGCCGGATCGCCTACTTCGGCGCGACGACCGGTGCGGAGGGCACGCTGAACTTCCGGGCGCTCTTCTGGAAGCAGGTCGCCCTCCTGGGTACCACGATGAGCAACCAGTCCGAGTTCGCCGCCGCCCTGCGCTTCGTCGGGCACGTCCGCCTGGTCCCCCAGGTGGCGAGGGTCTTCCCACTTGCCGAGGCGGCGCAGGCCTTCACCCTGCTCGAACGGGGCGAGCAATTCGGCAAGGTGGTACTCGCGGTCGCGCCGGCCTGACCCCGCGTGACCTCACGGGCCGTCCGCCCGGCTCAGAAGCTCGAGGAAGCGCCGCGCCACGGGGACGTCCTCCGGCCCGAGCGCATCGACCAGACGGTAGAGTTCCAGGCGAGCGCGGGCGGACTCCGCGGCGGATGCCGGCTCCTGGCCGCCGGCCATCCCGGCAGGGCGCGGCCCGGTCCCGCCCGGTCTCCGGCGAGGGAGGAAGACGGAGGCCCGGACCCCGCCCGCCACTCCGGCCCCCAGCCGGACGGTGCCGCCGTGGGCCCGCACGATCGCCTGGCAGAGGGTGAGACCCACGCCCAGGCGGTCGGGGCGCGTGGTGAAGAACGGCTCGAACACCCGCCCCTGCACCTCCGGGTCGATGCCCGGACCGCTGTCGATGACGTCGAGTCGCACCCCGTCTTCCTCGGCCGTCCAGTCAAGGAGGATGAGGCCGCCGCCCGGCATGGCATCGAGCGCGTTCTCGAGCAGGAACGAGAAGGCCTGCCGCAGGAGCGCCGGGTGTGCGGTCACCACCAGCCAGTCCCCGACCGGCTGTCCGCCCGGCGTCTCCTGCCCCGGCAGGGCCGGCCGGCCGGTGGGAACGAAGAAGCGGACGCCCTGGGCGTCGGCCCGATCCTTGAGCGATTCCGCCGCCTGCAGTAGCAGGTCCTGGGCCGGGACCGGCTCCAGGGTGCGCGGCCCGACCCGGTCCAGATCGGCCACGACGTGGAGCGCCTGGACGACCCGCTCCAGCCGGCTCAGCTCCAGTCGGGCCGCGTCCGCGATCTCGCCGGCGTCCGGAGGGCGGCCGGCGAGCGCGTCGACCGCCCGGCGAAGGGCCGACACCGGGGCGATGAGCCCCCGGGCCAGGCCGCTGGCCCAGAGGGAATCGAGCTCCGGCGAGCCAGGGGTCCGGGGTGGCTGCGGCCGGGGACCCCCGATCGGCTGGTGGGGCCCCTCGCCCGGCGCGTAGACGCAGTGGCGGTCGCCGGTCTTCTTGGCCTCGTACACGGCGTGATCCGCCCGGGTGAGCAGTTCCTCTGCCGTCGTCCCGTGCTCGGGGTACACCGCGATGCCGATGCTCGCGGTGACCCCCACGGCCTGTTCGCCCACGACGGTGCGGTGCTCCCGGACGGCCTTCAGGATCCGCCGGGCGGCGATCTCCGCCTCCTCCGGCCCGGTATGCGGCATCAGCACGGCAAACTCGTCCCCGCCGAGGCGCGCCGGGACGTCCGTTTCCCGCAGCTGCTCCCGGAGGAGCCCCGCCAGCCGGACCAGCATCTGGTCGCCGACCCGGTGGCCCAGCGAGTCGTTCACCGCCTTGAAGTTGTCGAAGTCGACGAAGAGGAGGGCCCCGTGGGTGCCGTACCGCCGCGCCTGGGCCAGCTCCCGTTCGAGCTCCTGCTGAAAGCGGCGGCGGTTCAGGAGGCCCGTGAGGTCGTCGTGGTTCGCCAGGTGGAGCAGTTCCTCCTCCAGGCGCTTGTGCGCGGCGATGTCCCGCGCGATGGCGGAGAGGAACTCCACCGTGCCGTCCGGTGCCTTGTGCGCGAGGAAGACGATCGATACCGGGATCTCGCGGCCGCCGGCAGCCGCGAGCACTGTCTCCCCGCTCCAGGCGCCGGCACGAATCGCCGCCGGCAGCGCCTCGTCCAGGACCTGCGCGCGCAGCCGCTCCGGAAACAGGTCACCGACCCGGAGGTCCCTCACGTCCCTGTCCACGTCCAGCCCGAGCAGGCGCCGGCCGGCCGGATTGAGGTACAGGAGCCGGCCCGCGGCCTCCAGCGTCGCGACGAGGTCGGTGGTCGCCTCCAGCACGGCCACCAGCTGTCGGGCGGAGTCCGGGGGTCCGGTCGGGGGATCGCGCCACACTGCCGTCACCCCATCGTCGGGTACGCGAGGATCGTCGGGGACGGGGATGCGCGGGGACCCGCGCGCCCCGTATAACAGACGTTGAACCGATCCGGTGAAGCCGATCAGCCGTCAAGGCTGCTCGAGTCGACGAAGAACCCCTGCTGCGCGGCCTCGGCCAGAGCGTCCCGGATGCGCACCACCCGGGGGCCGTGCGGGCTCAGACGGATCTCGGTCCCGTCCCCCGGCCGCACTTCGACCTCCCGCTCCCCGTCGAGGGCGATGACCGCCGGCCGATCCGCCACCGGCACACGCCGGCCCGGGGCGAGCGCCTCGCAGGCGGCGACGGGGAGCCAGCGCACCATGCCGGGGGCGATGGGGACCAGGACCCTCCCACGGCCCTCGCCGATCGTGATCATCGCCCCTGCCTGCCCGTCGCCCGGGCAGCGGTGCCCGAGATAGGCGCCGAGCGCCGCCATGCCGGTGGCATCCACCCGCGTGCGCGCCAGGAAGACGCGCCGGATCTTCCCTGCGTCCCAGATCGCCCGCGCCCCGGTGAACAGCTCGTCATAGACCACGGCATCGACCAGCGCGATGTCCACCGGTTCGCCGCCCCGCAGCACCTCGAGGCAGGGGACGCGGCGGACGGCCGCGCGGACCACGCCCCGGGCCACCAGCCCCGCCGCCATCCCAGCGACCGTTCCCTCCACCATCTCCGGGAACGCGTTGTTGGTGCCGGTCGAGACGGGGACCAGGGGGACGTCGCCGCTCGCCCGCGCCACGGCCCGGTTCGTGCCGTCACCCCCGAGGACGACGATCGCCCCCACGCCCCGGCCGGCCATGACCGCCGCAGCCCGGGTCGAGTCCTCCTGCGATGCGGTCAGCGGCATGTCCAGAACCGACGCGTCGATCGAGAGACGGATCCCGTCCAGCGCCCGCAGGCCAATCCCGTACGAGTCGGGCATGATGATGACCCGCTCCACGCCGACCGCCTCGAGACCGAACAGGACCCGCCGGACGATGTTCACCTTCTCGGCGTTGTCGAAAACCGACGCGTGCGCCACCAACCGGCGAATATCCTTCCCTGCCGCCGGGTTGGCGATGATCCCCACCGCGCGCAGGTCCCCCACCCCCGGCCATAAGGGGTTCGCCCGCAACCTGCGCCGTCCCTGCTGGTGGCGAACTCTCAGGGCCCGGACGGTGGCGCGAGCGGATCGGGGCGGACCGGAGGCGGAGTCGATCCGTCCCGGCTGCGTCGGAACGCCGCTGCGGCGTGGACCAGCCAGAACGCCGTCAGGATTCCGGCTGCCGCCCGGTACGCCACGGCGAGGTCCCATCGCTCGGCCAGGAGGGTTCCGAGAAGCGGGCCGAGCGCGGCGCCCGTGTCGGCCGCGGTGGTGTAGCGGGCCAGGGTCCGTTCCGGACGGCTACCGGCCCATTCCGCCGCGCGGGCGTCCAGCGTGGCCGCCAGCGTGGTGCCGGTGAGCCACACCAGGGCCGCCCCGCCCGCAACTGCCCCGGCGCTCCGGGCTACGCTGAGGGCGAGGAGACCGACGATGCAGAGCCCGACGGCCGCCGCCAGGGTGCGGTCGCGCCCCATCCGGTCGGAGAGCGCGCCCAGCGGCGCTCCCAGGGCCAGGTCGACAAGCCACCTCGCGGTGAGCATCACGCCGCTGAACGAGGCGGCCCCCAGGACGAAGCCCGGCAGGTTCACCATGGTCCCGAGGCGGCGGACGACGAGGAGGCCCATGGTCGCCGTCACCAGGCCGCTGACGACGAGCTGCGTGGCGAAGGCGCCAAGGTAGAGGGCGGCGCGGCGAACCGGTGGCGGGCCGTCCCCCGCAGGGGCGGTCGGGCCCCCGACCCGGCGGGCCGGCGGGGCCGCAGGGCCGTTCAGCCGGTGCGGGGGGCTCAGGTCGGGACGGCGGAGAGCCCCCCAGGTCGCCGCCAGGGCCCCGGCCCCGGAGATCCCGGCGAACAGCCACAGTGTGGGCCGGAATCCCACGGCATCGGTCAGGAGCCCGCCGGCCAGCGCACCCACGAGGCTGCCCAGCCGGAACACGCCGTTGGCGAGCCCGGCGAGGCGACCGCGGTCAGCCGGGCTGCTGTCGGCGATGATGGCGCCGAAAGCGGCCAGGCGCTGGAACGACCACGACAGGCCCCACGCGAGGCGGGCGGCGAGCAGGAGCCAGAACGACGAGGCCAGGCCGTAGACGGCCGTCGTCGCGGCGCCGAGCCACAAGGCGGCCACAAAGGCCCACGACCAACCCACCCGCTCGCCGGTTCGACCCGCCAGACTGTTCGTGACGAGCCGGACCCACCGGTTCACGCTGAGGAGGATCCCCACCTGAACGGCGGTGACGCCCGCCTCCGGAGCGCGAGCCGGCAGCACGGCGTACAGCATGGAGTCGCCGAGGAGGGCGAACCCCATCAGGGTCGCCGTGATCACGGTGCGGTAGGGCGGGTGGGGGCGCGCGGAGCGCCCCGGCCGTGTGTCCACTTCCATGGAACATGGAACTTCCACGGCCAGGGCCGTTTCCCCTGTGGCCCGTGTGGCGCGCCGTCGGTCAGGCCGTCTGATCCGATGCCCGCCTGGCAGGATACCGGTGCCGGACCGCCACCGCCGCGCCGGAGGCCGCCAGGGCATTGACCAGGTCGCCGGGGAGGCACACGAGCGCCCTGCCCAAGAGGGCTTCCTTGAACGTGCGACCGGCGACGGCGGCTTCGGTTCGGCGGGCCGGCGTCCGCCCGCTTCTGCCTCAGGCCCCGCCCGCCAGGAGCACCAGGGGGTCGGCCAGGAGTTCGCCGACGCGGCGCAGGTAGCGGGCACCGGGGGCGCCGTCGACCACCCGGTGGTCGATCGTCAGGCTCAGCGTCATCACCTGCCGCGCCTCGAGCCGCCCGTCGGCCAGGACAGGGACCGAGCGGATGCGCCCCGCGCCCAGGATCGCCACCTCCGGAGGGTTGA
Organism: Caldinitratiruptor microaerophilus; assembly: GCF_025999835.1. NCBI lineage: Bacteria > Bacillati > Bacillota > Clostridia > Eubacteriales > Symbiobacteriaceae > Caldinitratiruptor > Caldinitratiruptor microaerophilus. The sequence goes on along the minus strand of NZ_AP025628.1, from coordinate 732,401 downwards.
GGATCGGCGTGAAGACGTCAACCCCCTCCGCGCCGAGGTTCGTCAGGGTGATCGTCGCCCCCGACGCCTCGCCGGGCAGGAGAGCCCCCGTGCGGGCCCGTTCGGCAAGGTCGCGGACGCGCCGGCTGATCTCGATGAGCGAGAGCCGGTCGGCGCCCTGGACGACGGGGACGATGAGCCCGTCCTCGAGGGCGACGGCCACGCCCACGTTCACCTCGGGGAGCAGGATCACGGCATCCCCGTCCCAGCGGGCGTTCACCTGGGGCACGGACGCCACGGCCAGGGCCATCGCCCGCACGAGGAAGTCCGTGTACGTGGGGCGGACGCCGTAGCGCCTCTCGAGCCGCGGGGCGAGGTCCTCCCGAACCCGCACCAGCTCGGTGACGTCGACCTCCGCCGAGAGGGTGAGCTGCGCCGCTTCCCGCAGGCTCTCCACCATGCGACGGGCGATGGTGCGGCGCATGAAGCTGGCCGGGACCCGCCGCACCGCCGGCGTCGCCTCTCCGGACACGGGGGACGCCGGCCGGCGGGCCGCCGCCCAGCGCTCGACGTCCTCCCGGGTCACCCGGACGCCCGGGTGGGCCCGGGCGATCTCGTCCGGGTCCACGCCCAGCTCCTGGGCGAGCCGGCGGGCGGCCGGGCTCAGGCGGCCGGGCGCCTGGGCCTCCGCGGCGGTGGGCGCCCCCGCACCGGCCATCGACGGCACGGGAGGAGCGGCGGCCGCGACCTCGGCGGCGACCGGTCCCGGCGACGGCTCCGGGCGGTCCTCGGGGCCGGTGCCCACGTAGGCCAGCACCGCCCCCACGGGCAGGGTGTCCCCGGGTTGGGCCCGGAGGCCGGTGAGCAAGCCCGAGACCGGGGCGGTCACCTGGGCCGTGACCTTGTCCGTCTCGATCTCGGCGACCGCCTCCCCCGCCTCCACCCGCTCCCCTTCCGCCCGGAGCCAGCGGACCAGCGTGGCGCTCTCCATCTTGAGACCCATCTTGGGCACGACGACGGCAACGGCCACTCTGCCCACCTCACCGGCCGAGGACCTGCCGGACGGCCGACTGGATCCGCGCCGGCGAGGGGATGTACGCGTCCTCCAGGACGGGGCTGAACGGAACCGGGGCGTGCGGTGCGGTCACCATCACCGGCGGGGCGTCGAGGAAATCGAAGCCCTTCGTGCTCACCGTGGCGGTGATGTCCGCCGCCATGCTGGCCCGCGGGTTCGCCTCGTCCACCACCACGAGCCGGCCGGTCCTGCGGACGGACTCGAGGATGGTGTCCTCGTCGAGCGGGTGGAGGGTGCGCGGGTCGACCACCTCGACCTCGACCCCCTCCCGCTCCAGCGCCCTGGCCGCCTCCAGGGCGTGGCGCACCATGCGGCCGATGGCGACCACCGTCACGTCCGAACCGGGGCGCTTCACCGCCGCCCGGCCCAGCGGCACGACGTACTCGCCCTCCGGCACGTTGCCCTTCTCGTTGTACAGCGCGATGTGCTCGCAGAAGACGACGGGGTCGTCGTCCCGGATGCTGGCGGCGAGGAGGCCCTTGGCGTCGGCCGGGTCGGAGGGGACGACGACCTTGAGGCCCGGGATGTGGGCGAACACGGAGTAGATCGCCATGCTGTGCTGGGCCGCCGCCCGGAAGCCGGCGCCGATGAGCGTGCGGATGGTCATCGGCACCCTCGCCTTCCCGCCGAACATGTAGCGGAGCTTGCTGGCCTGGTTGAGCAGCTGGTCGAAGGCCACGCCGATGAAGCTGATGAACATGAGCTCGGCGACGGGGCGCAGGCCCGTGGCGGCCGCACCCACCGCGGCGCCGATGAACGCGGTCTCGGAGATCGGCGTGTCCCGGACGCGCTCCCGGCCGAACTCCTCCACGAGGCCCCTGGTGACCCCGAGGGGACCACCCCAGGCGCCGGTGCCCTCCAGGTGGTCGACCGCCGCGCCCCCGGCCACGTCCTCGCCCATCAGGATGACAGCGGGATCCCGGCGCATCTCCAGGCGGAGCGCCTCGTTGATCGCCTGTGCGAAGGTCAGTTCCCGGGACCTTACCTCCGTGACCATCTCACGGTCCTCCTCTCGGGTGGCAGACTCGCCCCTGACCGCGATGGGGTCGCTGTCACGGGTTCACGTAGACGTCGGTCGTCACCTCGGAGGGATCGGGATACGGGCTCTCCAGCGCGAACCGCAGCGCCTCCTGGATCTCGGCCTTCACGGCGGCGTCGATGCGGGCGAGGTCGTCCTCGGTCAACAGCTCGCGGCCCAGCACGGTCCGCCGGAAGACCTGGATCGGGTCGCGCTCACCGGTGTATAGCTCAAGGTCCTCCTTGCGCTTGTAGGTCTGCAGGTCGCCCTCGAAGTGGCCGAAGTGGCGGTACGTCTTGGCCTCGATGAGCGCCGGCCCCTCGCCGGCGCGAGCGCGGCGGATCGCCTCGCCCGCTGCCTCGAAGACGGCAAAGACGTCCTGACCGTCCACCACCAGGCCGGGGATGCTGTAGCCCGCCGCCCGGTCGGCGATGTTCTGGACCGAGCTGTGGTACCAGACGGGCGTCGATTCGGCATACATGTTGTTCTCGCAGACGAACACCACGGGGAGCTTCCAGATCGCCGCCAGGTTCAGGGCCTCGTGGAAGGCTCCCTGCTGCGCGCCGCCGTCCCCGAAGAAGCAGACCGCCACGCCACCGGTGCCGCGCAGCTTGGCGCTCAGGGCCGCCCCGGTGGCCATGCCGAACCCGCCGCCGACGATGCCGTTGGCACCGAGCATCCCGCGGTCGACGTCGGCGATGTGCATGGAGCCGCCCTTGCCCTTGCAGAGCCCGGTGGCCTTGCCGAAGAGCTCCGCCATCATCCCCTTCACGTCACAGCCCTTGGCGATGCAGTGCCCGTGCCCGCGGTGGGTGCTCGTGATGTAGTCGCGGTCCGTGAGGTGCGCACACACGCCCACCGCCACCGCCTCCTCGCCGGCGTACAGGTGGACGAAACCCGGCAGCTTGCCCTGCGCGAACTGCTCCCGCGTGGCCAGTTCGAACTCGCGGATCTTCCGCATCCGCTCGTAGAGCCAGAGCAGTTCCTCCCTGCCGATCTCCACGCGGACCACCTCCTGCTTGTCTTGTGCAGTGTCTTCGTACCAAGCAGAGTACCCGGAAAAGTATCGTTCATTTTGGCGAGTCCGTCAAGGTCAGTGTGCGGCCTCTGTCCCTGAGGTGGCCCGGAAAACCCGTCCCATCGCCCCGCCCCGTCCCCGGGCAGCGATCCGCGCCCACGCCAGTCGTGGAGCCCGGGTCCGGGCCGCACCCGCGAAACGCCCGAGCCGGGCTCCGGAGAGCCCGGCCCGGGCGGGTGGACGGGCCGACCCTATTCGCCCCAGCACCTGGCCGCGCTGAGTACCGCCTGGAATTCCCCGAAAGACCGCCAGTTCCTGCCAGGGCAGCGCGACGGAGGAATCGCTGCGGGGCCGGCGAATCCACCCCCCGGAGCACGGAAGGAGGAACACCGGTGCCGCTTCGCATCGCCGTGATCGGCCAGTCCGGGGAGATCGGGCCCAAGCTGCGCGAACTGGCCCGCCGCGTGGGCGCGGCCGTCGCGGCGGCCGGCGCCATCCTCTTCACGGGCGGCCGTGACGGGGTGATGGCCGCGGCTTCCCAGGGGGCCCGGGAGGCAGGCGGCGTGACCGTGGGCATTCTCCCCGGGGACGACCTCGGCCAGGCCAATCCGTACGTCGACATCCCCATCACGACCGGACTGACGATGGAAGGCCGCAGCCAGGTCCTCATCCACACCGCCGACGCCGTCGTGGCGGTGGGCGGTGGCAACGGCACGCTGGGCGAGATCTCCAACGCGTACCTATACCGAAAGCCCATCGTGGCCGTGCGGGGCAGCGGGGGATGGGCAGACCGCCTGCAGCCGGTCCTCATCGAGGGGAAGTACCTCGACCACCGCCGCCTCGTGGCCATCCGGTTCGCCTCCGACCCGGAGGAGGCGGTGCGGCTGGCCCTGGAGCTGGCCGGAGCGGCGCCCGCCGCCGGCCCTGCCGGCGGTCCCCCCTGGGACACCGTGCAGGGCGACGTGCCGGCGGCCGGCACACGATGAGCCCGCGGACGAGCGGCCGCAGGCTTCATCTGGGCCGCGCACCAGGTGAACCTGGTGGGCTGGCACTACTAGCCCAGCGCCCAGGCGGTAGCTCCAGGCGGAACACGGGCAGGACGGGCGTCCCCGGCCCCGTCACCGCCGCAGCGCCTCCACGGGCGGCAGCGACGACGCGGAGACCGCGGGGTACACGCCGAACAGCAGGCCGGAACCCAGGGCCACGATGACCGCGGTCCGGATCGCCTGCAGGTTCACCGCGGTCTCGAGCCCGTACCGGGCGAAGAGCTGGCTGCCCCAGACGCCGGCGGCGATGCCGGCGAGGGCACCCATCCCGCTCAGGTAGAGCGCCTCCAGGAGGAACTGGACCACCAGGTCGCCCTGCGTGGCGCCGAGGGCCCGGCGCAGGCCGATCTCGGCCGTGCGCTCCGTCACCGCGACCAGCATGATGTTCATGATTCCCAGGCCGCCCACCAGGAGCGAGACCGCCGCGATCCCGCCCAGGAGCAGGGTCATGATGCGGTTCGCCTTGTCGGCCTGCTGGACCATCCGGTTGAGGTTCGTGACGGTGATCAGGGCACGCCCGCCCAGCAGCGGCCCCGCCTCCCCGCCCTCGGCCCCCGGCGCGCCCGGGCGGGGCGGGCCCGCGCTGCCCGTCGGCGGCGCCCGGAAGCCGAACGCCCCCCTCGGGAAGACGCCCACGCCGGGACTGGTGAAGAACGGGCCTCCGGGTCCGGGTCCGGGACCGGGAGCCGCCGCCGGGCCGGCCGCCGTGTCCGTGCCGGCAGGGGTCGGTGCCCCGGGGTCCATCCCGAGCTGGCGCCGGAAGATGCGGCCGAGCTGCACGACGGCGAGGTCCGCCTCCCGGGCCGACCGGGCCTTGGCCCAGATCTGGGAGGCCGTCACCTTCCCGGCGATCGGCTGCGCCGCCGTGTACGGGATCACGACCTTGTCGTCGATCCCCTCCGCCTGCCCCGCGCCCTTCGGCGCCAGCACGCCGATCACGCGAAAGGTCCGCCCGCCGAGCGTGAACGCCTGCCCCACGGGGCTGCGGCCGCCCATGAGCCCGGAGCCCAGGTTGTAGCCCAGGACCGCCACGGCGGCTCGCTGCTTCACGTGGAGACTCGTGAAGAAATGGCCCGCCGCCAGGGGGTGGTCGCGGATGATGGGGAACTGCTCGTTCACCCCCAACACGCCCACGACGCCCCGGGTGCGGCGCCAGCGCATCGTGGCCTGAGCCTCGATCACCGGGGTGGCGTGGGTGAGCACGCCGACCCGCTCCACCAGGTCCCCGGCCTCGTCCGGGTCGAACTCCGCCGAGGGGTCCTCCGCCCGCACCACGATCACGTTCTCCCCGAGGCTGCGGAACTGCTCGACCACGGCCCGCCGGGCCCCCTCGCCGATCGCCATGAGGCTCACGACCGAGGCGACCCCGATCGCCACCCCCAGCACGGTGAGCCCGGAGCGCAGGGGGTTGGCGAGCACGCCGTGGCCCGCCATCTGCGCGCTGAACCAGATCCGGACACCGGTGCGCTGCAGCCACCGCGTCACCCGCATGGGCTCGCCCCCTCAGCGCCGGGAGCCTGGCGGGGCCGGCCGGTCGCCGCCGCGCTCGCCGTCGCGCCCGCTCGTGCCCCCGCCCTCACGCTCCTGCTGGCCGGGCAGCAGGAGGTCCCGGGACTGGATGCGCTGGCTCGGCAACACGTCGGCCGAGCTGCCGGTCACCACCTTCTGACCCTCCTCGAGCCCCCTCCTCACCTCGGCCACCCGGTCGTTCATGAGGCCGAGCTCGACCGGGACGACCTTGGTCGTGCCGTCGGGCTGGAGGACCTCGACCTTGGTCTGGCCGTCCTCCTCGAACACCGCCTCCAGCGGCACGAGGAGCACGCCCCTGGCGCTGCCGGCCTCGATGTGCGCGTGCGCCTGCATGCCGGGGCGCAGGTCGGGCCCGCCCCGCACCTGGATGCGCACCCGGAACACGGTGATGCCGCTCTGGTTCTGGCCCGCCATGGCGATCTGCGTGACACGCCCCTCGAAGGTCTGGCCGGGCAGGGCATCCACCGTGACCTTGACGGGCGCGTCGGGGCGGACCTTGAGCACGTCGGCGTCGTCGACCTCGACCCAGAGGTCCATGTTCGACGTGTGGAAGATCGAACCCAGCCACTCGCCGGGCTCGATCCGCTGTCCTGCCTGGGCGCGCAGCTCGGAGACCACGCCGTCCATGGGCGCCGTGATCGTCAGCTGGTCCAGCTGCGACTGCATCGCCTCGAGCTCCGTCTCCTTCTGCTGGAGCTCGCGCAGGCGCTTCTCGATGGCGTCCTGGGTCTCGTCGCCGGACAGGGCCACGATGGGGTCGCCGGCCTTCACCTTCTGCATCTCCTGGACGAAAACCTGGGTGGGGATGCCGTTCGTCCGGCTGATGACCCGCTCCTCCCGGGCGTAACCCTCGACGGTGGCGCAGTTGCCCGCCCAGCGAGCCCGGGCCGCACGCTGCAGGGGATCCTGGACGTCCTGCGCCTCCCTGGGCAGGAAGCCGACGTAGGCCGTCATGCCCGGCAGGATCAGCCCCGGGTTGGGCCCCTGGATCGTGACCAGGTGGGCGAACTGGTAGAACGTCGGGCCGGCCTGCGGGCTGCCTTCCCCACCGCCGGAGCCCGTCCCCTCGCTGCCCTGGGGCGGCCGCAGGACCGGACCGCTCGGGCAGGCGCCGAGCGCCGACGCCGGCGTCGGGATGGGGTTGGGGTTCATGTCGGTGATCCGGGCCTCGATCACGCTGTCGAACTGGGTGAAGCGGACCAGGGCGACGTCATCCGGCTTGAGCCCCTGAAACTCCAGGGGGCTGAGCCGGACCGTCATCCGCCACTCCGAGTCGTCCACGATCCGGGCGACGATCTGCCCCTGCTGGATCTCTTCGCCCTCGCGGGCCCTGAGGCCGCTGATGCGGCCGGAGATCGGCGCCCGCAGCGTGACCCCCTGCGCCGGGTTGGCTGCGTCCACCGCCTCCGGCGGGATGCCCAGGAGGTCGGCAAGGTCCTGGCGGTCCGCCTCGATCTCGGCGGCCAGGGTCTGCACCTGAGACGCCAGTTCCGGGGCGACGAGCTGGAGGAGCGGCTGCCCCATCCGGACGGCGTCGCCCTCCTGCACCAGGACCTTGTCGACGATGAAGCTGGGCATCCCGCCCCGGACCGGGCCGCGGGGGAACGGCGCCTGGATGCCGCCGCCGCTCGAGGGGCTGAGGGGGCCACTGGCGTCGACGGCGACGGTGATGTCGCCGCGCACGACGTCGGCGGTGGCGTAGAGCGGCCCTGCCGCCTGGTCCGCCGGCGGGGGGACCAGGCTCCGGAACGCGTAGTACCCCCCGGCGACCGCCAGGGCCACGATCAAGACGATGGCCAGCACGCGCTGCACCGAAGAACCCATTCCTTCCCGGAGCACCCGGACATCAGCCCTCCCCACCGGCGGCATTCTCCTGAGCCACCAGGGGCTCGGCGACGGCCTCCTCACGCTCGACCGCCCCGTCCCGCAGGTGGACGATGCGCGTGCCGTGCCGGGCGACGGTCGGATCGTGCGTCACCTGGACGACGGTCAGGCCCCGCTCCCGGTTCAGGCGCTGGAAGATCGCCATGATGGCCCGCCCGTTGGCCGAGTCGAGCGCGCCGGTCGGTTCGTCCGCCAGGATCAGGGCGGGGTCGGCCACCAGCGCGCGGGCGATGGCCACTCGCTGCTTCTCGCCGCCGGACAGCTGCGAGGGGCGGTGCCGCCCGCGGTCGGCCAGCCCGACGGCCGCCAGGGCCTCCTCGGCCCTGCGTCGCCGCTCCCGGGCCGGCACGCCCCGGTAGATGAGCGGGAGGGCCACGTTGCCCAGGGCGTCGAGGTCCGGGAGCAGCCGGAACTCCTGAAAGATGAAGCCGATGAAGCGGTTGCGCACTGCTGCCAGGCGGACGTCGGCCAGGCCGTCGACCCGCTGGCCGGCGAGCGTGTACACGCCGGACGTCGGCCGGTCCAGGCAGCCGATGATGTTGAGGAGGGTGGACTTCCCGGACCCGGACGGCCCCATGATCGAGACGAACTCCCCATCCTCCACGGTCAGGTCGACGCCCCGAAGGGCGTCGACCCGGATGGCTCCGTCCCGGTACGTGCGCCAGATGTCCTGAAGGACGAGAAGCGGCAGGGCGAATCCCCTCCTCGCCTGCCAGGGCGTGGCACGCCGGCGGCAGTCCTGCCGGACCACCGCCGCGTGGCCGCCGGTTCAGCGGTACTCTTCCCGGTGCGGGTGGAAGATGTCAACGACGGTGCAGTCGCCGTCCACGGGCTCGGCCATGTGCGGTACACCGCCCGGGATGGCGTAGGCGTCCCCGGCGTTCAGGACGCGCTCCTCATCGCCGATGACCAGTCGCATGCGCCCCCTCACCACGTAGCCGATCTGCTCGTGGGGGTGCTGGTGCATGGGCACCGACGAGCCGGCACTGAGGCTGATCTCGCACAGCATCATGGACGGCGTCGTCGTCATGGTCTTGCGGAACACGCCCGGCAGCATCTCCACCGCGGCAACCTCGGGGCCGGGAGCGAACGGCATGGCAACGACCTCCTGCGCGGTACTGGGAACATCCTTCTACGCGCAGACAGGTCGCGCCTGCCCCGGCCGGGTCCTGCCGCCGCCACCACCCCGACACGCGGCCCGGGCAGGGGAGGACCGCGCCGGCGCGGAGCCGAATCCATACCGGCACATGTCCCTCAGGGGTGAAAGCGCTGGCGTTCCTCAGCGGCCTCCTGCTCGGCCTTTCCATGATCCTCCCCATCGGCCCGCAGAACGTCTTCGTCCTCAACCAGGGCCTGCTCGGCGGGCTGCGGCGGGGCCTCCTCGCTGCCGTCGTGGCCGGCGTGTGCGACACCGTGCTGATCCTCTCGGGTGCGGCCGGCCTGTCCGCGCTGCTCACCGGGGTGGGCTGGCTGCGGACCGTCCTCCTGGCGGTGGGGGCGCTGTTCCTGACGGCCCTCGGCTTCGGGTCGCTGCGGGACCCTGCCGAGCCGGCCGTCCTGGCCGCCGGGGACGCAGCGGCCGGCCGGCAGGCGGCTGCGGCGGCCGCGCCGGCGCGTGCCGTCGTCCTGACGGGGGTCGGCGTCTCGTGGGGTAATCCCCACGCCATCCTCGACACGGTGGCCGTGCTCGGCTCGGCCATCGCCAGCCGGGCCCCGGCGACCCGGGCGGCGTTCGCGGCCGGCGCGGTGGCCGCCTCGTGGCTCTTCTTCCTCACCCTGGCCCTGGGCGGCGCCCTCTTCGGCGCCCGGCTGACGCCGGCGCACCAGGTCTGGGTCCGGCGGGCATCGGGCGCCATCATGCTCTTCTTCGCCGTCGTGCTGGCCCGGGAAGCGGCCCTGAGCTGGCTCTGAGTCCGATCCGGGGAGGTGGTCCGGCAGCGTGCTGCAGCTCACCGTGCTGGTCTCCGGCGCCGTGCTCATGGCCCTGGAGATGCTGGGCAGCCGGGTGCTGGCGCCCCAGTTCGGAAACTCGATCTTCGTCTGGGGCAGCCTGATCGGGGTGATCTTGACCGCCCTGAGCGCCGGCTACTACCTCGGAGGCCGGCTGGCCGACCGGCACCCGTCGCTCCCGCCCCTGGCCCGCGTCCTGGCGCTGGCGGGGGTGTGGACCTGGCTGTTGCCGGAGGCGGCCACGCGGGTGAATGCCTGGCTCGCCGCCCGGGATCTGGGGCCCCGGCTCGGGGCCCTGGTCGCCTCGCTCGCCCTGTTCGCCGGCCCCGCCCTCCTCCTGGCGCTGGTGTCACCCTGGGCCGTGCGGCTGGCGGCGCGGGAAATCCGGAGCGTGGGCAGCACCGCCGGCGTCCTCTACGCGCTGTCGACCGGCGGGAGCATCGCCGGCACGCTCGTCACGTCCTTCTTCCTGATCCCCGCCTTCGGCGTCGCCGACCTCCTGCGGAGCTGCGGGCTCGTCCTCCTCGCCCTGGCCGCCCTCGACCTGGCCGCCGCGCGCCGGCGGGCCCAGGCAATCGGGGTCACGGCCCTGACCGCGTTGCTCCTCTTCACCTCGGCCGTCCTGCGTCCACCGGCGCTCTTCGAGACCGGTGCGCCGGCGCGGATCGAGCCGCCCCGGGCAGTCGGCGGCGGCATGCAGCCGGGGGTGGTGTCCGGCGGCCCGGCGGTCGGCGAGATCCGGGGCCCCTTCGAGGACGGTGTGGTCTTCGAGAAGGAAAGCCTGTACCACCACATCCGGGTGGAGAACGCAGGCGGCAGCCGCTACCTCCGGTTCGACAACTCGTGGCAGAGCGGCATGTACCTTGATGACCCGCTCCGGGCCCGTTTCGAGTACACGGACTACCTGCTGCTCCCCTTCGCGCTGCGACCGGACGCCGGGCGGGCGCTGATGGTCGGGCTCGGGGGCGGCTCCGTGGTCAAGAAGCTCCTCGCCTACCGGCCGGACCTGCGGCTGGACGTGGCCGAACTCGACCCGGTGGTGGTCGAGGTCGCCCGCACCTACTTCGGCGTCCCGGACAACCCGCGCCTGACCGTGCACGTGGAGGACGGCCGGCGGCTCCTGGACCGCGCCGGTCCGGCCTACGACGTCATCCTCCTCGACGCGTACTACGCGGACGCCATTCCGTTCCACCTGACCACGCGGGAGTTCCTCGGGCGCGTCCGGGCCCGCCTCACGGACGGCGGGCTGGTGGCCGCGAACCTCATCGGCGCCCTCGAGGGGCCCCGGAGCGCCCTCCTGCGGTCGATGGCGCGCACCTTTGCGACGGTGTTTCCCGAGGTGTACCTCTTCCCCGTCGGGGGGCGCAGCCCCGACACCTACCAGAACGTCATCCTCCTCGCCCCCAGGGAGCCGCACCGGTGGAGCCGCGAGGACATCGTCAAGGCAGCGGAGGCGCAGGCGGACGCGCTCGGGACCCCCTCCCTGCCCGAGTACGCCGCCGCCCTGCACACGCGGCCCCTCCCGGTCGACGACGTGCCGGTCCTCACGGACGACCACGCGCCCGTCGACGCCCTCCTCCACCTTTACGAGTGAGCCGGGCGGACAGGCACCGGGTCCGCTCGCGCCGGCCCTCCCCCACCGGGTGCGGCTCCCTCAGGGGTGCCGGTTCGCGGGACCCCCGGCCGGGGATCGGACGGTCCACGCTGTCGGAATCCTGCCTGCGACCGGTCTTCGCCATGTCGCCCACACCTCCCGGCGATAGTGTGAGCCGGCGGCGAGCCGGCCGTTCGGCCGGGCCGGAGAGGAAACCCACGCACCGGGCAAGAAGGAACCACCGACCCATTTCCGCAGGGAGGGGAAGACCGTGGACCTCGGGCAGACCGTGATCCGGATTCACCGCGACCGGCTGCGGGACCTCCACCGCCGCGCCGGGGCGGCGATCGAGCAGCTCCGGGACGAGGACGTCAACTGGCGGCCCAACGAGGAGAGCAACAGCATCGCCAACCTGGTGCTGCACATGGCCGGCAACATCGGGCAGCGCCTCGTCTCCGCCGTCGGCGGCGCGCCCGACACCCGCGACCGGGACGCCGAGTTCAACTCGCGGGACTTCCTGACCCGGGACCGGGTCCTGGAGATCCTGGGGGACGCCTTCGGCGCGGCCGACCGAGTGCTGGAGACGCTTTCCGCCGAACAGCTGGCCGAGACCCGGCGGGTGCGCGACCGGGAGATGACCGTCCTCGACCTGATCTTCGGCGTCGCGACCCACCTGTCCGAGCACGTCGGGCAGATCCTGTACATCGCCAAGATGCGGCTGGGACCCGACTACCGCGTGCAGTCGACGCCGCACCGGAAGGGGTGACGCCGCCCTGCACCCCGCGGCGGCCCGGGTGCTCCCCGGGCCGCCGCTTCGTGCCCCACCCCGGGAGGCCGTACCGTCTCGCGGGACCAACGGCGATTTCCGCAGACTGACTCGCGGCCGACCTCTGCAAAACACGCGGCTTACGCCACGAAGTACCCCACGGCGGGGCCGGTTGTGTTCTGCGGGCAAACGCTGCCGCCCGATTTTGGTCCACAGGCGTTGCCCGCCGGACATGCACCGGCCGTCAGAAGCCACCGGGGCCGGGCACACCGTGGTCATGCCCGGCACTCGGCGAGCGGGTGCGCACCAGGGGCAGGTCCCGGACCGTCATGCCGGGCGTGAAGATCGCCCTCCCCCGGGGGAGAGCGGCCTTGGCGGTGAGTTCCTCGATCTCGAACGCCACCACCAGCACCCGTGAACCGCGACTCGACCGGTAGCGGTCGACATGCGAGGGCAAGAGCGGCCGGTCGAAGAACCCGGGCACGTACTTGTCGAGGAGGAGCTGAAGAACCCGCGTCTCCTCGGCCAGGTCGGTGACCCGGCGCAGGCGGCCGCGGGCCATGACGGAGCGGTAGGCGGTCCCCACCTTTCCCGGCACGCGGT